>NZ_FWFJ01000029.1 GCF_900172365.1 Roseovarius gaetbuli
TCTTGGCCTCGCTTCCCGTCTTGGCTAGTGCCCGTCTGGTCCGTCCGGCGTCCCGGTGTGCATCACTGCGCCGCCGGTGAAGGGGGTTCTACGGTTAGTAGGGAAAACCCGCAACCCCTTTTTTGGCAAAAAATGAATTTTTCTGCATCTGCACGGTTTTTCCTTGGAAATAAGGGGGTTCGGCGTGGGATTTGGCCCGCCTGATCGTGCTCTGCACAATCCGTGGGTCCAATAAAGACCGTAATTACAGATATTTAACAAGATTCGCCCGACTCAAGCACTGCAAAGATGAAAAAAGGGGCCAGTGGCCCCCTTCTCGCTTTTATCCTGCCCCCAGTGCCGAGAGCCTGAGTCGTCAGGCCGTTTCCGACTTTGCCGTTTTGCTTTTGGCGGCCCCGTTCGTGCCTTTGGCTTTATCGGCAGCTTTGGGCGCGGTTGCGGCAACCTTTTCCATGAGCGGCTGCAGGTTGTTGAGCGATTGCAGGTGAACGAACAGCAACTCAAGCTCGTCGGTCTTGAGCATCTGCTCAAGGGTTTCGCCGCTCAGCTCTTTGAGCTTTTCGCGATTCACCGCCGAGAATCCGGCCAGGCGACCGGGTGATCCATCCGGCAATGTGTATTGTGCATGCATCGGCTCCAGAAGCCCAAGCTCGTGCAGACGTTTGCAAAAGGCCTTGGTGCGCGCGAACTGTGATTGATACTCGCGCATGAAATCCAGAACCTGGCCAAGATAGCTTGTGCGCTCGCCACGGCTATCGAACAGCTTTTCGCCCTCGCCGTCCTTGTTCACCCCGTCATATTCTTCGTCCACGAAGAGGGTAAAGTTCTTACCGTCCTCAGAGCTGGCAAAGACAAACGGATAGCGGCGCATGAAGGCCGGGATGTAACGCCCGTTCCACGACCCGTCGGGATCGACATACAGGTTTTCCTTGTCGCGCAGGCCAAGGATGACCACCGGCATGACCTCTTCGCCCTCACCGGCAAAGACGATCGTGCTGTCGGGTGCTGCGGCGCGAAACTCGGCCGCGACGAGGGGCACAGAGTTCACCTCTTTGGCGAAAGTATAATCACCGGCAACCCGAAGCGAGACATCCTTATGTGCTTCGCTCGAAACCGGTACGGCCCGTTTGTAGAATAGTAGTTGCGTTTCCATGTTCTTGCTCCTTAGACGGCCGTTATTAAGGGTTTTTCAAAATCCTCGCATACCGCGAATACTATTGACTGACCGGGCAAAGCATAACACGCTATCGTGCGTCTCAAGCCATTCGATCGTAAAGAAATTAACCACCAAATCCCGTTCATGATGCTTTATCCGGGCAAAGTTTGGCGAGAATAAGGATTGGAAGCAACCCATGTTGCAAAGAATGTCGATTATAGGTCTACTTATGTTGGGCACCGCGCCCGCCCATGCGCTGGATATCCGCTCTTGCGTGGTCATGCCAAGCCAAGTGGTCGAAATCGCCGTCGAGGTGCCCGGCCTTGTCAAATCGGTCAATGTCGGCCGCGGCGATGTGGTCAAAGAGGGCGATGTCCTTCTAAAGCTGACCGATACCGCGCTTCAGGCGCAGGTCGCCCTTGCCACGCGCCGCGCCTCGGACGAGACCCAGATCACCGGCGTCGATGCCCGCATCAAGGTGCTTGAAGGCCAGCTTGAGCGGGTCAAGATCCTCTATGAACGCGAATTGATCGCCATGCGCGAACTTGATCGCGTCGAGGCCGAACTTATCGGCCTTTACCAGGAACGCGACCGCGTGATCGCCGACCGGGATCTGGCCGCGATCGAGCTTACCCGGATCAACGCGCTGTTGGATCAACGCACGGTGATCAGCCCGGTCAACGGCATCGTCACGGCGCGCAATGCAGATGCGGGCGAATATGCCGACGAACAGGGCGCCGTGATGAGCATCGCCACCCTTGACCCGCTGCACGTCGAGATTTTCGTGCCCCAGGACATGGCCAATCAGATCGAGATCGGCGCCGAGATCGAAATCCGCCTCGAAACCCAACCCGATCTTGCCCACACCGCCGTGGTCGAAGTGGTCGACCGTGTCTTTGATGCGGCCTCGGGCACCTTCGGGGTACGCCTGAGCCTGCCAAATCCGGGCCAGAGCCTGCCGGCCGGTGTGCGCTGTACCGCGCGGCTATAACCTAAGGCCTGCATCCGCTGGTCGTAAAAAAGGGGCTTAACGCCCCTTTTTTATTCCTTCTTATTGCCGTTTGACGCGCTAGCCGCGACTGGCACCAGACCCCAATCGACCAAGCCGCTATCGTCAGCCACGGTCGCCTCTGCTGTATTGTCATTCGCCGCAGGCTGGACGATCAGAAGTTCGACAACCTCTGCGCCATCCTCAGGCTGAGTCTGTGACGTCTCGGCAAGGCTCTCCTGTGTCTCCACGATCCAGCCTGTGTCTCCCGAAGTGATATCAGTTGACAGGGTCGTCACGTCAAAGGTCGTCACAGCCGCAAGCGGCGCCTCGTCCGCAGTCAGATCAACAGTTGACGGATCGGTCGGAGCCGGAGCCGGTTCAATCCCGCGGCCATCACGTGCGCCCTTGGTATTGCCCGGCTGTCCGCCATCGGGTGCGCCGGTGTTGTCCTGCCAGCCATCATCCTGCTGGGTGATCATCCCCAACTCGCCGAAGGGTTCGCCAAGACGATCCGGATCGCCGCCTTCGCCAAGGCGCGTCATATCCGTGCCATCGCTTTCGGCCACCGCAATCAGGAACTCCTGAATCCAGGGCGCAGGCGATCTGACCACGGTCCAGTTGCCGAAGGGCGAGAACGGGACGACGAAGTTGTTGTATTCGCCCGCCCAGTCGACCATCCGGTCATGCGAAGTGTTGGCGATAAGCATGTCGCGTCCACCGCCGCCAAAGGCAAGGTCGCCATATCCCGAAACCGGCGTCGTGGCGGCATCGGGCGCATCATTGGCCCCGCCATTGGTTCCAAGATCATCGTCAAGGTTCAGGATATCCCCGCCAAGACCGCCCCAGAGGTGATCACGCCCTGTGCCGCCGACGATCCAGTCATCGCCGATATCGCCGAACAGTTTGTCATCGCCATCCCCCTTGGCCCATTCGCGTGCCAGCGGCGAAAGCTCGCCCTCGGTCGCGTCAAAGTTCAGGACATGGCCCTCAATCCGGGCAAGGGCGTTGTTGAAGTCATAAAAACCGTCGGGTGTGATCAGGCGGCCAGTGACCGGATCAGTCTCGGGGCGCCACTCACTCGGCGTGGTATAGAATTCAGGCAGCGCCTCGGCGCCCGAAATCCCGTCATTGCCAGCACCGCCGTGGATGGAATCATCGCCGAGACCACCATAGATCAGATCGCTTCCGCCAAGATTCCAAGGCTCGAGATCCGCGGTTTTCTTCAACTCGCCAAGCGGGTTGAGAATGGCATGGAACGCATTCGCCTGGGTCGAGATGATCTCTTCCGTTGTGGCGGTATTCAGCCCGATCAAGGTTTCCGTCAGGCCATTGCGGCTTGTCAGGATCTTGCCGTCATCGCCCAAAATCCCGTCGTTGCCGGTGCCGCCCGAGATCCAGTCATCCCCGGCGCCGCCGATCACATCGTCGTTCTGCGCACCGCCATAAAGGACATCTTTGCCGCCCATGCCGTGGATGATGTCATCACCACCCTCGCCATCAATCAGGTCATTGCCGCCGATATCGCTGGGGTCCCCGCCCGGCGTATAGGCCGCATATTCAATGGCGCGCACTTCGACGCGTTCGGTGCCGCCCGGACCGTAAGTATCCCACTGATAGTTCAGCGCGGCGCCATCCGCGACAACCCGGAAGATGTTGCCGTTGTCGCCAAGGATCACATCCGCGTCACGGGCATGGCCGCGATCCGAGGTGTCGCCAAGGCTGTTGCGCTCAAGATCAAGACCGTCGCCGCCATAGATAGTGTCATCGCCATCAATAAGCTGTTCGCCACCCTCGTCGTTACAGCTCTTGCCGAGGAACAGAAGCGACGACCCACCGATCAGGTCATCCTGACCGAGGCCGCCGATCAACAGATCATTGTCACCGCCGCCTTCGATGTAATCGTTGCCATCGCTCTCGCTGCCATCCTGAATGACCAGCGGGCCACCGGGGGCGTCAAAGTCGATCGTGGCATCGCCGTAAACCGTATCGTCGCCGCGCTGACCGAACAGACGGTCATCATCCGCGCCACCGGCAATGATGTCATTGCCCCATGTCTCGGGCGATGCGCCCTCGGAATGATCAAACAGCGAGATGTCACGGCCCTGAACACCGCTCAGGCTCGGCTGCCATTCGGCGGTGACATTGGGCAGGTAATCCGGCAGGAACGCGCCGGTGATCGGGTCCACCTCATAGAGCGTGGCGCCCGCAAGGCTGCGCAGGCGTTGATCAAGCGTGTCGGCGCGACGCAGAATTTCCGCGTTGTCGCCCGCCACGACATCATCGCCCTCATCGGCGTCGATGATGTCATCGCCATCCGCACCGCCGCAATCGTTGTGGCCGCCGATGATGTCATCACCGCCCGTGCCGCCCGAAATGCTGTCGCCACCCTGGCCGCCGACGGCGATATCGTCGCCCGCGCCAAGGATGATCCGATCCCCTGCGCCAAGCGCCGCGTCATGCGCGAAGATCGACAGGAAGGAGAACGGAAGATCCGCCGCCGTGGTCAGCGGCAGTTGCGACAGGTCGATCCGACCACCGCTCAGACGCTCGATCTTGCCGTGATCGCCAAACACAAGATCGTTGCCGTTGCCGCCGATCAAGATATCCTGCGCACCGCCACCGATGATTGCGTCATTGTCGTCACCGCCGTCAATCTCATCGGCACCGCCGCTCTCGGGCGCAATCGAGGTGACGATATCAAGCGAGGAGGTATCGCCATCAAGGGCAAAGCTATCGAACAGGCCCGAGTCGCCCAGCAGGATATCCATCCCGCCATCGCCGGTGATCGTGTCATCGCCGTAACCACCAATCGCGATGTCATTATCCGCACCAAGCGTCAGGCGGTCATTCCCGCCCTGCGTCACCGCAATCGAGCTGGCCGATGCAATAACCCCGAGGTTCAGGATGATCTGCGCGTGATCGCCAAAGGCAACATCCGCCCCGGCGCCGGTATCAACCGAATCGCCCGCCGTCCCGGCAATGACGATATCCTCGCCATTGCCCGTGGTGATAAGATCAACGCCACCGATATCGAACAACAGGGTTTCGATGGTCGCAGGGCGCGCATTATCCGCATCCCATGTGATCCGGCCCTGATCGCCAAGCACGATGTCCGCGCCCTCGCCCGTTGCGATCTCATCACCGCCGTCGCCGCCGATGACAACGTCATCGCCTGCGCCGCTGTTGATGGTGTCATCGCCACCGCCAAGCCCCTCGAAGAGAGTGCTTGCGACGCGCAGAACGCCGTCGGTGTAATCAAGCTGGCCACTGTCGCCCAGGACGATATCCTCGCCGGTCGAGGTCTCGATCGTGTCATTGGCGGTGCCGCCAAGAACCGTGTCATTGCCCGCGCCAGAGCGGATAAGGTCACCCGCACCGATGGTCGACACGGTGCTGCGCACCGTGACAACGACTCCGGCGTTGAAGATGATCACGCCATTGTCGCCAAGGATGATGTCACCCCCGGTTCCGGTATCCACCAGATCCGCGCCGACACCGGCAAGGACGATATTCTCGCCATTGCCCGCATAAATCGTGTCATTGCCACCAAGCTCTTGCGCGATGGTTTCGACGCGCGACAGCGTCGGAAGCGGCGTTACCAGCGACCAGTCAACCACGCCGCCATCGCCAAGGATAACATCCGCGCCGCTGCCTGCGGTGATGCTGTCAGAGGCAAAGCCGCCAAGAACGACATTGTCGCCCTCACCGGCGTCGATGATGTCATCGCCGCCGATATCGTCGCTCAGCGTGCGCAGAACAGAGGGCCGCCCGTCGACAAAGGCCATTTCGCCATTGTCGCCAACAACCATATCGTCGCCGTCACCGGTCTCGATCACGTCACCAGCGGCGCCACCGATCACAAGATCGTCGCCAAGCCCGCCGTCAATGGTATCCGAACCGCCCACGTTCGGGCTGGCCGAGATCACCTGCGTGACGCCACCGGTGCCAAGCACCTTGAGTTGGCCGGGCTGAAGGATCCGGCCGTGATCACCAAAGATGATGTCCGCACCATCGCCACCGGAAATGTCGTCGTTGCCAGCACCCTGCGTGACATCGGTTTCAGTTTCGCGGGTCACAAGATCGACCTCGAAGCGGCTGTCGCCATAGATATGGTCACGTCCGCCAAAGCCGAGGATCACGTCATCGCCTGCGCCACCGGCGATATGATCGCCGCCAGCCCCGCCATAGACGGTGTCATTGCCGCCCCCGGCGTCGATCACAACCGCGCTGGTCGTGTCGCGCACGTCGATGACATCATCGCCATCCGGGCCAAAGCGATAGGCATTGTCCGAAAGCGATCCCGCCCCGGCGCTATAGCGTTCGCCGCTGGCCGAGGTATCGCCATAAAGAACAAGCGGCCCGGAGTGATCAAGCGCGGTGATGGTATCATCGCCACCCCCACCGTGGATCGCGGTGATCGTGCCTTCGGCGGTGCCTTCAACCGTAAAGGTATCGTTATTGCGGCCCAGCATGACCTCGAAGATGTCCATGTTGGTATAGGTGATGCCACCGGCATAGGTCACGAACATCTCGGCCTCTTCGGTGCCCTGGTTGAGGGGCAGCTCGCCGCCCATGCCAAGACCCGACAGATTGCCAGCGGTCAAAACACCCGTGTCCGGCGCGTCAGAGCTGTCGTTAAAGACATTCACCCGGTCCACATCGGTACCGACTTCGGGCACTTCGGGCGGGGTCAGCGGGATGTCAAGCTCGGTCGGCAGGATGATCGCCGACACAAGCGAGCGATCCTCGGGGCCGACATTGCCTTCAAGGATCAGCGGGCCGTTGATGGCATTCACCAGATGCGGCTGTGCGGCAACGGTCTTGATCGGGTTGGCAGGATCAGCGACCGGCGCCGTGGGATCAAGCGCCACGTCGATGGTCACCGGGATATCCCAATTGGTCGCATCAAAGGTGACTGTAGTGCCGTCAAAGCGCGCATCGGCGCTCGACAAGAGTGTCTGACCGTCGGTTTCAATGGTCACGGTCACGCTTCCGACCGGCGCACGACTTAGCGTCAGGTCATAGCTGTCGGTGCCATCGGTTCCTGCACTCACCGTGGTGCTGCCGTCGCTCTGGCTGACCACAAGGGTGGCGGTGTCATTGTCCAGAACACTGGCAACGATTGTCACATCCTCGGCGTCAAACGCGCCGGTGCTGCTGCTGGCGGAATGGGTGATCGTCACATCGTCTAGGTTTTCTTCGTCGACGTCATCGACCGCCGAAACCGTCACAACCTGTGCGTCGTTCCAATTCGTGCTGTCAAACACCAGCGTGTTGTCATCAAAGCTGACTTCGCCATTCGCATCCAGTGTCACGGTCACCGTCTCGCCCACATTGGGCGCTTTGGACAGGCGGACCGAATAGGTGTCGCTGCTGCCACCTTCGGCAACCGTGGTGCCGGGGCCGGTTTCGGTGACAATGATATCGGCGCGGTCGTTATCTTCGACCTCGACCTTGATATCCTGAAGTCGGATGCCGTTGAGCGCCGGATCGTTTGAGATGATCGAATGCCCGATCACCGCCGTGGTCGGCCCCTCTTCGGCGGTATCGTTCGGCGCTTTCACATAGATCGTGCGCTGTGCATTCCAGTTGGTGCTGTCAAAGCTGAGCACAAGCTGATCCGAGAAATTCACCCCGTCGGTCGAGACCTGAACCGTGCGTGCACCGTTGGGCTGCGCGGTCGAGGCCTGCGCCGCCGAAACGGTGATATAGGCGGCCGACGTCAGCGACACCGGAACGCCCGGCATCTGGATCGTATAGGTATCAATCAGGCCGCTGCCCTCGGAAACCTGCGTGCCGGTGCCGGTTTCGTCAATGAACACCGCATCCGAATTGACCGGCTTGACCGTAAGGTCGATACCCTCTCCCACCTTGTCCCAAAACCCGGGATCGATCTCGGGATCGGCATCAAGGAAGTGGTTGATCACACCCGGCTGGCCGCCATCCGTGGCGGCAATCACCGGCACAAGGACGCTTCCGCCGACGTTGAAGGTGTCGCTGCCAAGACCACCGATCACGGTGGTCACAACGCCCTCGCGGGTCGACAGGATAAAGAAGCTGTCGTCGCCCTCAAGCCCGTCTACTTCAAGCGCCTCTTCGACACCCGACAGGGTAACCGAAAGACCGGCGCCGAAAATGCCGGCCTTGGTGATCAGGAAGTTGTCATTCGCCTCGGTGCCGACCGCAACAACGCGGTCAAACCCGGCGCCGCCGTCGATATTGACCGGTGCGTTGACGTTATAGCGGATTTCGTCATCGCCATCCCCCGCATTCAGCTCCGACTCTCCGGCAAGCGAACTTCCGTCGCTATCGGTGAGCAGGAAGGCCCGCAGCAGGAAGTTGTCGTTGCCCGCCTCGCCTTCCATGCGCAAAGCCGCCTGGTTGGAATAGACCCGGAAGATGTCATTGCCGAGCCCGCCATAAAGCACGGTGGCCACGCTATTGCCGCGGCTCAGGAAGCCAGAGGTCGTGGTGACGGTCGCAATCTCGTCACCCGGCGCGACATTGCCCGGTTGACGCTCTGAGCCAAAGACCTGGCCGATCTGGAAGGTATCGTCGCCGATGCCGCCATCCAGCGTCAAAAGCGTGCTGTTGTCATCCATCGCAAAGGTGTCATTCCCCTCGCCGGTTTCGATCCGGACGCGGGCATTGATGGTCTCGTCGTAATTGATCCGCTCAAGCGGGTTGGCAAAGCCGCCCGCGCCATCGCTTTGCAGCAAGGCGATAAAGTTCTTGCGGATCAGAACCGTGTCATCCTCGGCGGTGGTGCGGATCAGCATCCGGTCAAGCCCGTCATCTGGCGCACCGCTGTCGAAGGTGTTGATCACCACATCGCTGATGCCGGTCAGGTCGATCTCGGTCACATCGGTGCCGGCCTCGCCATCAATCGAGAAGCTGTCGCGAAGACCACCGCGCACCGTCGTCATCGACGGCAGGCGGTTGATAAAGATGTCATCATCGCCCGCGCCCGCGCGCAGGTTGGTATTGCCATCAATCGCCGTCACGTTGATGCGGAAGATATCATCATCCGCGCCACCCAGCATTTCGATCGCCTGGGCCTCAAGCGCCCCGTTCAGCGCCATCGTCGCGCGCGGCGCATCCGCATCGCCAAGATCGATCGACAGGGTGATCAGGTTGCCCGCCGCAAACAGCGCCCCGAGGTCCTGTGTCAGGTCATCATCGGCGGCAATCGTAAGATCGCTGCCCGTCTCGGCCACGCTTCCGGTGGCAAAGGTGATATTGTCGCGCGCCTGGATATTGGCCGCGCCAACCGCCGCAACACGCGCGCCCTGCAAGGCCGAGATCGAGCCGCCCGCGTTCAGGCCAAGAGTGCTGCCCGCCGTCATGGCACTATCGACACCAAGGGTGATCGCGCCCGTGGTGGTCGCGCTCAAAGCGCCAAGCGCCTGCATGGTCGAGCTGACACCGGTGCTCAGGCTCGCGCTCGTGACCGACAGGTTGGTGCCAGCAGATTGCTCGCTGTCGCTGCCAGTGGTGACCGCGCCGCCCGCTGTCAGGCTCATCGAGCTGCCCGCCGTCATCCGGCTTGCGACACCAAGGGTGGTGCCATCCGTGGTGGTCGCGGCCAGCGTGGTGCCAGCAGCAATGGAGGAGCGGGGTCCCGTGGTCAGGCTCGCGCCCGAGACCACGATGTTGCTCGCGCCGATGATCACGCTGTCGGTCCCGGTCGAAATCGCCCCGCCCGCGCCGAGCGACAGCGTGCCGTTGGCGGTCATCCGGCTTGCGGTTCCGGTGGTGATCGCGCCGCTGGTGGCCACGGCCAGCGTGCCCCCGGCCTCAAGCGTCGACATCACGCCGGTGCTCAGGCTTGCCGCCGAAACGGTCATGGCGGCGCCCGACGTTTGCGTGCTGTCGTCACCAGTGGTGACCGCGTTGCCTGCGCTCAGGGACATCGTGCCCGTCGAGGTGGTCTGGCTCTGGCGACCAAGGGCGATATTGCCCGAAACATTGGCGCTCAGAGCGTTGCCCGCCGACATCGTCGAGGACTGGCCGGTGATCAGACCGGCAGCGGTGATCAACAGGGTGCTGCCCGCTGTGACAATGCTGTCTGCGCCGGTGATCACGTTTGTGCCCGCCGAAAGGGTCATTGCGCCCGAGGCCGAGGTTCTGCTGCTGACGCCAAGATCAATCGCGCCGCTGGCGGTCATCACAAGGTTGCCCGCGCGCGCCGCAATCACGCCGCCGGCCTGAAGCTGAATACCGCCTGCGATCGCCTCAAGCGCGACATTGCCGCCGCTGGCCGTGACCGAAGCCAGAACGAGCGTGCCCGCCGTCTCGCGCAGAGTGATGCCATTGCCCGCCGCCAGAACCGCGCCGGGGGCCGCTGTGCGGCTGGTATCAACATCAAGCGCATCCGAGGCCGTGCCGATGCTGCCCGACGCCGTGATGGTGAGGCCATTGGTGAAAATGCCCGCCCCTGCGTCGGCGGTGCCATCAAGCACGCTGCCGACCGGGGTGGTCAGGAAGGTATTGCCGCTGGCGGTGATGGTTTCCACCAGAAGGTTGCCCGCCGTCACATTGAGGCGCACATCGCCCGCCGTGGCGGTGACCGATCCGGCCACCATGTTGCCGCTCACCTCGTTAAGGTGAACCGAACGCGCCAGCACGCTGTCGATGCGGTTCACGTCAAGGTCAAGATTGTTGGCGGTGGTGCCGACGACGCCGTTACCTGCCGAAATCGTAAGGTTGGTGGCGATGATATCGGCGATGGTGTCGGTCGACGCATCCACCACGCTTGCCACGCCGCTCAGGGTGACCCCGGCGCCAGAGCTGATCCGCGCGATGCGCATGTCACCGGAGGTCTCGTTAAGGACAATCGCGCCGGGGGCCGTGGCCGTAACCGTGCCCAAGGCGTTGTTCGAGCTGTCGATATCAAACGGGTTTGCCGCCGATCCGATGGCGCCGCTGCGCGAGGTCAGAATCACGTTGCGCGCGGTCACATCCGCCGCGCCCGTGTTGTTGCGGTCGACAAGATTGCCGCCCGAAATCAGCGTCGCGGTGCCATTCACCGCCGACACCGAGCCAATCGCCATCGACGAGGGCCCGAGCACCTCAAGGTCGACATCGCCGCCGGTCGAAGTGGCGTTCAGGATGTCATAGACCCCCTCGACCGCAAAATTCGTGGCCGTGGTGATAAAGCCAAGCCCATTCGGCGCGGTCAAAACCCGCGTCAGCTTGCCTGTTTTCCCAACGAAATCAATCTGATCACCCGCCTGCATATCAAGCTGAACACCATCGGCCGGCGTGGTAACCGCCGTGGTCTCCAAGAAGCTGATATTGGTGCCCTGAAGGTCAAGGTAAAGATCATCTCCGGCGCGGCCGAAGAAATTGACCGGATCATGCGCAATCGTGCCATCGGCAAAATCGCGGCCCCGGACAAGCTCAAGACGGAACGGATTATTCGCCGCCCCGATTGAGCCGCGATCGGTCACGATACTGACCGCAGGCACGAGAGTGCCGCCATTCAGATCGGTCGCAAACATCTGGCCCGCATCCCCGGCGATAAGGTCTACGCCCGCCGCCTGGGTGATATTGCCGCCCTGGGCGCGGAAATCATAGATCGCGGCGACGTTGCTGATGTCACGCAGGAACAGCACGTCAGACGTCAGCGCGGTCGAATTGTTACGCACGGTGAAGGTGGTGAAATCGCCACCCGCATTGCGGATATTAAAGCCGGGGCTCACATCGGCAGGCGCCGGACGGCTATCGACCACGTTGATATCCGGCTCTCCGCCATTGGTCGAAATCATCTCGACCCGCTGAATGTGCAGATCGCGGCTGGTGTTGTTCTCAAGCGTGACGCTGGTCAAAAGCTTGGGCAGGAAAATATCGGCATCGCCACTGACGATCCCGCGCACAAGGCGGATATCAAGCTTGCCGCCGGCATCGTTGATGATGTCATCAACCAGAATGGTGTTCGAACTGATCGTTGCGCCGACGTTGGATTCAGCCGCAATCGTGCCATCGGCATTAACCCGCAACAGCTTGTCCGAACCTTCGCCAAGGAAGATCGAGCCGCGCAGATTGACGATATCATCGGCATCGTCGCCGACACTGGTGACCTCGGCATTGCTATCGGCAAATTCGAACACGGTCACAAGGTCAATGACCGTATCGACCACCCATTCGACGATCTTGTCCAGCGGCCAGGGCAACCACTTGGTCACCTTGCGCACCACTTCGCGCACGACCTCCACGATCTTGGTGATAAAGCCCGATGCGTCGGCTTCGGCCACCTCGGTGATCGCAAGGTTGGAGCTTCCGTCGATATCAACCGATTTCGATACCATCACCGCAGGATCGGCCATGTCGATGATCGACTGACCATAGCCAAAGCCGATGGCCTCGGCATTTGCAACCGCAAGAACAGTTGTGTCGGCGTTCGAAATCGCCCGCGAGACAACCTCGTTTCCAAACGCGCCGTCAGGGTTCTGGGTGGCGCGGCCAACCGCATCCATTTTGATCTCGTTCACGCCCTCGATACGAGAGGTGCCCTCTTGAAGGATGCGGGCCTGTGCCTTGTCGCCATTGGTCCCGATATTAAGCCGCGACACCGCAGTCGAAAAGGCCCCGGCAAGGGTCACATTGGTGCTGGAGTTTGCGGTTTGCTTGCCAGCAACCTCGTTCAGCGCGTCGATATCGACAGTGTTACCCGCGAGGATCGTAGACCCGTCGCGCAGAATTACATCGGCATCGGTATCCATGTTGGTGGTCACGAAGGCCGTCGAAGACGAGGCAACCGCTCCGCCGGTGGTCATGCTGACATTGGCGTCAAGCAACACGGCGTTTTTCGCCAAAAGCGTGGCGTCGCGAGACGCGTCGATCACCGCGCCAGAGGACAGCTCCACATCGGCTTCCGAATTGATCGTAAGCACAGCCGACGCGCCACCAGCCGAGGCAATCGACGGAATGCCGATATTGGCGAAATCGCCCTCGAACAGCGCCTTGAGCGAATCGCCCAGCTCCTTGCCCGATGATCCTGTCACCCGGACAATTGCGTTTGCAAAGGTTTCAGCCAGCAGTTCTGCATCACGCGCGGTGATCCGGGAATTGCCGTTCATGTCGGCATCGGCTGTGGTGGTCATGGTGACCGTGCCCGAGCTAAAGCCCGCACTCAAAAGACCCTCGGTGCCGCCGGTGACCGTATTGCGCGCCTCAGCGGCGGCAAAGGCCTTGAGACGCACAAGATCGCCCGCCGTCAGGCGCGATCCGCTTCCCAGAACTGCGTCGGCATTGGTGGTGGTGGTGGTTCTCGCTTCGGCATCGCCGCCGGAAATAAGGCCGGCCGCGTTGTTGTTGGCAACTGCATCCGCCGCGTTGAACGCCCGCGAGGTCGCCTCGATATCATCCGTCGCATCGACCACCGCGCTTGGGCCGAACCCGGCCCAGACATTGGCCGTTGAGGTGGCCCTGATGTCGGTGGACGAAATGCTGCCTGCGCCGCCAACCGAGGTGTTGCCGGTTGCGCGCGCCGCATTGCCGATGGCGCCGACGCCGTTCTTGTCGGCGACGTTAAAGAACGCCTCGACGATCACATCGCCCGACGCGCCATTGGCCGCGACATTGATCGCATCGCGGATTTCGGCCCGCACGGTCGAGGTTGTCGTCGCCGTGGCCTTTGAATCGCCCGCCGCGAGAAGACCGCCAGAGACACCGGATGTGGTCGCAAGCGAGCCCATGAGGCCGATCGCCCCGACGCGCACATCGCCCGCGTTGATATTGGTGCTGCTGCCCTGAATGATCGCCGTGACGGTCCGGTTGACCGTGCTTGTCGAATTGCCACCAACCCCGGCGGCAAGCCCGCCTGCACCGGCGGTGCCGCTGGCATGGGCATTGGCCGCGTCATTGGCGTTGACACTGGTCAGGCCGGTCGTCGTGACAATCGCGCCGTTGATACGCGCCGTGGCAAAGCCCTGAACGGTCGCCGTGCTGGTCGTGGTGCCGCCGCCGATCAGTGTACCGATCCGGCTTGTGGCGATGGATGTGGCGTCGGAATCGCCCAATGTCCTGATCGCAAGACTTCCGGCAATAACCGTGCCCGTCGTCAACTCCGCAGTAAGCTGCGCGCGCGATGTCGCCGAGGCATTGGCGCCCGACACGCCGATCAGCGCCCCGGCCGAGGCGGTCGAACTTGCGCTGGCATCCATGCCGAAATCGCCGCTTTCCGTGACGACCGTACCGTCGTCCAACACGTTGTGACGCGCCAGAACAGTGACCGCGCCGCCGGTTGCCGTCACCGTGGCACCGCCGCCGATCCGAGCCGTGATCGAGGGGCTCACCGTCGCGACGGATTTCGCCTCGCCGACCGCAAAGACCCCGCCGTTGATACCGGAAACGATTGCATCGGCATCGACGATGCTGGCCGCGTCAACCGTGACACTGCCCGCATCGACCGTCAGGCCCGCGCCTGCGATCTCGGCCGTCACACTTCCGCCGATGGTCGCACGCGCCTCGATTCTGGAAACAGAGCCAAGCGCCCCCGCGCTTGCATTGCCGTTGGCGTTGGCCTCGTGGTTGGTTTGTGCGCGCACGACAACCGATCCGGCATCAATATCCGAGTTGCCACGGATTTTGGCCGAGACCGTCGGATCAATCGTGACAACCGCCTTGGACAGGCCAAGCGTCACAAGACCAAGCGACAGACCGCGCACGGTTGCGGTGCCGGTGGCGACGCTGTTGGCATCGACCGTCATCGCGCCGCTGACATTGATATTCGCACTGTTGATATCGGCACGGGTCGCCCCGCCGATATCAACGCCCATTTCGTTGACGCCGCCCGCCGCAAGCCCGCCCGAAAGCGAGCGCCCGGTGACGCTGGCAACCGTATCGCTGCGCGCATCCATATCAAGACTGTCGACGCCGCCATTTGTCCCGCCGCCGATATCGGCCAGCGTGCCGATGCGCGCTTCGGTGGTTCCGGTGACATCGACCTGGCTGACCGAGGCCCCGGCCACGAAAGAGCCGACCGCAAGCTGAGTGCTTTCCAGCACGATATCGCGCTCGGAGCTGGCCGAAAGCGTGATGCGGTCACTGTCGATGACATTGCCGTCGATTTCTGCCCGCGCACCGGTTGAATCGGTGTGAACCACGACCGACGCGCCAAGCGCGCCGGCAAGCCCGGCCGTGCCGAGAACCGAAACGCTATTGGCGTTGATCCGCATGTCCGAAAGGACATCGACCTGGCCAAATGTGGTACTGCGCCCCGCCGAAATGGTGGCGGTGCTGTCGATGCTGGCGGTGGTGCCGCGCGACAGGGTGTTGACCGTGATGCCTGCGCCGACCGCGGCAAAGCCAAGCGACACGGCGCCGGCATCTGTATCAAGGTCGATCCGCTCATTGGCGCGGATGAACACGTCATCGCCCGCATTTACCACGCCCGCGACAAAGGCATCGGTGCCGGTGGTGGTGACACTCGCCGTTGCGCCGCTGGCCACAGTGCCCGAGGTGTTGCTTGCAACCGTCGCATTGCCGGACTGCGTGGCCGAAGCGATGCGTGCCGTCGCCGAAGGCTGACCGGTGCCGTCGACATTCTCGCTGCCATCGCTGCTTGCAAAACCACCCAGAACGCTGCTTGACCAACCGGTCGAGGCGGCGCTATCGGATTCGGTGATGGCGTTCTGGCCGCCAACCGAAAGCTCGCTCGTCTGGCTGCTGTTAAGGTCATTGCCAAACGACAGAACCGAAACCGAGGCCGCAAGTGCAAGCGCGCCGCCGCCGCCGGAAATCACCAACTGGTCGACATTCATCAGTTCCGCCGCGCCGACGATCACATCGCCACCCGCGTTCACGCGGGTGCCCGCCGCCGTATAAGCGCTTGTATCCGAACGGATAATCCCGACGCCCAAGGCGCCAGCAGCACTTCCGCCAAGCGACAGGGCAAGCGCGCCGTGACCGGCAAAGAAATCAAGCTTGTTGCCCGCCGTGACAACCACGGACTGGCTCGCGTCGCCGCTTTCACGCTGGTTCACCTGCGCCGTGCCGCCGACATAGGCCGAGGTATCGCTATCGACCACCACGACGCCAATCGCCCCGGCAATCCCGACTGCGCCAACACCCGCCGCCGCACCAAAGACAAACAGATCCTCGGCACTTTCGGCCGTAACCAGAACGCCCTCGGCAGACTGACGCCCAAGGGCATCGCCATCGTCATATGTATCATTCGTACCGGTCAGCGTGCCGTTCAGAACACTGCCCGCCGCGCCGCCCGCGCGGGCATCGACCTGCGCCGATCCGGCGATATAGGCCTCGGTGGTTTTCTCGATCACCACCACGTTGACGCCGGCCCCCACGCCGCCGCCGCCAATGCCAACACCTGCGGCGCCGGCAATGACGTCTGCGGTAGTGTCGTGATCGGCATCGACCACAACATTGTGGTCGGCAATCACGTCAGCCGCGCCATCAATCGCCGCGATAACGTCGGATTTCATGACGATCGCATTCGCCGAGATCCCGGCCCCGCCGGAGCCCCCGCCCGCGACCGATACGGTCACCGCAAGCGCATCCTCGACGGCATCCGCCGCGACGATCACATCGCCCGCGCTGCGCAGGACGGCCCCGGTCACCCGGGCCTCTGTGCGGCTGTCAAAGACGGCGGCACTTGCGCCCGGCGCACCGGCCACGCCACCCACGGCAACCGCCGCCATCACGTTCAGCGCATAGCTGTCGGAGGAGGCCGCAACCCGGATATCATCGCCCGCCGCGATCGTGGTCAGGCGTGCGCCCGCGCCAACCTTGGATTCGGTGATGTTGTTGATGACGTTGACCGTGCCACCCAAGGCAACCGCAGCCCCGCCGCCCGACCCGTTGACCGAGAAGGTCTCGACCCGGTCGGTCGACACCGCCTGAACGGTAATCCCGCCAAGGTTGGTGGCATCCGCCGAGGCCACGCGTTCGCTGTCAAAGCCCTGATTGTCAAAGCCCTGCGCCGAGGCGGTGCTGCTGCTGGCGCCCGACGTGCCGACGCTGACGTCATTGTCACCGGCTTCGGCCAGGTACTCAACGCCGACGCCGCCGGTGAGGGATTTCACGCCGCTACCGCCGCCATTGGCGGTGAGGGTCGCGCCCGCTTCGATCAGGGTCTGCGTGGTCTTGTTGATCACGCTCACACCGCCAGAGCCCGCACCCGAGGCAATCGCGCCAGAGGCCGCACCGGCAATCACGTCGGTGCTGGTGTTGTCCAGCGCGTTGATCGCAATACTGTCGCCCGCGGTCAGAGTGGCCGTGCCCTTGACGGCCGCCTCGGTGGTGTTGTCAATCGACAGAACCGACGCCGCCCCGGCAAGCGATCCAAACGCCCCGCCAGAGCCGCTGATCGCGACAACAACCGCTTCGTCCTCGGAGAGGGCGCGCACCGCGATATCATCCTTGGTTGTCACATCGCCCGCGATCCATGCGCGGGTTTCCTTGACCGTGACCTGCACACCGGCCCCAGCGGCGCCGCCGCCCGTGCCAGACCCGGCAAACGACCCGCCGCCGGACACGACCGTGCCGGTGTCACGGGCCAGAACATAAAGATCCTGCGTGCTGTTGGCATTGGTGTCGCTGATCGTGACATTGCCGCCGATCCACGCCTTGGTGACCTCGGTCTGCACCGAAACCGCGCCCGATCCGGCAAGCCCGGTCGTTCCACCGGCCCCGACGCCGATCGCGCCCGAGATGATAACCTCTTCGGACACCGCAGACACGGCCACGCCGCGCACCGCGCTCAGGGTATGGTTGCCGGTCCCAAGCTCTTCGCCGGTGGGCATCAGGGTGCTGCCGGTGTTGCCCTTGGCGTTGATTGTGGCCGTGCCGTCAATCGCCGCCGTCGTGGTGTCATCATGCACCGAGGCCGCCGCGCCAAGGCCCGCGCCAACGGCGCCGCCGCCGCCAACACCGCCGCCAAGGCTTTCCATCGTCACATCGCTATCGGCCAGAACCGTGACGTTGCCATCGGTATTGACCGTGCCGCCGGTGATCCGCGCGGTGGTTTCTTCAACAATGGTGGTATTTGCAAAGGCACCGGCAAGGCCGACGCTGCCGCTGGCGCCGCCCGCCACGGTAAGCGCCGCGCCGAAGATGCCCGATTGCGCCACAACATCGACACCGCTGATGGTGCGGCTCGAGGAGGCACTTATCGCGCGATCCGTGCTGCCAAGCGCGCCGGTCGCGGTGATGCTTGAATTGCCGATGATCTCGGCCTCGACCTTGTGCACGGCAACGACGGTGCCAATCGTGGCACCAACGCCAACCGAGGAGCCACCGGCAACCGCACCGGCCCCGGCCACAAGAACCGCCGAGGTGACCGGCTCGATCACAACATCGCCAAGTTCGCGACCGTTAAGACCATCGCGCCCGCTGCGCGTATCGGCAAAGACGCTCAGGTTGCCCGAGGTGTTGATGTTTGCGCCCTCAACCCGTGCGCGCACGGTTTCGGTGTCGGTGACCACCGCGATCACGCCCGCAGCAGCCCCCTGACCGCCAACGGCGCCCGCGATCCCGGCAGAGACCAGAACCGGCGAAGAGGTCGCCACCAGGTCAACGCCGCGCACATTGCGCGCCGTGCCGCTATCGGTGATGGTGTTCACCTGGTTGCCCGTCGCCGTCACCGTCGTACCGCGCCCGATCAGAGCGTCGATATCCGCGACCCGCGTCAGGGTCACGATTGTCGCCCCAAAGGCCGCCCCGGAGCCGCCCGCCACGCCGCCCGCAAGCGGCACGATCACCGCGTCGCTATCGGCTTCGACCGTGACCGTTCCGTTGGTCGTGACCGTGGTCAGCGCAGGCACCGCAGCGCCGCCATCGGCCGCCGAAAGGGCCCCGATCCGGGCCGTGGTGGTGTCGGTCTGCACGATCGTGTTGATGGTGCCCGACCCGGCAATGCCGGACCCGCCGCCAGACCCGGCAATCGTAAGGCCGGTCACGATAAAGAAGCTGTCGGCATAGACATCGACGCCGTTGATGGCGCGCGTGCCTTCGTCATCGGGAATGATCGTCGCATCGCCAATGGCGCGCGCGGTAACGGTCGCCCCGGCCTCGATCTCGGCCAGGGTGCGCGACAGGGTCAGCGCAACCGAGACCGATGCGCCAACCGCGCCGGACGAGCCAACCGCCACAGACCCGGCCCCGAAGACCATGATAAGATCGCTGTCCGACCCGATCGTGACATTGCCATTGGTATCAACCACCGCCCCGGCGCCAATCGCCGCGCGGGTTTCATCGTCGGTGACGACAATCGAGATCGCCCCTGCGCCGGCAAAGCCGCTGCTGCCAGAGCCGGCCACGGTAAGGCCGACAATCACGAGGTCACTATCGGCAGAGACATCAACACCGCGCACCGTGCGCGTGCCGCCGTCATCCGGCAGGGTGCTGGCGCCGCGAATGGCATCTGCCGTCACGCTGGCGTTGCCGATCACGGCCTGCACCACACTCTTGCGCGCGATAACGCTGCCTGAAAGGCCGATTCCGGCCCCGCCGCTCGCCACGGCAACCGCGCCGGTGATCGCGGCCGCCTCGGCAAAGGCGTTGGCATGCAGGGTAACGTTGCCTTGGGTCGTGACCACCGCGCCATCGGCGATCAGCGCCTCGGTGACCGAGGCATTACCGGTCGCGGATGCGTTTTCATAGTCAAGCGAGGGCACCGGGTTATCCCCGTTGATCACCTCGTTGGTGCCAAACAGGAAGCTTCCCGAAAAACTACCGGCGCCGGAAAAACCGCCGCTGGAGGACGAACCGGAAATCGCCGCGGTGTTCGACAGGATGGTGTCATTGGCAAAGACATCAACCCCGCGCATGGTGCGGGTCTCGCCATCAACAGTGCGCAGCAATGCCGTGTCGGCATTGGCCGTGATCCGGGCGTTGCCGCGAATTTCGGCTTCGGTCTGATTGATGGTGACAAGCGGGGCCGCTGCGGCACCAACGGCGCTGCCGCCGCTGCTGAGGGCCACGGCGCCGGCGATCATGCCGCCAAAGAGATTGCTATCGGCATAGACCGACACGCTTCCTGCGGTGATCACAGTGCCGTCAATCGAGGCACTCGTGGTCCGGTCCAGCACGCCAAGCGACAGCGATCCCGCGCCAGAGAAGCTCGACGAGGAGGACCCGCCAACGGCAAAGTTGATCAGGATATCGTCCGACAGTGCCGCAACCGACACCCCGGCGCGCGATTCAACGACCGCCCCGGTGCCGATAAAGGCCAGCACGTCGCGATCCATGGTCTGAATGCCAAAGGCCGCGCCAAGCGCGCCGGTGTTGCCCTTGGCGATCCCGCCTGCAAGGCTGATCTGAAGGGTGCTTGCGCGTGCATCGACCGTTACGCCCTGTGCGGTGGCGGCATTGGGCGCAATCTCGTCGACGAGCGGATCGTCGAGGTCCGAATTGACCCGCGCCCCGGCTGCAATCGACGCCTCGGTCGTGCCATTGACGGTGGTGGTCGCGACCGAGCCGGCCACGGCGACCTGATCGGCCTTGGACCCGGCGACGGACACCATGAAGAGCTTGTCATCGGTATCGGCGCTCACGATCAACCCGTGTTCGGTTGCGCCCTGAACAGCAAGGCCTGCGCCCTGCCCGAGGGTCACCACATTGGCGCCTGCGGTCACGCTGGCGCGGGTATTGTGATCAACCACCAACACGCCCGGCGCGATGCCGACACCCGTCGTGCCGCTGGCAAAGCCGCCCGCGACGCCAACAACGATCAATTCATCCTGGGCAAAAATCCCAAGGCTGCCGGTGGCGCGCACGGTGCCCCCCACTTCGGCAATCACATCGCTATCGACGAAATTAAAGCCAACCGACCCGGCAAGCCCAAGCCCGGTATCAGCCTTGCCGATGCTCGCCGCGAGGGACACAATGACGCTGAAATTCTCCGCTTTAACAGTGACATCACCGCCAGCGGTCACAGTGCCGTCAATCTCGGCCTTCACGGAATCGGTGAAAATACCGATGTCAAAGGCCGCGCCGACGGCGGTCTTGTTGCCATCCGCCGCAGCACCCGCCACGTTGACACTCACCGCAAAGTCGTTGGCGTGAACCTCGACATTGCCGCCGGTGGTCACGATTGCGGCGCTGCCGATCAGGGCCTCTGTGGTGTCATTGGCGACGGTCACATTGACCGAGCCCGCAATCGCGATATCGCTCGCCGACCCGCCAGAGCCGCCAACCGCAAAACCAACGCTCTCCGAGCGGGTTTCGGCCTCGACCGTGAGGTCGCCGCCGCCGTTGATGGTCACGGTTGCATTCTCGATGGCCGCGCGGGTGGTGCGGTCAAAGACCGTAACCCCAACAGCGCCGGCAATACCCGTGTCACCGCCACCAGGCGTGCCGGTAATGATCGTAAGCGGTACAGACACCGCGATCACCGGCCCCGAGGTGCCCGCATGCAGCGTCACGTTGCCACCAGAAGTGACGGTCGTGTCGCTGATCAGCGCCTCGGTGGTCTGGTCGATGATGTTGATGCCAACCGCGCCCGAAATCCCAAGCCCGGCAACACCGGCCACATCAAGGGTGCTGTCCCCCGTCGTGACACTGTTTTGATCCACCGTCGGCGGGGTGGTGTTATCGGCTGGATCGGTCGGGGTGCTTGAGGCACTATCGGGTTTCGCGGCGGCGAAGGCCACCACGAGCCCAAGATTAAGACTATCGGCCTCAACCGTGACATTGCCCGCGCTGCGCACACCGGCATTAAACGCCGGATCGGTCGGAATCGTGCCGTCCTCGACATTGCCGATCTTCGCAAGGGTGACATTGGTCACGTCATTGACCGCCGCACTGACGCCGACGCCGGTGCTGCCGCCCTTGGCAAAGGCGACGCCAAAGCTCAGCATGGTTGCCGAATGCTCGGCATCCACTGTCACGCTGCCCGCATCCACCGATGCGCCATCCTCGATAAAGGCGCGCGCGGTGTTCACGTGGTCGTTGATCGAAATGCTGCCCTGAAAATTCACATCCTCGGCACTGCCGCCGGCATCGGTCAGGTTCATCACGAACTGCCGGGTTTCGGCATCGACCACGAGGTCATGCACAACGGTTATCTGTGCGCCATCGGCGATAAAGGCGTCGGCCTCGTTGGTCTTGGCAACATAGCTGAACGAGCCGCCCACCGAGGAGCCATCGCTTTTGGTCGCGCCGGTGAACATCGCCTTGATATTGGGCGGACCGACGATATCGACGGTCTCGATGCTGGCCAGCGATTCAACCCGCGCGCCGTTGGCGGCGGTGACCGTGACCCGTGCGCCGTCGCCGATGCCGGCCTTGGCGGTGTTGTGGATAAGCACGACATTGACGGAACCGGCAATCGCCAGCTTGCCGTCGGTGCCGGAATCGGAATTGCCCGCAGCCGCACTTGCGGCGACATAGCTTGTCGCGACCTTATCGGGCAAACCACCGGCCGGGTTGGCATAGCCAAGGAACGGCGTCGCCGCATCAGACACCCCGGTCAGAGCGGGCCCGAGCGACTCGTCATAGTATTCCTGAAATGCGGAAATCGACTGATTTGCCGCCAGCGTCGCACGCTCGGGGTCTTGTGGGTCGACATTATCGCCGACGTTGCCAAACGCGCCCGAGATCGAGGGCATGGCGCCAAGCGCCGTGCCAAGATCGTCGATGGCATTAAAGAACGCCGGAATTTCGTTAAGGAAATCAACCTGATTGGGGATAATCGCCTCTGCGTCCACCACCAATGCGCCCGCAACCACAGTCGCGCCGTCAATCCGCGCAACCGCGTCATTGTCGAACTGCGACACGTTGATGCCGCCCGCAAGGCTAATCGCGGCGCCCGCACCAGAGCCACCAATCGCGACGGTGCGGAAGTTATCCTCGGTGGTGGCCTCAACGGTGAGCGTATCACCAGCCGTCACAAACGCCCCGTCAAGCAGGAAGGCGTTGGCCTGAAGCGTGTTCTCGGAAACGATCACAGCCGCCGAAAGACCGAACTGCCCCGGACCGCCCCATTTGCCACCGGCGCCGCCGGCGTTCGAGCTAAGGCGGTCTTGCGCAACCTGCTGCGGGCTTTGTTCAGTGATCGAGGGTTTTGCCTTGGTCGCGGCCTTGGCATCCAGAAGGGTTTCGCTATTCACCGCGCTTGCGGAAACGGTCACATCCTCGGTGCCGCCAAGCGTGCCCGCGACCTGCGCGGTGGCGGTATTGTCAAGAAAGGCCAGCGTGATCGCAACCGCTTCGCCCTGATTGGCCTGCGGCTGAACGATACGCGACTTGGTGTTGACCGCCTGTTCGGTGGTCGTGGTCCCGTCGATGGTGACATTCACCCCGGTGATCGACGACCCCGCCGCCACATCGGTCAGCGCCTCGGTGGTGGCATCGCCAAGCGTCATCGCAAGCGCCGGTCCCTTGACCCGCTTAAAGCCGCGCGGCGCGTCCGACGCGGTCTTGGTCTTCTTCGCAACGGTCAAGCCCGACACGATACTCGTCGAGACATCAAGCGTGTTGTCGCTATTCGAGCCGATAGAGATATCGCCGCCCGCATCAAGAGTCACGCCAGTGCCGACATTTGTCTTGGCGCTTGCATCGGATTCACCAAAGGTAAAGCCGATGTTGAGCCCCGGATTTTCAAACCGAAGCAGCGAGGTCGCCGCCGAGGTGATATCAATCGTGTCCTCGGCCCAAAGCGACAGACCCGCCAAAAGGTTGACCTCGGCAAGCGCCGCCGAGCGCATGAAATGCACCGGGATAAGCTTGGTCAGGGGGCCAAGCAGCGGCAGGTTGTCAAACTGGTTCTGAACGGCGCTTTCAAATTCCGACGCCAAAAGCTGAATACCGCCCACCAAAAGCGGGATATCACCATCCTGAACTTCGCCATCGCTAGCCTCGTCATCCGGCAGCCCCAAAAGCGCGTCGACATCAATCTCGATCTCGACCGCCTTGCCCGAATTCGCGCTTGAGGAAATATCGACCGTACCGGCACGAATGACCGCATCGCCGATCTCAATCATCGAGGCGGCGACCTTTTCATTCAGGCCCGGCGTAAAGGCAAGCGCATCAAGCGCAAAGCCGGCATCGACCGTGATGCTGATCGCGCCGCCCGCAGGGCCGCCCACGGTGCCCTTGGCATCCGCCGCAAGCAATTGCGCGCCGCCGCCGATGGAAATCCCTGCGCCTTCAAGCTCTTCCGCGGGGTCAGAGAACGGATTCTGCCCTGCGAATATCCCGGCAAAGCGCGACCCGCTGACCGAGCTACCGCCGCCCGTCAGGGTGATATCGCCGTGATTGGCCGCCCCGAGAATCGGACTCCGGGTGTCGATCACCGCGCCGTTGCCGACCACGATCACTTCGGCGTCCATGATGATATTGCCGCCCTGGGTCGAGATATTCTCGAACATCTCGATCAGGTCAGCGCCGAAATCGCCACGCACCGTGAGGCTTCCGCCCCAGTTCTCAAGTCCGGCCCCAAGACGGAAGGTATCATCGCCAAAGCCAAGGTTGATCACAAGCGGCGCCCCGGCGGCGAAATCACCGCCGCCATATTGCGCGCCGCCGGTTGTCACCAACTCGAAGCGCCCCGCCGCCGCAGCGGCCTGAAGCGTCAGGTCATCGGCACCAACCGTACCGCCCACGGTAATCGTCGGCTCCATCCCGGTGAAATTGAAGGTCTCGAAATTGATCGTGCCGCTGCCCGAAGATCCGCTTGTCGGGGCCGAGAAGATCGCGCCCTGCTGAACGATGGTATCTTCGCCGCCGACGCCGCCCTCGATCAGGCCTGTGAAGCTTCCCGGTGCATCAGAAAGAGTGCCCGGAACCGTCAGAACATTGGTGACCTCGAAATAAAACGTGTCGTCATTGCCGTCAGAGCCGGTCAGCGTCTCGATGTTCTGGAAGAACGCGCCGTCGACAAAGCCGCGGTCGTCATCGGTGATCCGCCATGTCACATCCTTGGCCGGGCCAAAGATCCGGTCATCGCCGTCGCCACCGTCAATCGTGATGATCACATCCGGCTGGCGGATTGAATCAAGATCGTTGCCCGCATCGGTCAGCTGGCTGTCAAAGCCCTCGTAAACGACATGATCGTCGCCATTGCCAAGATTGAAGGTCAGCTCGCCACTGGTATAGGTGCCGCCGCCACTGGGTTTGTAGAAATCCAGCGTGGTCAGCGCGCCCGCCGGGCCCATCTCGACCCGCGACACGCCGTTATCCTCGACCCCGTCATCGGTCAGGCGAACCGTGCCGCCCCGGCCATCCACCGCATCGTTGACGATCCGGAAATCGGCATTGCCAAGGTCAGTGACATTCTCGACATTAACGAAGGTACGCAGGTGATCTGTGCCCGCTTGGCTCTGGGTGATGGTCCCCGACCCATCGGCGCCAAGGTCATAGGTGACGGTGCTGTACTTCGCGCCGTCAAGAACCAGCTGATCCTCGCCATCGCCACCATCAAAATCAATCGTAAAGGGCACGTCTGGCCGGAACAGGAAATCAACCGTCAGCTTGTCGTTGCCGCTGCTGCCGGTGATGTCGATATCGGTGACACCATCAAGCTCGGAACTGGCGATCGTCAGGCCGGTGTCATCGTCAAGCAAGCGGATCTGGTAAAGATCGTTGTCGGCGTCGTAGTTGAGATCAAGCGTGTAATCACCGGCCTCGGCGATCACATGTGCAAAAATCGGATCTGCTGCAAGCAGGATCCGCGGCTCCATCGCCTCAAGGTTAAATTTCCGCTTGGGGTTTCGGGCCCGCTCTCGTTTTTCAGAGGCGCGGGCCAAGATCTCTCGAATGGCTGTCGTATATGACCGTGAACGCCGCTTTGGCGTGAAATCAGAAATTTCGTTCTTCGGTCCGAACGGAAAAGCCATTTGGCAACCTCATAAAAGCTGTGTGAGCGCACTCAAAATAAATCATTAAAAAAGGCAGTAACAAAAACGTTACTTTTAACAATACACTCATCTCCCATCAAATAAAGCTATTTCATGGAAACAATGCTCGCCCAAGCCATGCAAAGTCAGACTGTGCACCCGGAAAACGCAAGAATCCGTTTTCTTCGTTTCTCCACATCGACTTGCGCGGCACGTTGCTTGGCAAAATGGCGCGCCATTTTCTGTTGGTAGACCAAGAGATGAAACCGCGCACGCAGCTGTCGGAGCGGCGACACAGGCCAGAGGGTTTTCAAAATACGCGGCCCAAGACGCCCCGCAAAAGGTGATTCTTCAAGACATATTACTTGACTGACCGGGCAACCGCCGTTGCGCTCTGACAGCGCACGCGGCAGGCGCGCGGTCTCGGCCACATCGGCCAGAACGATCCGGTCGGGCACAGGCGAAAGCCCCGCCAGGGCGGTCTCGACCCTGAGGGCACCAGGGCGCTCGGAACTGTCGGAAACCACAACCGCGCCCTCGGCCACAAGCGCGTCAATCCGTGCGTCTTGCGCGGCGCGATCACGGCAAAACACCACCGGCCCCGGCGCCACTGGCGCGCGGGTCGGCCAGGGCCGCAAACCGTAACGCAGGTGCAATTCGCGCCCTGCGTGATCAAGGTCGCTCGCCACGCCGCCCAGCAACGGCACGCCCTCAAGCACACCGGGCACCGAAACCTGCGCCAGCGAACGTTGCACCGGCGTCATCGGCACGCGCTCCAGCGCCTCGATCATCTGCTGCACGCCACTGCCCCAGTTGCGCCCCGGTGCTGGCTCTCCGGTTTGCGGGTCGATGGTGACGATCCCCGTCTCATCCACGATGTAATCGCGCCCGCGCTTGACCCCGTGAAGCGCCATCACCGCCAGCGTCACAAGATAGGCGCGGCGCGTCGGATCATCCGACAGGCCGGGCGTCTTGGCCGGGGCCGCAGCAAGCCGTTTGCGCCCAAGCGCCGAGAGGGTCGGCGGCTGACCGGGGGCGGCAAGGCGAAAATCCTCGCCCTCCTGAAGGCTGCGCGCCAGGCCAAGCGCGGCGCGCGCCTCGGTCGCGGTGAAAAGCTGATCACGCGCACCGCCCGCCGTCATCGGCAGGCGCGCATCATCCAGAAGCGCGCGGTCAAGATCGGCCAGCAAGATCGCCGGATTGCGCCGCCAGCCCTCGGCGGCACGCGGCTTGCCCCGCAAATCCCGCGTCGCGAGCCGCAAGCCCGAGGCTCCCTCACCAAGCAGGATCGCATCGCGTAAATAATCATACCCGAGGCTTTTGAGACTGCACAGGGTGGCGCGCGCGACCAGCCGTTTTTGGCGCTCGTCAAGCGGCGTGCCATCCTCGATCACGGCCAGCGGCACGCCGAGCCGCGCAAAAACAGGCGCAAGACGCGCGCCCTCGTCGGCAATATCGCCGCCATGCGCCAGACAAATCCGCACCCCGCTCGGGCGTTGCGCAAGGATCAATCCCGCCAGCAAAATCAAGTGCTTGCGGCGCTCGGGATCAGCCTCGGCCACGGCCCAGCCCCGCGCCATGGCAAGGGCGCGACACATCTCTGAGAGGCGTGGCCGCCCCTGCGCCGCAATAACCGCCCGCGCAAGACAAGCCGCCTCGCCCCCGCGCGTTCCGGGATCGCGCATGGCGCGCGCGCGCAGCGCCACAAGCCAGAACCCAAGGTGCGCCACCGGCCGCCAGAGCGGCCAGAGCCAGACCCAAAGCCGGGCCCCGAATTGATCAAGCGGCGACCCTTCGGTCTTTCTTTGACGGCCAGGGGCGGGGTGCGCCGCAAGACGCCCGCGATCCGGTGTGCCCGCCATGCTCAAAGCCCGAACCGATCCAGAAACACCTGTCGCCCGATCCGCCAGGCCTGTTGCACAAGCGGCGCGCGGCCATGATCAAAGCGCACATAAACCCGCTCGCCGAAAAAGCGCGCGTCGATGTCTTCGTCAACCATCAGATCGACCAGAAACACGCTTTCAAGCGCCTGCATCCCGCTTGAGGCAGGGTGAGTGGCAATCGTTCCACCGCCCATGCTTCCGAGCGCGGCACTTGGCAATTGATGGGTGGCGCGCGGGGTTTGCGCGATAAGACGGGCGCGATGCACGCGGTCGATCGAGGTTGAAAACCGCAGGTCGATCGCCTCTGTTTCGCCGTTGACCCGGTCGATCCGCGCCTGCGGAATGGCGGCGCGCACGACCCATCCCCTGGGCTGAAGCAGATAGCCCAGAAGCTCGCCCTGCGGAATATAGCGCCCCTCAAGATCGGCGCCGAGCACCGGTTCAAACCGCCCGTCATGGGCGGCATGCACGGTCAGCCCGCTGCGCCGTTCGGCAATCCGCGCCAATTCGCCGGCCGCCAGATCCATCCGCGCCTCTTCGATGCGCGCGCGCACCGGATCGCCCGCGCCACTTGCCGACAGGCGCACCCGCGCCTCGCGCATTTCGGCCCGGACCACGTTTTCGCGCATGTCGATCAGCGGGTTTTCCAATTCCGCCAGAACCGTGCCCGCTTCGCCGATGTCACGCGGCCGCTCGTCCAGCCCGCGCAGCCAGCCGCCGCTTTGCGCCACAACGCGGGTTTCGCCCGGCATCCAGATCACCCCCTGCGCCAGCGTCGCATCCGGCACCGGCCAGACCAGCAGTGGCCCCGCGATCAGGGCCAAAAGCACCGCACTTCCCCAAAGCGCGCGCCCGCGCCGCGCCTCAAGCTCGGGCGAGCTGAGCAGATAGCGAATGGCTTTGTAGATCGGCAAAAGGATCGTGAGGCTCACACTCCAAATCGCAAGCGCAATGCCGAGGAAAAAGAACTTTCCCGCCACGAAAAGCGCGATCACGATCATGATCATCATCCGGTAAAGAAACGCCAGAATGGCATAGCTCGCCAGCCAGCGTCGTTCGCCGGGGGCGGTGACCGGGCTGCTTATATGCGACAGCCCAAACAGATAGCGCCGCACCAGATAGGTCAGGTAGGCGTTCGACCGCTGGCCAAGATTTGGCACCTCAATCAGGTCGGTGAAGATGTAATACCCGTCAAAGCGCAACAGCGGATTGCCGTTGAACAACAGGGTCGAGACCCCGCCGATCAGCATGATGTTGAACAACAGCGCACGCACCGGCCCCGGCTCCATCTCGGACCAGAACAGCATCGCCGTGGCGGCAAGCGCCAGTTCGACCATGATCCCCGCCGAGCTTACGACGATGCGCTGCCATTTCGACGCAAACCCGGTGGCGGCCGAGGCATCGACATAGGGCACCGGCATGAACACCAAGAGCATGATGCCCACCTCGCGCACCTGCCCGCCCCAGTTTTTCACCGCAAACCCATGCCCAAGCTCGTGCAGCGCCTTGACCAGCGGATAGGCGATCAGCAAGAGCGCAATGCCCTGCGTCGACAAAACCCGGTCGGTGATGTCGGTGGTCAGGTCCTGCCAGTGGATACCGGCCGACACCACCCCCGAAATCACCAGCCCCGCCCAGAGGATCAACCCGACCCAGCTAAACAGTGGCCGCACGAGCGGCATCATCGCGGAAATGAACCCGTCAATCGGCAGCAAAGGAATGCGAATGCCAAGCGGATTGCGAAACGACTGCATCAGCTTGCGCCGCTTGGTGGTGCGTGCGCGCTCGCTTATTTCCTCAAGGTCCGGCAGGGTGTCAGTGGTCAAAACCCCGGCCGCATGAAGTTGCGACAAAAGCTGGATGATCTCGTCCTGCGGCGGAAGATCGGCACCAAGGCGATCCTGCGCGATGGCATAAATCTGGGCCATGGTGCGGTGCCCGTCCATCAAGCCGATGATCGAATAAGCCTGGGGCGAGAAACGGAAAAACCGCCCGCCCGCGCGATCCTCGATCAGATACCACAGACCGCCGCGAAAATGCTGGCGGTAAATCTCGGCATGCGAACGCAGCGCCGGGCGAAGCTGGGCGATCTTGGGCCAGACCGAGGAAAACGGGTTTGCGCCGGGGGCTGCCATATCAGGGAATCCAGCGCCAGAGGGCAAGCCGCAGCCAGTCAAGCGCGTCCTGCGTCCAGACCCGGATCAACAGGCGCTCGTCGACACCGATCCGCGCGACGCCTTCCATGCCGGGCAAAAGCACGCCCTGACGGTCGCCGTCCGGCGCAATCGCGCCCTCGACGGCAAAGCGGTTCAGGCCTTGGTCGACCTCGGCCACCGACATGATCCGGTTGACCGTAAAGCCAAAGGTGTCATCCGGGCGCGCGGCAAAGCGCACCTGCCCCACCTGATCAGGGGCGATTTCGGCGATATCCCCCTCGGCCACCGCAAGGCGCAGACGGTAATCATCAAGCGGCGCCACCACGAATAGCTCTTCACCGCGGCTGACCGCCGCGCCAAGTTGCTGGGTGCGGTCGCCCGAAACGATCACCCCGGCAAAGGGCGCGCGCAAAACCGTGCGCCCGATCTGTTCGCGCAAAAGATCACGCTCGGCCTCGACCTGGGCAATCTGGGCGTCCAGAAGCGCCTGATCGGTGCGCCGCCCTTCGGCAACGGCGGCATTCATCTCGACCAGCCGCTGACGCAGTTGTGCCTCGGTCGACAAGAGTTGCAGCCGAATGTCGCGATCATCAAGCTGGGCAAGAATGGCCCCCTCGGCCACCCGGTCGCCGGGGCGCACGGCCTGATCCACAAGATAGCCGTCAAACGGTGCCGAGATGATCCGCTGCACCTGTCCTTCAAGGCGCGCATCTGCGGTCACCTCAAAGGCGGTGGTGGCGGTCGAAAAGAAGTAGACGGCAGCAGCAAGCGCCAGCACGGTAAGCTTGAGCCCAAGCCGCGCCGGGCCAAGCACCGCCGCGAACAGCCCGCCGAGCCAAAGCAGGGCCCGCACCGGCCAGGACCGGTCATTGAGCCGCTTTTGATGCAGGATCGGCCCGACAAGCGCGGCAATCGCGCGGGCGCGATCACGCACCGGCGCCGGAATGCCGCCGATATCACGATGTTCCAAAAGGATCGCACCGATCACCTGATCGTCGGCATCGGTCAGCGGCAGGGTAAAGGCCGACATCGCACCCTGCGCACTGAGCAAGTCACCATGCGCGCGCGACACGAAGGCGGGCTCGCCATCTTCTTCATCACGCGCCGCGCTGCGCAGGATCGGCGCGCCCTGATCCAGCGATTCAAGCATCGCCCGGCGCAACGCGCCCGCCAGATGCAATTGCGCGCCAAGTTCGGCGGAATGCGACAGCGCCACAACACTGAGCTTGCGCCCCTTGAGAAGGCCAATACTCACCCGCTGCATATCCAGAAGGGCGGCGGTGCTTGTGGCCACGGCCATGGCGGCGGATTTGTGATCCTTGGCCTCGAGCAGGGTCACCACCACGTCAAGCGCCGCCTGCCCGCGATCACGTTCGGCGGCGATATCGCGAACCGCGCCGCGCCGATCCAAAAGCTCGATCCAGCCCGCGCCCCATTGCAATTGCCGCATGATCCGGCGCATCCCGGCGCTGTCGCGGTTGGGCATGCGCAGGGTGACCGCCCCGATCACGCGCCCCTCAAGCAGAAACGGATAGGCCAGCGAGACCATGCCGCCACCGCTGGGTACCTCGCGCAGAACGCCGCGCTTTTCGGCCATTGCATGTTCGGTGGTGGCCGCAAGATGGTCATCAAGATCGCCCGCGTCGGGCCAGATCGCCATCGGCACGAACCGCTCGCCGACATCGGCATCGGGCATCACCAGGGCGGCGGCCGTGACCCCGTCGATTATCTGGCATTGCAGCGCAAGCCACGCCTTGGCGAAATCCGAGGTGTCGCCCCCCTCGCGCAAATACGACCAAAGTGCCTGATCGACCACGGCGCCCTTTGCGGCGGCGGCGCCATCGCGCGGCGCCGGTCGGGCTTGTGTCGGGTCTCCATCCATCGCGCGTCTCCCTGTGGCGATCATCCGCCGGGTTACGCTGTTCTGATAGGGGGGTAGTCGCGCCTGTCGCAGGCCAAATCGTCACCAGGAATGCACATAATAAAAAAGGGGCCGCCCCATCAGACAGCCCCCATACAAAATCACAGTCTGCGTCAATTCACCAGTTATTATAACCAAGGAATTTGCCCGACATTTCAAGTTTTACCCGGTCGCCCTTGGGGCTCTCGACGCGGGTAAGCGTCATGTCAAAGTCGATGGCCGACATGATCCCGTCGCCAAACTCTTCCTGCATGATCGCCTTGATCGTCGGGCCGTAAACCCCCACGATTTCATAAAGCCGATAGATGCAGGGATCGGTCGGCACCGCCTGTTCCCAGATCTTGGTCGGATATTCCGTCAGGACATCGGCGGCCTCGGGCGTGAGATCAAGCACCTTGGCAAGCGCTGTGGCCTTGTCGGCGGGCATCGCGTTCATCCCCATGCAGGCCGAATGCGTCCAGATCGGCGACATGCCGATGGCCTCGGCGATCTCTTCCCATTTCATCCCGGCCTTTTTCTTGGCGATCAGGATTTGCGTCGTGACATCTTCCTTGCTCAGAAGAGCGGGGGTTTCATAGCTGTCTTTCATCTCTTTCTCTCCTCTTGTCATGGGTTCAAAGGTTCACGGCGCGCAGGTGTGGTTCATCCCCGGCCACCTCGGCGGTCTTGTCGATCCGCACAGGCGCGGGGCGTTGCGCCTCGCCGCCCGACGGCTCGCCCGAAAGCGCCTTGGAGCGTTGGCCAAGGAACTGCACCAGATGGTTGCGGATCGCGTAATAGTTGGGGTGCTCGATGATCTCGGTACGGTTGCGCGGGCGCGGGATGGTGATTTCGACCGATTCCGCGACGCGGGCATAGGGGCCGTTGCTCATCAACAGGATGCGGTCGGCCAGAAGGATCGCCTCGTCGATATCATGGGTGATCATGAACACCGTCTGTTCGGTCCCGCCCCAGATCTTGAGCAGCTCGTCCTGAATGGTGCCCCGCGTCAGAGCATCAAGCGCGCCAAACGGTTCATCCAGCAGCAAAAGCTTGGGGTGATTGGCGAAAGCGCGGGCAATCGACACCCTCTGGCGCATGCCACCCGACAATTGGCTAGGCTTGCGGTGGATCACGTCGCCCTCAAGCCCGACCATCGCGAGGTAGTCGCGCGAATGCTCAAGCACCTTGGCCCTGGACCATTTGGGATAGCGCGCCGCGACGCCAAAGCTGACATTCTTGAGCGTGCTCAGCCAGGGCAGCAGCGAATAGTTCTGAAACACCACCCCGCGATCAAGGCTTGGGCCAGAGACCTCGAAACCATCCATCTTGACCACGCCGCTTGTCGGCTCTGCCAGACCCGCGAGGATGTTCATGATGGTGGACTTGCCACAGCCCGAGTGACCAAGGATGCAGACAAACTCGCCTTTCTCGATCCCGAAGGTGGCATCCTCAAACACGGTAAGGGTGCCGCCCTGCCCGTCGGGAAATCTCTGGGTCAGGTGTTCGATGGAAAGATAGGGTTTGGACATAGAAATGCTCCTTATTCCGCGTAGGCCACGGCCCGCTGAAGCGCGCCAAAGGCCGCATCCAGCATCATGCCGACAACCCCGATCATGAGGATCGAAAAGATCACCGAGGTCAGGTCAAGATTGTTCCATTCGTTCCAGACGTAATAGCCAATCCCGGTCCCTCCCACGAGCATCTCTGCCGCGACGATCACAAGCCAGGCGATGCCGATGGAAATCCGCATGCCGGTCACGATTGTTGGCGCGGCGGCGGGCAGGATCACCGTGAAGGCGGTCTTGAAATGACCCAGCTCGTGGGTGCGCGCCACATTGACCCAATCCGAACGCACCCCGGCCACGCCAAAGGCGGTGTTGATCAGCATCGGCCAGATCGAACAGATGAAGATCACGAAAATCGCGCTCGCCTCTGAATCCTGGATGATGAACAGCGCAAGCGGCATCCAGGCCAGCGGTGAAATCGGGCGCAACACCTGAATGAACGGGTTAAGCGCCTTATAGGCGACCGGCGACATGCCGATCAGAAACCCAAGCGGGATCGCGATCACGGCCGCCATGACATAGCCGGTCAGCACCCGGGAGATCGAATAGCCGATCTGGATGCCGATGCCCTTGTCGTTCGGCCCCGCGTCATAAAAGGGGTTCGACAATTCGGCCCAGGCCTTGGCGATCACCTGGCTTGGCGGGGGCACGCCGGCCTTGGGCGCGCCGCCCCCGGTGAGGCGCTCGTATTCGGTAAGCTCGCCAACCGCCTTTTGCGCGGGGATAGCCGCCTCCCATATCAGGAGGGCGACCACCAGCATCACCAGCGACAAAAGCATCGCGCGTTGATTGAGGGAAAGTCGGCCCATGGATCAGGCCTTTCCGATGGCAAAGCTTTTGACGTACTCTTCCGGCTTGGCCGGATCAAAGGTCTTGCCCATGATGGTGTGCGATTTATAGGTGATGTCGGGGGCATCATAGCCAAGCTCGTTCATCACTTTCTTGGCGTCGGCGGCCAGGTAAACCTGTTCGGCCACGGCGCGGTAATCGACGTCGCCCTCGATATAGCCCCAGCGTTTCATCTGGGTCAAAATCCACACGCCCATCGAATGCCAGGGGAAAGGATCAAAGTCGATCCGGTCGGGCACCTGCTTCACCTCGCCAAGACCGTCGGCGTAGGTCCCGGTCAGCACCTGTTCGATCACCGCGACGGGTTGGTTGAGGTAATTGGTCGGCGCAATCGCCGCCGAGATTTCCTTGCGGTTCTCGGCCTTCGAGGCATATTGCGTCGCGTCGATGATCGACTTGAGCAAGGCGCCATAGGTGTTGGGCAATTCCGTCGCAAAGCTAAGCGGCGCGGCAAAGGCACAGCAGGGGTGCCCCTCCCAGATATCCTTGGTCAGGATGTGCAGGAAACCGATGCCTTCCCAAACGGCGCGCTGATTGAACGGATCGGGCGAGAGATAGCCATCAAGATTGCCCGCGCGCAGGTTTGCCACCATCTCGGGCGGGGGCACGACGCGGATCTGGATATCGACATCCGGGTCAAGCCCGAACTCGGCCACGTAATAGCGCAGCAAAAAGTTGTGCATCGAATATTCAAACGGCACCCCGAAGGTGAAACCCTTCCACTGTTTCGGATCGCGCTTGTCCAGATGCTCGTTCGACAGAACAATCGCCTGACCGTTGATGTTCTCAACCGCGGGCATGATGTAGGGCTCTGCCACCGAGCCCGCCCCAAGCGACATCGCAAGCGGCATCGGCGTAAGCATGTGGCTCGCATCATATTCACCCGAGAGCGACTTGTCGCGCGCCACCGCCCAACCGGCGGTCTTGATCACCTTGGCGTTGAGGCCGTAACGCTCGTAAAAGCCCATCGGTTGGGCCATGATGATCGGCGTTGCACAGGTGATCGGCACAAAGCCGATGTTGAGATCGGTCTTTTCGGGCGGCCCAAGATTATCAAGAATGGCCGCTTTGGCCTGTTCCAGCGGAAACACCGAGGCAAGCGCGGCGGCCACCGTGCCACCCCCAAGCATGCCCATGAAAGAGCGCCGCCCGATATCGCTTTGTCCGAACACAGAGCGTACAATCGCGCTTTCGACGGCGCGTTCCAGCATGTCATCGGATGTCATCGCCGGGGTGGTGTCGGTGTGACTGCCCGCCTTGCAGCTGTCACAGCCACAGGCGGCGCCATGGCGCAGGTCGGAGGTCGCGGAAAACGGGTTGCCCAAACTTTTCATGGTCATGATCTGTCCTTTTGTCAACTAGTGTTGAGCCATGATCACCCCTGCGACGGTTCTAAAAAAGGCCATTGCCTGTTATTTGTGCAGGCCTTTTATTTCATTATATTTCATAGACTTGAAGTGGATTTTCCCCGGAGCGATATTTACGATATCTCGTAATTTACGAAATGTCGTATTGCCTCGCCGCAGCGCAGCAGTGTCTGCTGGCCTCATGCATGATTTATCCCTCAGCCCCGATTCCCTGCTTGCGGCCCTGCCCGAAGCGACAGTGATCATCGACCTCGCCCGCGACCGGATCCTGGCCGCCAATCCGCGCGCCGCGCGCCTGCTTGAGATCGCCCCGGACCACGAGGCGGCATTCTCACCGCTCCTTGGCAAATCCCTGCCGCAGTTCATCGTCTTCGTCGATGAAATCGCGCACCGATCCGAGGCCTGGAGCCGCGAATTGTCCCTTCACACCACCACCGGCACGCCGATCAGTGCCGAATTGCGCGGGCGGATGATCGACGGCGCGCCCGCGTCGCTTTTGCTGACGATCCTTGATCTGACCGAACTGGACCGGCACGCCGAAATCACCGAGACCTCTGACCTGCACCGTTCTGGCCTGTTGGAATGGCGGCATGCACAGGGGTTTTTCGCCGAGTTGGAGCGCCAGAACCAGCTTATCCTGAACGCGGCCGGCGAAGGGATTTACGGCGTCAATGCCGAGGGCAAGACCACATTCCTCAACCGCGCGGCGCAGGAAATGCTGGGCTGGACATCGGACGACCTGCTTGGCCAAGACATCCATTCGGTGATCCACCATCACCACCTCAACGGCGATCTTTACCATTCGCATGACTGCCCGATCTATCAGTCGTTTCGCTTTGAACAGGTCAACCGGATCGAGGACGAGGTATTCTGGCGCAAGGATGGCAAACCGATCCGCGTCGAATATGTCTCGACGCCGATTTACGACCAAAAGGTGCTGGCCGGGGCGGTGGTGATCTTTCGCGACATCACCGAGCGCAAGGAAAACGAGCGCAAGCTGCGCGAGGCGATGGATCAGGTCGCCCGCCTGCGCGACCGCCTGGAACAGGAAAACGCCTATCTGCAAGAGGCGATCACCTCCGAGCGCGCGCATCACGACATCATCGGTTCCTCCCCAGCCATCCGCCAGTTGCTCACCAAGATCGAGCTTGTGGCCGAGACCGACGCCACCGTTCTTATCTCGGGCGAGGCGGGCACCGGCAAGGCGCTTGTCGCCACCGCCATCCACAAGGACAGCCCGCGCCGCCGCCGCCCGCTCATTCATTTCAAGTGCGGCTCGGTCGGTGCCGACGCGATTGAAGGAGAGCTTTTCGGCCAGATCCGCGGCGCCTTTCCCGGCGCGCTGCGCGACAAGCCCGGCAAGCTTGAACTGGCGCATGGCGGCACGCTTTTCCTCGACGATATCGGAGAATTGCCGCTTGAGCATCAGGGCCGTCTGCTCAGCGCGCTGCAGGATCGCCGGGTGACGCGCGTGGGCGACAACCGGACGCGCGACCTTGATATCCGCGTCATCGCCGCCGCCGCCACCAGCCTTGAAAAAGAGGTCGCGGCCGGGCGTTTGCGCGAAGACCTTTTCCTTTATCTCAACGTTTTTCCGATCACCTGTCTCCCGCTGCGCGATCACCCCGAGGACATCCCCGAACTGGCCTCGCATCTTCTGACGCTGGCCTGCAAACGGCTTGGCCGCCCCAAGCCGGTCATCACCGAGCGCGTCATGACCCGCCTTGCCGCCTATGGCTGGCCCGGCAATGTGCGCGAGTTGCGCAACGTGATCGAGCGCGCGGCGATTGTCTCGAAGGGCGGCAAACTCATTGTCGAGCTTGGCGAGGGGCACAGCCTTGCCGCCTCCGACCAAAGCGCGATCCTGACCGAGGCCGAGATGCAACAGGCCGTGCGCCGCAATATCCTTGCCTGCCTGCGCGAGACCGGCGGCAAGGTCGCCGGCCCCGATGGCGCGGCGGCGGTGATGGGGGTGCAGCCGACGACGCTTTATTCCCGGCTGCGCAAGTTCAACATCGCCCCGGAGGAGTGGAAGGCACCGTAAGCCGCAAATCTATTTTTGGCGCACCCTCTTGACCTTCCAGTGACTGGAGCCCCTATCTATGCCTCAAAGCCAGAAAGGCAGGATACCCTCATGACCACCGGCACCGAGATCAGGATTGACGTTCAAGGCCTAAGTTGCGCCGGCTGCGCCGGGCGTGCCGAACGTGCGATATCGGGGGTCGACGGGGTAAGCGATGTGGCCGTCAACTTCGCCACCGGGCGGGCGCAGATGCATCTTGAGGGCGCGGATGCCGCCGCCATCGCCGAGGCCCTGCGCGCCGCCAACTACCCCGCCCGAGAGGAAACCGTGACCTTGAACGTCACCGGCATGACCTGCGCGTCCTGCGTCGGACGCGTCGAACGCGCGCTTATGGCGATGCCGACGGTGGTGTCGGCCTCGGTCAACCTTGCGAACGAAACCGCGCAGGTGCGCTATCTGGCCGGAAGCACCGACGCCAACCAGCTGGCGCGCGCGGTGACCGAGGCCGGATATCCCGCCCGCCCCAAGGACGGCGCGCCCGACGATCAGGCCGCGCGCCGCGCCGCCGAGGCCGATCACGCCCGCCGCCAGACCCTGATTGCCGCCGCGCTGACCCTGCCGGTGTTTGTGTTGGAAATGGGCAGCCACGTGATCCCCGGCATGGCCGGGCTGATTGCGGGCACCATCGGTACGACCGCATCCTGGGGCGTGCAGTTCATCCTTACCACGCTTGTGCTGATCTGGCCGGGACTACAGTTCTTTCGCCTTGGCATTCCTGCCCTGATCAAGGCCGCACCGGACATGAACAGCCTTGTCGCGCTTGGGGCCACGGCGGCTTGGGCCTATTCGACACTGGCGCTTCTGGCACCGGGCGTTCTGCCCGACGCCAGCCGCGCCGTCTATTTCGAGGCCGCCGCCGTGATCGTTACGCTGATCCTTTTGGGTCGCTGGCTTGAGGCGCGCGCCAAGGGGCGCACCGGGGCCGCGATCCAGAAGCTGATCGCGCTGCAACCCGAGACTGCACGGGTCGAGCGCAAGGGCAAGATCACCGAGCTGCCGCTTGATCAGGTCGCCGTCGGCGATCTTATCCACCTGCGCCCCGGCGAGCGCGTCGCGCTTGACGGCGAGGTGATCGACGGGCGCTCTTATGTCGATGAGGCGATGATCACCGGCGAACCTGCCCCGGTGGCCAAATCCATCGGTGACATGCTTGTCGGCGGTACGATCAACGGCGACGGCGCGCTAAGCTATCGCGCCACGGCGGTCGGGAGCGACACAGTGCTTGCCCGCATCATCGAGATGGTGGAACAGGCGCAGGGCGCAAAACTTCCGGTGCAGGCCCTCGCCGATAAGGTCGTGCGGATTTTCGTGCCGGTGGTGATGGCCGTGGCACTTGTCGCCGTGGCCACATGGTTGATCTTCGGGCCCGCGCCCGCGCTGACCCATGCGCTTGTGGCGGGGGTCTCGGTGCTGATCATCGCCTGCCCCTGCGCGATGGGGCTGGCGACGCCGACCTCGATCATGGTGGGCACCGGGCGCGCCGCCGAAATCGGCGTGCTGTTTCGCAAGGGCGAGGCGTTGCAGCGGCTTGATGAGGTGCGCGTGGTGGCCTTTGACAAGACCGGCACGCTGACCATCGGCACGCCCGGCATCACCGTGATTGAAACCGCTTCCGGCGTGGATCCCGACGATGTCCTGCGCCTTGCCGCCGCCGCGCAGGGCAAGTCCGAACATCCCATCGCCCGCGCGATCGAGGATGAGGCCGCGCGCCGCGACCTTGCCCTTCCCAAGGTAAGCGCCTTCAAGGCCATTCCCGGCCATGGCATTTCCGCGCAGGTCGAGGGCCGTGACCTGTTGATTGGCGCGCATCGCCTGATGCTGCGCGAGGGGATCGCCACAAGCGCACTTGATGCCGCCGCCAATGCTCTCGCCGATAAGGGGCAAAGCGCGATCTACATCGCCGTTGATGGCCGCCTTGCCGCCGTTCTTGGCATCGCCGATGCGGTCAAACTCACAAGCCGCGCGGTGATTGACGCGCTGCATGCCAAAGGCGTCAAGGTGGCGATGATCACCGGCGACAGCCAGGGCACGGCCGAGGCAATCGCCCGCGATCTTGGCATTGATCACGTCGAGGCCGAGGTTCTGCCCGAGGGCAAGGTAAAAGCTCTGACCGCGCTACGCGAGCGGTTCGGCACGCTGGCCTTTGTCGGCGACGGGATCAACGACGCCCCGGCCCTGGCCCATGCCGATGTCGGCATTGCCGTCGGCACCGGCACCGATGTCGCCATCGAAGCGGCCGATGTGGTGTTGATGTCGGGCGACCTTGTCGGCGTGGTCAACGCGCTTGATCTGTCGCGTCGCACCCTGCGCAATATCCGCCAAAACCTGTTTTGGGCGTTTGCCTATAACGCTGCGCTTATCCCGGTGGCGGCGGGGGCGCTTTATCCGCTGACCGGGCTGATGCTCTCTCCGATGCTGGCGGCGGGGGCGATGGCGCTTAGCTCGGTCTTCGTGCTGTCGAACGCGCTGCGCCTGCGCCGGGTTGCGCCCGCGATGAAAGGCGGCGCGGCATGAATATCTCTGACGTTTCCAAGCGCACCGGTTTGCCGCCCAAGACCATCCGCTATTACGAGGATATCGGCCTTATCCGCCCGGCGCGCGACACCAACGGATACCGCGTGTTTCAACACGCCGATACCCACAAGCTTGCTTTTCTCGGGCGCGCCCGCACGCTTGGGTTTTCGATTGAGGATTGCCGCACCTTGATGGCGCTGTACGAGGATCAGGAGCGCAATAGCGGCGATGTCAAACGCCTCGCGCAAGAGCATCTTGCCCGCATCGACGAAAAGATCGAACAGCTTCAATCCATGCAGGCCACCCTGCGCCATCTGGTGCGTGAATGCGCCGGCGACAATCGCCCAGACTGCCCGATCCTGCGCGACCTTGCGCAGGACTAGCGAGTGTGGACCCTAGGCGTTACTCGCCATAAGCCAGCCCCTCGCGGCGCGGATCGGCGCCACCCAGCAGGGTATCACCCACCTCAATCGCGTGCAGGCCCGAAGTCAGGTCGCGCAATCCTACTTCGTATCCCATCTCGCCAAGCGGCGCGGCCAATGCGCCCGCCGATGTGCCCGCCTCAAGGTCATAACTGCCAAAGCGGTTCACAAGATGCGGCAGGCCAATGGCGGTTTGCACGTCCATGCCCCAATCGACCCAGGCAATGATGCTCTTGGCCACGTAACCGATGATCCGGCTGCCGCCCGGACTTCCGATGATCAGCACCGGCTTGCCATCCTTGCGCAGAATCGTCGGCGCCATAGAAGAGCGCGGCCGCTTGCCCGGTTCAACCCGGTTGGCGATGGGGCGCCCGTTGTCGTGGGTCGCAAAGGAAAAATCCGTCAGCTCGTTATTGAGCAGAAACCCACCCATCATCAGGCGCGAGCCAAAGCCGTTTTCAATCGTCGTGGTCATCGACAGGGCGTTGCCATAGCGGTCATAGATCGAGATATGCGAGGTCGAAGGAAGCTCGATCGACTGATCATCGCCCCAGTTGAGCGCGTGATCAAACTCGGGCGTGCCGGGGCTCACCTCGGGCAGCGCATCATCGCCGCCAAGCAGCTTGGCGCGCTCAGCGAGATAGCCGCCCGCCAGCAGGCCCTTGACCGGCACCGGCACGAAATCGCTATCGGCGAGATACCGGCCCCGGTCGGCAAAGGCCAGACGGCTGGCATCGCCGATAAGGCGCCAGGCCTCGGGGTTCTCGGCGCCAAGTGCGGCAAGGTCATAGCCCTCTAGCAGGCCTAAAATCTGCCCAACGGCCACCGCGCCAGAGGACGGCGGACCCATGCCGCATACCTCGTAGCCGCGATAGGGCGCACAGACCGCCGGGCGTTCCTTGACCCGGTAAATCGCAAGGTCAATCGGCGCCAGCACGCCTGAGCTTTTGCCCGTGCGCTGCACCCGCTCGGCAATATCAAGCGCCATTTCGCCGGAGTAAAAGCCGCGTGCCCCCGTCGTCGCCAAAAGCCGGAGCGTGTCGGCATACTCGGGGTTGCGCAGAGTCTGCCCTGCGCGCAGCGCCGCGCCGCCGGGCAGGAAATAATCGCGCGTATCCTCGAACCGCGACAGGCGCTCGGCGTCGCCCGCGATCAGGCTGGCCAAGCGCGAGCTGACCGCAAAGCCACCGTCGGCCAGCGTTATCGCCTCGTCAAACAGCCCCGGCCAATCGGCGCGCCCCCAGCGGCGATGCGCCTCGGCCATCAGGGCCGGCGTGCCCGGTGTGCCGACAGAGCGCCCGCCAACCACCGCGTCAAAGAATTTGAGCGGCTGACCGGCCTCGTCGAGAAACAGCTTGGGCGTCGCCGCCAGCGGCGCGGTTTCGCGGCCATCAAGCGTGGTGATCTTGCCGCTCGCCCCGTCGTGCCAGACCAGAAACGCACCGCCGCCAAGGCCAGAGCTTTGCGGCTCGACCAGCCCCAGAACCGCCTGCACCGCGATCATGGCATCGGCGGCGGTGCCACCCGTCGCAAGCACCCGCGCGCCGGCATCCACCGCAAGCGGATTGGCGGCGGCGATCATCCAGTTTTCGGCCTCGACCGGCAGGCCCGCATCTTTGAGCGCGCGTGAGGCGGCCAGCCGGGGCGTCACCTGTGCCAAGCCAGCGGCGGCCCCTTCCGGGGCAATCGCATCGGCGGCCTGTTGCGCCTGCGCGGGCCCAAGGGCCAACGCCAAAACCATCCCCGTCACCAACATCTTTAAGCGCATGATTGCCCCCATTTTCGGTTTAGCGAAGCGCCCCCGTGCGGTGCAGCGTGATCTTGATCCCGCCATGCGCCACCGAGGTCGCATCCGGCAGAAACGGCAGCTCGGTCGCGCGCGCAAGACCCGCATCGCTTGTCACGATGCCGACGCGCCAGCCGCGAAACTGCGTGCGCAATACCTCGCCCAAGGCGCCGTAAAGTCCGAACAAGAGCTTGCGATTGCCGATCCGCGCGCCATAGGGCGGGTTCACCATCACAAGGCCTCGCGGCCCCTCTGGGGGCAAAAGCGCGCTGATCGGCTGACAGGTGAACTCGGTAATATGATCGACCCCGGCGCGCGCGGCATTGGCCGTGGCCATGCGCACCGCGCCCGCATCGCGATCAAACCCGTAAAAGCGCAGCGGCGTGTCGCGCGGCGGTCCACCGGCGCGCATCGCCTCCCAAGCCTCCGCGTCATATCCGGCCATGTCCTGAAACGCGAAATGGCGCGCGCGTCCGGGCAAAAGCCCAAGCGCGATCTCGGCCGCCTCGATCGGAAAGGTGCCGGAACCACACATCGGATCGACCACCGGCTCGCTCCCGTCATAGCCACAGTCGCGCAGAAACATCGCGGCCAGCGTTTCGCGCATCGGCGCCTTGCCCACCGCCTCTTTATGGCCGCGCCGGTGCAGCGGCTCGCCCGAGGTATCAAGGCTGAAGGTGACAAGATCGTCCTCGATCCGCGCCATAAGGCGCAGCGGCGCGGTATCATCCAGCGGCGCACCAAGGGTCTCGGAAATCGCGCGCTTGATGCGTTCGCTGGCGGCCCCCGCGTGATAGATTTTCGACTTGCGACAGGTCACCTCGACCCGCAGGGGGACATCGGGGCGCAAAAACGCCGCCCAGTCGAATTTGCGCGACCGCTTGTCAAGCTGTGCCAGGTGAAAGGCGCGAAACGATCCGATCCGCGCCAACACACGCCCGGCGCCGCGCAATTCAAGATTGGCGCGCTGCACATCAGGCCAACCGCCCATAAAACTAAGCCCCCCCGGATGCTCGGTGGTGGGGCCAAAGCCCTTTTCGGCGGCCTCAATGGCCAATGCGGCCTCGAGTCCGGGCGGGGCGGCGAGAAAGATCTCAAAGGGTTGGGCTGTGCTCATCGCACCCTCATAGGGCCATTCACGGCAAGATGCGAGCGCTCACGCGGGCCGCCCTGCATCCGGTCAAAGCATGGCAGGCACAACCTGATCAGGCGGGCGGTGACCGTCGTCAAAGGTCTTGATATTGACCAGAACCTTTTCGCCCATCTCGATGCGCCCCTCAAGCGTGGCCGAGCCCATATGCGGCAAGAGTACGACGTTATCAAGCTCGCGCAGGCGCGGGTTGATCTCTGTGCCATGCTCATAAACGTCAAGCCCGGCGCCGGCAATTTCGCCCGCGCGCAACATCCGTGTCAGGGCGTTTTCGTCGATCACCTCGCCACGGCTGGTGTTCACGATCACCGCTTCGGGTTTCATCAGCTTGAGACGGCGCGCGTTCATCAAATGAAAGGTCGAGGGCGTATGCGGGCAATTCACGCTGATCACATCCATCCGCGCGACCATCTGGTCCAGGCTCTCCCAATAGGTCGCGCCAAGCTCTTGTTCGATCTCGGGGCGCAGACGGCGGCGGTTGTGATAATGGATCTGCATGCCAAAGGCCGCCGCGCGCCGCGCCACCGCCTGACCGATCCGGCCCATGCCGAGAATGCCAAGACGGCGCCCGGCAACGCGCCCGCCAAGCAGGGCGTTGGGCGACCAGCCCTGCCATTTACCGGCCTGCATCCGGGCAAGCCCCTCGGGCAAACGCCGGGTCACGCAGAGGATAAGCGCGAGCGTCATATCGGCCGTATCATCGGCGGAAACACCGGGCGTGTTTGACACAAGAATGCCATGCTGGCGCGCGGTGTGAACGTCGATATGATCCACCCCCGCGCCATAGTTCGCAATCAGCTTGAGCCGATCGCCGGCCTGCGCAATCACCCCTGCATCAATCTTGTCGCTCAGCGTCGGCACCAGAACATCCGCGTCCTTCACCGCCTTTATTAGGTCGGCGCGCGTCATCGGCTCGTCGCGCTCGGGCAACGTAAGGTCGAAAAGCTCGCTCATCCGTTTTTCAACAGGTTCCGGCAAGCGTCGCGTTACGACAACACTCAGGCGTGTAGATGGCATCAAGACCCTCCTTGTGCTTTGCAATTCAAGCGCGTTGCTGCCAGAGTGACGCAGGAACGAGCGGGGCACAAGAACCCCGTGCGCATTGTCGAGCATAAAACGGATAAAGACCATGAAATCAGGTATTGCCGCCCTCACGGCGCTGGTGCTGTCGCTGCCAATGGCGGGGGCCGCCCAGGAGCGTGGCCCCGTCACCAACCTGCCGCTGCCGCGGTTCGTGTCGATGAAGGCGTCCGAGGGCAACGTGCGGCGCGGTCCAAGCCTGACCCATCGGATCGACTGGGTGTTCAAGCGCCGCGACATGCCGCTTGAGATCACCGCAGAGCATGGCCACTGGCGCCGTGTGCGCGACCGGGACGGCGCCGGGGGCTGGGTGCATTACACGCTTTTGTCGGGCGTGCGCACCGCGATTGTCGAACAGGATATGCTGGATATTCTCGCCAAGCCCGAGCCCGGCGCAATGGTCGCCGCACAGCTTGAAAGCGGCGTGATTGCGCGACTCGAGGAATGCGCATTGGACTGGTGCGAGATTTCCGCCGCCGGATATGACGGCTGGGCCCCCAAAACGGCGCTCTGGGGCGTGGGCCCCGATGAGGTGTTTGAATAGGATCAACCCGATTGTTCAGGTTGTTTTTCTTTTAGTATCAAAGTGATAGTCAACATTCGACAGTTCAACACGTTTTTTTTGCCTTCCGCTCTTGAACCGCGCCAAGGTCCAGAGTAATTACCGCGACACGATTGGGGTGTGGCCTAGCGGTAGGGCAACTGTTTTTGGTACAGGAGATCGTAGGTTCGAATCCTACCACCCCAGCCATCAACCATTTTTTCAAAAAATTCAAATGCTTAGTCCGGTCGAAATTTTTGACTCCGGAACACTTATTCAGCCCTCTTATCCGGCACTTTGCAGGCACAAAGGTCGGCAGACGACTCGGAATGCGCGCCAGGCCAATTGTGCCGGCCGTGACGGCGTCAAAATTGGGCCTCGCACTCAAAAAACCAAAGACGCATCCAGAGTGGTCGGTTGAACTTTGGCCATCTTCGGTTAGTCTTTTAAAGTCCGGCGCTCTTAGAGGCGCGACTGTGGAGCACTTGAGGTCGCTAGCATGTGCAGCCGGGCACGACGCTAAAGCCCTGATCTCTCAACCGTCTAACGTCAATTTCCTTCATTCAGCTCTTCCCGTAGCGTGACTTTGCAAGAAGTGCGATCACGTGAAGAAAAGCTATTGATCTCCAATGTAATTGGTGCGGTTCAACCTTGGGGTTGTGCTCGCGTTCGAAAAAGTGTTTTTTTATGGAATGTTACTACTTTTTTAGCAGGCCATTTTGATTATGAAAAAGCATAATGCGGAGCACGCCGAACGCACAGAAGACGCGACGCCTCACGCCGCCTCCCTCGTGGAAAGCTTGCGCGATATTGGCTATTCTCTCGACACTGCGCTGGCCGATATCATCGATAATTCCGTCACGGCGGGCGCCAAGTCAATTCAGCTTCTTGCCGAAACGCTGAGCGATGAGCCCGCAATAGGTATCCTCGATGACGGCGAAGGCATGACTGAAGAAGCACTCATTGAGGCAATGCGCCCAGGGATGTTGAATGTCATTGAGAACTGACCCGGTAGCCCCATAAATTGTCACTGAGAATTGACCCATGTGAACACATTGCCCTGACAGTTTTGTTCAGGGAGACATGGAGTGATCGACATGGGATTTTTGAGTGTTATTCGACGCTGGGCATTGCGTGACAAAATGCCAATACGAGAGATTGCGCGACGTACGGGTTTGTCTCGCAACACCATTAAAAAGTATCTCCGCGAAGAGCCTGCCTTTTTACTTTTCGGTGATGCACGATATCCTTCATGCATACAGACAGGCCCCTGAATAAAGAGGCATACGCATATTGAACCGGCAATTGCTCGGTCTCTTCATATCCCGCGCCGCTGCTACGGGCGGGTCGGGTGACGAATTCTCAGACTTCATGAAAAACCACGTCAACGCGTTGCAGAGATACCCCGAAGAACACTCCGTGCCGGTGAATGATCGGATCGACAACGCAGCGACAAGATATCGTTGGGTTTGAAGGGCAAAGAGCGGAAGCTTGCTAATTTCACCACCAATTTCCGCTGTGCGGGATAGGAGGAATTGGGCTATTCAATTCGTTGCGAACTTACTGACACCTACCGAAATTCATTGACGCATTCGGAGCGCTATAAATCATGACTGACAATCAAAGACTCTCCGCGAGATGGAGGAAGCTTGGGGGCTCAGGTCACTGTGGTTGAGATCCTAACGTTCCCGCAAAATGATCCGGTAGCCATTTTTTGATGGTTGCGCAGAGGTTTACTTTTCTTGGATTTTGGTGCATAAGCGAAACAGTGCAGCGCTGATACGGGCGGGCACGGCTTTTCCACAAACAGTCTGGTATGACGGCGCCGAGGAGCTTTCGCTCCCAATGTGCCGAGAGATCGGACGGAAGGAATATAAAATGGAATTTCCCGCAGCGATCCAAGGCGAGTCACTCAAACGCCTATCGCAGGGCTTCGCCCTTGGTGCGGTTGTCGCAATCACAATCGGGTTCAACTGGGGTGGCTGGACGCTTGGCGGCACCGCTGCCAAGCAGAGCGCGGCCGAGGCAAGTGCTGCCGTAGTTGCCGCACTCTCACCGATCTGTGTTATGAATTTTCAGGCCGATTCAGACGCAGAGATGAACCTAGACGCCCTAATGGCTGAAGCGAGCTACACGCGAAGCCGTTCGCTTGAAAAAGCAGGCTGGGCGACATTCTCTGGCGCCGAAAAGCCAACGCCGGGCGTAGCGAAGGAATGTGCCCAGAAATTGTCTGCGCTTTAAGTGGTAGAACGGTGACCACGCGCGAAGTAGGCGTTGGTTACCGTGCACTCTGCAGAGGTTCAAGGCTCCCAGCACTGTGCGAATTGTCTTTTAACAGTTTTGTCGGTGCCAATCTGACCCAAGGCCGTTTGTATGACTGGGTGCCAGACCCCACATTCCAAAGAGAGGCGCTAAAACTTGCGCCACATAAAAGGATTATTCGATGACCATGTTTTCCATGAAGCCCAAGTTCAACCTCGCCGAATTTCTTGCAGTACCTGCACCGAAGAGCGCGTCCAGACGACGTGGCGCAAGGGGACAAGGAATGCGGTCCCAATCTCGCCCGACTTCGGAAGATTCAAGCAACCCCAAGCCGGTCACAGATCCAAACTTGATCGACGAAAAGAAGTAGTCGGAGCAACATGAAGACGCGTCGAGTTTCCGGACGGCTCACTGGTTCTGATCCTCGGATGGGCTCGAAGCTACCGGTCGCTGCGAGGGTCGTGAAGGTTCGCTAAGGGCGAAATTCCCGTCATCTAAAAATGACGACACGAGGATATGCAGACGCGGATAGCAATTAGACGAGATGCGCATCAGCGCGACGAGGCCGAGGCCAAGTTAAAGGAACTCCGCGAGTCCAGCTTCGACAAGGCCTGGGACAGAATCTCAGATGCTTTCGACAGCGCCATGTCGACGTCCAGATGAGGAGTGTTGGTTCTAATTAGTCTGCAGCGCATCCCCAAAACAACGACGACTTTAAGGAGACTCTGTAATGACGACACTGACAAAGACAACCGTGTTCAAAACTCTTAAGCCTCGTGCTGAAACCGCGTTGGACAAAACCACGCGCGCTGCGAAGGGAATCCTCGAAGGGGAAGCGGAAAAAAGCCAAGTTAAAACAGCAAGACTTCGCAAGGCCCGTCTCGAGAGAGAGGCGAGTACGCCTGCATCCCATTATTGAGGCCAACCCCAATCTATCTCACGCGCTCATGCCGCTTCTGGGCGCACGTGCGGCACTCCCCATTGAAGCGATCCATCGTATACAGTCTGAGTGCAGGGTTCATGATGATGTCCTGGATGGTTGCTCTGGTCTCAGACACGGGGATGCATCTTGCAGAAGCGACAGGATTCGTGAGTAAGCGTCCGGCCTCGCTGCTCTGACATTTCATAGAGTGTGTTGATAAGTGTCCACTATTGATAGTGGACATCTTGAGGGCGGATATGGCGGGCAAGAAGGGTCAGAAGAAGCGTTTTTGGTCGGA
>NZ_FWFJ01000092.1 GCF_900172365.1 Roseovarius gaetbuli
GCAATGGCTCTGGACTTACAACAATGAGCGCCCCAACATGGGCATCGGCGGCATAACACCCGCTATGAAACTGAAAACAGCTGCGTGATTTCTACGGCTGGACCCCATTGAAAATGGGGGGATTACCACCTGACAGGTGTACTCTCGGCCATCGTCTACGGGCACAAGCAAAAAGGACATCGATCAACTGCTACCGTGGAACCGGGCGGGATGAAGAACCGCTTGCGGTTCTCGAACAGCTATTCCGGATCAAGTTGCGGAACGTACAGGCGACAGCGTCAGGCGAAATCTGCCTCGCAGAACCATTGCGAGGCGGCCAATGCAGAATACAGCGTTCGCTTCCAACCATTTATCGGCAGGTTCGGCTCATTCGCGATCACTAAGAGGTGCTCGCGGAACTGCTCAGAGCTAAATATCCTTAGTGTAGACTTGCGCTGAGATATCAAGGGAGTGAGCTCCGTCCATGCACGAGAGCGGTACCGTGCCTCAAGCTTGCAAGCTTTAAAGTGTGCCGTGACACGTTGTCGGTCCTTTTCGGGCCAACTAGCTGGTGACTTCACCTCAAAATCAACGACCAAAGGATCTTCATTACGAACGGATGCCGAAGTCCATTTCTCCAGAAAAAAATGGTCTTCGTCCAAGTACGGATGCAGTGGCTGAGAGTTTTCGTCCGTCGGAAAACTACCTCCCATCCCTTTATTGCAGACTTGACATGCGGGCACCAAATTTAGTGGTAGAACGGCGTAAGTTGGGAAGTATGCCTTCGGCAAAAAGTGATCTGCAGTGCCTAGTTCACCTACTTCACCCATTTCCCCCATACCTCCACAATATGGGCACTCATCGTGGGCGCCCAATTTGATCTGATCGTACATATTTCTTGGTTTACCCTTAGACTTCACAACGCCCTCATCGTAAAGGCTCACCAACTCACCTTTTAAGAGTGAGCCCAAAACGATCGCCTCTGGATTACCATGAGCAGCCCTTGGGAGATCACACCAGGTTTTGGTCTGCGAGCTTTCATCAAACCGTCCATACGCTTCGACGACTGTCGGTCGATTGTGCAAAAACTTCTTTTTAAGTAACTCGTCACCTAAACCTGCGACGCTTTCATCGTACAGATTTATTGAAGCATAAGGCGGTGCGTCTAACCTCTTCATTCTTCGATATGCCCCTCATCGCGATTAATGATCATCGCCTTGAGAATTCCCCGAGCCTCATTGCCCAGACTTCCGCCTAGCCTCTCCATGATTTCATCGTACGTCCCACCTTGGCCAACTAGTTCGGACAGTACGGTATGGAATCCTGATCGGGAGACCTCAAGGCCGAACACGTCTCGGGTCAAGACACCCACATTCTCACCGAAAGTCTCTGTATCTGGGCGCTTTTTCTCTGATACAAGCTTGCTCCGAAAAACCTTCCAAACACAAGACCTCGGGATTTCCTGTAAAACGACCGGGGAGTGGGTCGCAATTATCGCGACTGCGTTTCGCGTGTGCAGGAGTTGGCTTAAGCTTCGCATCAGAGCAGAAAGTAGAGGTGGGTGGAGATGGCTTTCTGGTTCGTCGAATAGCACCAGTGTCTTCTCTTCAACCTTCATCACCAGAAGGGTCATTGCAAGAATCACTACCGCGTGCCCAGAGCTCATCTTATCAATCAAAAAGAGCCCACGTTTCTTTAATTCCTCGCCGCGCAGTTCCGCCAATGACAATAGCCGCATATCGGCGAAATTCTCATCACTTTGGAGGGTTTCAATTGCTTGGATCCACCGGTTTCGCCTGCGATCATCTTCCAAACAAAACGCTAGACCGTCGACAAATTCTTCAAAAATCTCGACTTTTGATTTTATGATCGCGCCATCATCATCGGCATAATCAGTCAAGCCGATGTATGTGTACGGCGTGTCATCGCCCTCGCCGGGAAGGTCAAATGGATCGAAAGCGCTAAAAGCAACTGATACTAAACTTCTGAAGTATTCGTTGTTTTTCTCAACCTCTTCAAAGATATCGCGTGTATAAAAGTATGCTTCCGTCTCCACATGATCGGCAACCGCTTTGACCATTGAATTCAACAGAGTTGTTTTCCCAACTCCGTTTCTACCGATCAAAGCATGCATGTTTGTACTGGGTGTCGAGCTTGCCCTAACTCGAAAAGGAAGATCGAAACCGGCAAATTTTTCAGAAGGCGGCAGACAAAACCCAAACTTATAATTAGTTAGGAGAACGTCGCCTCCAAGCACGCTGGCGAATTGATCTCGAATTTTGCTCATTGAGATCGAGCGGAGGTGAGAGACTTCAAAGACCCTTTCGCTCTTTATCGCTTCGAGAAGGTCCTTGTCCCAAACGACATCACACATTCGCGTCAGGAATTCGCGTCGCCATTCTTCACTGAAGTCAGCGAATAAGTCTTTATAATATTCGACGTCCATTCCGAGGGAGAAATAACCTTCACCCAATCTGTCGAAAGTATCGCCCAGCTTTGAGTACGTTGAATCCTCTTGGGTTTGACCGACGAATCCTATCCTCACGTTCGACAAGCTGTGACCTGTACCGTCTTCATCGAACACATGGACGGCAAAGCTCGTGACGAAGGAGTAGTCATTCCAGTGATCAATAGTGAGATAAACCTCGTTGCAGCCGGACGACGGCGGGCGACTCTTCGCTGGAATTACATGAAACTTCATTTGCGAGCTCTCTGTGGGTTGCTTTTCGTCACGGGACGCCTCCACTGACTACCTCAGTTTGCACGCTTCGAAAGTTCTGTACCATTTTTTCGAACGAACAAGGAACCCATTGAGAGTGTGACTGAGTTTGTAGCTTCCCAGAAACCTCGTGGGCAACGGTCAAACAAGTCTATGAAGGGCATTCCCTGATATGGAGCGAACCAGACCCTCAGGCCATAGATTTCTTGTCGACAGACCCAACACTTCAATCTCTCGGTCCTTAGTACCGGGACTATGCATTAGCTGTGATCGCAGAAGAGGACTTGAGCCATTGGCACCTCAGTTTGTCCGCACCAACATCTCGCAATTGTAGCAAATGGCTGCTGTGACGGGCCGCAGCGTTTCATTCGCTTGCCTTGGCGAACGGCAGTAATGGGCATGTCACATCCCAGAGGCCGAAAATAGCTCGCAACTTTGCGGCGTCGGCTCCTTGCGCATGGCTGCCGTTCGACGCCGATGTAGCATCCGATTCTCCGGACCCTTTTCCTACCCTTCACCGCACCTTGCGTCGAGGTCCGTCTGTCCAGCTTGGGGTCAGTTCATGACGTGAAAGTCAAGTTTACCATACGTTCCACACCAACGACCATTCCTGCCGCAGCGTTATGCACAGATTCCTGCTCTGCCCCTATTGCTCCCGATCCCGGACGGATGCAGATTACACGCATGAGGCGAGCAGGCCTCAATCAGAATCATGACAGGACGACTCATTTCGTGCAGAACTGTTGAAAAAGGCGAGCTTACGCCCTGACCTTTTGCGCCCGGAGTTTCCTGTCTTGCCATAAAAATGGTCAGCAGGGCACAGGCATGGTCTCCCCCTTGACCGAATTGAGGAGGGAGTCGCCGTGGCATTACCACCGCGCGTGTTTTTTTCGCTTTATGAAGTCTCAGTCCGCTGGGATTGTTCTGTCTCCGACATCGCCGGATGGGCGTCACAGGGCAAGCTGAAGATCATGACGGGGATCGGCCTTGTCCGTTGTGGCGATGCCACGGTGGCGGGGTAATCCCCCCATTTTCAATGGGGTCCAGCCGTAGAAATCACGCAGCTGTTTTCAGTTTCATAGCGGGTGTTATGCCGCCGATGCCCATGTTGGGGCGCTCATTGTTGTAAGTCCAGAGCCATTGC
>NZ_FWFJ01000002.1 GCF_900172365.1 Roseovarius gaetbuli
CCTCCGCAAACTGGCCAAGATCCTTCCTGCACCGCAGCAAACGCGCAAAGCCTGATAGAAAAGGCGCTCGCGCTCTGTTCAGAACCACACTTTCTGCAACAGCAACACGTTGTTTTTCCACAGAATCGGCTCAGAACCGCCGCTCGCTGCGGATTGCACGAATGACCGAGTTGCGGGGCGGTCTCAAAGGGTCGCTGCAACACAGGCATTGAAACGCTCGGCGGGTGTTTCGTAGTTGAGCGTTTTTCGGGGTCGTTCGTTGAGCTGCCTTGCGACGGCGCTGAGCTTTGCTTGACTATGTATCGACAAATCCGTGCCCTTTGGGAAGTACTGTCGCAGCAGGCGGTTAGTATTTTCGTTGGTGCCGCGTTGCCATGGGCTGTGAGGTTCACACAAAAAGACATCAATATCCGTCGCCATGGTGAACGTCTTATGTCCGGCCATCTCTGTTCCGCGATCCCATGTCAGAGAACGATACAGCTCCTTGGGTAACTTGCGGGATTGTTTGATCAACGCCTGGATGACACTGTGGCTGTCTTTATTGCCAACCTTTGCCAGCATCACAAACCGCGTGCGCCGCTCGACGAGAGTAGCAATGAAGCTGTTGCCGGAGCCTGCGATCAGGTCTCCCTCCCAATGTCCGGGCACGGCGGCGGTTTCAACGGGTCGACGCACCAATGACCGCAGTGCGGAAAACCGGTCGATCGCTGCGCACGCCTCGGATGTCTCAGATGCGGACGAAGCAGACGCTTTTCAGCAGGTGAGACAGCCAGTCACTGCGTGTGGAAAACATCAACTGCCGAACGGCAACATCAGCGCTAATGAACGACGCCGTGCGGCCCGTGCTTCATGAAATGCCACTGACCGTAGCTATCCTTCAAATCAAGCGCGATGGCCGTAGTGCCTTTGGTCGATGCGTTGCCCACTTCGGCAACTGAAAATTCGATACCGTTGGGCATGTCGATGCGAACACGATGCTCACCATCGCTATGTGGCGGCTTGATTGGGCGCCCAGAAGATGCCAGCACATCGCCGATTTTCACCGATGCCGTACGCGCTTCCATGTCTGAGGTGAAGTCGATGGACTCAAAAACGGTGTCATGCAGCGTCGGACACATGGCGCGGAATACCCACCAATGTGTTGCCTCCTCATCGGTCTCGCCGCCGGTGAGAACCGTCTCAAGAGCTGCACGCTGAGCGGGCGATGCCGCAGGATCAATGATCAACTGCATCTCGCCCTTACCCTCGTAGATTGGCCCGGGCCACGCATAAAGCACAGCGACTTTCAAACCCGTGAGTTCAAAGTCCTCAAAGTGCCCCTTGGTGATCTCCATCACCTCAAATCCGCGGCAGTTGCCATGGGTTGGGTCCTCCTCGAACTGGCAAGGGCATGAATAGCCGCAATTGCAGTTCCCGAATGCCGGTCCTTCGACATACCAATCCTTGTAAGCCATGAGTCATCCTTTCTTTTTGTCGCAGTTACACAGATGTAAAAATGCACCAAATTCCCCAGCCAATCAGGAGGGCTCCTGTTAGTCTCGAGAAGAAGCGCGGTTTAGGAATGATTTTTTCGGCCAGCACGTACAGAGCAAGGCCAACAATCCAGTAAAGGTTCATGATGCCGCCGACAAAGAGCAGCGCCATCAACGCCCAGCAACAGCCAAAGCAGAAAGCGCCGTGATGCATCCCCATCAGAAGCGCGCCTCCGCTGCCTTTCCTGCGATGACGTGTCAGAAAGGCTGCGGGCGAACTGCATTGTTTCAGACACGCCGTCTTTAGCGCTGAAAATTGAAAGAGACCCGCTGAGATCAGCACTACGCCCGCGGTGGGCCGTGACGCGAGAACCATCATCGGCCCATCAACCAGACCAAGTTTTTCCGTTCCCCAATGCGCCCCTGTCGCCAGCAGGCTGAAGCCACCCCAAATTAGAAGATAGCCGGCAAGGAAGATCAGGCTGAGTTTCGTCGCCGACGCGCGTTCCGAACTGTGCCGTTTCAGTGCAGTGTAGAGCAAAAGCGTTGGTGCGGCACTTGGCGTCATCATAGCGATCATCATTACCCACCACATCAGAAAGACGAGGAGCGCGTAGCCAAATGCCCAGGTCTGCGCTTCACCCATTGCCATGGGGTCGCCGATCGGGCCCGCCATCCTCGTCATGTCCAGCGCCGACATGTTCATGCCGACGCCGTTAACTGTGTAAAGACCGGCCAACAGCACGATCGTTAAAACAGCAACAGTCACCACCAATGTGTCGCGCGCCATTACCCTTTCGACGGGCCCTATCGAACCTTGCATCACAGGTCAGACCATTATGCGGCGACGCGGCCTTGGCCAGTTAGGTGCAAGCTTGCCATATGAGCGTGGGTGCCAGTGTTTTTGTTCAGGTCCAGATCGCCACCCGAGGTTTTGGTTTGGCCCTTGGCCATTTCGGCAAACCCGAACTCGAATCCGTGAGGCAACCTGATGCCGATGCGGTGTGGCTCCCCTGTGACGATGTTAGGTATTGGCTCCGCGTTGATTTCGAAAACGCCTTCGGCAACTCCCTTGCCAACGCGATCCTCAATCTTCATTTCCAATGAAACTGGTGCGTAGATCGTGTCATGTCTGTTAGGACTCATCGCACCAAAGACAAACCACATGGTGGCCATTTCTTCCGTGTCAGCCCCGGTCATGATCGCCTGAAGCGCTGCGCGCTGGTCTGCATCCGCATTTGAGTCAATAATGAGCTGCATGTGACCGTTGCCCTCGTGAATCGGGCCAGGCCACTTGTAGACGCCCGCCGCCGTCAAACCGTCAAGTGACGTATTGCCATAATGCCCCTTGTGAATTTTGTAGACAACTGCGGCTTCGCAAGTGCCATCCGTCGGCAAGACGCCGAACTGGCATGGGCATCCGAAGTTACAATTACAGTTCGCGAGCTCTTCGCCCCTTATCTCCCAATCAATCATGTTTCCGTCCCCTTGGAGTAACTGCCACTAAAGTTGGCAGCGATGTGTTTTGCCCGAAGGTTTGGAGATCGTTAACTTTGTTTGTTCTATAGCCTCACCATATCGCGACTTATACCAGAAAACTGGCCCCGTGTCATCAAAGCCGAAATCGGCGAAGACTGGCGTCAGATATGTGTCTGCATCGGGCTCGAAGGCGACATCTGAGTTTTTCTGTCAGATGACCTCTTTGGCGTGCTTTGCGGACGCCTGTGGGCGATTTAAGCCACCGGGGGGAGGGCTGAGCATGAAAAGTGACGGTAATCCCATAGACCCCGCCCAAAGGCTCAGAGATGCGCCTAGATGCAGCGCAACGTCAAAGAGGACCGGAGGGCGTTGCAAGGCTCCCGCCGTTCGAGGCTGGTGCGTCTGTCGCATGCATGGCGCTGGCGGTGGAGCGCCGTCCGGCAAAGCGCATCCTAACTATCGCCAGGGACTGCGGACCCGACAGATGGAAACCATTCGCCGGTTGGCTTCGTTTCTGGGCAAAGAAGCGCGAGAGATGGGCTGGGTTCGGAGCCTGTGAATCGGAGGCAACGGCGATGACTGCTTGTTCTGATAGCGGACGTTCGGCAAATCCGCTCAAATGACGGCTCTGCCGGACCAAGCTGCCCTTACCTCCAATCACTTCAACGTCTGCTTTGCGAACACGATCAAGTTTGGAGTTGGAGGCTGGTTCAGAAATAGTTTAGCATAATGCATGAAGGGAGAGGACTCGTGCAGCTTAGAATGATTTTGGCAGCAATAACCTTGTCAGGGGCAGCCTCTGCCCAAAACATCGACGTACAGAATGGACAGGACCTCTTCTTATATTTTTGCGCGGAATGTCATGGAAAAGATGCCGAGAGCATTGGGCCAATGGCAGAAATGCTGGCTATTGATCCACCAGAACTGACGACGCTTGCGGAACGAAATGACGGGGAATTTCCGGCCGAAGCGGTTGCCAAGCAAATCGACGGCAGACTAATCGTTGCCAACCACGGTGATATGCCTATTTTTGGACCGTATTTGGAGACCGCGCAGTCAGTTGCGATCAAACTGCCCAGCGGTCAACCTATGATGGTAACGCAGCATCTCGCTGACCTGATCGCCTATATAAAAAGCGTTCAAACTGAACGGCATTGAGCGAAACATCAGGTGACAGCATCGATTTCGGCGGCACACATGCCTAAAAGCTGACCGTCTGCGCGCCCCTACTTGGCTTTTGAGCTCAACCGGGCAAGGTATCAACAGCAGCTTTAATCAAATTTCGTTGAAAAACTCTGCAATCTGAAATTCGCCTCAAAATTTTGGAACAGCGTTCCTTCATGTCACCTTTGGGCAAACTTTGTTTGCTCGACGGAGCTTTCGCGGAAGGGTGTTCTGCAGATTTACGTCTTCTTTGCAGCACACCGGCTTTTTCAACACGAACGGCCCAACCTGACCTTGGTCGGGTTCGCAACGATCGACCGCTTCGAGCGCTGCAATGCCCATCAGAATACCTTGGAAATCCGGACGCAAGAGCGAAGCATTCGAAAATCAGTCGAGATCAAGAAAAGAAAGGACGCCACCTTGGCAGATCAAGGTGGCCAACGCAACGTCGAGGCGATCGTCAATCCGCCATCGACATTCATTCGGTTCTGCCGGTATTCGATTCTGCAGGCCTAAACGGAGTTTCCACCGCTAGACCGAAATAGCCCGGCTACTGACGACACGACGGAGTTCATCCGCGTTGGTATCTCAAGATCGGGGATGTCGGATGCAGCGTCTTTCATGAAGTCCCAGATGGTCTGATCGACCTCGTTCAGACCGTCATCCAACTCGCGGGCCTTGTTGTAGATGTCGGGGTGCGTATCTATCCAGTCCATCAAACCATACCTTATCTGCTCGTCATCTAGGGGGATTGCATCCCGAAGCGCCCTTGTTGCCTCGGCTGCATCTGTAGCCCCTATGCGTGCAAGCTGGTCTGGCAGATCATCGATCCGTTTTGCGCAATCTTGGTGGAGAACACATCCAAGTAACCCGGCGGCTCCGCTCGTGCAGCGTTGCCAAACCAAAGCCTCCAAAACGGCTACTTGATCGGCGGATAACTCATCTTGGGATCGCAATGCTCGTTCGATCCGAAGCAAGTCGGTTGGACTATCTTGCTCGAGAAGGTCATGTAACTTTTTGCCCATCCGATCACTATAATGTGTTTCCGGAAATTCGCAAATCCGGCCCAAGAACCAAGCCGCCGTTCGCGCATCTCGCAGCGAGCTTCCGCTTCGGGCTCGAAGCCGTCATTCGCAGAAACTTGACTGAAGGTTCTCTATCTGCGGCCTTAATTTCAAGGGCGTATTTCAGTCTCATCGGGCTCATGGTTCTCTCCGAGGTCGGCGGTGCCGCCTCATAATGGCGTCGGGGACTGGTGCCTCAAAAAGGTCCGCTGCGAGGTCGCCTGAGTTCAGGCGCATCGACATTCGACGGCGAGGTCATCCGGCCACCGTCCCGATGGGACGTCGTTACACCTGGACGGGCGTATTCGTTTGTTGGCTATCTCATGCAGGTAGCTCCTCCTTGGTCCAGGCGAAGGTTGTCCTGTCGCGCCAGATGCGAGTCATGATGACAGCCAGTTTTCGGGCCGTAGCAACGATAGCCTTCTTCAAACCCCTTCGTGCGACAAGCCGCATGGCCCATGCTTTGAGCGGCGAGAAGCGCGCTACACGTTGGATCAGGATGTTGGCCGCTTCATAAAGCAGTTTGCGCATGCCCCCGTCACCGCGTTTAGAGATACGTCCCGACCAATCTGTTTCACCGGATTGATATCGTCGTGGGGTCAGGCCCAAGTAAGCGCCAACATCCGTTGCTTTACGAAACCGCGTCACATCGTCGATTGTCGCGATGAAGTTGAGGCTAACGATTGGACCGACTCCAGGGATGCTGGTCAGCCTCCGTGCAAGAGTGTTGTCTTTGGCAAGCTGCTGGACCTTTGCATCGATCGCTGTGGCCTCAATGCAGACAGTCTCATGCACGGCGATCAATGAGGCGAAGATCATCTGCAAACTTTGATCTCCCTTGATGGCCAGGCCAAGCTGATCGCGGAAGCTCTTTCGGCTGTAGCCCGCATTTACCGGCCCAAGCCGGATCCCATAGGCCTTCAAAAGACCGCGCACTTGTCCTTCGATATCCATCCGGATACGGATCAACCGCTCTCGTGCCGCAAGCAGTAGGCGTAACTGATCGCTCGACTCGCTCTTGATGTGCACCGCGCCATACCAACCCGTGCGCGCCAATTGTGCCAACCCGACAGCGTCCGATTTATCAGACTTATTCATGCGCGCGGAGAGCACTTTGTGAGCAGCACGGGCATCAATACAGACCACCGGTGCCCCCCGTTTGACCAGCTCCCGCGTTAACCAAATCGACAGTGGGCCGGTTTCGTGCACGATCTTTTCAACATCATCGGCAATAGTAGCGATGGTGCGCACAATTTCATCAGGGTCCGTCGCACAGGTCCCCTCGAACAAGATCGCGCCTGCATCATCCACAATGCAAAGGGCACATTGCTCTTGGGCGACATCAATTCCAACGTAGCGTTTCATGGTCGTTCTCCTCTGGCTTCAAGGTTACACCATCCACAATAGCGATGTTTGAAACCTCAAAAGCTGGATTCGCCGCAGATACGCCATGTCCGCTATCGCCAAATTCATCGGTCTGGAAATTCACGGGGTGCTGACCCTAGTTGACTACCCGCTCACGATTAACCTGCGGCACGGATGTTTGATGGTCGGTCCAGGCGCGGAGCTCGAGATCCACGCCTTCCGGCCTGATCAGGCGCGTCTCAAATGTATTCTCAATCAATTGGCGGCGCTCGAACAAGTTGGCAGCCTTATAGAGAGATGACAGTCGGGACATCTTGCGGATATACGCATCACGGGCGGAATTCATGGCTTTTGGATCGGGTAGATTGTCGAGATCTTCGCGCAACCTGCCCAAAGCAAATTCCGCGTCGCGTTTCTTGTCATTATAGGTTTGGCGATCCAAAGCCCCTTCGATCAACAGGTCTGCTGCCCGCGCCAGCCGGGTTTCTTCAACCTCAATTCTGGAGGCAAGAGAACGACGTTTCTGCACAAGCTCTTCTTGAACCCGACCGGATTTCCAGCGCTTTTTCTGCTCAGCCACAGTGTCTTTGTTCAGCTGAATCTCCGCCAGCCGGTTCACAATTGCATCCTCCAGCCGATCTTCACGGATAGTTTTCATCGGGCAGCTTTTCAGTGTGCACCGATAGTACACATGCACGACCTTTTGCCGCTCCGGCACCATTGGCCCCTGACAAAGCCCGCATCGGAACAGTCCCATGAACCGGTGGCTATGTCGTGTCACTTTGGGCCCACAGCGGCGTGATTTGATCTTTTGCGCCTGACGGAAGGCCGTTTTAGATACCATTGGTTCGTGAATCCCCTCATAGGTTTCACCCGTGCGCGCGATGGTGATGAGGCCATGATAAAACGTGTTGCTGAGGATCTTTTCGATGCCATGCAAGCTCACGGGCTTTCCGCTATATCCCGTCAATCCCCGTAGCTGCATTTCCGTATGCAGGCTGCGAAGCGAGTGCTGACCGGAGAGATAAAGCTGATACAGTTCCTTGATCAGCGGCGCTTTGATCGGGCAAGGCGCCTTGGGCTCTCCTCGCCCCATGTCCAAATACCCCAAAGGCGCTCTGAAGGGATAAAGGCCCTGCTTGAGACGCCCATTGAGCCCTTTTTTGGTTTCTTCACGTTGGTTGCGGATAAAATCAGCCGCAATCACAGCAAGAAAGTCTGCTGTCATGCGGCCACCCCGCGTGTTGAAGTCGAGACTTTCGGTCGCGATGTGGACGTCGATGCCCTCGTCGGGTAGTTCAGACACCAACGCCCAGTCTTTAAGGTTGCGGGCGGAGCGGTCAATCTTATGGACCACGAACCCTTGCGCATGCCCTTTGCGCAACCGTGCGATCATCCGGTTGAATATCGGTCGCCCCGACTTGGCTGCTGTTTCCAGTTCTTCAAACCATTCAATGATCTGCAGGTTTCGCAGGGCCGCACAGGCTATAATCGCGTCTTTCTGCTCCTGAAGCGAGACTCCCTCCCCCTGGCGCAGGGTACTTACTCGGATGTAGCCAAAACAGGGTTTCATAATGGAGGATCTATGGATTGGACTCTATCACAGGAGTCGGATTCAGACGAATCTTCGGGTATCTCAAACGGCCAAGCACCCTCAGCCAAGAGCCGGAGATATACCCGTTCACAAAGTTCAAAATGCGCTTGTAATCTTTCCTCATTGGTCATCCATCAAGAATACCAGGCAGGAATTACACAACTAGGACCGCCGATGTATCCGACGAGACGGATGGAGGTCGGCAGAGAACGGCATCTGCTTTTGGCCCTGCACGATCATCTGCACAAAGGCGCGGTGGTTTGGTTGCATGATCAGCTGTTCGGGCGACACAGCGAGGAGCTGCTGCGCAATCATAGGTGCATCAAGCGCGCCGACGCGCAGGGCCAGGATGGTGCCGACATTGCCGAAGATCGCCTCCAGAACGTCCCTGTCGGTCTGTGTGGTATATTGCTGCGCCAGAACCACACCTAACCCGTATTTCCGACATTCCGACAGCGCATCGGCAAAGACGGCAGTGCTAAAGTGGTGGAACTCGTCGACGTAGAGAATGAAGGGCCTGCGCCTGGCGGCCTCGGTATCCGCTCTCGAGAACGCCGCGTTGACGATACTTGCAAGAAGAAGACCGCCCATCACATTGGCCGTATCCGCGCCCAGCTGGCCCTTGCTGAGATTTATGACGAGGTGCTGCTGCGTATCCATCAGCTTGCGGAACCACAGCGGCTGTTCGGGTTCACAAAGTGTTTTGCGCGCCACCGGGTTTGAGAGAAGAGCGCCCAACTTGTTGGCCAGTGGGGCTACCCCATCCGCAGAGGTGCGGTAGTTCATTGCCGGGTATTCCCGGCTCCAGAAGGCGTGCACCTGCGGATCAATGATCCGGGTGACGGCCTGACGTCGGAAATCGCTTTCCAGAAACAACCGCATGATGTCGCGCAGATCGGCCTGTGGCTGCTCCAGCAGGGCCAGAACCGCGTAGCGCAGCAAATGCTCCATGCGCGGACCCCAGGCATCCGCCCATTGCTTTCTGAGCGCCTCAATCAGCCCGGAGGTGACCAGATGACGGCGGCTGGCGCTGACGCCCAGCAGGGGGTTGTATCCGAGCCGAGACTCCGGATCAGCCACACGCCAGTTCAGGACATCTGGGTGATCAGAAAGCGTTTCGGCCAGCTCGCCGTGTGGGTCAATCAGGCAGAACCCCTGCCCCCGGTCGATATCCTGTCGCGCGAGGTTTTCAATGAGGGTGGATTTGCCAGTGCCAGTCTGGCCGATCACATAGGTATGCAGCAACCGATCCGGCAACGTCTGCCCAAAAGCATATGGCGTGTAATGGTGATAGGCCGTGCCAAGGGTCACCTGGGCGATAAGGTTCGCGGTTCGCATACCCTCAGCTTGCCAGACCCGGACAGTAGCACCAGGCCCGCGCATGGCACTCCAAAGAACACGAGGGGTCCTGGCCCTGTCTTCGCACGACCGGCATAATAGAGGCAGGTTCGTTCTTTCGTTCGCCTTCCGCAGGGTGCGTCCGGGATAATCCCGGGCGGCCACCCATACGGAAGGAGAACCAGCGATGGGTACTTTGCAAGAAGATGTCGCAGGCGATGTCGGGTCTGTCCCACATTGCCGGACCTGTGGATCGACGCGCGTGACAAAAGACGCCTGGGCGGGCTGGAATTCCGAGGCAGGTCTGTGGGAACTCGAGACGGTGCTCGACCAGGAGTTCTGCCATCAATGCGAAGCCGACACCACATTCGTTTGGCGGCGTGCAGAGACGGTTCCAAGCCAGAAAGTGCAGGAGCTGAATGATCGCTTCCGCACCTCTGGTCAGGGCAAGGGGTCCGTGATGATAACCTCGGGCCTGCAGGAGAAAGGCGGCGCCTTCATTGTCGCCGCCGTCAATGCAGTTCGCACTTTTGATGACTTCTCAGAAGGCAACGATCCCTGGGGCGAGCATGATTTTGGTGCTGTCGAGATTGAGGGCGAGAAGGTCTTCTGGAAGATCGACTGCTACGATCCGACCCTGACAATGGGTTCGGAAAATCCGGCCAATGAAGCTGTGACACATCGCGTTCTGACCATCATGCTGGCCAGTGAATACTAGCCATGGGTGACGGTTATGACAGTTTTGACTTGGTCTGGTGCGAGCGTGACATCGAGGTCAGATATCAGGCCAACTGGCTGAACACCGATCACTGTCACATCGAGCTGCACTGCGCAGAACGGTTACCAGTCACGGAAACCGGCTATCGCTCGCACTTCGTGCCGGGTGACGCGGTCACAGACGAAGATGATGTCCGCAGGTACATTCTGGCCTGGCTGGATGAAGTCGCGCGGGATCCGAGCTGGGCGCGCCACCTCGAAGACAGCAAGCAGCTCAACCTCTTCTGAGCCTCCAATCAAACACACGCCATCCTGCTACAGGCAGGGTGGCGTTTTCTCATCCCTGTTCAAAAGCACAACGAAATATGATCTAGCACCTCATACGCCGTGACCTGACATCGCCCCCACCCAAAAGGGGCGATTGTTCAGGTCGTCACAGCGCGCGTGAAAGAAAACGACGCCGCCACGCGTACCAACTGGTAGGGCTGGTCCGCCGGTTCGGCAGATCATCCTGGCACAAACAGAATGCTGCGAGATTGGGCTGACGCCCAGTCCGGCCAGGAAGCGCCAGCGGCGGACCAGCCTCCAGAGTGACATCAGCGGTCCTGTACGCTTTTTGGGAAAGTGATATCATCTCAATGAGGCTTAAAAGTTAATTTGTTTTTCTCGTTCTATGACCACACAATTTGCTCTTGATGTGTATCTGGCACGTATCAAATCCGGGTACACACAATCTGACGTGGCACATCTTCTGGATATCAGCCGCGTCACCATTTCGCGTTTTGAACGCGGCAATTCCGAACCCTCGCTTCAGGACATCCTGGCCCTGTCGCTGGTTTATGGCAGAAGCTTTGAAAGCTTCTTTGCCGACAAGCTGCGCAGACGGCGACAGCGGCTTTTGAAACGGCTGCAAAACCTGCAGCCGCTGACGCAGCCGACGACAAAACATGCCAACCGCGAAGCGAACTTGCAGCGGCTGGCGCGACGTTTAGAAGCTGATCTTGCGATTCATGACTGGGCTTAAAGTGCTGGCGGTTGCCGCCGCCAACCGGCGCGTCGGATACGCCTATTTTGAGAACTGGGATCTGGTGTACTGGACGATTTCCACCAAAGCCGGTGAAAAACCGCTGAACGCAGTTGCTGTCACTCAGGACCTGATCACGCGGTTTGCTCCGGATGTGCTCGTATCCCAAAAGGTGACCCCCGCCCTGACCAAAAGCAAGAACACCAAAAAAGTAATCTCTGCCATAGCGCGCACCGGCAAACAGAATGACCTGATCTGCATTGCCGTGCCGCGCCTGCGCAAACATAAAAACAAGTACGAAGAAGCTGAGGCGCTTGCCAAGATCTTTCCGCAAGTCGCCGATTACCTGCCGCAACCACGGCAACTGCACCACAGCAAGGAGCCGCGCAATACGGTACTCTTTGAGGCCATCGCTTTGGCCGTGACGCTGTTTGAGGATGAAGACCAAAATCTGCTGATGGCGCAGGCGATGGGATAGCCCTCGGTTCGCGATATCAGAGAAAACAATTGACTCGCGTTAGCGTCAGCTTGCAGCCTCACTCCTATTGTTTTGAGGAGATATTGATATGAGATCATATGAAGCGGCGCGTGGCTTATTCAGCTTTCTGGGGCTTTGCAGTTGGGCAGTTATTGTAATTGGCGCGATCCTGGCATTCTCAGGCGGCACTATTGCAGGTACCGGTTTTGGGCGTGGCGCCAACGGCATGAGCGCGCTGCTGGGTGCAGCGCCTGGTTTCATTTTGGCCATGCTGGGCTTTTATGGATTAGCTTTGGTTCAGATGGGCCGCGCGAGCGTCGATAGCGCTGAATACGGCCAGCAGTCACTGGAGGTGGCCAGGCAACAGCTGGAAGTGTCGCGTGAGGTTCTCGATCAGGGCAAGAAAACAGCCGCATCGTATGCCTCTTTGGTCGCGTCAAACCAGCCCCGTTCAAAGACGAAAGCTAAAGATCCTGCGAGCGACAGTTCAGAAATTTCATATGCCAGCAAAGCCAAATCCGAGCCGAAGAAAGAGCCTCCCGCAGATGCAACGCCCGCTCAACCGAAACTGGAAAAGCCAGAGCCAGTAGCTGTCAAAGAAGATCCAAAACCAGCACTGCCAGAGCCTCCCATTGAGCTGAGCTTGCCTCAATTCGAGCCAGAACCAATCGCTGTGCAGACAAACAAACAACCGGAACCGAAAAAGGCCGTAGCGCACTCGAAGGCATCTGAACCAAAAGCTGTCGTGGCCTCAAAGAAACCTGAGCCAAAGAAAGAGCCCTACGTTTCGAAGCAAATCGAGGAAAAGGACGGCGTGTTTTCCTACGGCTCCACAACCTTTTCATCAGAAGCCGCTGCCAGACGATACGTGGCGCAACTGGGAGTCAATCCAAACGTCAAATTGCCTGATGCCTGACCCCCATACAGACCCCCAACCCCTATGGGGGTCATGTGTGGGTACCAGCGTGGCACATGGCTGAACATGGCAGCATAATTTGCAAGAAACCACTGCGCGACTTCATCTGTTTTACAGCTGAATAACCCCACCCTCCCGTGCGTGATACTCCCTTATCCGGTCTGACAGGCCCAACCCTAAAAAGCAGCCTTCAATGCGTATCTCAATCAAACATGAAACCGTCCGGCGCGGGCTGCTCTTCAAGACCACGTTTTACGAGGTATCACTCACCGTGCTCTTTACCCATGAAGAGATCCAGATCATTCGCCAACGTAAACTGATGCAGACCAAGTTGCTGGATCGGCGTCCCGCGACGGCCAAGGTAGATGACCGCGATAGCAAGTTTGCACTGAATGTGGGTGATATTGTGAATGGTAAGACAGACCGGTTTTTATGCGCCACCCCATCAGCATCAAAACGCTACGAAGAGATGCTGCTCGACACGCTGCAGCAACTCAAGCTCTGGATCAGCGACAACGCCGAGGAGGCCGAAGACTTCGTGGTTGAGATTTAATGGGGCGCGAGTTCGGCGATCTCTTCGGCAGCCTGGTTGGGGCCGCCATTATTGTAACCGGCTTGCTCCTGGCTGCGGTGATCATCACACCGTTGTTCCTGATCGGGATAGCCGCTTATGTCGGGTTCCGTCTCTGGCACGAAAGCCCGGCGCGCGCTGAGCGTCTGGCCCATGAAGAGACGATGCGCCTCTATCATCATGCCCAGAGTGGACAGGTTTGGTTGAGCGAGGCTGAGATCGACCAGGCACTCTCGGACCGCTGGCCTGCGACCACACCGGAGCCGCTGCGCGTGCAGCTACTAGAGGTGGGGCAGGCGCTCTATGCAGACGAAGGGTTGAGCCCCGACATCCCACCACCGCCGACGCTTTGTAACACGGTCGAAGGCGGACGGTATCGCGACCTGCTGGCCAAGCAGGGGCAGGCGCGCAACGATCGGAACATGCTGGTGTCGGCTTTGGGTGTGATCTCAGAAGCACTCGCGCCCATTGCGCGGGCAGCCCCGCCGATGCAAGGCGATGTGCTGGTTTCCGTGGCGCAGTTCCTGACGCCGCTGGGGCCAACCATCGATCAGGTGATCTCGCCCTTTTTTGCCGACAACGGATACAACCATTTTAAAGCCCTGCGGCAACAGCTAGATGCGAACCTGCGCGGCACCCATCGCGCCACCCCGCTTTTTCCCCGCGACTACAAAGGTGACGATGCCATAGACACCTATCTGGCAGGTACCAGGTTGGCCGATCTCTTCATGCTGCGCACCCCATTCGAGATCCCGGCAGAGCTCAGGTTCGAGCACATGCATATCGTTGCGGGCAGCGGCCATGGCAAAACCCAGACCCTGCAGTATCTGATCGCCAAGGATTTGCCAGCAGTCGCCGCCGGTGACAAATCCGTGGTGGTGATCGACAGCCAGGGCGATCTGATTGGCAATATTCTCCGCGCCAAGGCCCTTGAGCCAGACCAGATCGTGCTGATCAACCCTGAGGACATCGCCTATCCGGTTAGTCTTAACCTCTTCTCCATCGGGCAGGAACGATTGGACGGCTATTCGCCCCTGGAGAAAGAACGGCTGACCAACTCCATCATCGAGCTCTATGACTTCGTTCTGGGGTCACTGTTGTCAGCCGGGATGACCGCCAAGCAAAGCGTCGTCTTCCGCTACGTGACCCGGCTGATGTTCCACATACCGGACGCCACCATCCACACCCTGCGCGATCTGATGGAGCCTGGCGGGACCGAAAAATACCGCGAACACATCGAAAAGCTCGAAGGCACGCCGCGTCGCTTTTTTGAGACAGAGTTCGAGAGCAAGGAATTTGCCGCCACCAAGACCCAAGTCCTGCGTCGCCTTTACGGCGTGCTGGAAAACCAGACCTTCGAGCGCATGTTTGCGAACCCGCAATCCAAGTTCGACATGTTCACGGAGCTGAATGCAGGCAAGCTGATCCTGATCAACACCTCGAAATCCCTGCTTAAGGAACAGGGTACCGAGATCTTTGGCCGTTTCTTTGTGGCCCTGATCGCGCAGGCGGCGCAGGAACGTGCGGTGTTGCGCCAACAGGACCGCCTGCCCGCGATGATCTATATCGATGAAGCACAGGATTACTTCGACGCCAATATTGGTGTAATCCTGTCTCAGGCGCGCAAATACCGCGTTGGCATGGTGATGGCGCATCAATACCTCGGCCAGCTCTCTAACGGGCTTCAAGAGGCCTTTGAGGCCAATACCTCGATCAAGCTGGCCGGTGGTGTCTCTGCTCGTGATGCACGAGCGCTGGCCAGCCAGATGCACGCCACGCCTGAGATGGTCCAGCAACAGCCCAAGGGCACCTTCGCCACCTACCTGCGTGGATTGACTGACAAGGCCGTGCCAATCGCCTTTCCGTTTTTTGAATTAGAGAACCTGCCCCGCACCACAAAAGAAGAGCGTGCGGCTATCCTGCAACACAGCCGCGACACTTACGCGGAACCATGGCAACCCAAGGCTGACCATAGCGAACCACAATCCGAAGACGCCAAAATCATTCCGCCGAAAAAAGACGATGATGACCCTCTTGCACCTTCTCCCGAGCTCTAAGCCACGCCATGCTGGGTCCATGGCACAGCATCTGAAATCCCCGAAAGCATCTCGACCGGACAGCCATCCCACCGCGCGCGAGCTACGCTGGTTTGCCCATATTGATCGGCACGGGCCGCAATCCTCGGAGTTCCTCTATGAGCTGACCCGCGACACGCACCGCTGCCGCGACACCAGCCTGCGACGATTGCGGGCTTTACGGGAGGCAGGGTACCTGCGACTGCCCCCGCAGCAACGCCAGATCGCCAAAGCTGATTTCAATCCTTATGTCTATGACTTGACACCGCTTGGGTGGGACGTGCTGTCCTGTGAAAAAGACCTTGAACGCTATTGCCGTCCAACCGGTCACTGGTGGCACGTATACTGGGTTTCCACGCTTACCAGCGCCATTGAGATTCAAGGAACCCGAGCCGGTCTTGAGTACATTCCCGCCGCCAGCATACTGGCGCTTAAGAATGCCCCACTGGCCATTCCGGTCGACAGCTACAAACTGATCCCAGATCAACTCTTCGCGATCAAATACCCAGATGGCTATCGAGCCTTCGCGGTTGAAGTAGACCGAGGTACCGAGCCAGTGCGCTCTGCCTCAGCTCGAAAGTCCCTGCTCGCGTCCTTGGAGCAGTATCGCGAAATCAAAGCACAGCGACTGCACAGCAAGCACTACGGCCTAAAATCACCACTGTTTGTGCTTTGGCTCTTTGCAGCCGAGACCCGCAGAAAAGCTTTCGTGACCCTGCTCGGTCCCGAACACCCCGCGACATTCACGTCGGTGACCTCGAACTTAGTGCCGAAGTGGGACGACATGATGAACATCTCCAAAGCTAGCTGGAGCGGAGCGGAGGACGGACGATTCTTCATCGTATGAGGCAAAAGCATTTGGAAGTAAGGGCAGGGAGCGACGGCATGCAAATGTAGATATGTACGGTCTCTCGGGGCATGCGGTTGGCGGAAGCTGTGAACTGGCTATGATGAGCTACATCATCGTGGCGGCGGAATGTGCGTGCTTCGCCCTGCCCGAAACAACGATCGGGATCATTCCCGGCGCCGGTGGCACACAGCGTCTGACCCGTGTCGTCGGCAAGGCGCTAGCAATGGACATGGTCCTGACTGGTCACGCGATGAGCGTCGAAGAGGCTCGCGCGGCGGGGCTGGTCGCGCGTGTCATGGCGGATGGCGCGCATGTGGACACCGCAGTAGAGATGGCAGAGCGGATCGCGCGTAACTCGCAGCCCATTGTCATGATGGCGAAAGAAGCCGTCAACAAGGCCTATGAGGCCCACCTCGCCGAAGGTATCCACCTTGAACGACGTTTGCTTTATGCGACTTTTGCAATCGAATATTGCCGGGAAGGCATGACTGCATTCAAAGAAAAGAGGCCCCCAAACTTCCTTGATCGCTAACCAGCACCGGATCAGACCGCGCCATCATTCACCCATAAAGGCCTGTCGAATGAAACGCGTCAAATGTAAAGCGATCAGGCCAACAACAACGCCCCAAAACGCCGTGCCGATTCCCCCCAAGGTTACGCCGGATGTTGTAACGAGAAAGGTCAGCAAACCGATCTGAGCATCCTCTGAGGCCATCAAGTCCGAAAGGCTCTTCTGAATCGCGCTCAACAGGGCGAGCCCTGCCAAAAGCGAGATCATTGCTGAAGGAAGCAGCACCAGGACGTTGACAATCGTGCCTGAAAAGATGCCCCCAAGACAGAAGAAGACGCCACACGCGACGCCCGCAATATAGCGGCGCGATGGATTCTCGTGACACTCGGGTCCAGCACAAAAGGCCGCCGTAATAGAGGCCAGTGCGGTCGTCACGCCGCCAAAGAAAGCTCCGACAAGCGATGCGGCACCTGCGACAATAAGGATAGGGCGCGCCGATGTGGCATAGCCATGCGAGCGCAGGATCGCCATGCCCGGAAGAAACTGTCCGCTAAGCGTTGTGATGAACAACGGCAAGGCCAGGCCAAGGATGGCGGCCATCGAAAACTCTGGCAAAACCGTTCCGGGCGCGGCCAACGAGAGGTCGACATGCCCAATCGGTGTGTCATAGACCGTCGCGCTCAAGATCATGGACAGCCCGACAAGGCACAGGAGCGCGTATCGCGGAATAATCACGCTTAGAACAACGAAGGCTGTCAGAAGGGTTGCAAAGATGAATGGATCGGTGGCCAGACTGCGGGCCGCCTTTAGGCCAAAGCCAAAGAGGATGCCTGCCATCATGCCGTTGGTTACGGCAGGTGGCAGAAAGCCAATTAGTCGCTCGAACCATCCAGAGAGACCAAGCAAGAGAAGAGTCGTTGCGACCAGAAGATAGGCGCCCACGACTTCTCCAAGCGGGAGGCTTGTCCCGATGGATATGAGCAAAACGGTTCCTGGCGCCGACCAAGCCATCGCAATTGGGGCTCTGAACCACGCGCTCAGCGTGATGCTAGAAAGACCGGCGGCGATTGAGATGGCGAAGACCCAAGACGAAAACACCGCCGTGGGCATATCCATGGCCTGGGCGGCCTGAAGGTAGATCAAAAGTGGTCCAGCATAGGACACAAGCACGGCCAGAAACCCCGCCACTGCGGCCGTCGCGGAGATGTCCCGCCAAAAGACCCTCCGGACTTCAGTGACCTCAGACAATTGTCGCCTCGGTGGCGGCGATCATTTCTTCGCGGGTGACGCCCGGTGCCAGTTCCTGAATGTGCAGGCCCTTGTGGGTGACGTCCAGCACGCCCAGGTTGGTGATGATCCGGTCAACGACCCCGGTCCCGGTCAGGGGCAGGGTGCAGGCCTTGAGGATTTTTGACTCACCATGTTTGCTGGTGTGATCCATGACCACCACCACACGGCCGACGCCTGCCACGAGATCCATCGCGCCGCCCATGCCTTTGACAAGCTTGCCAGGGATCATCCAGTTCGCCAGGTCGCCGTTCTCGGCCACTTCCATCGCGCCAAGGATCGCCATGGCGATCTTGCCGCCCCGGATCATGCCGAAGGAAAGCGCGGAATCGAAATAGGCGGTCTGCGGCAATTCGGTGATCGTCTGCTTGCCTGCGTTGATAAGGTCGGGGTCTTCCTCGCCCTCATAGGGAAACGGGCCCATGCCAAGCATGCCGTTTTCCGACTGAAGCGTAACCTCGACCCCCTCGGGGATATAGTTGGACACCAGCGTCGGGATGCCGATGCCGAGATTGACATAGGTGCCATCTTCAAGTTCTTGCGCCGCGCGGGCGGCCATTTGATCGCGATCCCAAGGCATCATGCGGCTCCCTTCTGGCGGGTTGTGACTTTTTCGATGCGTTTCTCGTGCTCGCCCTGAATGATCCGGTGCACATAGATGCCCGGCAGGTGAATGTGATCGGGGTCGATTGACCCGGTCGGCACGATTTCTTCGACCTCGACAACACAGACCTTACCGCACATCGCGGCGGGCGGGTTGAAGTTGCGCGCGGTCTTGCGGAACACCAGGTTGCCGGTGGCATCGGCCTTCCAGGCCTTGACGATCGAAAGGTCGGCAAAGATGCCCTCTTCGAGAATATAGGTCTCGCCGTTGAAATCCTTGTGTTCCTTGCCCTCGGCGATCACCGTGCCGACACCGGTTTTGGTGTAAAAGCCGGGAATGCCACAGCCACCGGCGCGCATGCGCTCTGCCAGGGTGCCCTGCGGGTTGAACTCCAGCTCAAGCTCGCCGCTCAGGTACTGGCGCATGAATTCGGCGTTCTCGCCCACGTAAGAGCTTAGCATTTTCTTGACCTGCTTGGTCTGCAGCAGGATGCCGATGCCGAAATCATCCACGCCCGCGTTGTTGCTGGCAAAGGTCAGGTCCTTGGTCCCGGCCTCCTTGATCGCCTGCAACAGAAGTTCCGGGATGCCGCAAAGACCAAACCCGCCCGCCGCGATCGTCATACCATCGAATAGCAGCCCATCCAGCGCTGCCCCTGCGTTCGGAAAAACCTTGTTCATGCCGCGACCTTTCGTAGCCCAAGTATGTCGCGCGCCTGTCGCCATGTGGCAACGGGACGCTCGTATTTCTCGCACAGATCCACCGCGCGTTTGACCAATGCTGCGTTTGAAGGGGCGAGCCGCTCACGATCCAGTCGCACATTATCCTCAAGACCCGTGCGGGTGTGGCCGCCCTTGGCAATCGACCATTCGTTTATCGTCAGTTGTGTCGGACCAATGCCCGCCGCACACCATTGCGCATCCGGCGCAAGACGTTTGAGTGTCTCGATGTAGAATTCGAAAATCGGTTCATCCGCGGGCATGGAATTCTTCACCCCCATGACGAATTGCACGTAAAGCGGACCTTTCAGCCTACCGTCGGCCGCCATCCGCGTGGCCTGAACAATATGGCCAAGATCAAATGCCTCGATTTCGGGTTTCACATCATGTTCGATCATCTCGGACGCGAGCCAGTCGACGAGGTCAGGGCTATTCTCATAGACCCGCGTGGGGAAGTTGTTAGAACCAACCGACAAAGAGGCCATATCCGGTGACAACGGCAGCATCCCACCACGCTCGCGCCCTGCGCCGGATCGCCCCCCGGTCGACAATTGTACGATCATACCAGGGCAATGATGCTCCAGCCCTTCCTTGAGCCTTGCAAAACGCTCGGGGTCGGAAGTCGGCTTGCCCGCCTCGTCGCGGACATGGCAATGGGCAATTGCCGCACCGGCCTCGAAAGCCTCATGAGTGCTTTCGATCTGTTCCGAAAGTGTGATCGGTACCGCCGGATTGTTGTACTTTGTCGGTAATGATCCGGTGATGGCAACGCAGATGATGCAGGGGTTGGTCATGGCTTTTCTTAAGGCTCCAGTAGAGTAGGCAAATTCAGCGGCGATCAAGCCGCCTTGACCGCGTGGACCGGCATTTTGCAAAGCGCGTCGGCAAAGAACGGGCGGAACCCTTCGGGGTGCTCGCTCATCGGGAAATGCCCGAGCTCGTCCATAACCGCGAGTGTCGCGCCCGGAATCGCATCGGCGGTGCGCTTGGCATCCTCCGGCGTACAGGTCAGATCATAGGCCCCCACGATGATATGCACGGGCGTCTTTTCCGTATCAATCTGTCCCAGGCGTGCAATCAGGCTCTCGTCGCGAGTATAAAAGCTTAGGTCGCCGCGAAACACACCGGGGCCGGACTGCTTGAACATCCAAAGCGTGTTCTCACGCTCGGCCCGGGGCGCGAAGGGCGAGATATTGGCCGAGACCAGGGCCGCGCCCATCTCGCCACCATGGGCGTCGGGGCGGTCGAACCAGTCGATGTCATACCATGCCGCCTGAAAGTCCGAGGCCTCGATCGCGATGAAACCGCTGAATTTATCCGGGTGAAGCGCGGCAAGCTGAAGGGCGATACGCCCGCCCATCGAACAGCCCGCAAGGACAGGGCGATCAAGACCAAGCCCGTCGACCACGGCCAATATGGTTTCGATATAGGCTTGAGTCGTCAGCAGATATTCCTGCGTCTCGAACCCTTCCGGCGGCAGCGACTTGCCGTGCCAGGGCATGTCAAAAGCAATCAGGCGGTTCGTGGCGGTGATGTCGGCGTCGTTCATTAGATGGCGCCATTGGCGGGTATCCGCGCCCGCCGTGTGAAGGCAGATGACAGGTCGCCCCTGCCCGGCCTCTTCAAAATAGATGCGACGCGGTGCGCCCTCGACCGTGATGGTAAGGTAACGTCCAGTGATGGGTTCAATGCTCATGCTGCCAACTCCTTTGACGGGCGCGCAAGCGCCATGACGTCCTTGAAGAACCGCAGGTTCTTGACCAAGCACAGAATATCGCCGTCGATCCGACCGCGACCGATTTTGACAAGGCCGAAAATGTCATGGAATCCAGCCTCGGGAATGGGTTGCCAGAATTTCTGCAAGGCCTCCGCGTCGGTGCGAAAGGCAAAGCGCCAGGGCGTTTTGCGGCTTGGTCCGGGAGTCACTTCAATAAGTCTGCCCTTGTCGAAACCAAGGTAGATTTCTTCGCCGCAGATCTCGATCAGGACGGTTTCAGAGAAGAGGCGGCCCAAACGCAAAAGATGTGGCGTGCCGTTCAGTTGCGACTGAATGTTCTGGAATATCTCGATCACCTGGATCTCCTTCAAAGAAACTTGATGCGCCGTTGGTGCCACGTCGAGGGGCGTTCTTACCATGCCGATACGGGTATGGGGTGATACTCTGAAACTGAAGCGCCATGTTTCACCGTCGGGATGGAACACCCTGCAGCAAATGACTGGGTATCACCCGATACCGCAAGCGGCATTGGTTTAAGCGACTTCTTAGCGGATGAATAGGTAGCGAAAGACGCCCCCAAAGCGTCCCGGACCACTGACAGAATCGCCAATTTGGAGGAGAAACCATGGGCATTGTAAATCTTGAAAACATCACGGATGTCGTGATCGCCAGCCTTGGAAAGTCCGGTGATATCACCGAACGTCAACGCGAAATCATGACCTCGCTCATCAAGCACTTGCACGGGTTCTGCAAAGACGTGAACCTGCAACATGGCGAATTCCTGGAAGGCTGCGAATATCTCAAGCGCGCGGGCCAGACCTGTGACGAGAACCGGCAGGAATTCATCCTGCTTGGCGACATCGTCGGTGTTGAGGTTCTGGTCGACATGCTCTCGAACCCCGTTGAAGGCACCGAAAGCGAATCCACCGTTCTCGGCCCGTTCTACCGTGAAAATCCGCCGGTTCTGCCTAAGGGTGGTTCGACCATCCAGAAACATTATGACAATGAGGAAACCGCCTATTACGAAGGCTATATCCGCGATGCCGATGGCAATGGCGTTGCGAATGTGACGCTTGACGTCTGGGAAGATGCGCCAAACGGCATCTACGAAAACCTCGACCCCGATCAGCCCGAATACAACCTGCGCGGCCGCCTTGAGACTGATGAAAACGGGCATTACGCCTTTGTGGCGGTGCGCCCCGTGCCCTACCCGATCCCGGACAATGAAACCGCTGGTGAATTGCTGCGCTTCATGGGGCATCACCCCTATCGGCCCGGGCATATGCATTTCATCATCTCGAAAGAGGGCTACCGTCCGCTGATCAGCCAGATCTATGACGCCGACAGCAAATGGTTGGACAATGACAGCGTTTTCGCGGTCAAAGACAGCCTGATCGGCAAGTTCAAGCCCGCCCCCAAGGAGCTTGGCACCGATCTGCACTTCGAGTTCGATTTCGTTCTCAAGGCAGAGGACAAAGCCCAATCTGTTGCGGCCGAGTAAGACTTCCAACCTCCCTGTAGACTGGCCCCCGTGTTGCGGGGGCCTTTTTTTATTTAAAGTGCTGAACTACTGTTCATCTCGCATATGTTGATTTGACGCTGGAGGGGAGGCCGCGATGAATTTCAAGCAAATGACCTATTTCATCGCGGTGGCCGAAGAATTGCACTTTGGGCGCGCGGCGGAACGGCTTGACATGGCGCAGCCGCCGCTGAGCCGCCAGATAAAACAGATCGAGGAAGACCTGGGCGCGATCCTTTTCAATCGTGGCCGCAGCGCGATTAGTCTGACACAGGCCGGTGAGAAGCTGCTTGAAAGAAGCAAATCCATCATCGCCCAGCTTGACGATACAAAGCTGGAAATTCGACGGATCGGTCAGGGAGCCGAGGGTCGGCTTCGGATCGGGTTTGTCGGCTCTTCGACCTATGGCATTTTTCCCAATATCATAAAATCGTTTCGCGCCGCCTACCCTTCGGTCAATATGAACCTGATCCCGATGAACAATGCCCAGCTTCACAGGCAACTCGTCTCTCGGATGATTGATGTCGCCTTTGCAAGGCCTGCACTGAGCGACCCGGAATTTGCGGTGAAGAAGCTTCTCGAAGAAGATCTTATCCTTGCCTTGCCCGACACATTGGATACGGGATCGCGCAGGATTGCGGACCTGCGCAGGCTGGCGACGCACAACCTGATCCTCTATCCTGAATACCCTCGGCCCAGCTATGCCGACCTGGTGCTAAAAGCCTGCCAGGACGCCGGTTTCGAAGTCCCTATGCGCATTTTCACCATGGACCTGCACACCGCGCTTAGCCTCGTCGCAATCGGTGAAGGGGTTTGTATCGTCCCGGCCTCTGTGGGATCGGCCCCGCGTAACGGGATCAAGTTCCTGAAGATCGAGCCTGAGATCGCGCGCACTGCCCTGTCCATCAATTACCGTCTGGATGAACAGGGCGTGCATGTTCAGAATTTTGTCAAGATCGCACAAAGTGTCGCACGAAAGCTGATCTGAGAGGGCTCAGACACCCAGCCACTTATGCTGGGCGTCTTCATCTGCGCGGATGTCCTGTGCGCTGCCTGTCCAGACCACCTGCCCTTTGCTGACGACGACAACATCGTCGGCCAGCGATGTGGCAAAGCCGAAATTCTGCTCGACAAGCACCATCGACAACCCTTCGGCCTTGAGCTCCTGAAGCTTGTCATGAATGAGCTTGACGATGATTGGCGCAAGCCCTTCGGTCGGCTCGTCAAGAATAAGCAGGCGTGGATTCATCAACAAAGCCCGCGCGATCGCAAGCATCTGCTGCTCGCCCCCCGAAAGCTGTGCTCCGCCATTGTCGAGGCGCTCTCCGAGGCGGGGAAAGAGATCTAGGACGCGCTCGAACGTCCAGTCCGCGCCGTCTCCGCCAAAGCGTTTTGCGGCGATTTCAAGGTTCTCGCGCACAGAGAGCGATGGAAAAATATCGCGTGTCTCGGGCACATAGGCGATGCCCGCCTTGGCGACATCAAACGACCGTTTGGCAATCGGCTTGCCTTCAAACCGTATCTCGCCAGAGCGGGTTGGCAACAGGCCCATAATCGTCTTGAGGGTGGTGGATTTTCCAGCTCCATTTCGCCCAAGAACGGCAAGAACCCTGCCTTTTTGGGCGCAAAGGCTCATGCCGTACAGGACCTGCGTTTCGCCATATCCGGAATTGATTGCGTTCAGTTCAAGCATCTTCCCAGCTCCCCAGATAAATCTCTTTCAAAAGGCTCGACCCGCGCGCCTCTTGCGGCAATCCGTCAAACACCACCTCGCCGTAGTTGAGCACCGTGATCGTATCGGCCACGTCAAAGGCCAGATCCATATCGTGCTCGATGATCAGAAGCGTCAGGTCACGCGGCAGATTGTTCAGCAGGTCGTGAAACCCCTTCGCCATCTCGGGGCCGACGCCGCTTGTCGGCTCGTCCATCAACAAGACCAGCGGACGGGTCGCAAGCGCGACGCCCACCTCAAGCTGCCGACGCACACCATAGCTGATCTCAGACACATTGGCGTGCAGGAAGGGCATCAGGTTGACCTGATTGGCAACGTCCTGAACGATCTCGCGCACTTCGGGTTTCGCCAGACTGTCACTCCACAGCGTCGTCGCATGTCCGGTGTGGATCGACGCCGCCAGACCGAGGTTTTCCTCGACCGTCAGGCCATCGAACAGCGTGTTCTTCTGATAGCTGCGCGATAGACCCCGGCGCGCCCGTTTTGCGACTGCAAGCGCGGTAACATCCTCGCCCGCCAGATGAACCGAGCCTTTGTCAGAGGCAAGTTCACCGACCAACTGGTTGAAAAGCGTTGTTTTTCCGGCACCGTTAGGCCCAAGAATGACCCGCCGTTCACCGCGTTCCAGTTTGAGCGAGACATCACGCGTGACGTGCACAGCCCCAAAACTCTTGTCCAGATTTCTTGTCTCAAGCATCGCTGGCAACCTCCTCGGTTTTTTGATTGCGCGTGGCATCTGCGGCACGGCGGTCGATCCGGGCACCCCATCGGTCTTCGAGCCAGCCAAAGATACCGTTCGCGCGGCTCATCACCACTGCGATCAAGATACAGCCCACAACAAGGTGCCAATAGGTCGTGACCGCGCTCAACTCGTGTTTGAGCATGACAAAGGCCACAGCCCCCACCAGCGGGCCAATCAAGGTTCCCACGCCGCCAAGGATGACAACCACAAGCGCCTCGCCTGAAACGGTCCAGCTAAGAAGACCGGGTGAAATATACATGATGTGCTGGGCCGCCAAGACACCGGCCAACCCGGCGATCATTCCCGAAAGTCCGAAAACATCCGCCTTGACCCGCCAGACCGTAAGACCAAGCGCGCGCATGCGCTGTTCGTTGTGCATCACACCACTCAGCGAACGCCCAAGACCCGAGCGCAGGATTAGAACCGCCGTGCCATAGACCGCCGCAAGGATCGCGAGGCAGAAAAACGCAAAGCTGCGGCTGTCATTGAGATCAATCCCGACAAAGGACAGATCAAGCCGCGATATTCCGCCAAGCCCGTCATCGCCACCGAAAATCGGGGCCTCGAAGACATAGGAATAGGCCATCTGCCCAAAGGCGAGCGTTGCCATGATGAAGTAGATGCCATGGCTGCGGGCGCAGATCGCCCCGATAACCCAGGCCGCGACCCCGGTGACTGCAATCGCCCCGGCCATCGCAACCGGAGGCGCAATCCCCGCTATGGTCGAAAGCATCACATAAGCGTAGGCGCCGACGCCCATCAGCGCCCCGTGACAGAGCGAAACCATGCCGCCAAAGCCTGCCACCATGTCAAGCGCCAGAACCAGCACTGCGAGTATGAAAATTTCAGTCAGTATCTCAAGCCCGAAATACTCGGCCGTGAAGACCCTGAACAGGGCCACGGATGCCAGCAGCACCAGCGTGGCATAGCGAAGCGGTGTATGACGAAACATCGACTTATCCTTTCGCGGGAAACAGGCCCACAGGCTTGATCACGAGGACCGCAGCCAGCAGGGCATAGATGAGAACCGACGCGAGTTGCGGCGCCAGCACGGCGCCAAACGTCTGAACAAAGCCGTAGATCAATGACCCGGCAATCGCGCCTTTCAGGGATCCAAGGCCGCCAATCACGATGACGATCAAGGTCGGGATCAGGATTTGCAGCCCCATTTCAGGGGTCACGCTCAAAAGCGGTGCGGCAACCGCCCCGGCAAGACCGGCCAAAGCACAACCGACACAGAAAACGATAAAGAACAAGCGCTCGACATTGATCCCGAGGCAAGCCGCCATGGCATCATTGTCCACACCCGCACGGATCATCGCGCCAATCTGCGTCCGGCTCAGAACCAGCGAGAGGGCAGCTAAAATAGCTGTTCCGAGAACGATGATGAACAAGCGGTATGTCGGGTATTCGACACCAAGAAAGGCAAGGCGACCCGAGAGGATGCCGGGCACCTCGATCGCCAGGGCTAGGTCGCCCCAAAAGATGCGGGTGAGATCCAACAGCGCGAAGATAAGGCCAAAGGTCACCAGAACCTGCGCCATCGGCCCGGATTTGCGCATCCGCTGAATAAGCCCGGTATAAAGCAGCACACCAACCCCGGCGACAGCGACGGGAGCAAGGAAAAAGCCCATCCAGTAGCCGCCCACCGCCGCCAGCGACGCCGCGAAATAAGCGCCAAGCGCATAGAGCGCACCATGGGCGAGATTCACGAAATGCATCAGGCCGAAGATGACCGTCAGGCCGACGGATAGAAGAAATAGAAGCATCGACAGCTGCAGCGCATTGAGGGTCTGAAGCGTCCAGAAGCCAAGATCGATTGTCATTTTGGGACCTCCTCCCGAGAGTTTGCCCGGCGGCATTTTGCAGCCGGGCGCAGTTTTTTTGCTGTGATTTAGTTGGAGACCGGCGCCGCCATCTCGCAGCCATTGACCGGATCGGCCTCGGCTGGAAGCTGTGCGAGCACCTTCTGGGTCAGACCACCTTCACCGGCAACGGTTTCATACACATAGATCGGCTGAACGATGTTGTTGGTCGCGGGGTCGATGGAAAGCTGACCACGCGGGCCTTCAAAGCTCACCTGACGCAGCGCATTGGCAAGTGACGCCCGATCGGTGGCGCCCGCCTTTGTTGCCTCGATCAGAGCGCGCGCCGCATCATACCCCTGCACGGCGAATTCCGACGGCATGCGGTCTGTCTTGGCTTTGAACGCTTCGACAAAGGCTGCATTTGCAGGGCTGTCGATCGTGGGCACATAGTGCAGCGCCGTGATCACACCTTCGGCTGCGGGGCCTTCGGCATTCACGTAAAGCGGCGATGTCAGGAAGCCCGAGCCATAAAGCGGCAGCTCTGCCTTGAGACCGAAGCTGTCATACTGCTTGACGAAGGAAATCGCCTCGCCACCCGCGTAGAACACGTAGACGGCATCCGCGCCGCTGGATTTTGCCTGCGTCAGATAGGGCCCGAAATCCTGGGTCTTCTGGAACGGGGTAAAGTCCTGGCCGACGATCTCGCCACCTGCGGCGGTAAAGGTCGCCGCAAAGCCTTCAATCATCTGGCGACCCGCCGCATAGTCGGGTGCAAGCGTATAGATTTTGCGGATGCCCTGATCGTACATCCATTGCCCCATCGGACGGTTTACCTGACCGTTGGAAAACGACATGCGCGTGATGAAGGGCGAGCAGGACTCGCCTGTTGCGCCGTCATTTCCGGCATTGGCCACGATCAGCGGCACGCCCGCACCATGTACCATGTCGCGCACGGCGCCGAGCACGCCAGAGCTGACAACCCCGACCATCACGTCAACCTTGTCCTGAAGGATCAGCTTTTTGGCCTTGCCGAGGGCAACCGGCGGTTTGACCTCGGTGTCTTCGTTGACGATGTCAAAGGTTGCATCGGTTTCGCCGCCGAATTGCTCCAGTCCCAGAGCAAATCCAGCCTCGATCTCATTTCCCAATGATGCATAAACACCCGAGAATGGCAGAAGCAGCCCGACTTTGATATCTTCAGCGGCTGCAGGCATAGCAAGGCCAGTGGCAAGCCCGAGGGCCGTCAGAATAGAACGTTTCATTTTATATCCTCCAGTTGAGTTTCAGACCCCTCCTCAGGGCCTATCCAAGATCGCCCCCACCAACCGGCACCGTAACGCCAGTGATGTAGGAGGCATCATCCGACGCCAGAAACAGGATCGGACCTGCCTGTTCGTCGAGTGTTCCGTATCGTTTCATGAACGACGACTGGATCGTCTGATCGACGATGGTCTGGTACCAGTCTTCGCGTTGTTCCTCGGCCGCGTTGGCATTGCGCGGCACCACACGGGGCGGTGCCTCAGTGCCGCCGGGCGCGGTGGCCACGACACGGATACCGCGTTCCGCCACTTCCCAGGCAAGGCTTGCAGTAAGGGCATTCACCCCGCCCTTGGCCGCCGCATAGGGTACGCGGTTGAGCCCACGTGACGCGATTGACGAGACATTGACGATGACGCCACTGCCCTGCGGCAACATGATCTCGATCGCGGCGCGACAACAATAAAGCGTCGGGAAGAGCGAGCGGCGCACCTCGGCATCAATCTGTTCGGGCTCGTAATGCTCGAACGGTTTGGCCCAGATCGTGCCGCCAACGTTGTTCACAAGAATGTCGATCCGCCCCCAGAGGTCCACGGCTTTGGCCATCGCCGCAGCGCAGCCTGTCCATGTCTCAAGATCGGCGGATATCGCTTCGACACTGCCACCTGCGGCGCGGATATGCGTAACGACCTCGTCGCGTGCGGGCGAACGATCCACGATCAAGACGCGCGCGCCCTCGGCTGCCGCGCGCTCGGCGACGCGGCGGCCGATGCCTTGCGCGGCTCCGGTGACGACCATGACCTTATTGTCGAAACGGCGGCTCATGTGGCAACGCCCTCTGCTTCGGTCGGGTTGAATTTTTCAAAGTAGAAATTGGCGGGCTCGACACCCAGCTTGCCGAAATGCGTACGCACCGCATCGACCATCGGCGGCGGACCACAGAGGTAGACATCGCAATCGCCTCCATTAAGGTCTTCCGCAGTCACGTGATCGGTCACGAAGCCCTTGCGCTCATGGGTATCTTCCTCGGCGGCCAGCACCGTAATGACGGTGACGTTGCCGATTTTCCCGGCCAATGCGTTGACGCGGTCCAGCTCGACCAGATCGGCGGCGTTTGTCACGGCATAAAAGAGTGTGATCGGCTGATCCGTCCCCTGCTCTGCGACCTGTTCCAGCATGGACAGGAAAGGCGCAAGCCCGGTGCCACCGGCAAGCCAGAGCTGCGCGCGCTCCATCGGGCGCAGATAGAACGCCCCCATCGGCCCAGTCAGCGTCACGCTGTCGCCAGTCTTGGCGCCCTCGCCCAGATAAGAGCTCATCACGCCGCCCGGAATATTGCGCACGAGGAAGGTCGCGATGTCGGCGCCGGGCGCAGAAGAGAACGAATAGGACCGGTGCTTTTGTGTGCCCGGAACCGTGACATTCACATACTGCCCTGGCAAAAAGCCGATGGGCTTGGCGGGTTTCACACGCAAGCTGAAGGAGGTCTCGGACAGTCGGTCAACGCCCAGAACCTCGGCCTGCACCGCCTCGGGCGCCGTCTTGCAGACCGCTGACGAGGCCGGGACGCGCAGAACGCAGTCACTTTCCGGGATCATCTGGCAGGTGAGGACGTAGCCCTGTTCGGCCTCTTCGTCGCTCATCGACTCGTCCATGTAGAATTCAAGCTCGTACTCGCCTTTTTCGGCGAAGCATTTGCAGGTGCCGCAGACGCCATCACGGCAATCCATGGGCAAGTTGATCTTTTGGCGAAAGGCAGCGTCTGTCACCTTCTCGTCGTCTTCGCACTCGATGACGCGCGTAACGCCGTCTTCGAAATTCAAGGCAATGTTGTAATGGGTCATAGCGTGCTCCTCCCTTGTCCACGCACCCTCGCAAGGGATGCGTGGTCGTTCAATGTGATCGATGTGAACCGGATCAGATGTGGTAGACGTCAATCACGTGATGAATCTTGTCGTTTTTCAGTACGACTTTCTTATTCGTGATCAGAGGCTTTGGACCGGTCGCATCTATGGTGTAAAACGACGTTCCCCAATGCTGGTCCGTTGTCCCGTAGCGGTAGGTCAGCGTAATCCAGTTGAAGCGCAGCTTGATCTCCCCGCCCTCTTGGCTCAGAACTTCGATGTTGCTGAGGTTGTGCATCGTGCGCGGCTCGGGCAGCGAGGTTGACGATGATCGGTCAGTCTGGATCCGAAAGACACGATCCTCAATCCCCGATTTGTCGGGGTAAAAGATCAGCGACATCTCGTTTTGCGGATCCTCGGTAAGCTGATCCTCATCATCCCAGGCGGGCATCCAGAACGGGCAGTCAGCATGATAAAAGCTCAGCCAAGTGTCCCATTGACGGTCGTCAAGCGCGCGTGTCTCGGCAAACAGGAATGCCTGAATTTCGTCAAAACCAAGAGCTGTGTCGGCACGGTTAATTGTATCGGTTGTCATGGTTCTATCTCCTCATTCTGCCGCAACGGATGCATCAGGTGCATCTTCGCGTTCCTTGGCGATGGCTGCCGCCATGCGTTCTGTCCACTGCGTGTGCTGAATAACAAACAGGCCCTCGTCTTCGGTCCGCGCCCCCGACAGGATCGGGTTGATACCAAGTTCCTTGGCATCCTCATCCGGCCCTTCAATCCACTGGGTCGCACCCCGGCTCAGGTCGTTCCATTTGGCATGAGCGCCACCCGCATAGCCCCGCTGCGTCGCGCGGAATTCTTCTGTGTCATCCGGCGTCGCCATGCCGGAGGCGTTGAAAAAGTCTTCATACTGGCGAATGCGCAGCGAGCGCGATGCCTGGTCTTCGCCTTTCGGCGCGATGCAGTAGATCGTAACTTCGGTCTTATCGACGCTGATCGGGCGGAACACGCGGATCTGGCTGCTGAACTGGTCCATCAGGAAGACGTTCGGGTAGATGCACAGGTTGCGCAACACGCCGACCATCCATTCGGCCTTGGTCTTGCCGTAGGTCTTGGTCCACTCTTCAAGGCGCGCATAGTTCGGGCGGGTGCTCGGATCGGCCCAGGTTGTCCAGAGCAGCAGGTGACCATTCTCATAGGAATGAAAGCCGCCCTTCTGCTTTGACCATTTCGACGCATCGGTCGCTTTGATCTTGTCTTCCTTGCCGTCCACTGTGCGGTGTGAGGTGGTGGCGACATAGTTCCAATGCACGGCAGAGACGTGATAGCCGTCCGCGCCGTTCTCGGCCTGAAGCTTCCAGTTACCGTCATAGGTGTAGGTTGATGATCCGCGCAGGACTTCCATGCCCTCCTCGGATTGATCAACGATCATGTCGATCATCTTACACGCCTCGCCAAGATATTCCTCCAGCGGTTGCACATCCGCATTGAGCGAGCCGAACAGGAAGCCGCGATAGTTCTGAAAGCGGGCGACCTTGGTCAGGTCGTGACTGCCGTCCTGATTGAACTGCTCGGGATAGCCGCCGCCCTTGGGGTCTTTTACCTTGAGAAGCTTGCCGGTGTTCGAGAAGGTCCAGCCGTGGAAAGGGCAAGTAAATGTCTTCTGGTTGCGCCGCTTGAAACGGCAGAGCATTGCGCCGCGGTGTGAACAGGCGTTGACCAGTGCATGCAGCTCGCCATCCTTGTCGCGGGTGATCACGACAGGCGTCCGGCCCATGTGAAGCGAAAAATAATCGCCAGGATTCGGGATCTGGCTTTCATGCGCCATATAGATCCAGTTGCCCTCGAAAATATGCTTCATCTCGAGCTCAAACAGTTCCTCATCGGTGAACATGTCGCGGCGCGCGCGGAAGATGCCTTTTTCCGGATCATCCTGCACTATACCGTCAAGACGGCTTTCGAGTTCATCCAGATTAGATTGCGTGAACATGGGTCTTCTCCTCCTTAGGGGCCAATGCAGGGTTTCGGCATTGGCAAATTGCTTTGCCCGTGGGTTATTCCCCAGCGGCAGACTTCAGTATCCGGCTACCGCCGCGGCGGTAGAATTCAATCTTGTCAGGGTCCAGTGTGACACCGATCCCGTTGCCTTGCGGAACCTCAACGCAGAAGTCGCGATAGACGATCGGTTCGGCCAGTATCTCGTCGGTCAAAAGCAGCGGGCCAAAAAGCTCTGTTCCCCAGTGCAGCGTTTCAACCGTCGAAAAGAGCTGAAGTGCGGCCGCCGTGCTGAGACCGGTCTCAAGCATTGTGCCCGCATAAAGTCCAAGCCCTGCAGCCTGACCGACGGAGATCACTTCAGACGCCCGTTTCAGGCCACCCGATTGGGCAATCTTCACGGCGAACACATCAGCGGCACGGTGCGTGGCAACGGCCAAAGCGTCTTCAGGTCCGTTCAGTGCTTCATCTGCCATGACCGCAATTTCATAAGAACTGGTCAATTCGGCCATTGCATCCAGATATCGGGCCGGAACCGGTTGTTCGACCAATTCGCATCCGACCTCCTGCAGGCCCTTCAATCCCCAACGCGCGTCTTGCAGTGACCATGCCGTATTTACGTCCACACGGATGCTCGCCGCGTCACCGACCGCTTCTTTAATGCGAGCCACATGCGCCACGTCATCACGCACCGCACGCTTGCCAATTTTGAGCTTGAAAATATTGTGGCGGCGCGTCTCGATCATTTCCAGCGCTTCGGCGATATCGGTCTCTGAATTTCCTGATGCCAGTGTCCAGGCGACCGGCATCTTGGTCGTCACGGCACCGCCGAACAACTGCGAGACTGGCACCCCAAGGCGCTTGCCCAGGCCATCCCAAAGGGCAATTTCCACCGCTGTTTTCGCAATACGGTTACCGCGAACCAACTTGTCCAAAAGCTGGAGGGCACCATTTACGTCGTCGGCATCCCAATCGGCCAGCGCGGGCGCGATATAGGTATCAATTGCGGACTGAATGCTTTCGGGACTTTCCGGGCCATATGCCAGCCCACCAATTGTTGTCCCTTCACCAATCCCCTCGGAGCCATCGGAAAACTTGATGCGCACAAGGACTGCTGCTTGTGACCGCATTGTCGCCATAGACAACACATGCCCCCGGATAGTTGGGATGTCGAGGATCATGGTCTCGATTTGGTCGATCTTTGTCACGTCAATCACCGCATTTGTTTGATTTTGTTAAGATGCAGATTGCGCGTTAAAGTGGCTCTGTGTCGATGACGGTTGGGGTCTCGGGTGATACCCTTATTGGCACCACCTCGCGTTTCTCGAACCGACCGACAACGCTGAAATGAAATCAAGCGCCGCACTTCGCGACGCCTGAACATAATGTGTCTTAGATCTGATCCGGTTTGTTGCACCACTCAGAAATCCACCTCGATAGCGATGCCTTTTTTAACCGCCAGGTCAACCACGACAGCGGCGACCGCCAGGTCCTGAAGGCCAACACCGGTGCCATCGAATAACGTCAATTCCGCATCCGCCGTTCGGCCCGGATCGGTGCCGTTGATGACCTCACCCAACTGCGCGATGTCACTTTCCGCCAGCAAGCCTTGCGTCACAGCATGCTGGGCCTCGCCGATGGTGACGGATTGCGCCACCTCATCGGTGTACACCTTGGCCCGCGCAACCAGAGCGGCCTCGACCTCCTGCTTGCCCTTGGTATCAGTGCCCATGCAGGCAATATGCGTGCCATCCGAGACGTGATCCGCCATAAGCGAAGGAGAGAATGCCGAGGTGATCGAAATAATCACGTCCGCTTCGGCCATGCCGGGCAAGTCGACCGGCTCGAAAGGAAGTCCTGCCTCGGTCGCAACCTTTTCGATATTGGGCAGCATCTCGGGGTGAAAATTCCAACCAATCACCTTTTCGAAAGCCCTTTGTTCCAGCGCCGCGCGCAGCTGGAACGTCGCCTGATGGCCCGCGCCGATCATTCCGATCACCTTGGCATCGGCACGCGCCAGATACTTGATAGAGACTGAGGATGCCGCAGCGGTTCGCAGCGCGGTCAGAAGGTTGCCACCGATCATTGCCACTGGTTTTCCCGTATCGGGATCAAAAAGGAAAACCGTGGACTGGTGATTGATCAACCCGTGTTTCTCCAGGTTGTTCGGCCAATAGCCCCCAGCTTTGAGTCCGAGCGTGAAACCGGCGCGGTCAAACCCGCCCTTGAAGCCATAAAGAGCATCCTTATGACCGATCGCCTCGCGCACGACAGGAAAGTTGTAGGCATCGCCCGACGACATCGCAGCAAATACATCTTCGACGGCTTCAAAGGCTGCTTTGCTGGTTATCAAGCCCGCAATTTCCCTTTCAGGTACGATCAGCATGATTTGGTCTCCTCAAAATATAGGCGGGCCGACATGACCGGCCCGCCTTGTGACAAGCATGATCAGTAAGCGCGGCCGCGCGCGGAAACGGGCCAGACACATTCGACCTTGCCGTTCCGCACGCCGACATACCAATCATGTACGTTGGCTGTCGGATCGCAGTGGCCGGGCACAAGCTTCAGCTTGTCGTTGACCTTCAGAACGCCCTGGGGATCCGAGATCACGCCATGCTCGTCCGAGCATTTAATGTATTCCACATCATCGCGCCCATAAATGAAAGGCAGCCCGCTATCGACCGACTGCGCTTTGAGCCCTGCATCGCAGATCGCCTTGTCGGCCTTGGCGTGGCTCATCACGCTGGTCAAAATGAAGAAGGCATTTTCCCATTCGCCCGCATCGATGCGCTTGCCATCCTTGTCAAGGATACGGCCATAATCGGCATCCATGAAGGCGTAGGATCCACACTGCAACTCGTTGTAGATGCCCGAATTCGACTCGAAATAATACGAGCCGGTGCCGCCGCCGGAGACCAACTCCGTTTCGATGCCTTCAGCCTTCAGGGCATCGACTGCGTCTTTTACCTGCGCCACGGCGCCATCGATCTTGGCCTTGCGGGCCTCAAAGCTGTCTATATGCTGCATCGCGCCCTGATAGGCTTGGATGCCCTTGTACGTCAGGTTGTCAGCCACTTTTACGGCCCGTGCAATCTCGACAACCGCGGGGGTCGTGGTCACGCCGCAACGCCCCGCGCCACAATCGATCTCAATGAAGACGCCCAGGTTCGTCCCATGCTTTTTCGCAGCCGCAGACAGGTCGGAGACGTTGGCGACATCGTCAACACAGACGATGACCTCGCCGCCGCTCATCTGCGGGAGTTGCGCAAGCCGTTCGATCTTGGCAAGGTCCCGAACTTGATTGGAAACGAGGATCTCCTTGACGCCAGCGCGCGCGAAAACCTCCGCCTCGGACACCTTCTGACAGCAGACACCAACCGCGCCGCCAACTTCCAGTTGCAGTTTCAGAACATCGACGGACTTGTGCATCTTGCCATGGGCGCGGTGCCGCATGCCGTGTGCCTTGGCGTAATCACCCATCTTCTTGATGTTGCGCTCTAGCGCATCGAGATCCAGTACCAGCGCGGGGGTCTGGATATCCGCTGCGTCCATGCCGGGTTTGGCGGGAATGTCAAAGCCTACCTCATATGTGTCGAAATCAATCAAGTCTTTCATGGGAAGTCTCCTTATGAGCCCAGCATCCAGGGCAATTTGTCCAGATCGACGTTGCCGCCGGTGATGATGACGCCTACGCGTTTGCCGCGAAATGCGTCCGGTTGTTTCAGAATGGTGGCGAGAGGGACCGCACTTGAGGGTTCCATGACCACGCGCAGGTGCTTCCAGATCAGTTTCATTGCATCGATGATCTCTTGGTCGGAGGCCGTGTAGATTTCGGTCACGTGGTTCGACACGAAATGCCAGGTCAGGTCCTTGAGTGGCACCAGAAGCCCGTCGGCAATAGTCTTGGGAGCATCGTCTGCGATGATATACCCGGCCTTAAAACTGCGATAGGCGTCGTCCGCCTGCTCGGGCTCTGCCGCAATCACCTTGGTTTCAGGAGCAAACTTCGAGAGCGTCAGGCAGGTCCCCGAAATCATGCCGCCACCACCGATCGGGGCTACGACCATATCCAGCCCGCCGGTCTGTTCCATGAACTCCTTTGAACAGGTCCCCTGCCCGGCGATCACGCGCGGATCGTTGTAAGGGTGCACGAAATCGCCGCCTGTCTCGGCCTGCACCTTGGCAAAGGTCGCCTCGCGCGAGGTGGTGGACGGCTCACATTCGGTGATCTTGCCGCCATATCGGCGCACCGTGTCTTTCTTGGCCTGCGGGGCGGTGCGCGGCATGACCACATTACAAGGGATACCGCGCAGCATGGCCGCGTAGCTCAGGCAAGAGGCATGGTTGCCCGAGGAATGCGTCGCCACGCCCTTCTTCGCCTGACCCTCGTTCAACCCGAACACAGCGTTGGCCGCGCCGCGAACCTTGAAAGCCCCGGGCTCCTGAAAGTTTTCGCATTTGAAGAACAGCTGACAGCCTGCCAACTCGTTCAAATAGTCAGACGTCCGAACAGGTGTGCAGCGGATGTGCGGGGCAATCCGAACGTGTGCGTCAAGCATGTCGTCGTATGTAGGAATATACATCACACAGCCCTCTGCGCTTTCAACGGTGACGAGGTGGAGAAGGTTACACCCTTGAGCGTATTGATGATGCGCGAACCCGCGATCTTTTCAGCGACTATCTCGGCGGTCACGGCCGATAGCGTCCAACCAAGATGGCCGTGCCCGGTGTTGTAGAAAACGCGATCGCGCGCGCCTTGCCCCACCTTCGGCATCATGTTTGGCATCATCGGGCGCAGTCCTGCCCAAGGGACTGAATGCTCGGTGCTGACACCGGGAAAGAACCGTTCACACCATTTCACCAGCGGGCGAATTCGGTCATCGCGGATGTCGAGGTTGTAGCCATTGAACTCTGCCGTACCCGCGATCCGGAAGCGATCCTTGCCCAAGCGGCTTGTGACGACCTTGGCTTCGTCATCCAGCAGGCTGATCCAGGGCGCGGCGCTCTGGCTTTCCTCATCATCGAGGCGCACGGTGATCGAATAGCCCTTGACCGGGTAGACATTCACGCGGTCGCCCAGCAGCGCGGCAAGGGAACGGCTTTCAACGCCCGCGCAAACGACTATGGCGTCAAAGATCTCGGTTTGGCTTTCGTTATTCCGGCTCCAAGTCAGGCGCACTTCATTCTTGTCAACCTGGAGTGCGTCGACATCGGTGCCAAAACGAAGCACTGCACCGCCTGCCTCGATGGATTTGGCAAGGCCGGTGGTGTAACGGTGGATGTCACCGGTAAAGTCGCTTTCGGTATAGTAACCACCATAGAAATCTCCGCTTATCGCGGGTTCAATCTGGCGCACCTCTTCGGGGGCGACCGCGCGGCGCTCCAGCCCGCCTTCAGCCAGCAGATTGTTCACCTCGGTGGCGTGATTGAACTCGGCCTTGTTGGTGTAAATGTGCAGAATACCGCGGTTCTCACAGTCGAAATCAAATCCGTGGCGTTCCGCCTTTTCAGTCAGCAACCCGCGCGCAGCGATCGCCATGCGGGTCGTCTCAACCGTATTGGCGCGGTATTGCGGGATCGCGGCGACAAATTCGGCCATCCAGCTGTACTTGTGCCAGCTCGGCTTGGGGTTCACCAAAAGCGGCGCGCCCCGTATCATCATCCACTTCATGCCCTTGAAAACCGTGGCCCACCGGTTCCAGGTTTCGGCATTCGAGGCGGAGAGTTGCCCGCCATTGGCAAACGAGGTCTGCATTGCCGCGTAACGGTTGCGATCGAATAAAGTTACGTCATAGCCCCGATCCATAAGGCTTGACGCGGTGGTGACGCCGGTAATTCCGGCGCCGATAACGGCAATTCTGGTCATGGTATCCTCCCGCGACCCAAGGTTTCGTCCTGCCGGATGGCAGGTCCAATCCCCTCTGTCGCGAGGCACGTAGCTGACTGCGGCAGTTGCCATCGCCAGTTTCGTGACGTGCGCGCAATGATGCACGCACCACACTTCAGATCGCCGCGCTGATTGCAGTCCTTTTGCCTGAGAGGTTCCGGGGGGTTGCTCCTTCGGCGTCGGCCACGGCCGATCTCTCCTGCCTCAGCTTGCTAGGCTATCGCATAGCTTTAGAGCAATTTCCATCTCACTGCAAGACTATTTTTCAGAAAGACCAGTTTGCTTTCAGGCATTCTGTAGCGTTGATCGATATTCTTCGGAAGTGACCCAATTGCCAAGGCGCTCCAGAATTTCGTTGAATATATGTAGTTCCTGCGCGGAAAGCGGATCCGTAAGGATGACCTCCAACCTGTCTGAAAGCTGGCGCGCCACCTTACGAACCTCAGCGCCCTTCTCCGTCGTACTAAGCAAGAAGACGCGCGCGTCCTCACTTGAGTTCTCCCGCTTGATCAAACCATTTCCAAGCAGGCTCTGGATGATGCGCGACGTCAAACTTCGCTCAAAACCGGTTATTTTCGAGATTTCCGCGAAGGTTGTCCCCGGATTGTCATCTACCAGACGCAAAACTCTCAGCTCTCTGATCCGACAGCCTGTTTCACGAAGGAAAATCTCGTCGTTCGCAGTGATCGCCTCCTGAGCCACAATACTGAGCTTGTATGTAAGGCGTTCGTTGCTAAAGGTCTTGTTCGTCTGCATCATATGTCCCTTTGCTTGATCCTGGCACTGGAAAAGTATCACGCCTCACCCTGCCTTCCGAAAAAACCCTCTTATATTGAAACTATCTTGCATGACAAATACCTTTGTGCAATATTCTCAACATAAGACTACTTGGAGGGATGGCGATGTTCAAACACTGGTATGAGAGCCAACGAGACACCTCGGCTGAATGGCTGCAACACCTCCATCGCAATCCAGAGGTTGGCTTTGAGGAAGTCCTCACATCAGCCTTTGTTGCTGATCGGCTTACAGAGCTTGGCTATGACGTGGCCACGGGCATTGGCGGAACCGGCGTTGTCGCAACACTGCACGGAGCAGGCACCGGTGCGACAGAATCCGAGCGGTGTATCGGATTTCGCGCTGAGCTTGATGCGCTTCCGATGGCAGAAAAGTCCAAGGTCGCATATGCATCCAGAAATGCAGGGCGATTTCATGGCTGCGGCCACGATGGTCATGCAACCACGGCCCTGACTGCCGCTGCCTATCTGGCACAGCATCGGGATTTCGACGGCGCGGTGCGCTTTATCTTTCAGCCCGCCGAGGAGTTGCTGAGCGGGGCACGCGCGATGATCGCAGACAAACTGTTCGAGCGTTTCCCCTGCGATGAAATCTATGCGCTGCACAATCTGCCCGGCCTTCCGGTTGGCCATGTGGGCGTGCCTGCAACTGCGGCTCTGTCATCTGCGGACAACATTGACATCACGATCCGCGCAACCGGAGCGCACGGGTCAATGCCGCATACCGGCGAGGATGCCATCACCGCGGGGGCCAGTTTGATCACTTCAGTGCAGCAAGCGGCCACCCGAGTCGCGGATGCACGGAATGCAGGAGTGATCTCTTTCGGCCTGTTTTCCGGCGGGACCGTCCGGAATGTCCTGCCCGACGAGGTTCTCATCGAAGGCACCATGCGCACCAACGCAGTCGAGGTGCGCGACCGCCTGGCACAACTCCTTGAGGATGCGGCCAAAGCAACCGAATTGCTGTTTGGCGTGCAAATCGAAATTGACGTGACCAAGGTTGCCCCCGTGACGATGAACGATCCTGCCACGGTCGCTGCGGTCGTTTCCGCGGCGTGCCAAACGGTTGGTGCCGACAAGGTGATCGAAAACGCGCGGAGCATCATGGCGTCCGAGGATTTTTCAGAACTCGCGACGCGGGTGCCCGGGGCATATTTCTTTATCGGCCAAGACGGGAGAACACCGCACCATCCGGAATATGTCTTCGATCCGGACATCATTCCGATTGGGGCCGAAATCTTCGTAAATCTGGCAAAAGCCCGCACGAGCAAGACCCTCAACGCACAATAACCAACCTGATCAAAACACGTTCAATCCAAGGGAGAAGCCATATGTTTGATAAAATATCCAAAATGGTAAAAGGCGCGGCTGCTGCCACTGCAATACTTGCAGTCACACCGCAGGTCGCCAGCGCCGAGATGCTCACCATGTCATCATGGGTTCCGCCGACCCACTTCATACACACTGATTTCCTCGTGCCGTTCACCGAAAAGGTAGCAGAAGTCACCGAAGGTCGTGTGACCGTGATGATCCTGCCAGCCCCGCTCGCAAGCCCGCCGCAGCACTGGGAACTCGCCCGCACTGGCGTGGCAGACATCACATGGGGCAATTTCACCTATGAACCGGAACGCTTCACCTCGATGTGGTTCGCTGAATTCCCCAACGCTGGCACCAAAGCCGAATCGCAAAGCCGCGCGCTTTGGCGGACATACGAAAAATTCCTTGCGGACAATGGTGTGTTTGACGGGGTGAAGATGCTTGCAGTTGGCATGTTCGGTGGCGGTCAGCTACATCACGCTTCAAACTCCATCACCACACCTGCTGATGTCCAAAACCAGAAATTCCGCATGGGCGGTCCGATTCAGGAACAGCTTATTTCTGCGCTCGGTGCCGTTCCGGTGGCCGCACCCGCAACAAAAGCCTACGAGATGCTCGAAAGCGGCGTCATCGACGGCTCGTTGCACACGATGGAATCGGTTGTAAACTTCAGGCTGGAAGACAGCCTGAAGCATCATACAATCTTTCCGAATGGTTTCTATGATGCGGCTTTCTTTGTCATCATGAACGGCGCAAAGTGGGACGGCCTCCGCGATGAGGACAAGACAGCCATCAGTGCAATTATCGGCGAAACGCTTTCGGCTGAATGGGGTAAGAACTTCGACGCCCAAAGCCCGGCTGCGACCGAAAAGCTGGCCGCTGCAGGACATGAGATTGTTGATGCCTCACCAGAGCTGATCGCAGCGGTGAATACTATCAACGATCAGATGGTTGCGAACTGGATCATTGCGGCCAAGGCGGCGGGTGTGACAGACCCCGAGGCTATGCGAGCGTTTTACAACGACACATACAACGCGCTCGCTGCCGAATAAGCCAAATTACCGAAAATCAAAGCGAGGGACGACACGACCGCCCCTCGCCCACACGGGAGGAGACTGGATCATGCAGACGATCGTATGGAAAATCCGCTGGTTGACCGAGACGTTAATGGCACTGTTCTTGTTGTCGATGGTGGCACTTACATTCGCCGACGTCATTGGGCGGCGGCTATTGAACAAACCGATCTATGGATCGAATGACATTACCGAGCATCTGATGGCGCTTGTCATCTTCGCAGGTCTGCCTCTTGTCACCGTCGCAGGCGCACATCTGACAATCGATCTGCTGGACAAGTTCGTCAAAGGCCCATCGATGGCATGGTGGCGTGCGCTTACGACCGTGCTGGTCACTTTGGTTCTAGCACTCATTGCCTGGCTCTTTGTCAAACACGGCCTGAATGCCTCTCGGATTTCCGAGGTCAGTCAGGCGCTCCGGGTGCCGCGCGCACCGCTATATTTTTTCATGGCCCTGAGTTGCGCATTATCAGCTCTGGCCGCCCTCGTTATCGGCATTAGCGGCCCGATGGTCGACCCGACCGATACCCACGAAGAGGAAGCGCTATGATTGTTGGATCCTTCGCTATGGCGGCAGCGATTGTTCTCGCCTTCCTCCGCGTTCCGCTCGCCTTTGCACTCTTGGCTGTCTCGATCGTCGGCATCGGTTTTGCAATCAACTGGAACATTGCATTTCAGCTTTTGCCGCTGACTATTTCCGATGCGGTTCTGTCCTACGACCTTGCCGTCGTGCCGATGTTTATTCTCATGGGCAATGTCATTTCAAAGACCGGAATCGCACAGGATCTATTCCGGGCGGCTTACGCCTTTGTCGGAAATGTGCGCGGTGGCTTGGCGCTATCTACCATGGTTGCCTGCTCCGGCTTCTCCGCCGTCTGCGGGTCCAGTTATGCCACTGCCGCGACAATGGCCAAGGTCGCATACCCAAGCATGAAGAAATACAAATATTCCGATGAGTTGGCAGCAGGCACCATTGCCGCAGGTGGAACTCTAGGTATCCTGATTCCGCCATCGATCATCATGGTCGTCTACGGCATCCTGACCCAGACGAATATCGGGGATCTGTTTATCGCAGGGGTCGTACCCGGACTTTTGGGGCTTGCGATGTACATGCTTGCAATCCGTTTCATTGCCGCGCGCGATCCCGCCCAAGCCCCCAAAGGCGAATACACGCCCTGGAGCGAAAAGCTGAGTGCCCTGTCCGGCGTCTGGCCGTTTCTCCTGCTTTTCGGCCTGATCATAGGCGGGCTTTACGCCAAGCTTTTCACGCCAACCGAGGCAGCAGGCATGGGTGCTGGCCTCGCCGTCATAATCGCGACGCTACACGGTCGCCTCAGCCTTTCGGTCCTGCGCAAGATCATCATCGACACCGCTTATACGTCAATTTCGCTTTATACCGTGTTGTTCGGCGCACTGATGCTGTCCAAGCTGCTTACTCTGTCCGGCCTAGCCGCCGGGGTTCTCGCCCTTGTCCAATCGACCGGGCTGGAAGGTATCGCGCTGATCATGGTGATCATGCTGGTGTTCCTCGTACTGGGCTGCGTGATGGATTCCATGGCGATCATCCTGATCTTCGTCCCCCTCTTCGCCCCAATCGTGGTGGCTCAGGGGTTCGATCTGGTTTGGTTCGGTATCATCGTTATCGTCGTCACCGAAATCGCGCTCATCACTCCACCGGTTGGGATGAATGTCTTCGTGCTCAAAGCCGTGCTGCCGGATGTGCCTGTGGTTCGTATTTTCAGGGGTCTCGTTCCGTTCATCGCAGTTGATGTCGTGCGGCTTGCCTTTCTGGTCGCGTTCCCCGGGATTACGCTATGGTTGGGCAGCACGGTGGGTTAGAATCCAGACGCGGTACGAAATGATCGGAGTTGGGACGGTTTCGCTGTTTTTCGACACCAACTCCGAATCACACCGAAAATCTACGAAAGAACTGTGCAAACCGCTGGACGCGTCGAAACTGGTTCAATCGACTCTGCATTTCAGGATTTCCCGTTCCAAAGACGCCAAACAGCCCTGTCCGCCGTGAAATCTTACGAATGGCCATCTTGTGCCTCAAGCGCCTTCGTCAAAAAACGCGGATGAAACCCATGTCGATAACACGTTGGCGTCAGACAAGTGCCACCCCATCTGCGCACGAAAAGTGAGCCCGACCCTTATGCCAGGCCAAGACCACGCCACGTGACAAGAGCGGCGGCGCGCTACATTCGAGAATATTTGAAAGCGCGCTGCAAAAGCTCACGCTCGTTATCCCGCATTTGCGATCATAATTGGAAAAATCCAGACCAAAACTGTCCGGCTTTTAGCCAATGGGTCATGATCTTTGGGTGACGCCGACCTGCCAATGTCAGTCTTCAGCAACCTGGCGAGGCACTGGGGCGACTTGGGTAAACGCGCCATATCGAAAGACGGCGACACGTCCATCTCCCGCTTGATTCAGAATGAATAATGCGGCCAGCGTCAATCCGACGCTGACCGCAGCAATAAGTCTATCGAGGGCTTTGCGCACGGAACGCTCAGCCCTTGCCCACGATGTTATGCTCGGGACCAAAGGGGAAGCCGGTGATGTTCTCGGCCCCATCTTCGCCAATCACCAGAATATCATGCTCGCGGTATCCGCCCGCGCCGGGGCGACCCTCTGGGATCATGACCATCGGCTCCATCGAGACGACCATTCCGGGTTTCAGCTCCGTGTCGATATCCTCGCGCAGCTCAACCCCTGCCTCGCGGCCATAATAGTGGCTCAGCACGCCAAAGCTGTGGCCATAGCCAAAGGAACGGTACTTGAGCAGATCCCATTCGCGATACATCTCGTTGAGTTCCTTGGCGATATCCATGCAGCGCGCGCCCGGCTTCATCAGTTCAAGCCCGCGCTCATGCACCGCGACGTTCTTTTGCCAGATATCGAGGCTGGCATCATCGACGCTATCGCAAAACAAAGTCCGCTCAAGTGCCGTGTAGTAGCCAAAGATCATCGGAAAGGTGTTGAGGCTGAGGATATCGCCCGACTGCACCACGCGATTGGTCACCGGGTTATGGGCGCCATCCGTGTTGATACCCGACTGAAACCATGTCCAGGTGTCCATCAACTCTACAAACGGAAAGGATTTGGCTATCTCGCGGATCATCGCATTGGTGCCAGCGATGGCAACCTCATGCTCGGGCACGCCCGCCTGGACGGCACCGGCGACAGCATAGCCGCCCACGTCGCAGATCCGCGCGCCTTCCTTGATAAGCGTGATTTCTTCGGCTGATTTGATGGTGCGCATCCACATCGACGCCTGGCTGATATCGACCAGTTCGACGCCAGGCAGAGCATCCTGAATCAACTGGCGATACTCAAGCGATACGTGGTCGAACTCGATCCCGACCCGCTTGGCGCCCTTGGTCAGCCCCTGCACCGCGCGGTAGAAGTTGTCGCGCCGCCAGTCGGTATAGGTGATGTTGCTGCCAAAGGTCCGGCGCCACGGCTGACCACCATCAATACCCGCCGAAATCGTTGTGGCATTCTTTTGATCAACAACCATGCCATATTTACGTCCGAAATAGCAGTAGAGCCAACCCGAGTAATAATTGATGCAGTGATACGAAGTGAACAACGCCGCATCGACGTTGTTACCGGCCATCCAGACGCGCAACTCGTTTTGGCGACGCGCCATTTCTGTGTCTGAAAAGGGTGAAAATTCCTTTTCACCATTATGCCACTCCGTGACGTGCAGCATTTCATCATCAAGCATTTCGGTATCTCCTCGCTGTCTTCGATACCAATCGGCTAACAGCAAAGATGACCAAAGCATAATTAATAGGTTTGATTTTAGAATAAGAAATCCAAATCTATAGACTGAGCCGCATTAGCTGCGTGCATACGTAAGCTTGCGAAAGGCGCCTACCCCTTCGGTGATTTGTTCGATCAATTTCAACGCGGCGTCAGAGGCCTTGATGTGCTTATAGAAGAGGCCGACATGCAGGTTGGCCAGCGGAGGAAACCCCTCTTTTGGGGAAAGCACACGCATCCCCGGCAAGAGTGTTTTCTTTGTCAGGGCTGTCACCCCCATCCCGTCAAGCACTGCGTTTTGCAGAGCGGATATGCCGGGACTCTCAAAACAAATCCGCCATTCGCGACCTTCCGTATTGAGGGCATCAATCATCCGTTTACGATAGAAACACCCCTTGGGATGGGCAATTATCTGAACCGGCTTGTCAAGGCTGAATTGATAGTCACGCCCACAGACCCAGAATGGCCGCTCGGACCAGTAGAGCGACACATAAGGTGCAGGCATTGTATCGGTGATCGCTATGGCAAGATCCAGCTCGTCAACATGCAGCTGCCCCAGGATATCACTGCTCCTGTCGCAACGTATATCCAATGAGACATCGGGATTCGCCCGCGAAAAATCGGCAATGATGCGCTGAAAATATTCAATCGCGTAATCTGTAGGCAAACCCACGCGGAGGGTGCCCATGAACTTGGCTTGCTGCAAATTGGCCACCGCCCTGTCATTCAGACGCAGCATCTCGCGGGCATAGCCGATAAGAGCATGCCCCTGCGGCGTCAAATCCAGGACCTTGCCTTTGTGATGCAAAAGTTTGGCCCCTACTAGATCCTCCAACCTCTTGACCTGCAATGAAATAGCGGGCTGCGTGCGGCCGAGAACCTGTCCGGTTTCGGTATAGCTCCCAAGATCCACAACCGTGACAAAGGTGCGGATAAGGTCGATCTGTAAGTTCACAAAATGACGCATGATTAATAATCCTTATTCAAACATTGATACTATGAATTTTACGCATAGAGCAAGCCGTTCTAAGCTCCAGCAACCTAGAAGAAAAGAGGGAAACATGGCCCAAGATACGGCTTTTGCAGCAGAATTACCCTGGCCCGAGTATCAGCGCCGCGTTCAAGGCGGGGCTGTCCCCATCTTTATCCCGCTCGGATCAATGGAACAGCACGGCCACCACATGCCGATGCATGTCGATGTCCTCTTGCCCACTGAATTCGCCCGTCGGGCGGCGGTGGCGACGGGTGGTCTTGTCGCTCCGCCATTCACCTACGGATACAAATCCCAACAAAAGTCGGGGGGTGGCAATTTCTTTCCGGGCACCACCAGCCTGGACGGCGCAAGCCTCGTGAACGCGCTCAAGGATGTCATCCGCGAGTTCGCCCGTCACGGCAATCGCCAGCTTTGCATCGTCAATGGACATTTCGAGAATTCCTGGTTCATCGCCGAAGGCATTGACCTCGCGTTGCGTGAACTGGGCTGGAGTGGCATTCACGACACCAAGGTTGTGGTGCTCTCTTATTGGGATTTCGTCGATCAGGCGGCGATCGACAAGCTTTACCCCGAGGGTTTTCTGGGCTGGGACATTGAGCATGGCGGGGTTCTGGAAACCTCGCTGATGCTGCGCCTCTATCCCGACATGGTGGCCCTGGAAAAGGCAGTCGATCATCCGCCTGCCGAATTCCCGCCCTATGACGTTTATCCGCCGCATCCTGAATGGACACCGGCAAGCGGCACGCTGTCCTCCCCCAAAAACGCCTCTGCCGAAAAGGGCGACATCCTGCTGGACGTCTGCACGCGCGGCATCGTGAAAGCGCTGCGCACAGAGTTCTCATTCAAAGATCAGATTGCCGCCGAGTGAGGCGTTGAGAGACCAAGAACAAAAACCGTTTTGACCACCAAGGAGATATCCATGACCAAGACCACGCACGCCCCGACCCGCCGCCGACTGCTCCAGATGACCGCTGGTGCGGCGCTGGCCACTCCCTTCCTGTCGATCCGCGCCGCGGCCCAGACCGTCAACCTGTCAATGCTGGCATGGTATGGCCATGCAGAGCCCGATATCGTCGGAGAGTTCGAAGACGCCAACAACGCGAAGTTCACGCCGAAGTACTATACCGGCGGCGACAACATGCTTGGCCTGATCGCACAATCGCCCGCTGGCACCTATGACCTCATCCTTTCGGATGCCGAGTATGTTCAACAGCTGAACGCCGCTGGCTATATCGAACAGCTCGATCCGGCGGATTACGCGTTTGACGATTTCTACCCCGAGTTCCAGAAATTCCCCGGCCACTGGCAGGACGACAAGCTGTATTCGGTGATCACGCGGTTCGGCTTCCTCGGCATCGCCCATAACACCGACGTGCTGAGCGAGAAGGACGCGTCAAGCTATGGCGTATTCTCCGATCCACGCGTCACCGGCAAGCTGGGCCACTTTGACTGGCACCTTCCGAACCTGGGTCAGATGAGTCTCGCGGTCGGCAACCCCTCGCCTTATGACATCGACGAGGCGGCCTGGGAAAAGGTGCAGGAGGCCACCATGGCCCTGCGCGGACAGGTCGGCGGCTTTTTTGACTATGGCGGCACCTTCTCGTCGCTCAATGACGGACAGATGGTTGCCTTTGGCGGGATCGGCGACTGGATCACCGGCGTTCTGGAAAAGAACGGCGCAAAGGTGCGCACCACGATCCCCGAAGAAGGCGGGCTGCAATGGACCGAATCCTTCTCGATCGGCAAGGGTTCGCGCAATCACGAGATGGCCCGCAAGTGGATCCAGTGGATCACGTCGCCCGACGGCCAGGCAAAATCCGCGGATATGGCCGCATACCCAGCGCTTGTCCCCAGCAAGAAGGGTTGGGAGGTTCTGAACAGCACCAACCCCGCAGAGGCCAAGCGCCAGAACATGGTTCTGGGCCAACACAATGCCATGGATATGATCCGCGAGGGGCGTATCAAGTACCGCCAACTGCCCGTGCAACAGAGCCTTGAGGACTGGAACGACTTCTGGTCCGACTATAAGGGCGCCTGACGCGGGCCTTGCCGGGGTCTTTCATCTCCCAGACCCCGGCGCATCCGCTCCTGCCTCCGAGAAAGCCGCATAAAATGACCCGATCCCGCCCCAGTCTCTTTTCTCTCGTGCTGTCCCTGCCGCTCTTGATCTGGCAGGTGGCCTTCTTCCTCTTTCCGCTGATCTTCCTCGTGGCAATCAGCTTCTGGACGGTACGCAATTTCCAGATGACGCCGGACCTGAATTTCGGCAATTGGGACCGCATCCTGACGCGTGGCACCTTTTGGGATGCCTATGCGCGCACCGCAATGCTCGCCACGGCGTCGGCGGCATTGACCAGCGCCATCGCCTTTCCCGCTGCCTATGCGATTTCATTCAAGCTCTCGGAGAGGGCCAAGCAATGGCTGGTCTTCGTCCTGATAATTCCCTTTTTCACCAGCTATCTGGTGCGGGTTTATTCGCTTCAGGTGTTTCTGTCGGATGCGGGAATTATCAACGCATTCCTGGACATGTTCGGAATTGGGCCGTTCCTAATGCTTAACACCACCTTTGGCACGCTGGTGGGAATGGTCACGCTCTGCCTGCCGCTGGTGATCCTGCTTCAGGTGTTCAGCCTCAATTTCGTCAACCGAGATTTTGTCGAGGCTGCGCATAACTTGCGCTGCGGACGGCTGCGCACGGTGCTGGCGGTGATCGTGCCCTCGGCACGGGTGGGGCTTGTGATTGCCGCGCTGTTCGCCTTCATCCTCTCGTTCGGCGATTTCGTGAGCCCGCTTTACCTGGGTGGAGGCAACCCGCCGACGCTCTCGATCATGATCACCGATATCACAAAATCCGGGCAGCAATGGCCCCGCGCCGCCGTCGTCGCGCTAATGATGATCGGCACGCTGCTCACCGTGGCCTTCGGCGCCATCACTTATGCCTACAAGGAGCGCGGCAAATGACCGGCAACCGCAATCGCCTGATCAACGCGGCCCTGAAACTGCACATCGCGGCCTGCGTGATCTTTATCTTCGCGCCGATCCTCGGCAGTTTCGTGTTCTCGCTCAACTCGGATCGCTTTCCCTCGCTCCCCCTGGGGCATTTCTCGACCGAGTGGTATCGCCTGATCTGGGAGGATCCGTTCGTCTGGGCCGGATTCTTCAACACCGTCGTCGTCGGGCTCATTGTGGCGGTGATTGCCACGGTGCTGGGTTTTGGCGGGGCCTACACCGATTTTCGATACAACTTTTTCGGAAAGAACATATACCTCGCCCTCGCCCTTTTGCCGCCGACCATCCCGGTGGTAATCATGGGGCTGGCAATGCTGGCGTTCCTGTCTCGGGTAAACCTGTCGGGCAGCACGATCTCGATCATCATCGCTCATGGCGTGATGTGCAGCCCCTTTGCCATGGCCATTATTCGCCTGCGCCTGTCGCAGATGGACCCCGATCTTGAGGCCGCCGCGTGGAACCTTGGCGGCAATGAATGGGCGACCTTGCGCCACGTGATAATTCCCTTCACCAAGCCAGCACTTTTTGCCGCGCTCTTCATCACTATGGCTGTGTCCTTCGATGAATTCGCGGTCGCTTGGTTCGTCTCGGGCCTCAATGAAACCCTGCCGGTAAAAATCCTCGGCTTTCTTCAGGGACAGGTCAGCCCGCGCATCAACGCAATCGGCTCTCTGGCCTTCGTTAGTTCCATCACACTGATCATTCTGGCGCAGATGCTCTTGCGCAATTCGTCAAAGGATAAGTCATGACCATGCACATGAACACCGACGCCATCGTCAAGCTTGATGGGGTCGTCAAGCAATTCGGCACTTTCACCGCCGTGGAGCGGGTCGATTTCGAGATCGGGCGCGGCGAGTTTCTGGCGATCATGGGCTCATCGGGTTGTGGCAAGACAACCACCCTCAGGATGCTGGCGGGATTGGATGATCCAACCGAGGGCGATATATGGCTTGATGGCGAGCGGGTGAACGGCAAGGCCACATGGGACCGCGACACGCCGATGGTCTGGCAGAGCCTTGCGCTTTTCCCCTTCCTCACGGTGCAGGAAAACGTCGAATTCAGCCTGAAGATGCGCGGCGTGGGCAAGACCGAGCGTATCGCCCGGGCGCGCAACTGGCTCGACAAGATGCAGATTCTCGAATTCGCCGACCGCAACATCTCGCAACTTTCAGGTGGTCAAAGGCAGCGCGTGGCCCTTGCACGCGCCCTAGTGACCGAACCCAAGATATTGCTCCTTGATGAACCACTCTCGGCGCTTGACGCGCATCTCAAGGTACGGATGCAGGCGGTGCTGTCGAGCCTGCAAAAAGACCTTGGCATCACCTTTGTCTATGTCACTCACTCCATGTCCGAGGCATTTTCAATGGCGGATCGGGTGGTGATCATGAGCCGGGGCAAGATCGAGCAGATCGGGTCGCCCCAGGAAATCTATCACGCGCCGCGCAATCGGTTCGTGGCCGAATTTCTCGGTTCTTCCAATATCTTCACTGGACGGCTGGTAGAGAAATCAGGTGACGATTGGCTGGTCGAGACTGTTCATGGCCGCTTTGCGGTCACTGCAAGCAATGCGCCCGCGAAATCTCTGGGAGACGCGGTAACCTTTACCGTCAGCGCCGAGAACATGCATATCAGCCCCGAGGGGGCCCACACGCCAGGTATCCGGGCCAAGGTGGTGGGCGAGGAGTTCGTCGGTGCCACTGCCATTGTATTTCTAGAGACAGAAACAGGAGAAGAGTTGAAGGTGCAGAAAAGTCATGTTGAACTGACTTCGGTAAATCTGCATCCGGGGAGCACCCTGAATCTGCATTGGGAGTCTCATAGCTGTCATGTCCTGCCAGGCGAATGACACCGAAAAGCGCCGCGAGGCCATTATTCCGCAAGGCGCGGCTTACTTTGCTGTAGAGACAACCAAATCCGCGCGGCATTTCGCCTTTCACCTGCTCCCCGAGTTCACCCTTCTAGCGTTCAGCGCAGCGCTTGACCCTCTGAGGATCGCCAACCAACTGGCACAGCGCCCGCTCTATCGCTGGACTGTGTCCTCGCAGGATGGCGCCGCGGCTACCAGTTCTTGCGGGATGTCGGTGAATGTCGATCAGCCGCTAAGCCCGAGCGCGCGCGATACCGATCTCGTGGTCTGTGGCGGCACTGTGCGAAGTGGCGAGGGCCATAAGGAATTGCAGGCGGTCCTACGCCAGCATGCCCGCTTTGGTGGTCGTGTGGGGGGGATCTGCACGGGGGCGATTGCCCTCGCGCAGGCGGGGTTGTTGGCTGGGCGCAAGGCCACATTGCACTGGGAAAACCAACCCGCGTTTCGCGAAAAGTTTCCCGACGTGGAGGTAACCGGAAACACCTATGAGGTGGATGGCAGGATTTTCACTTGTGGTGGCGGCGTGGGCGCAACCGACATGATGCTAGAGATCATCGAAGACGATTACGGCCGACCTTTTGCCGATCTGGTCGCCGACATGTGCCTCTACGCTCAGCGCCGCAGCGAGCGATCCCCTCAGCGCACATCGATCAGCAATGCAATCGAAAGCCGCAACCCTTTGCTTGTCCGCGCAATCAAGCTGATGCAAGCCAATATTGAAACGCCAACGGCGATGGAAGATCTGGCAGATGCCACAGGATGTTCACGCCGACAAATGGAACGGCTTTTCATGAAATATCTCGACAAGACCCCCTACAGGTTCTTTCGCGACCTCAGGCTTGACCATGGCCATAGTCTTTTGCGAGAGACCGACATGAGCGTGACAGAGATAGCCGTCGCCTCGGGCTTTGCCTCGCCGGTTGTTTTCATAAAATGCTTTCGCGAACGCTTTGGCCACTCTCCCGGAAAATACCGAAAAACGAACTAGCTTGAATGCATCAGGGTTTGGTACCGCCGCAAGGGTCAATCTATACCATATTGGCCTGTTGGAAGATCGATGTTTGCCGCCACTCCATGTGAGCAAATGAGGCCAATTGCGCCGAAGATGGGGACTATCTTAGTTTGAGAATTTAAACTTCACAGCCCGACTTTCAGCGCTCGTCCAGTCGATCACACCTAAACTAAAGGGCAACTAAAGCCGCCCCGAATGGTCTTACTCGGCGTTCCGCGCAGCGTAATTGTCCCAGGCATAACGTCGAAATAACATACGCCGTTCTAAGAGAAACAGAGCGTCCCTGAACATGTGCAGTAAAATAGTTTTGGGGAGTATCGCTCCGGGTCCTTATACTGCACATAATCACAATCTTTGTCGGAATGTCTTCCAAAGCGACACAGCACTCGTGACCTTTTAGGAATGTTCTTCTCACCCTTCTGGTAAGTAACTGACTGAATAGCCTTGTAGGCGCTTCGGTTGTCGGGTGGCCGGGTTTGCAACCCCGACCACCCAGCTCCCTTTCAGGAGTGTCAGTTCGGCACCTCGCGGCGCGCAAGCCGTTCTTCGAGCCAATCCAGCACCTCACTCTCCAACCAACCCACGCGGTTCGGACCCAGCTGTACCCGCTTGGGGAATAGGCCTGCCTTCTCCAGACGTGCGATGTGTTGCGGTGAGTACAAGACTAATTCCTTGACCTGGCGTTTTGAAAGTATCCTCATCACGATCTCTCCATGATAGAAGAGCATCGCGATGCTCGGGTTTCGACAAATCCCCCGAGGAAGTTTCAGACTAGCAGTCGGCAAGCAAGTTGGCGAGATAATCGTCGTAAGCCTTCACGGCGAACCGCATTTCTGCAATGTATGAATGCCGGTTGTATACCGCAGCAACCCCGCTGATGGACCCAGAAACATGATTCAGCAGCTTTTCTGTGACATGAATTGGCGTGCCAAGTTTGGCATGAATTGTGGAGAAGGTCCGGCGCAAATCATGCAACGTGAAATGAGCTAACCCTGTATCTTCTACAATCCGTCGCTGTGCCTTCGACCACCCATTATAAGGCTGATCGTCGCCTGGCGTACCGAAGACGTGAATCTGACCACCTTCGATGTCATGCAGCAGATCTACCGCTCTCGAACACACTGGCACGCGATGCTCACGCTTGTTTTTTGTGCGGTCAGGTCCAAAGATCAGGGTGTCACCATCGACCTCTGACCATTGCAGCCCCGCGACCTCCCCTTTCCTCTGACCGGTCAGTGCCAGCAGGCTGACGATGTCATGGAAGCGGCCCCGGTGCCCAAGGGTGAACTTCAACAGAGTCTTCAACTCTTCTTCAGAGAGCACCCTGTCACGTGAGACGGTCCGGTTTGGCCGTTTCAGTGCGTTGAGCGGGTTGCTTGCAACATACTGACGGCGCACAGCCCAGTTGAAAAACACCTTGAAAGTTGTGAAGGCGTAGTTTTGACTCGAAGGACTTTGGGTATATTGCTCAATTCCTTTGAGAATATCGGATTGGGTGATGCTGCCAATCGCACCACTGAATTCTATGTTGCTCAGGTAGAGCACGTAGCCTTCAAGGGTGCTCACCCGCAATCGATTGCGACAGTCCTCTAAGTAGGCTTCGACTACCGCTTGATAATCATGATCAGCCTGAGGATCGGTCGAAAGCCCTTGAGTGGCCAAAAACAGCCGCGCACGTTTGCGTGCATCAGCTAAACTTAGATCCGGATAGCGACCCAAAGTCTTGAGCCGTCGATCTCTACCGTACATGACGACATAGGATTTTCGTTTGCTGGAGCAGCGAATGCCGAAGCCAGGTGTCGTAGCATCCCAGTGGGTCACCTGCCCCTTTTCCGTGAAAGACAGTTTCTTGACGCCTAGGTCTGTCAGTCTCATCTGCATTTTAGTCTCTTTTTAGTCTCATGAATCATGTGCATAATGGTGATATGCAGTGATTAGCTATGTTCATCTAAAAAGGTATAACCCCTTGTTTTTATATATGATAGGCGCATCAATGTACAGCAATGTGTACCCCCTGAATCTGACTACGAATCAAGGGGTCGGGGGTTCGAATCCTCCTCGGTCCGCCACTTGCCCCCTTGAAATGATCGTGCTCAGCCGCGCCTCTCGCACGCAGACCACCGAATGCGCTAGCGGAAACTTGGTTTTATTCCATAGCCATAGACAGCATTCTTAAAGTGAAGTGACCGCAGGATTGCGCCGTCAGGACAGCGACGTGACCCAGAGAATGGTGGCGTCTTCGGTACTGACCGACACCACGTTATGACCCATGGTCGCGTCGTAATAGGCGCTGTCGCCTCGGCGCATCTCGATCGGTTCATAAAACTCGGTGTAAAGCCGGATCACCCCGGTCAACACATAGAGAAACTCTTCGCCGTCATGGCGGACCCAGCCGTCAAATTCATCAATGCTGCGGGCCCTGATCTGGGCGCGGTAGGGCAGCATGCGCTTGCGGCTGAGCACCTCGGCGAGCAATTCGTGCTCATAAGTCACCGTGGCCTTTTGCGCGCCCTCGCCCGAGCGTGTCACCGCCATGCGCCCGTTGATCTGATCGCGCTGCGGTTGGGTGAAGAGCTGCGGCACCGAAATCTCAAGCCCGAGGGCCAGCTTTTTAAGCGCCTCATAGGTCGGCGACATCTGGCCGTTTTCGATCTTGGAAAGGGTCGAGCGGGCAAGCCCGGCCTGTTTTGCCGCCTGTTCCAGCGTCCAGCCGCGCGCCTTGCGCAATTCGCGCACGCGCCCGCCAAGGTCGAGCGGCTCGGCCACCGGGCTCTGCCCGTCTTCGCGGTTGATGCTGATCAAGGAATGGATTGCTTTATCGGTCATGACGCTTTTCTATACGCAGACCTCCCTGCACTTGCAACTAAGCCGCGCCCGGCCTAAGCCACCCCCATGACATCGCTTTTCGATCAGGGCCCGCCCGCCCCCTGCCCTCGGCCATTCAACCTTGCCGCCCATGTTCTGGGCCGGGCCGATGCTTGCCCTGACAAGATCGCGCTTGCGGTTCTGGGGCTGGAAGGCACCGAGGCCTGGAGCTATGGGCGCCTGAAATCGGCGGTTCTCGGGACTGGTACCGGGCTTTTGCAGGCCGGATTGCGCCCCGGCGACCGGGTGTTGATACGCCTTGATAACACGGTGGAATTTCCGATTGCCTATCTAGGGGCAATTGCCGTGGGCCTTGTGCCGGTGCCGACCTCGGCGCAGCTGACCGCGCCCGAGGTCGCGCGGATGATTACCACGCTCACCCCCGCTGCGATTCTGCGCGCGCCTGGCGTGGCCTGTCCCGAGACCGACGTGACGATCATCGACCAGCCCGCGCTTGAGGCAATGCGCGATCTGCCCGCCGCGCGCTATGACATGGGCGACCCGGATCGCCTTGCCTATATCATCTATACCTCTGGCACCTCTGGCGTGCCGCGCGCGGTCTGCCACACGCATCGCGCGATCTGGGCGCGTCAGATGATGATTGAGGGCTGGTATGACCTGCGCTACACCGACCGGCTCTGTCATGCGGGCGCGTTCAACTGGACCTATACGCTTGGCACCGGGTTGATGGATCCCTGGACGATGGGCGCCACCGCCCTGATCCCCGCACCCGAGATCACTCCAGAGCAATTGCCGGGCCTGCTTGCCCAGCAAAAAGCGACGATTTTTGCAGCAGCTCCGGGGGTTTATCGCAAGCTCTTAAAGCCGGATCAGAGCTTTGATCTGCCTGATCTGCGCCACGGTCTCTCGGCTGGAGAAAAGCTGTCGCAGACGATCCGCCAGCATTGGCAAGACGCCACCGGCACCGCGATTTACGAGGCTTACGGCATGTCCGAATGCTCGACCTTTATCTCGGGCAGCCCCGCACATCCCGCCACGAACAACAGCCTTGGGCGCCCGCAGACCGGCCGCCGTGTCGCAATTCTCGGGCCGGATGGCCCGGTGCCGCTTGGCCATGAGGGCACCATCGCCGTACACCGCGATGATCCCGGCCTTATGCTTGGCTATCTCAACGCCCCCGAGGCGACGGCAGAGAAATTTGACGGCGACTGGTTCGTGACCGGCGATCAGGGCGCGATGGACGGCGATGGCCAGATCACCTATCTCGGGCGCGCCGATGACATGATGAACGCCGGCGGCTTTCGCGTCTCGCCGCTTGAGGTCGAGGCGGCGCTGAACCGGCACCCCGGCATCACCCAATGCGCCGTGACCGACATCGAGGTAAAACAGGATGCACGCCTGATCATGGCCTTCTATACTGGCCCCGAACCCTTGCCGCCCGAAACCCTGGATCAGTTCGCCACGGCAGAGCTGGCCGCCTATAAACGCCCGCGTGGCTATTTCCACGTGCCCGCCCTGCCGACCGGGGCCAATGGCAAACTCCTGCGTCGCGCATTGCGGCCCATTTACGAGGCTATGAATGGTCAAGCTTGATATCGTTTCCGATCCGATCTGTCCCTGGTGCTACATCGGGAAAACCCTTCTTGATCAGGCCCTTGCAGAGCGCCCCGATCATGGCTTCGAGATCGCCTGGCATCCGTTCCAGCTCAACCCCGAGATGCCCGCCGCGGGCATGGACCGGCGCGAGTATCTTGAACATAAATTCGGCGGCAAAGAGGGCGCGATGCGCGCCTATGCCCCGGTGGTCGAGCGCGCCGAGGCGGTTGGTCTCAAGATTGATTTCTCCGGGATCAAACGCACCCCCAACACGCTTGACGCGCATCGCCTGATCCATTGGGCGGGCATCGAGGACGTACAGAGCGACATGGCGATGGCGCTGTTCCGGGCCTATTTTGAGGAGGGGCGCGATATTGGCGATCACGAGGTTCTGGCCGATTTGGCCGATAGCCTGTCGATGGACGGCGCGATGATCCTGCGGCTTTTGCAGAGTGATGCGGACCGAGAGGATATCGCCAATCGCGACAAACAGTTTCGTGAAATGGGCATCACCGGCGTGCCGACCTTTATCGTCGCCGGCCAGCATGCCGTGCCCGGCTGTCAGCCCGCCGATCTCTGGCTCAAGGTGATCGACGAGCTTGGCGCACAGGCGGGGGCCTGACCCGGGATGCAGCGCGCCAAAGCCCTTACCCTTGTGGCGATGCTTGTCCTGATCATCGCGGGGGGCACGGCGTTTTTTCATGCGGTCGAAGGCTGGAGCTGGCTTGACAGCTACTTCTTTACAGTCGTGACGCTTTCGACGGTCGGCTATGGCAACCTTGTGCCCGCCACGGCCCTCGGCAAGATCGGCACCACGGTCTTTATCATGATCGGCCTTGGCATCTTTGCCGTCATCATTCAGCAATTCGGCTCTTTCGCGGTGAAAAAGCGCGAAGAGCATACCGAATGGCTGATTGCGCGGCTGGGGCACCACCACAAGGCCGCGCCAGAGTCGGAACAGGCCGAAGAAGCCCCCCCTTCGGCCAATCGCGACAGGCCTCCGCAGTAACGCCCGCTCGGGATTTCAGGCGCAACTGCTGCCGTCTTGCGCGCCATGCTAAGCCGCCGCGGCAGACACCCCAAAGGACAGCCAATGCCCGCCGCCCCCCTTCCCGCCTCGCGCCCGATGTCGCAGGCCGAATTCATCGCCATGATGGCGATGATGGTGGCGACGGTGGCGTTTTCCATCGACGCCATGCTGCCCGGCCTGCCCCATATCGCCGAGGCGCTGACCCCCGAGGTGCCGAACCGCGCCCAGCTTATCATCACCAGCTTTCTGATGGGGCTTGGCGCGGGCACGCTGATCGCCGGGCCGCTGTCGGATTCCTTCGGGCGCAAACGCATCATCATGATCGGTGCGGTGATCTATGTCGCGGGCGCGCTTTTGGGGATGATCGCGCCAAGCCTGACCACGCTTTTGGCGGCGCGCGTCTTGCAAGGCCTTGGCGCGGCGGCGTTTCGGATCGTGTCGCTGGCGATCATCCGCGATATGTTCTCGGGGCGCGAAATGGCGCGGCTGATGTCCTTCGTGATGACGATCTTTGCCATGACCCCGGCGATGGCGCCGCTGCTTGGCGCGGGCATCATCTCGCTTGCAGGCTGGCGCGGGGTTTTTGGCGCATTCGTGGTTTTTGCCGGCATTCTGACGCTGTGGATGGCGCTGCGCCTGAACGAGCCCTTGGCGCCAGAGCGCCGCCGCCCGTTTCAAGCGCGCCCGATTGTGTCGGCCATAAAAGAGGTGCTGGCCAATCCGGTGACCCGGCTTGCCATTTTGGTGCAGACGCTCTGCATGACCACGCTGTTCACCTCGCTCAGCATGGTTCAGCCGATTTTCGAGCTGACCTTTGACCGCGCCGAGAGCTTTCCGCGCTGGTTCTTTGTGATGGCGCTTGTCGCCGGAAGCGGCAGCTTTCTCAATGCCCGCCTGATCATGCGTTTGGGGATGGAGCGGATGATCGGCTTTGCCCTTGGCGCACAGATCATCCTGTCGGTCCTGGCGATCGCGCTCTGGATGATCGGCCTGCCGCCACAGGCGCAATTCGCCGTCTTCGTGATCTGGCAGACCAGTGTTTTCTTTCAGGCCGGCCTGACGCTTGGCAATCTCAACGCGCTTGCGATGGCGCCGATGGGCGCGCTTGCGGGCACTGCCGCAAGCGTGATCGGCGCCGTCGCCACGATCGGAAGTGTCAGCCTCGCCATTCCCATCGGGCAGATGTTTGAGGGCACGCCCCTGCCCTCGCATATCAGCGTTCTGATCGCCGTGCTTGCGGGCTATGCCCTGATGTTGCGGCTCAAACATCACGCGGCTCTGGCATTTTGATGCAATTTAATTTTGTATACTGTCGCATACCGTCTTTCATGCACCACCGATTTGCGCTATGACCCGCCCAAGCAAACGATTCCGTGCCGCGCGTGTCTGCTCCGCCCCTGCGCCAGACCCACGGCACATTTCTTAACCTGATCGAGAGGTATGCCCGATGGTCAATAAAACTGTTCCCGATATCATTTACACCAAGGTTGACGAAGCCCCCGAGCTTGCAAGTGCTTCGCTCCTACCGATCATCCAGCGCTTTGCCGCCGCCGCCGACATCACCGTCGGCACCAGGGATATCTCGCTTGCCGGTCGCATCCTGTCGACCTTCCCCGACAAGCTGAGCGCCGATCAGCGCGTGTCAGACGACCTTGCCGAGCTGGGTGAACTGGTCAAAACGCCCGAGGCGAATGTGATCAAGCTGCCGAATATCTCGGCCTCGGTCCCGCAGCTTTTGGCCGCCGTGAGCGAGCTTCAGGCGCAGGGCTATGACATCCCCGATTATCCGTCGGAGCCCGCAACAGACGCTGAAAAAGACGTGCGCGCGCGCTATGACACGATCAAGGGCTCGGCCGTGAACCCGGTCCTGCGCGAAGGCAACTCTGATCGTCGCGCCGCCGCTGCCGTCAAGAGCTTTGCCCAAAAGAACCCGCACCGCATGGGCGAGTGGAGCGCCGACAGCAAAACCCGCGTCGCGGCGATGGACGGCGGCGACTTTTTCTCGAACGAGAAATCCGCCACCCTTGCCGATGCCGCCAAGGCCAAGATCGTTCTGGAAACCGCCGATGGCGAAACCGTCCTGAAGGACGGGCTGAGCTATCCCGCCGGCACAGTGGTCGATGCGACCTACATGAGCGCCGCAGCGCTTGACGCCTTCCTTGCCGAGGAAATCGAGAAAACCAAGGCCGAGGGCGTTCTGTTTTCGATGCACCTCAAGGCGACGATGATGAAGGTCTCTGACCCGATCATCTTTGGCCATGCGGTCAAACAGTTCCTTGCGCCGGTCTTCGAGAAATTCGGCGCCGAGATGGACGCGCTTGGTGTCTCGCCCAATTCAGGCCTTGGCGATCTGCTTGAGCGGGTCAAGGGCAATGCAGACATCATGGCCGCGATTGACGAGACCATGGCCGCGCGCCCGCCGATGTATATGGTCGACAGCGACCGTGGCATCACCAACCTGCATGTCCCCTCTGACGTGATCGTTGACGCCTCGATGCCCGCGCTGATCCGCGCCGGCGGCAAAGGCTGGGGCCCGGACAACAAGGAACATGACGCGGCCTGCGTCATCCCCGACAACAGCTATGCGCCGGTTTACGACGAGGCGATCAAATTCTTCAAAGCCAATGGCAAGCTCAACCCGGCGACCGCCGGCACGGTGCAGAACATCGGCCTGATGGCGCAAAAGGCCGAGGAATACGGCAGCCACCCGACCACCTTTGAAATCCCGGTGAACGGCAGCGTGAAAATGGTGCTTGATGACGGCACCGTGCTGCATCAGCACAGTGTCGAAGCAGGCGACATCTGGCGCTCTGCCTCGGCGCGCAAGGCCCCGATCGAGGATTGGGTGAACCTTGCCATCGCCCGTCAAAAGGCGACCGGTTACCGCTCGATCTTCTGGCTCGATGCGGCCCGCGCCCATGACGCCGAGCTTATTGCCATGGTCAAGCCGATCCTTGAGGCCCAGGGCGTGGCCGACAAGTTCGAAATCATGACCCCGCGTGACGCGACTCGCGCCAGCCTTGAGACCATCACCAAGGGCGAGAACACGATTGCCATCACCGGCAACGTGCTGCGCGATTACCTCACCGACCTCTTCCCGATTCTGGAACTGGCGACCTCGGCCAAGATGCTCTCGATCGTCAAGCTGATGCAGGGCGGCGGATTGTTTGAAACCGGTGCCGGCGGTTCGGCCCCCAAGCACGTGCAACAGCTTCTGGGCCAAAACCACCTGCGGTGGGATTCACTGGGCGAATTCTGTGCGCTTGGTGAAAGCTTCAAGTTCCTGGCCGAGACCAAGGACAACGCCCGCGCCAAGGTTCTGGGGGAGACCGTCGAGACCGCCACGCAGGGCATTCTTGACAATGGCCGCTCGCCAAGCCGCAAGGTCGGTGAGCCCGACAACCGCGACAGCCACTACTGGTTCGCGCGCTACTGGGCCGAAGCCCTCGCCGCGCAGAGCGACGACGCGGCCCTTGCCGCAGAATTCGCGCCCGTCGCAAAGGCCCTGGCCGAGAATGAGGGCAAGATCACCGGCGAGCTTGCCGAAGTTCAAGGCACACCGGCGGATATCGGCGGCTATTACCATGCCGACCCGGCCAAGCTTGTCGCCGTCATGCGCCCGAGTGCGACCCTGAACGGCATCATCGGCTAAGCCAAAAGGAGCGTGGGTTTCACCCACCCTACATGTGACAATGAGCGGGGGCCGATTTGGCCCCCGTTTTTATTGGCCGCGATTGTGGGTCTTTTCGTACATCTCGGCGATCATCCGGCTGGCGGTTTTATCAAACATCGCCGGGATAAGCGCATGGATCAGCGCCGCGAAACCCGCGCCAAACAGTTTCAGGCTGAACGTGCCGGCAAAGCGGGCATGCTCAAGATAGGTTTCATCGACAGACTTAGGATGATCGAGAAAGACTTTGGAAATCATGGCCTTGGCCCCCTTGGTTGATTGCTTGAATTGAAATTATCCCCGGGTCATGGCAATTTTTTCCCAAAGATGCGGGAAAATGCCGTAATTGTGGGATATTATCCCAAAATTAGAGGATTTCATGAGCACTCTTGACGACATCGACCGCCGTATCCTCAAAGAATTCCAGCGCGACGCCGCCATGGCGCTTGATGCCTTGGGCGAAAGGGTCGGCCTGTCGCGCAATGCCTGCTGGCGCCGCGTCAAGGCGCTTGAGGCCTCGGGCGTGATCCGTGCTCGCGTGGCCCTGCTTGATCCGGCAAAGCTTGGGCTTGGGCTGACCGTGTTCCTGCAAATCCGCGCCGCGCGCCATGACGCCGAGTGGCTGGCGCAATTCGCCCGCGCCACCCGCGCCCTGCCCGAGGTTCAGGGGGTTTACCGCATGTCGGGGGATCTCGATTACCTGATCCGCGCGCAGGTCGCCGATATGGCCGATTACGACCGTCTTTATCAGACCTTGATCGCGCGGGTACCGATGGGCGATGTCTCGGCCAGCTTCGTGATGGAAGAGATCAAACATACCACCGAACTCCCCCTGACCCACGCCTAGACATTTGCCAAATTGCGCCGTCGCGAAAAATTGGCTAGGGCTGGACGGGTTCAAGACGAAAGGTCGCGCATCATGATCCCCCAAGTCTATCTCGTTCTCGCCTTCGCCATCCTTGCCGAGACCGCCGGCACCACCGCCTTGCAGGCCAGTCAGCAGTTCACCCGGCTCTGGCCCTCGGTGCTTGCCTTCGTCGCCTATGGCATCAGCTTTTACTTTCTGGCGCAGGCCCTTCGGGTGATGCCGGTCGGCGTGGTCTATGCGATCTGGTCTGGCCTTGGCATCGTGTTCATCGCCGCCATCGGCTATCTGGTGTTTGGCCAGAAACTCGACCTGCCCGCGATCCTTGGCACCGCGATGATCCTTGCCGGTATCGTGGTGATCCAGCTGTTTTCGCGCGCCGGGGCACATTAATCTGCCAAAGCGGGCAAAAAGCCTAGAATCCTGCGTCGCTTGCCGCTATCCAGCGCGCGATGTTTAGACGCCCACCGTCCTGACACACACCGCAACCAAAAAGGCGGGGATTTGCCGCGATGACACGAGTGATGAAGCTGGCCTTTGGCAGTGTGTTCATCGGCCTTCTGGTGATGGGTCTCAAGGTGATCGCCTGGTGGCTGACCGGGTCGCTGGCGCTGATGTCGGATGCGCTTGAAAGCCTTGTGAACGTGGCGGCGGCCCTCGCCGTGGTGGTTGCCCTGCGCGTGGCAGAGCGCCCCGCCGACAGCAACCACCCCTATGGCCACCACAAGGCCGAGTTCTTTTCCGCGGTTCTCGAAGGCGTTCTGATCGTGATCGCGGCGCTCTTTATCCTGCGCGAGGCCTACGGCGGCTTCATGGCGCCCTTCGCGCCGGACGCGCCCTTTGCGGGCATGCTGATCAACGCGGGCGCCAGCCTGATCAACGGGGCCTGGGCCTTTGTTTTGATCCGTGCCGGGCGCGCGCATCGCTCGCCGGCGCTTGTGGCCGATGGCAAGCACCTGATCACCGATGTTGTGTCCTCGGTCGGCGTGCTGATCGGGGTCGGGTTGGCGCTTGTCACCGGATGGTGGGTGCTTGACCCGGTGATGGCGGGGCTGGTGGCGCTCAATATCCTGTGGTCGGGCTGGGGCGTGATCAAGCAATCGCTGAGCGGGCTGATGGACGAGGCGGTTTCGAACGAGGAATTGACCAAGATCCGCGAGACCATCGCCCTTGCCGCCAGCAGCGGTGACGCCGTCGAGGCGCATGACCTGCGCACCCGCCACGCCGGCCAGGTCACCTTTATCGACTTTCACCTTGTCATGCCCGGCGCGACCACGGTGGATGAGGCGCACATGCTCTGCGACCGGATCGAGGCGGCCTTGATGGATGCCCTGCCCGATGCCCGCGTCACTATCCATGTAGAGCCCGAACACAAGGCCAAGCATAACGGCATTGTCGTGCTGTCATAACGTCGGCTTTGGCGCTTTCCTTTGACAGGTAAGCCGGGCTAACAGGGGATGATCCTCTCACGAAAGACGGCGTTCAATGGAAAACCTGCGCGGCAGCATTCTCATGGTTCTGGCGATGGCCGGTTTTGCGCTTGAGGATATGTTCATCAAGCGGCTTGCCGTCAATCTTCCGGTCGGCCAGATCGTGATTTTCCTCGGCATCGGCGGCGCGATCATCTTTGCCGCGATCACCCTGTCGCAGGGCCACCGTCTTTTGTCGCGCGATGTGATATCGCGCCCGGTTCTGCTACGTAATTTCGGCGAGCTGATCGGCACCATCGGCTTTGTCACCGCGATTGCGCTCACGCCGCTGTCCTCGGCCTCGGCAATCTTGCAGGCGACGCCACTGGCGGTCACGCTCGGCGCGGCGCTTTTCCTTGGTGAGGCAGTCGGCTGGCGCCGCTGGAGCGCCATTCTGGTTGGCTTTTGCGGGGTCTTGATGGTGATCCGCCCCGGCGTGCAAGGCTTTGAACCTGCGTCACTTTTTGCCGTGCAGGGGGTGATCGGCCTTGCCATCCGCGACCTGGCCACCCGTGCCGTACCGCGCAGCATTTCGTCGATGCAGCTCTCGACCTATGCCTTTGCCACGCTGGTGCCGGCGGGCCTTATCCTGCTGGCGATCTCGGGCACGCCCGCCGTCCCCTCGGCGGTGGACTGGCGCGATTTCGGCTTTGCGATGATCACCGGGGTTGCCGCCTATTACGCGATTGTCGCGGCGATGCGGCTTGGCGATGTGGCGGTGATCACGCCGTTCCGCTACTCGCGGCTTGTTTTTGCCCTGATCATCGGCACCACGCTGTTTGACGAGCGCCCCGATGTCTGGACCCTCACAGGCGCCGCGATCATCATCGCCTCTGGCCTCTACACGTTTCTGCGCGAGCGCCGCGTTGCGCGCCGCTCGGTCGCGCCAAGTGCTGCCAGCCTGCCGCGCGGCTAACGAAGCACGGCGCCTATGTTAGCACTACCTGTCGCAGTTTCCATTTCCCGTGAAACTTGCTAAGGCACAGCCAACTTTAATGCATGCAAGGAATCCCCAATGAGCAGCATCATCGACATTCACGCCCGCGAAATTCTGGACAGCCGGGGCAACCCCACGGTCGAGGTGGATGTAACGCTGGAAGATGGCACAATGGGGCGCGCCGCCGTGCCGTCGGGTGCCTCGACCGGCGCCCATGAAGCGGTTGAGCGGCGCGATGGCGACAAGGCCCGCTACATGGGCAAGGGCGTGCTTGAGGCCTGCGCGGCCGTCAACGGCGAGATCGCCGAAGAGCTTGCCGGGTTTGATGCCACCGAACAGGTCGCGCTTGATATGGCGATGATCGAGCTTGACGGCACCCCCAACAAGGGTCGCCTCGGTGCCAATGCCATTCTCGGCGTCAGCCTTGCCTGCGCCAAGGCGGCGGCAGATTTCTCTGGCCAGCCGCTTTATCGCTATGTGGGCGGCACCTCGGCGCGGCTTTTGCCGGTGCCGATGATGAATATCATCAACGGCGGCGAGCATGCCGACAACCCGATTGATATTCAGGAATTCATGATCATGCCGGTCGCGGCCGAAAACATCCGTGACGCCGTGCGCATGGGCGCCGAAGTCTTCCACACCCTCAAGAAAGAGCTCTCGAACGCGGGCCTCTCGACCGGCATCGGCGATGAGGGCGGCTTTGCCCCCAACCTTAGCTCTAGCCGCGACGCGCTTGATTTCATTCTGAAATCCATCGAAAAGGCGGGTTATAAACCGGGCGAAGATATCTATCTTGCGCTCGATTGCGCGGCCACTGAATACTACAAGGGCGGCAAATACGAGCTCTCCGGCGAAGGCAAATCCCTGAGCTCGGATGAGAACGTCGCCTATCTTGCGGCGCTTGTGGCCGATTATCCGATCATCTCGATCGAGGATGGCATGTCCGAAGATGACTGGGACGGCTGGAAATCCCTGACCGACGCCATCGGCGACAAGGTACAGCTTGTGGGCGACGATCTTTTCGTCACCAACCCCGAGCGTCTTGCAATGGGGATCGAGCGGGGCTGTGCCAACTCTATGCTGGTAAAAGTAAATCAAATCGGGAGCTTGACAGAGACTCTTCAAGCGGTCGACATGGCGCATCGCGCGCGCATGACCAATGTGATGTCGCACCGCTCGGGCGAAACCGAGGATGCCACCATCGCCGATCTCGCCGTGGCCACGAACTGTGGCCAGATCAAAACCGGCAGCCTTGCGCGCTCGGACCGGTTGGCGAAATACAACCAGTTGATCCGCATCGAGGAAATGCTTGGCGAAACGGCGCAATATGCGGGCCACTCAATTCTGCGCGGCTAAGGTGTTTTGCACCTGGCTTTTTGAGGGCGCCCATATAATCGGGGCGCCCTTTTTCGTCTTAGGTCACGGCAGCACGCCCGACCCGTCGTACCTTGCTCGTTTATGGGCAGGGCGCTGTGTAATAGGTGCCATCGCCACGCGAATAGGCACAATTTTCCGTCGCAGTGTTCTGCGCCACCACGGTGCCTGCCGCCGCACCGGCCAAGGCCGCAATCAGACGCCATTCATTACTGGCGCCAAGCGCCTCGGCGGTGATAAGCCCGGCTGCAGCGCCCCCGGCCACACCGGCAACGGTTCTCGATTCAGGGGACATGCCCTCGCAGCCGCCCAGTGTCAGAACCGAAGCCCCCGCCGCGATCATCATCAAAATTCGCATCTGTTTCTCCTCTCGTATATGGCGACAGGCCGTGACACGACCTATCGGGCCAGACCTTGACCCGCGCCAAGTATAGCCGCGCCCAAAGAACGGCATTATGCGCCAGATCAGTTTTGCGCAGAATTCCGCCGCACCTTGATCCCAATCAAAATAGGGGTGCGCATTGCCACCTATGATTGGGCGCAGAGGGCAGGAACTGGCCCGGAAAACAGGAGACGACCTACGATGAAACGACTTACAGTCTTGTTGCTTGCCCTCATGACCACCGGCATGCTTGGCGCATGTGCTGAAGAAGGGCGATATCCGATCTCCGGCGAAGAATGCGGCCCCGATGATCCGGTCAAGGATATTGAGCCCGTTGCAGTGGATTGCTTACCAAGCTTCTGAACCAAAAGGGAAATTATAGCGCTCGCGTCACCGCGGGCGTGATCGCCGTCAGGTCATGAAGCCGCGCGCGAAGGCGATCAGTTGACGGGTGGAGGCATCTTTTTGCGCGCCATCGCGCGCGCCTTTCAGGATCGGCTCTAGCGTCACGGCCAGTTGCTTGCCAAGCTCGACGCCCCACTGATCGAAAGAGTTGATGCCAAGGATCACCCCCTCGACAAAGACGCGATGCTCGTAAAGCGCGATGATCTGGCCAAGGCGGCGCGGCGTCAGCTGATCATAAATCAGCGTGGTCGAGGGGCGATTGCCCGGAAACACCCGATGGGCGGCCTGACGCTCTAACTCGGCACCCTCAAATCCTTTCTCGACCATCAGGGCGCGCGCCTCTTGCATGCTGCGCCCGCGCATCAGGGCCACCGACTGCGCGAGGCAATTGGCCACCAAAAGCTGATGATGATGTTCCAGCTCGGGTTCGTGGCCTTTGGCGGCAACCAAGAATTCGCAGGGGACCACCGCCTTGCCCTGATGGATAAGCTGGTAAAAGGCATGTTGCCCGTTGGTGCCCGGTTCGCCCCAAACGACAGGGCCGGACGGCCCCTCAAGAGGCGCGCCCTGCATCGTGACGCCCTTGCCGTTGCTCTCCATTTCAAGCTGTTGCAGATAGGCCGACAAACGCGCCAGACGCTGGTCATAAGGCAGCACCGCGCGCGTGCCATGGCCGCGCACCTGATGATGCCAGACGCCCACAAGTGCCAGCATGATCGGCATATTTTCAAGTGGCGCGGCGGTTTGAAAATGCCGGTCCATCGTCTCGGCGCCGACCAGGAAGTCGGTGAACCTCTCGGCGCCGATGGCAATCATCAGCGCCAGCCCGATCGGCCCCCAGACCGAATAGCGCCCGCCAACATAGTCGCCAAAGCCAAACACCTGCTCGGGCGGGATGCCAAATTCATCCGTCTTGTCCACGGCTGATGAGACCGCTGCAAACTGCTTGCCAGGGTCTTTGACCGCCGCCGCCATCCAGGTCCTCGCCGTGGCGGCATTGGTCATGGTCTCAACCGTGGTGAAGGTCTTGGAGGCCACGATCACAAGCGTGCGTGTCGGATCAAGCCCCTTCAGGCAGTCGGAAATATCGGCGCCGTCAATGTTGGATACGAAATGACAGCGCGGCCCGTCATGATAAGGTCTAAGCGCCATCACCGCCATTTCAGGCCCAAGATGCGAGCCGCCTATGCCGATATTGACGATATCGGTGATCGCGCCGCCCGCCCCCTGAAACCGCCCCGAGCGGACATCTTCGGCAAAGCCCTGCACGCAGGCACGGGTTGCGTTGATCTCGGGCATGACATCCTCGCCCGCAACCCGGATCGCCCCGCCCGACAGGTTGCGCAACGCGGTGTGCAGCACGGCGCGACCTTCGGTTTCGTTGATCGGATCCCCGCGAAACATCGCGTCCCGCCGCCCCGCCACGTCACGCGCCGCCACAAGATCAACAAGAGCGGCACGGGTGGTCTCGGTCAGGCGGGTCTTGGAATAATCAAACAGCATCCCGTCAAACCGCAGCGAAAACGCTTCTGCCCGGTCTTTGGTCTTGAACAACTCAATGATGTCCACGGTCTCGGCCTCATCGGCCAAAGCCTTGAATTCTTGCCACATCGAAATACCCCTAACAGTGCCCTCTTACGGGGCCCAATGCACTGTTGCACCTGACAAAACCGCCGCAATCGGCGCGTCGACAGGTCTCATATAACGGGCGCGTTCAATGGCTGCACGCTTTTGATCGCCGGTGATGACAATATGTTTGCAAAGCGCTTCATCAAGCACATGCGCCGAGAGGGTCACCCGTACCTCGGGCACATTCGGTGCGCGCATCGGCACAAGGATCGGCGCGCGCGGCGCCAAGGCCTCTTCCAAGTTGTCGGCACCGGGAAAGATCGAGGCGGTGTGCATATCCGCCCCCATCCCGAGAAGACAGACCGAGATCGGCAGGTTCGGCGCGATATTGGCCTCCAACTCGGCCAGGACGGCCTCGGGGGTTTCGGCCCTGGCATAAAGCGGCAAGTACCGTGCCTTGGCCGCCCGCCCGGTCAAGAGCCGCTCGCGGATCAGCCGGCTATTCGAGCGGATATGCGCCTCGGGCAGCCAGCGTTCATCGCTGAGCAGCACATCGACCCGGCTCCAATCCAGCTCGGCGTCGCAGAGATCGTCAAAGATCGGCCCCGGCGTCGTCCCGCCTGGCACTACGAAAACTGCGCGCTCCTGATGATCGAGCGCCGCCTTCAATTCTCCGGCAAGCTCATTGGCCACGGCAATCGCCAGCATTTCGGAATCGGCATATTCGACAAAACTCATGGCTTGATCTCCCTCCAGCGGCGCCCGTCGCGATGCATCAGCATAAGCGCCTCATCGGGGCCGGAACTTCCCGATACATAGGGCAGCGGCGGCGCCGCACTTTCGGCCCAATCGGCGATGATCGGATCGGTCCAGGCCCAGGCCGCCTCGACCTCGTCACCGCGCATGAACAGGGTCTGGTTGCCACGTATCACATCCATGATAAGGCGCTCGTAAGCATCTGGAAAATCTGCATCTTCCGGCCCCAGAGCCTCGGAAAATGTCATGTCGAGCGGCACGTCGATAAGACGCATCCCCCCCGGCCCCGGTTCCTTGATGGTCACCCCAAGCTCGATCCCCTCGTTGGGTTGCAGGCGGATCGTGAGGATGTTGCGATGGCGCCCGGCATCGGCGCCAAAGATCGAATGCGGCGCGTCCTTGAACACCACTGCAATCTCGCTGGCGCGATCACGCAAGCGCTTGCCGGTGCGCAAATAGAACGGCGTGCCCGCCCACCGCCAATTGCTGATCAGCGCCTTGAGGGCGACAAAGCTCTCGGTGGTGCTTTCGGGGTCTTCAACCTGGGTGCGGTAGTCGGGCCGCTCGCCCTGTGCCTCGTATTGACCGCGCACCACATCGGCGCCGCGCACCGGATCAAGCGCGCGGATGACCTTGAGCTTTTCGTCGCGCACCGCGTCGGGATCAAACTTGGCCGGGGGTTCCATCGCGATCAGGCACAACAGCTGCATCATGTGGTTCTGCACCATGTCGCGCATCGCGCCTGATTTATCATAATAATCGCCGCGCCCGCCGACGCCGACAGATTCGGCCACCGTGATCTGGATGTGATCGACGTATTGGCTGTTCCAGAGCGGCTCGAACAGAACATTGCCAAACCGGATCGCCATCAGATTCTGCACGGTTTCCTTGCCGAGGTAGTGGTCAATCCGGAAAATCTGGCATTCATCGAAATGCAGCGCCAGCACCCGGTTAAGATCGCGCGAGGTTTCAAGATCGCGGCCAAAGGGTTTTTCCACCACGATGCGGCTTGTGTCATCGGCCATGCCATGCGCGTGCAACCGCTTTGCCAGATCGCCAAACAGCGAGGGCGCGACCGAGAAATAAAACGCCCGAATGCGATCCGGCCGCATCAGCACGGCCAGTTCAACCCAGCCTGCATCGCCGCGCGCATCCAGCGTGACATAGTGCAACATCTCGAGAAAGGACGACAAATCGTCTGTGCGCCCGGATTCTTCGCCGCCATGTTTCAAAATGGCCTTGTTCACGAACTCCTTGAACGCAGCGCTGTCCATCCCGCCACGGGCCGCCCCGATCAGGCGCACGTCACCTTCTATCTGCCCGGCCACAAAGCGGCGGAACAACGCGGGCCAGATCTTGCGGCGGGCAAGGTCGCCCGTGCCGCCGAAAATCACCAGATCAAAGGGTTCTACCGGGATCACCCGCGACGCCATGACGACCACTCCTGCTTTGCCGTACCCGATCTTTTCGGATGACGTGCCATCGCTGCCAACTCTAACATGTCGTGAGGCCTTCACAATGGCGTCAAGCGTTCTCAGACCCCTTCACTTGCCAGTTCACAGCAGATAGGCGACAAAAAGCAAACAGAAAGCGGATTGCAGTATGAAAGATGTCGTCGCGGGCCCGGCCAATTCGGGCAAGTTTCAGCACCCCAACGTTACCGCCGATGGCCAAACCCGCGCCAGCGTGGCGCTGAGCCATCCTGAAACGCTGTGGTTCAACACCGGAACGCTGTGCAATATCGAATGCGCCAATTGCTATATCCTCAGCTCGCCCAGCAATGACGCGCTGGTTTACATCACAGAATCAGAGGTGCGCGCGTATCTCACACAGATTACCGCCCGCGACTGGCCGATCACCGAGATCGGCTTTACCGGCGGCGAACCCTTCATGAACCCCGAAATGATCGCAATGGCGCGCGCCGCGCTTGAGGCCGGTCACGAGGTCCTGATCCTGACCAACGCCATGCGCCCGATGATGCGCAAGACCATGCGCGCGGGCCTGCTTGATCTCGCCAGGAACTGGCGCGACAAGATCACCCTGCGGATTTCTCTCGACCACTGGTCAGAGGAGCGTCACGACGAAGAGCGCGGCAAGGACGCCTTCAAACGCACCATCGAGGGCATGCAATGGCTGCGCGACAACGGGTTTGCCATGACCGTCGCCGGGCGCACCGTCTGGGGCGAGAGCGATGCGCAATCGCGCGAGGGCTATCGCCGCCTCTATTCCGAGCATGGCTTTGACATCGACGCCAACAACCCCGCCGCCACGGTGCTTTTCCCCGAGATGGACGAAACCGCCGAAGTGCCCGAGATCACCACCGCCTGTTGGGACATCCTTGGCAAAAGCCCGAGCGAGCCGATGTGCGCCTCGTCGCGCATGGTGGTGAAACGCAAGGGTGCCGAGAGGCCGGCGGTGCTGGCCTGTACCCTGCTGCCCTATGCGCCCGAGTTCGAGCTTGGAGAGACCTTGGCCGAGGCCGAGCGTGACGTCGCCCTTAACCATCCTCATTGCGCCAAGTTCTGCGTTTTGGGCGGGGCAAGCTGTTCGGGATAGGGCCCTGACGGGGGCATGTCCCGCTTGTCAGGCCGCGCGCCCTGCCCCATATATCTGGTATGATCCGTTTCACACCCATCCTTTTGGCGGTGCTTTACGCCTTTGTCATGTACCGCTTTTCGGTCTGGCGCACCTCGCGAGAGCTTGACGCGCAATCGACCGAGCTTGCCGATCCGATGCTCAAGCATATGACCGACCGGATGGCACGCGCGCTCGATATCGCGCGGGTACGGGTGCATATCTATGAGATCGACCCGGTCAATGGCCTTGCCGCGCCGGATGGCCGGATTTTCATCACCCGTGGATTTTATCGCAAGTTTCAGACCGGCGAGGTCACCGCCGATGAAATGGCCAGCGTCATCGCCCACGAGTTGGGCCATGTGGCGCTTGGCCATTCGCGCCGCCGGATGATCGACTTTTCCGGCCAGAACGCCCTGCGCACCGCGCTTGCGATGGTTCTGTCGCGGTTTCTGCCCGGCATTGGCGCCTGGATCGCAAGCGGTTTGACCCGGCTTTTGGCGGCGCGCCTGTCGCGCGGCGATGAATACGAGGCCGACGCCTATGCTGCCGCGCTCTTGACCAAGGCCGGGATTGGCACCGCGCCGCAAAAGTCGCTGTTCAAGAAGCTTGATGCGCTGACCGAAGGCGCGGGCGGCGTGATGCCGGCCTGGCTCTTGAGCCACCCCAAGACGTCCGAGCGGATCGCGGCGATCGAAAAGCTTGAAGACCGCTGGCAGAACGCCCTCAAATAGCATGCGGGATCGAGGCCTTTGACTTGGCTTTGAATTTTTTGATCAAATTATCTTGGCAAAGCCGGTGGCGAGCGGATAGTCTGTGGCAAATCATGTTCAGGATGTTTTTCAAATGGACCTTACCCAGTTCCAGACCTTCCGCGTGGCCGCCTGTGATCTCAACGGTCGCATGCGCGGCAAGCGCCTTCCCGCCAGCCACGCCAGTAAACTCGCCGATGGCAGCGTGCGCATGCCGCTGTCGTCGCTCAATGTCGATGTTTTCGGCGCCGATATCGAGAATTCTCCGCTGGTCTTTGAATCCGGCGATATCGACGGGCGGCTGATGCCGACCGATCGCGGCCCCGTGCCCCTGCCTTGGCTTGACGTGCCACAGGGCCTTGTGCCGATGGTCTTGCATAACGACGATGGCACACCGTTTGCGGGCGATCCGCGCCACGCGCTTGAGCGGGTGCTTGCCCGTTTTGCCGCGCGCGGTTGGACGGTCGATGCCGCAACCGAGCTTGAGTTCACCCTTGTCGACGACAGCGGGCGCAGCCTCAAGACCGTGCGTGACCCGCGCAGCGGGCGGCGGATGTCGGCCCCCGGCATCCTGTCGCTTGGCCAGATGGACGCCTTTGACGAATTCCTGAGCGCGCTTTATTCGGCCGGCGCCGAGATGGAAATCCCGGTCGAGACCGCTGTCAGCGAGGCCGGAATCGGCCAGTTCGAGCTTACCCTGCACCACCAGACAGCCTTGCGCGCGGCCGATGATACCTGGCTTTTCAAGACCATGATCAAGGGCCTGGCGCGCAAACATGGCTTTGTCGCCACCTTTATGGCCAAGCCGTTCGAGGATGACACCGGCAACGGCATGCATATGCATTTCTCTGTTCTCGACGCAGAGGGGCGCAACGTCTTTAACGACGGCACTGATGCGGGCACCGATTTGATGCGCGCGGCAGTGGCGGGCTGTATCGCGGCGATGCCGCCCTCAAGCCTGATCTTCGCGCCCAATGCCAATAGCTATACCCGGCTTGTGCCCGGCGCCCATGCGCCCACCGGCGCGGGCTGGGGCTATGAAAACCGCACCGTCGCGATCCGTATTCCGGGCGGGCCACCAGCTGCGCGCCGTATCGAGCACCGTGTCGCAGGCGGCGATATCAACCCCTACCTGAGCTTTGCCGCCATCCTTGGCGCCGCGATCACCGGGATCGAAGAGGGCATGACCCCGCCGCCGCCGATCAGTGGCAATGCCTATGAGGTGGACCTGCCGCAACTTGCCCCCGATTGGCAGAGCGCGATTGATATCTTCGAGAGCGACCCGATGATCGCCAGGATATTTGACGCCGAACTTATCCGCAATCTGGTGATGACCAAACGCCAGGAACTTGCGCGGATGGCGGAAATTCCCGAGGAACACCACTGGAAGACCTATCTCGATACGGTATAGCCTGATCCAGACCCGGCCATATCCGCCGCCCTTGCAGCCACGCATCGGTCGGGTTAGGCTAAATTTGATCAAATTATGAGAGCCCTATGAAGATCGGAATTCTGAAAACCGGCCACGCCCCCGATATCGTGCTTGATGAGCTTGGCGATTACGAAGTGATGTTTGCCAATCTGCTTGCCGGACACGGGTTCGAGTTTGACGCCTATAACGTGGTCGATGGCGACTTTCCCAGTGGTCCCACGGCCGCCGATGGCTGGCTGATCACCGGCTCGAAACATGGCGCATATGAGGATCTGCCCTGGATCGCGCCGCTGGAACAGCTGATCCGCGAGATATATGCCGATGGCCGCCCGCTTGTCGGGGTCTGTTTCGGTCATCAGGTCATCGCGCAGGCGCTTGGCGGCACGGTCGAGAAATTCGACGGCGGCTGGTCGGTGGGCGTGACCGAATACGAGATCGAAGGCACGCGCCTGCCGCTGAATGCCTGGCATCAGGATCAGGTCACCACCCTGCCCGAAGGGGCAGAGGTCGTGGGATCAAGCGCGTTTTGCGAAAACGCGGCGCTGGTCTATGGTGACCGGATCTATACGATCCAGCCGCATCCCGAATTCACCGCCACGATGGTGGATCGACTTATTCATCACCGTGGGCCCGGAAATGTGCCCGATGCCCTGCTCAAAGACGCGATGGAGCGACTGGACCAGCCGGTCGCAAATGCCGAAATAGCCAACCGAATGGCGACATTTTTCAAACGAGGTGCCTGAAATGGCCGATCTGTCCAAAATTACCGATTCCCTGCCCGCCGCGGCGCAGGCCTATCTTGAGGGCCGTCGGCTTGACGAGGTTGAATGCATCATCTCCGACCTGCCCGGCATTGCGCGGGGCAAGGCGGTGCCGGCCTCGAAATTCGCGCGGCAGGATTATTTTCACCTGCCCGACTCGATCTTTTTTCAGACCATCACCGGCGATTGGGGCGAGGCCGCAGGCGAAGACGGCTTTATCGAGCGTGACATGATCCTCAAGCCGGACATGAGCACCGCCACCGCCGCGCCGTGGACTGCCGACTGGACGCTTCAGGTGATCCATGACGCCTATGATCGCGACCACACGCCGATCCCGTTTTCCCCGCGCAACGTGCTGCGCCGGGTGGTGCAGATGTACAAGGATCGCGGCATGAAACCCGTGGTCGCGCCCGAAATGGAATTTTTCCTCGTGGCGCGTAACATCGACCCGGCGCAGGAAATCAAGCCAATGATGGGCCGCTCTGGCCGCCCCGCCGCCGCGCGCCAGGCCTATTCGATGACCGCGGTCGACGAATTCGGCCCGGTGATCGACGACATCTATGACTTTGCCGAGGCGCAGGGTTTTGAGATTGACGGCATCACCCAGGAGGGTGGCGCCGGACAGCTTGAGATCAACCTGCGCCATGGCGACCCGATCAAGCTTGCCGATGAGGTGTTCTACTTCAAGCGCCTGATCCGCGAGGCCGCGCTGCGCCACGATTGCTTTGCCACCTTCATGGCCAAGCCGATCGAGGACGAGCCCGGCAGCGCCATGCATATTCACCACTCGATTCTGGATATCGAGACCGGACGCAACATCTTTGCCGGGCCGCAGGGCGGCGAGACGGATGCGTTCTTCCACTTTATCGGCGGCTTGCAGCGCCACCTGCCCTCGGCCATCGCGGTGATGGCGCCCTATGTGAATTCCTATCGCCGTTACGTCAAGGATCACGCCGCGCCGATCAACCTTGCCTGGGGGCGCGACAACCGCACCACCGGCATCCGCGTGCCGCTGTCGGGGCCCGAAGCGCGCCGGGTGGAAAACCGCATGGCGGGCATGGACTGCAACCCATATCTTGGCATCGCGGCAAGCCTTGCCTGTGGTCTTTTGGGGATCATCAACGAAGAGCGCCCCGACAAGCAATTCAAGGGCGACGCCTATGCCGGGGATAGCGATATTCCCAACGTGATGGGCACGGCGCTTGACATGTTTGAAGAGGCAAAAGACCTGCACGCCATTCTCGGGCCGGAATTTGCAAGGGTTTACGGCATCGTGAAACGCACGGAATACGAGGAATTCCTTCAGGTCATCAGCCCGTGGGAACGCGAGCATCTGTTGCTGAACGTGTGACGCCGCTCGCATGAGTATTTGAGCCAAGAAGAAGCCCATGAACCTGCTTTATGCCAATGACCGTCGCGGCGAGTATCCACAAAGCTGGTACGCGGCGAGCGCGACGCCCCTGCCCGCATTTGCGCCGCTGAAGGGGCGCGGGCGGGCGGATGTCTGCGTGATTGGCGGCGGCTATACCGGGCTTTCGGCGGCGCTGCATCTGGCCGAGGCGGGCATGGATGTGGTGCTTTTGGAGGCGCAGCGCGTCGGCTTTGGCGCCTCGGGGCGCAATGGCGGGCAGTTGGGCAGCGGTCAGCGGATGGAGCAGACCGGGCTTGAGCGCCTGGTCGGGCGCGACGATGCCGCAAAGCTCTGGGGGCTGGCCGAAGAGGCCAAGGACTTGATCAAGTCGCTGGTGGCAAAGCACAAGATCGACTGTCATCTCAAGCCAGGCGTGGCGCATGCCTGTTTTTCGCCGCGCGAGGTGAAGGACGAGCATGGCTATGCCGAACATCTGTCCCGGATCTATGGCTATGATCAGATCGAGACTCTCGATCATGACGCGATGCAGGCGATCTGTCCGTCCCCGGCCTATAAGGGCGGCACTCTGGATATGGGGGCGGCGCATTTACACCCTTTGTCTTATGCGATCGGGTTGGCCCGCGCGGCGGCGGCGGCGGGCGTGCGCATTCACGAGGGATCGGCGGTGCATCACATCACCCGCGGCGCCCGCGTCAAAGTCGCAACCGATGCCGGGGCTATTGAGGCCGACCACGTGATCCTCGCTTGCAACGGCTATCTTGGCGGGCTTGATCGCAAGGTGGCCGCACGGGTGATGCCGATCAACAATTTCATCGCCGCCACCCGCCCGCTTGACGATGAGGTCGCGCGCGTTCTGACCCGCGATATCGCCGTGGCCGATACCAAATTCGTGGTGAATTATTTCCGCCTGAGCCATGACAAGCGCCTGCTGTTCGGCGGCGGCGAAAGCTATGGCTACAGGTTTCCGCGCGACATTGCGGCGACCGTGCGCAAGCCGATGGTCGAGATTTTCCCCCACCTGCGCGATGTCGAGATCGACTATGCCTGGGGCGGCACGCTGGCGATCACCATGAAGCGGATGCCCTATCTGGCACGGGTCGCGCCCAACATGCTCTCGGCCTCGGGATACTCCGGGCATGGTGTGGGAACAGCGACCCATGCCGGCAAATTGATGGCAAACGCCATTCTGGGCCAGGCGGCCGGGTTTGACACCATGACACGCGTCCCCACGCCAAGTTTTCCCGGCGGCGCGGCGCTGCGCTCGCCGCTTTTGGTGATGGCCATGACCTGGTTTTCCTTGCGCGATCGCCTGGGCGTGTAATCCACCCTTGTTTTGCGAAATGGCAACACCTTGCCCCGCGCCATTCCGGCCGCGGGTTTTTCTTTGGCTTTTTGCTACTTTCCCAGGATATACATTTATAAAATCCGAAGCTTACTTTCAGGAAAGCCGAATACATGACCCTATCCCCCAATGTTTATGACGCCGAACCGATCCCCGAAGCCGCCCGCGCCGAGGTCGACAGGATGCTGAAATCGGGTGATCTGTTTCGCTATACAGCGCCGGAAAATGCCCCCGTTACCCTGCTTGAGGCAGAGTTTGCGGCTTTGCTTGGCGCGAAATACGCCTTGGCGGTCTCATCCTGTTCGGCGGCGCTTTTCCTGTCGCTCAAGGCGCTTGGCCTGCCGCGTGACGCGCGGGTTCTGATCCCGGCCTTTACCTTTGCCGCAGTGCCCTCGTCGGTGGTTCACGCCGATTGCGTGCCGGTGCTCTGCGAGGTGGGTGAGAATTACCGCATTGACATCAAGGACTTCGAGGCGCGCCTTGCGGATAAGATCAGCGCCGTCATCATCAGCCACATGCGCGGACACACCTCGGACATGGATGCGATCCTTGCCCTTTGCGATGCGCGCGGCATTCCGGTGATCGAGGATGCGGCGCATTCGCTTGGCACCACATGGAACGGGCGCAACATCGGCACGCTGGGGCGGATCGGCTGTTTCAGCTTTCAGTCCTACAAGATGGTCAATGCCGGCGAGGGCGGCATAATGATCACCGATGACGCCGATCTTATTGCCCGCGCCGTGATCATGTCGGGCGCTTATGAGCACAACTGGGCCAAGCATATTGCCACCCCCGACCCCTTGCTTGAGGCGGCCTTCGCGCGCGCGCAGAACAAGTTTCCGCTTTATAATCTGCGGCTTAACAATCTGTCGGCCGCGATCATCCGCCCACAGCTTTCCGAACTTGCCCGCCGTGTCAGCCAGGGGCGCAGAAATCACGACTATGTCGCCGAGCGTCTGAACCTGTCGCCTTGGCTGAGCGTTCCGCCAAAACTCGGCCCGGAAGAGCGGGCCCCGGATTCGATCCAGTTCAACCTTGTCGGGCTCAGCGATGAGCAAACCCGCGCCTTTGCCGATGCCGCCTCTGCGCGCGGCGTCAAGGTTCAGGTGTTCGGGCAAAACGTCGATAACGCCCGCGCCTTCTGGAACTGGCAATTCATTCCCGGTGAGACGCCCCATCTGCCGCAGACGCGTGCGATGCTGATGCGGGCCTGTGATACGCGCCTGCCCGCGCGGCTGAGCATGCCCGAGTTGGACATAATTTCCGACGCGCTTGTCAGTGCCGCAGAGGATGTGATGGGCGTTGCGCGCGCCTACGGCACTTAAGGCGGCTCAATCAGAGCAACACAAAAGGCCGCCTGCATCCCCGCAGGCGGCCTTTTTCCGTGAGTGGTCAACAAGCCGGATGGCTTATTCGGCCTGCCCTGCTTCGATCGAGATTTTCACGTCGATTTCGTCGCTGACATAGGGCGCGAATTTGTCGACACCAAAGTCTGAGCGCAGCAAGGTGGTGGTGGCGTCAAACCCCATCCACGGCTTGCCGTTCATCGGGTGCGCCTCAAGGCTCTGGTTCAGGGTGGCGTCGAGGGTAACGGCTTTGGTCACGCCGTTCATCGACAGATCGCCGGTGATTTTGGCCGTATTGTCGCCGGTCACTTCGATGGCGGTCGAGGTGAAGGTAACCATGTCGCCCTCAGAGGCGCCAAAGAAATCCTCGGTCATGAAATGATCAAAGCGCTTTTGCCAGCCGGTCATCATCGACATCAAAGGCATCGACACAGAGACGGACGACGCGGCAGGATCTTCGGCATCAAAGCTGATCGCGCCTTCAAAGCCCGCGAACATGCCGTAGGTTGTCGAGAAACCGAGGTGGTTATAGGAAAACACCACCTGGCTGTGGCTCGGGTCCAATGTGTAGGTCTGCGGAGCAGCAAGCGCCCCGGTCGTGGTCAGGGCAAGAGCCGCTGCGATCAAAGTCTGTTTCATAATCAAAAGCCTCCAGGCGAGAAACGTACAAGTCATGCTTGTACACCTCGCCCCGGCGGCCCCAAATCACAATTGCGTAGATTCAAACAGAGGCTGTGGACTGGCGAACACTCGCCGGTTCAGGCGGCAAAGCTCAACGCGCGGCGCAGGGCGCGTTCGGTCGCACGGTCGTTCACTGGCAAGGCCACGATCTGGCGACCCGAGAAATCGCGCGCTGTCAGAACCTGATCACGCAGGGACAGTTCCGCCAGATCATCAAGCTCATGCACCGCAACCCGGCGCGTGCGCCCGTCGATTCCGGTCTCTATCACCCGAAGCTGACGGCGCTTGGTGTCGATCTGCACCTCGGGCGCGATGTCTTCGGGGTCGAGCGTTGAAAAGCACATCGCGCCGACACAGAACAGGGAGACGGAAAAGACCAGCTTGATCAACATCATCGCCGCGTCATTCGCCCCCGCCGACACCAGCCAGACGCCCGCCGCGGAGAGCAAGAGAACACTTCCGAGGAAGCCCTTGGCAGCACGACGAAGATCCGTCTTTTTCGCCTTGTCCTCGGACGTCGTGGTGCTGTCATGAAAGCTGTGGGGCGCGTGCTTGAAATCACGCGGCAGATCCGGCAAGGCAACCATGTCTTTATCCTTTCCACTCGAACAGTTACAAATTGGCCGCGAAAAGTGCCGTAAATGGGGCAAGCTCAAGGCATTCCTTCGACCCGGTCAAACCGGCTTGCGCGTCGACCACATCCATCGTATACGCGCCGGACCTTTCGCAATCGTTATGCACCGCGCAGTCTCTCGTGGATGGGCCGCGAAAGGGTCTTGCCCCTCCTATGAAATGCGCCTTGATAGAAATGGAGAAAACATGCCGCTATATGAGCATGTCATGATCGCGCGCCAGGACCTGTCCAACGCGCAAGCCGAAGGCCTTGTTGAACATTTCGGCGCCGTGCTGACCGACAATGGCGGCACACTCGTTGAAAGCGAGTACTGGGGCGTCAAGACGATGGCCTACAAGATCAACAAAAACCGCAAGGGCCACTATGCCTTTCTGAAAACCGACGCACCGTCGTCGGCGGTTCAGGAGATGGAGCGCCTGATGCGCCTGCATGATGATGTGATGCGCGTTCTGACCATCAAGGTCGACGAGCATGCCGAGGGCCCCTCGGTCCAGATGCAGAAGCGTGAAGAACGTGGCGAACGCCGCGAGCGCCGTTAATCCATCACTTGAAGAAAGGACTATAACCAATGGCTACCAAACCGTTTTTCCGTCGCCGCAAGGTCTGCCCCTTCTCGGGTGATGATGCGCCGAAAATCGACTATAAAGACACGCGCCTGCTGCAACGCTACATCTCTGAGCGTGGCAAGATCGTGCCGTCCCGCATCACCGCAGTCTCGGCTAAAAAGCAGCGTGAACTGGCCCGTGCCATCAAACGTGCCCGCTTTCTCGCCCTGCTGCCCTATGCCGTGAAATAAGGAGACATTGATATGCAAGTGATCCTTCTTGAACGCGTGGCCAAGCTTGGCCAGATGGGCGAAGTCGTTGACGTAAAGCCCGGCTTTGCGCGAAACTATCTTCTGCCGCAGCGCAAGGCGCTCTCGGCTTCGGCCAAGAACATCGAAGACTTCGCGAACCGCAAATCGCAGCTTGAGGCACAAAACCTCGAGACCCGCAAAGAAGCCGAAGCCATGGCGGACAAGCTGAACGGTCAGCAGTTCATCGTGATTCGCCAGGCCTCTGACAGCGGCGCGCTTTATGGCTCGGTCAGCACCCGTGACGCGGCCGACTCGGCAACCGAGAACGGCTTTACCGTCGAGCGCAAGCAAGTCGCGCTGACCAGCCCGATCAAATACCTGGGTCTTCATGACGTACTCGTCACGCTGCACCCCGAGGTCGAGGCGACCATCGTGCTCAACGTTGCGCGCTCTACCGAAGAGGCCGAGCTTCAGGCGTCTGGTAAATCCATTCAGGATGCCGCCGCAGAAGCCGAACAAGCCGCCGATTTTGAAATCGCGGAACTGTTCGAGGATATCGGCGCAGCCGCATCTGACGACGATGATCTGGCCGATGTTGCCCATAGCGCCGCATCGGACGACGACACCTAAGGTTGATCCGACCTGAGCAATGACGACAAAGCGCCGCGCAGATCACCTGCGCGGCGCTATTACGTTCATTAGCCATGCTCGACAAAACAATCTCGCTCATGCTAGGTTTCGAACTAATGTTGCGAAAGCCTTGGAGATGCCAAGTGGCGGCTATCAAGCGCAAGCTGCGGCTCACCTTAGACTTACCAATGTGTGGAGAACGACATTACATTGCTGGCACATACGGCATTCGGGCAAAGGCCCCTTATGGCAGTGGTCATTCCAAGCCTCTGGCAGGTGCCAGCAAGGCCAGTTGAAGGACGGTGTCGTGCCCATTCCATGGACAGGGTTCAGGGAACCTGTAGTGTTGTCGCACCGGTGCAAGGATCGACAGGATGAATCTGACACCTGCCCATAAGTCAGAGGTGCTGGATCTGAGCCTTCTGCCCGACAATGTCGGAAAGCTCGATACTTACCTCCACCAGATTTGTGACACGTTCGGCGTCGACAATGTTGCCTATGCCGGAATGAATCCGATCAATCGCTCCGTCTGTGGGCACGTAACCTATTGTGATGATTGGAAACGTCATTATGCGGAAAACGGATTTCATGAAATTGACCCGACACTGAAAGGCGCGCAAAGAAGCATTGCCCCGGTCGATTGGACACGCCTTGAGCACAATGAAGACTATAATCGCGTCTTCAATGCCGCCCGCGATTTTGGCATTGTCGATCAAGGCATAACAATCCCGGTCCGCGGTCCTTACGGGGACATGGGGGGCTTGAGTGTGACAAGTAGCCTGCCCGAAGCCCAATGGAAAAGCCTGAAGAAAGAGTTTTTACCCCAGCTTCAGGCGGTCGCCGTTCATATTCACGACATGGTCATTACCTCGGATGCGTTTTCAAACCTGCTGAGAACACCAACCCTGTCGCGCCGCGAAATTGAAATCCTGCAATGGACGGCAGCGGGAAAATCCCATCAGGACATTGGCGATATCCTGTCGATTTCCCACCGCACGGTCGAGGTCCATTTACGCTCGGCGCGTCATAAGTTATACGCGCTGACAACAGCCCAGGCCGTCGGTCGCGCGATATCCAGTGGCTTGATCTACCCCGGTTAGGCCCCGCCACAGCCCACTTGCAATCACATTAATGCGAGCTTACGGGATTCCCCCAATAGCGGTTCGTAAGGATTTGGCTAACCTTGTTCCCACAAGTTTGCCACTCACGGACAGACAGGTTTGCCACTCACGGACAGACATGGGGAATACGTAAAATGATCCTGACAATTGATGCACTCAACAAACACAGATTTCCAAGAATTCTGGATGACATGTTCCGCCTGCGGGCCCGCGTCTTTGGTGACCGTCTGGGATGGGAAGTGAACATCGAAAACGGGCGCGAGTTTGACCACTTCGACGCTCTTGATCCTGCCTATGTCGTCGGATTGGATGACGAGGGCGAAGTTGTATCCTGTGTGCGCGCCCTCCAGACCAACGGTCCGCACATGCTGGCCGATGTGTTTTCGGCAATTCTGGACGGTGAACCGCCGCTTCGCAGCGCCACAATCTGGGAATCCACCCGCTTTTGCGTAGACACCTCGCGCCTAGATCGCGGCAAGGGACCAAATTCGATATCCTATGCCACAAGCGAGCTTATGCTTGCCTCGCTTGAATACGCGAGGGACTCGGGCATCACCGACATCATCACCGTGATTGATCCGATCATGGATCGGGTCCTGCGGCGGTCGGACAACGCTCCCTATGATTACGTTGGCAAAAAGACGGATATGGGCAAGGTTCCCGCATTGGCGGCCCTTCTGGATTGCACGGACGAACGCATTGCCCGCCTTCGCAACTTCTCGGGCATTCATCACGATGTTTTTGCCGATGAAGATATGGTTGCCGACACATTCGAGGCCCACAAAGCCAACAACGCCGAGCCCGCAGAGGATGTTGCGGATTTGAATTCGTACTGCGAAGAACAGATCGCTGCCGCAACCACCGAACATGAAATACGTGCCGCAAAGGCCCTTCGGGCCGCCCTTGCGCATATGGTTCGTTCCAGCTCAGATATGCGCGCTTAACCCCCATAAAGCGCGTATTTCGCGGTTCAGACAGCACAGGCTGAACCGCGCAGCAGCACATGAACGAAAAAGGGCCGCCCCATTTCTCCCCGGGGCGGCCCTTCTTTTTGTGCTGACGCTGACGGCGATTATTCGTCGTTCATCGCCTCGATGGCTTTTTCCAGGTCGTCCTTGGAAATTTCCTTTTCGGAAACCTCGGCCAGCTCGACCACGAAATCAATCACCTTGTCCTCAAAAATCGGTGCACGCATCTGCTGACGCATTTGCGGGTTTTTCTGAACGTATTCAAAGAACTCCCGCTCGTGGCCCGGATATTGACGCGCCTGGTTCATCACCGCCTGGGTCATTTCGGCATCGGTCACTTCGACGTTCGCCTTCTGACCAAGCTCGGCCAGAACAAGCCCAAGACGCACCCGGCGTTCGGCAAGTTTGGTGTGCTCATCGGTCACTTCGACCTCGGGGTGATCATGACCCTGAACCTCGGGGTTGTCCTCGTGCCAAAGCTGATGCGCGATCTGCTTGGCCTCGGTTTCAACCATCGTCGGCGGCAGATCGAAGCTGATCTTTTCGTCCAGAACGTCAAGCAGGTTGCGCTTGAGGATGGCGCGCGAGGCACCGGCATATTCCGCCTCGAGGCGTTCGCTGATCTGGGCCTTGAGACCGGCAAGATCTTCTGCGCCGTACTTCTGGGCCAGCTCGTCGTCGATCTTGGCGGCAACCGGCTTGCGCACGGCCTTGATGGTGCAGTCAAAAACCGCCTCTTTACCGGCAAGATGCTCGGCCTGGTATTCCTCGGGGAAGGTGACCGTAACGGCCTTTTCTTCCTCGGCCTTCACACCGACCAGCTGTTCTTCGAAACCGGGGATGAAGCTGTTTGAGCCAAGCACAAGCGGGTAATCCTCGGCGCTTCCGCCTTCAAAGGCTTCGCCGTCAACCTTGCCGACAAAGTCGATCACGACCTGGTCGCCGTCTTTCGATTTCACGCCGGCCTTGCGGTCTTTGAAATCCTGCGCGCTCTCGGCGAGATTGGCCAGCGCCTCATCAACGGCCGCGTCGTCGGCCTTGACCACCAGACGCTCAAGCTTGATGGTTTTCAGGTCCATTTCCGGGATCGGCGGCAGAGCTTCATAGCTCATCTCGACTTCGACGTCGTCGCCTTCTTTCCAGTCCTTGTTTGTCATTTTGACATCGGGTTCAAACGCCGGGCGCTCTTTCTTTTCTTCGAAATGCGCTTTCATGGCGTCATCGACGGTTTCCTGCATGGCTTCGCCAAGCACCCGGTCGCCGAATTGCTTTTTCAACAGCGCCAGCGGCACTTTACCTTTGCGAAAACCTTTCATCTCCACATCGGGCTGGGCTTCTTTCAGCTTTTCCATAACCTTGGCGTCCAGGTCTTTGGCCGACAGGGTCATCGTGTAGCTGCGCTTTAGGCCTTCGTTCAGGGTCTCGGTGACCTGCATTGTTCGTCCTCATCCATTGCAATCGGGCCGCGGAGGCGTCCGCAGCGGTCAAAATCAGGGGTCGTTCTAGGTGGGGCAGACACCGCATGCAAGCAGAGTCTTGCCCCCTACCCGCCTATAGGCGCGTTTGGCGGCCGAAAAATGCCCGCTCACGGTTACAGCCAGGCCCTGAAACCGCGCAACTCTCCGCCAAATCGGCGAAAGAGCACGCAAGCGGGCGCCATCAGCCACGTTTGGACGCGCGATCGGCCGGGCCACGAGCAACCGCAATAACGCTATGCCCAGAGGCCCATTTGGGCTTGGTCTCGCTGGTGATGAAGGTAAGCGCGCCAGAACTGTTCAATTCCGCCAGGATCACCGCCTCGGGGTTGTCGGCTTGCCAGGCGTCAAAGTCATAGGTCTCGCTCAGGGTGGTGGTGCGCACGCTCCAGCCCTCGGTCATCCGCTTGGCAAGCTCGTAATGGCCGAGATCGCCCAGAATGATGCGCCCCCCCAGGCTTGCCGGCAGGGCATGGCGGGCGTGTTCCTGTTTCGCGCGGCGGAGCTGAAAGACGTTGTCGCGGCCAAATTCCGGGGCAAGGTCGGTGGCAACCAGCGTGTTATAGGCGTCATTGTCGCTGACCGCGAGAATGCGGCCGAAATTCATGATCTCGACGCCATGCTCGGCCGCCTCGGAGAGGATATCGCCAAAGAATGTCGGCAGGCCCGCCTCGCGCGCAGAGCGCAGGCGGCTTCGGTTCGGGTCACTGATCAGGACCGGCACCTCGATCGCCTGAAGCGCGCGGCCAAGCGAGGTGGCGAATTGCGAGCCGCCGGTGATGATCACCCCCGGCGTGCCCTGCCCGGCAAGGCCCAAAAGCTGTCCCATCGGGCGCAGCGAAAACCCGTGCAGCACCACCGTGGCCGCCACCAAAGCAAAGGCCAGCGGCGTCAACCGCGCGGCATCTTCAAAGCCAAGCGCCACGAGGCGTTCACCAAACAGCCCCGCCACCGCCACCAGGACCACGCCGCGCGGCCCGGTGAAGGCCACCAAAAGCCGCTCGTTCAGCGGCAGCTTGGTGCCGATAAGCGACAGCAGCACCGTCAAGGGGCGCACCAGAAGGATGGTGACCACCACGAAAATCGCGGCGCGCGCATCCAAAAGCGCAAGCGCCTCAAGGTTCATCGAGGCCGCCAAAAGGATAAAGACGCCCGAGACAAGCAGCACGGTCGCGTGTTCCTTGAAGCGGCGCAACTCGGCATAACTCGGCAGGTCGGCATTGGCGATATAGACGCCCATCACCGTGACCGTCAAAAGCCCGCTTTCATGCAAAACCCCGTCTGAAAGCGCGAAAACCCCCAGCAAAACGGCGAAAAGCACCGGAACTTTCATGTATTCCGGCACTTTGCCGTCGCGAAACACCCGCGACAGCCCCCAGCCAGCAGCAAGCCCGAGCGCTATCGCGATGGTAATGCCGCGCGCCATCGCCCAGACCGCCGAGGCGGCGGTTTCCGAGGTGTTGAGCACAAGCACCACCTCGAAGGCGAGCACCGCCGCAAGCGCGCCGACCGGATCGTTGACGATGGCCTCCCACTGCAAGAGTTGCGCGGGCCGCCGGGTCAGGCGCGCCTGCCGCAACAGCGGCGCGATCACCGTCGGCCCGGTTACGATCATGATGCCGCCAAACACCGCCGCAATCGACCACTCAAGCCCGGCCGCGTAATGCAGCGCCAGCGTCGAGCCAAGCCAGCCCACCGGCGCCCCGATCAGCACCAGCCGCCACACACCTTCGGCGGCGCCGCGCAGGCTGTGGATATTCAGGGTCAGGCCACCCTCGAACAGGATGATCGCCACCGCAATCGCCACCATCGGCCCCATCAGCGGGCCGATGTCGCGCGCCGGATCAAACAGCCCAAGCCCCGGCCCGACAGCAAGCCCGGCCAGAAGCATGAGCACGATGGCCGGCATGCGCAGACGCCAGGCCAGCCATTGTGCGCCAACCCCCAATGCGCCCACGAGCGCAAACACCATCACCGGCGACAAGGCCCCGGCCTGCGATTCGAGTGCCATGATTGCTAGTCTCTCCCTCTTTCGCCGGGCCCGCCCGGACCGCCCAACAGGCGGCCGTGCTGCTCAAGTGCAAACCGGTCAGTCATCCCGGCGATATAATCGCTCACCAGCCGCGCCAAGGCCGTCTTGTCGGCGGCGCGCGCCACGTCATCGCGCCACTCTTGTGGAAGATAGTGCGGCTGATCCAGATAAAAGGGGAAAAGATCACTGACAACACCGTGGACCTCTTCGCGCATCGCGTTGACCGAGGGCGCGCGATACATCCGGGCAAAGAGAAACTTGCGGATTTGTTGCAGATCGCCCCAGAGACCGGGCGAAAACCGGATCACCGCACGCCCCAGATGGCGCACCTCGGCCGCGCTTTGCGGCGCGGCGCGGGCCAGCTCGGCGCGCGAATGCTCGATCACATCGCCCACCATGACGCCAAACACCCGGCGCAACGCCTCGTGGCGTCGGCGGCTGGCATCCAGACCGGGATAGAGCCGATCCACCTCTTGATAACACGCCCCCACGATCGGCAGGGCGGCGATTTCATCATCATCGAAAAGCCCCGCGCGCAACCCGTCATGCAGATCGTGATTGTTATAGGCGATATCATCAGAAAGCGCCGCCACCTGCGCCTCGGCATTGGCGTGGGTGTGCAGCTCAAGATCATGGCGGGCGTTATATTCGGCCAATGCATAGGGCAGCGGCCCGGCCACCGGGCCGTTATGCTTGGCGATGCCTTCCAGGGTCTCCCAGGTCAGGTTGAGCCCGTCAAACTCGGCATAATGGCGTTCAAGCGTGGTGACGATGCGCAGGGCCTGCGCGTTGTGATCAAACCCGCCGTAGGGCGCCATAAGCGCGTCGAGCGTGTCTTCGCCCGCATGGCCAAAGGGCGTGTGGCCAAGGTCATGGGCAAGCGCCACCGCCTCGGTCAGCTCGCCGTTGAGACCAAGCGCGCCGGAAACCGTGCGCGCGACCTGTGCCACTTCGATGGAATGGGTCAGGCGGGTGCGAAAATAATCGCCCTCATGCTCGACAAAGACCTGGGTCTTGTGTTTCAGGCGGCGAAAGGCGCTGGAATGGATAATCCGGTCGCGATCGCGCTGAAACGGCGAGCGAAACGCGCTCTCCTCCTCGGCGACAAGACGGCCACGGGTCTGGGACGGATCAGAGGCATAGCGGGCCGTCATCTTGGATCTCCTTGTCGGCAGTTGTCGGCATCCCTATATTGCCCTGCAACAGAAGTCGAACACCAGCCCGGAGCCCCGCATGAACCTGCCCCCCAAAGTGACCCCCCGCGCCTTTGCCCGCCTCGCCGAGATTGGCGCGGATCAGCAGGGCAGCGCGCTTCGCATCGCGGTTGAGGGCGGAGGCTGTTCCGGGTTTCAGTACGATATCAAGCTGGATAAGCCCGCAGAGGATGATCTTGTGCTTGAAGGTCAGGGGCAGAAGGTTGTGGTTGATAGCACGTCCTTGCCGTTTCTGGCCGGGGCCACGATTGATTTCAGCGAAGAGCTGATCGGCGCGCGCTTTGTGATCGAGAACCCGAACGCCAGTAGCTCTTGCGGCTGCGGCGTGTCTTTCTCAATGTAAATCAAATATTTAAAAGGCACAGTTCATCTGCTTCGCTTGTCGCGCTCTTGCCTGCGCGCCGCGCTATTGGCGCACCGCTTGCCCCGCAAACCGCTTGTCAGCCCGTCGGCACTGGGCGATAGAGGGGCAAAGCAGACAGGGGGCCTTCTATGAAAATCGCCAGCTTCAACATCAACGGCATCAAGGCCCGGATCGAGGCCCTGCCCGCCTGGCTTGACGAGGCCGAGCCGGATGTCGCCCTGTTGCAGGAAATCAAATCGGTCGACGAAAACTTTCCGCGCGAGATATTCGAGGACCGCGGCTATACCGTCGAAACTCATGGCCAAAAGGGGTTCAACGGGGTTGCGATCCTCTCGAAGCTTCCGCTTGAGGATGTCAGCCGCGGCCTTCCGGGAGATCCGGAGGATGAACAGGCGCGTTGGATCGAAGCGACGGTGATCGGTGACAAGACGGCGGTACGGGTCTGTGGGCTTTACCTGCCCAATGGCAACCCGGTGCCGGGGCCGAAATATGACTATAAACTGGCCTGGATGGAGCGGCTGCGCCTGCGTGCGCAGGAGTTGCTGGCGAGCGAAGAGCCCGTGGTCATGGCCGGCGATTACAACATCATCCCGCAGGATGAAGACGCCGCCCGCCCCGAGGTCTGGGCGAGGGACGCGCTTGCCCTGCCCGAAAGCCGCGCCGCCTTTCGCCGAATCCTGAACCTTGGGTTTACCGAGGCGTTTCGCGCCCGCACGCAGGGGCCGGGGCATTTTACTTTCTGGGATTATCAGGCCGGGGCGTGGAACAAGAACGACGGCATTCGCATTGATCATTTCCTGCTCAGCCCACAGGCCGCCGATCTTTTGACCGACTGCCAGATCGACAAGGACATTCGCGCGCGTGAAAAGCCCTCCGATCACGTGCCGATCTGGATCACCCTGGACGCCTGAGGCGCACAGGTCCCGTCCAGACGCCTTAAAAAAGGCGCGCCGCTGGTACGGCGCGCCTTTTTGCACTTCAGCAGCCAGGCGGCAAAGCCCCTGCCCTGTCAATCTCTCAGAACGCCGAGTCAAGCAGCGTCGAGACAGCGTTGTGGCGCGGGGACATGGCCGACCGGCTGACGCTGTTCAGAGGATTTGCGTTCTGGCGATTGCCAAGCGGCAGGGTGACGCTCAGGCGGATCGTGTCGACATCCGCGCTTGCGCCGGGTTGGCTCAGGTCGGTGCGCGACAGTTCCAGAGAGACGGCGGCGGGAACGCTGCTGATCTGCTTGAGATCATAGCCGACCCCCACCCCGAAAGTCGTTGCATCGACATTTGCGTTGCCAAGATCGACAAAGCTCAAGCCGCCAAAGGCCGACCAACCGGCCCCAAATCCGTAATCACCACCAATGCCATAAGAGCTGATCTCGATATCGCCCCCGGGGCCGGAAATGTCGCTGCGGACCGCATGACCGCCAATGCGGGCCTGCGGCGAGATCACGTAGCGAAGGTTCAGACCGTAATCGACCCAATCCACGCCCGAGGGCAGGCTGGGCGAGGTTTCAGTCGCGCCAAGAAAGGCCTCGGCACCGAAGGTATCAGTCACATAGGCAAGCGTGCCGCCATATGAGGTGGCGTCGATATCCGCGGTGAATGTCCCCAGATCAAGCGTTGCGTAATCAAAATACCCGCCAAGAACGACCCCATTGACGAACTGATAATTCAGGGTGAGGCCAAAATCGGAGGCCGAGACATCGTTGCTTGTCCGATCCTCATCGACATTTACGAGGGAGCCGTAAAAACCAATGTTGAAATTGTTGTTCAACGCGATGTTCCCCACGCCATCCAGCGACAGGGTCGAGAGGTCGCCGGTCGCGCCCGATACAGACGAGGCGCCATAGCCAAGGGTGATGGCGCCGCCCGCGTCCTGCGCGGATGAAACAACCGGAATGGATGCGATGACCGCACCAATAATCATATTCAGCTTCATAGACATGGCCTGCTCCTGGTAGTTTTTTCATTCAATTCAACCTGTTAAACGCCCAGGAGAACAGCGCAAGCCTCGCGCGCCAATAAAGGGCACCCGTTGCTCTATTAACACGTATTAGCAGAAGATTATTCAGGCCGGGATTTGCGTCACGTCATGGCCGTAGAGCCAGTCAAACTGGCGCATCATGCGGGTCGGCGCCAGAGCCCCTCCGGCGCGCAGGGCGGTATGGGCGGCCCAGCGAAGCGGCGGGAACGACAGGTGATATTTCCAGGCGTTGCTATTGGCGGCCTCGACCACGCGGCGCACGCGGGCCTCGCGGCGGGTCTGATAGCGGGCGAGCGCCTCTGACAGATCCGCGCGCCCCGCAAGGGAATCGCCCAGAACCCAGCCATCCTCAAGCGCCATTGACGCGCCCTGTGCCATGAACGGCAGCGTCGGATGTGCGGCGTCGCCCAAAAGGGCGACATTCCCGGCCTGCCAGACCGGCGCGACCGGATGGCGGAACAGCCCCCAGAGATGCACCTCCTGCACCGCATCAAGCATGGCGCGAACCTCGGGGCAAAAATCGTCGAACGCTGCGCGCAGGGCGTTGGGGTCGTCTTTCTGGCTCCAGCTTTCGGCGGCCCAGGCGGCTTTTTCCTGCACCGCGACGATGTTCAAAAGCGTGCTGTCGCGCAACGGATAGCTGACCACATGGCGCATCGGCCCCATATGAACGCGCGCTTCTGGTCCGCGCCCGGCAAGGTTGGGGATCGTCGCGCGCCAGGCCACCTGGCGGGTGAAAAACGGTGCCGAGGTGCCATTGAGCGCGGCGCGGGCATGCGAATGCAACCCATCCGCCCCGATCACCAGATCCGAACAGAGCGTTGCGCCATTGGCCAGCTCGACCTTGGGGCGCGCGCCGGGACTCACGCCAGAGACCTTTTGCAACAGCCGGATTTTAACGCCAGCCGCCCGCGCCCCCGTCGCCAGGATGTCGATCAGGTCGGCGCGGTGGATGAAATAATAATCGTCGTTCTCGAGCACCCCGAGATCAAGGCGCAACACCTCGTCGCGGCGATAATCGCGCAGGCTGACGGCGCGGGCCTGAACCGCACTGCGCCGCAGCGCATCGCCAAGACCAAGCGCGCGCAGCACCGCAAAGCCGTTCGGGCTTATCTGAAGGCCGACGCCGACTTCGGAAATCTCGGCGGCCTGTTCAAGCACGGTCACGCGCGCCCCGCGCAGGGCCAACCCACGCGCCACGGCAAGACCACCGATACCGGCCCCGATGACCGTTATGTTGAGCTTGTCCAACTCCATAAGGCCCCTTTGAACCGAAACGCGCCGGGGATAAAGCCCCGACGCGTCATTTCGCGAAAAACCTCTGTGCGCCGTGGCGCCGCCTGCCTTAGTCGTCGCGGTGAACCTTTTCGCGCCGCTCGTGGCGTTCTTGCGCCTCAAGGCTCATGGTGGCGATCGGGCGCGCATCCAGCCGCTTGAGGCTGATCGGCTCGCCGGTCACTTCGCAATAGCCGTATTCGCCCTGGTCAATCCGGCGCAGGGCCGAGTCGATCTTGGCCACGAGCTTGCGCTGACGATCCCGCGTGCGCAGTTCAAGCGCGCGGTCGGTTTCTTCGCTTGCGCGATCCGCAACATCGGGAATGGCGCGTGTGCCGTCCTGCAAGCCTTCGATGGTCTCGCGGCTACCCTCAAGAAGATCCTCGCGCCAGGCCAAAAGCTTGCGACGGAAATATTCCGTCTGGCGCTCATTCATGAACGGCTCGTCTTCAGCTGGTTGATAATCTTCTGGCAAAAAAACTTCTGCTTTCATGTCGATCCCCTCACCAAGGCCAGTGCCAGGCATGATAATCTCCTTGGGCCGGTGGCGCCCCTGCGCGGTGATCTACACCTGCCTAATCAGATTGTCACTAGGCAATCACACGCCATTGATGTGAATTGTCGGACAATCTAGGGTGGCCGAAATAACTGGCGCGAAATGCCGCATAAAGGACGTAAGAACAGATGAAATTTGAAGGCACCGACGCCTATGTCGCCACCGATGACCTGACCGTTGCGGTCAATGCTGCCGTGACGCTGGAGCGTCCGCTTCTGGTCAAGGGCGAGCCGGGCACCGGCAAAACCGAACTGGCCCGACAGGTGGCGCAATCGCTTGGCATGCGGCTGATCGAATGGAACATCAAATCCACCACCAAGGCCCAGCAGGGCCTTTATGAATACGACGCCGTCAGCCGCTTGCGCGACAGCCAGCTTGGCGACGCGCGCGTGCATGACGTGAAGAACTACATCAAGCGCGGCAAGCTCTGGGAGGCTTTTGCCTCTGACGAAAAGGTCGTGTTGTTGATCGACGAGATCGACAAGGCCGATATCGAGTTCCCCAACGACCTGTTGCAGGAACTCGACCAGATGGAATTTCACGTCTACGAGACCGGCGAAACCGTCAAGGCGCGCAACCGCCCGGTGATCATCATCACCTCGAACAACGAAAAAGAGCTGCCGGATGCGTTTTTGCGGCGCTGTTTCTTTCATTACATCCGCTTTCCCGATGCCGATACGATGCGCAAGATCGTCGAAGTGCACCACCCCGGCATCAAGGATGCGCTTCTGACCACCGCCCTGACCCAGTTTTTCGAGCTGCGCGAGCAACCCGGTCTCAAGAAAAAACCCTCGACCTCCGAAGTTCTCGACTGGCTCAAGCTGATTTTGGCCGAAGACCTGAGCGTTGAGGATCTGCGCCGCGACGGGGCCGACGCCCTGCCCAAGCTGCATGGCGCGCTTCTGAAGAACGAACAGGATGTGCATTTGTTTGAACGGCTGGCCTTCATGGCCCGGCGTCAACGCTGATTTATCGGGTCGGGATCGGGTGATTTGGGGCAAGAAACAGGGCCTCGAAACACCCGCCCTGCACGCGTGAATTGCATTTGCCACATTTTTGCCTTAAATGCTCCTTACCCAGAACAGGATGAACATCAATCCTGCCCCTGACCCGGCGATGGATTGGCCGGGATGAGGTGCGGGCTGATCTTTAAGCGACCGCGCCTTTTCTTGACCGCCTGTGTCGATGTACGGCCCCTCGTGTCTTGGATGGAGGGTCTTTTGATGCTGAAAACAATTTCGGGGGCCCGATGCGTCGCGTAATTTTGCCAATTTGTCTGTTGCTTGGCGCCTGTGTGCCGGGGCGATACAACGAAATGCCGACCCGCGCAGCATTGCAGCAGGAAAGCACCATGCCGCCGATGAAGTCGTTCTCGGCGCCGCGCCCCTTGCCGCCGCAACGCTCGAACCGCGATATCCAGCGCGATTTTCTCGACCTCAGCTTTCAGCTTGAATCGGGGCGGATGCTGCAACATCTGTCGCGTTTTGAAGGGCCGATCACCGTGCAGGTCACCGGCCGCCCGCCGCCCACCCTGATCCCCGATCTCAACCGCCTTTTGCACCGCTTGCGCACCGAGGCCGGGATTGACATTAGCCGCGTCAGCGACAGCGGCGCCAATATCACCATCGAGGCCGTAAGCCGCGATGACATTCGCCGCAGCCTGCCCAAGGCGGCCTGTTTCGTGGTGCCTAACATCTCGCGGCTGTCGCAATATCGCGCCGCGCGCAATTCGCGGCTCACCGATTGGAGCCAGCTTAAAGAGCGCAAGAAGATCGCCATCTTCGTGCCAAGCGATTCCAGCCCGCAAGAGGTGCGCGATTGCCTGCATGAAGAGCTGGCGCAGGCGCTTGGCCCGCTCAACGACCTTTACCGGCTCTCAGACAGCGTGTTCAACGATGACAATGTGCATGCGGTGCTGACCGGCTTTGATATGCTGGTGCTGCGCACCTATTATGCGCCCGAATTGCGCAGCGGCATGTCGCGCCGCGAGGTCGAGGCCCGCCTGCCCGGCATCCTGTCGCGGCTTCACCCGGCCGGTGATCACGTCGCGCCCCGCTTTGCCGGATCGACGCCGCGTGCCTGGATCGAAGCGATCCAGACCGCCCTTGGGCCCGGAAGCCGCCCCAATCAGCGCCGTCTTGCCGCCCAGGATGCGCTTCGCATTGCCAAGGCCGTAGGCTGGAGCGATCACCGCCGCGCCTTCAGCCATTTCGCGCTTGGCCGTATCACGCAGGCAACCGACCCCGATTACGCACAGGACCAATTCGTCGCCGCCGAGCAATATTACAAACGCACCCCCGGCACCGATCTGCACCGCGCCTTTAGCGCCGCGCAACTTGCCGCCTATGCCATCAGCCAGGGCCGCGGCGAAGACGCGCTCATGCTGCTTGGGCCCCACCTTGGCACCGCGGAACGCTATGAAAACGCGGCCCTTTTGGCGACCCTGATGATGCTGCGCGCCGAGGCGCTTGACCTAAGCGGGCGCGTGTCGGAAGCGCAGAGCATTCGACTGGACAGTCTGGGCTGGGCACGCTACGGCTATGGCGCAGATTGGGCGGTGCGCGCAAAGCTAAGAGAAGTGACCGCGCTCAGCCCGTTAAAAGGACCGAACGGGTAAAAAATGATCGTTATTTTCGGGGCACTTATCGGCGCACTGACCGGCGCGCTTCTGGCGCGGCGTCGTAAGGGCAAGCTGGCCGATATCCTGCAATACGCCTTTGTCTATGCGCTCATGTTTGCGCTTGTGGGCCTGTTCGTGACCTTGATCATTCACCGCAACGCTTTGTAAAGCGCGATGTTTCTGCCGTTTTTCGAGAACCTCAGAAAAGCCGGCCTGCCGGTCTCTTTGCGCGAATACCTGACCTTTCTCGAGGCCATGCTTGCCGGGCTTGTGACCTATGACGTCGAGGGGTTTTACTACCTCGCCCGCAGCGCCATGGTCAAAGACGAGCGCCTCATTGACCGCTTTGACCGCGCCTTCGCCGCAAGCTTTGACGGGCTTGAGGCGCTCAGCGCCGATGACGTGCTCAACGCCGTCGATCTGCCCAAGGAATGGCTTGAAAAGCTGGCCGAAAAGCACCTGAGCGCCGAAGAACGCGCCGAGATCGAGGCGCTTGGCGGCTTTGACAAGCTGATGGAAACGCTCAAGGAGCGCCTCAAGGAACAACAGGGCCGCCACCAGGGTGGCAGCAAATGGATCGGCACCGCCGGCACAAGCCCCTTTGGCGCCCATGGCTATAACCCCGAAGGCGTGCGCATCGGTCAGGACAAGTCGCGCCATCAGCGCGCGGTAAAGGTCTGGGACAAGCGTGAATTTCGCAATCTCGACGACAATGTCGAACTGGGCACCCGCAACATCAAGGTCGCCCTCAAACGCCTGCGCCGATGGGCGCGCGACGGGGCGGCGGACGAGCTTGACATGGATGGCACCATTCGCGCCACCGCCGAGCATGGCTATCTTGACGTCAAAACCCGCCCCGAACGGCGCAATGCGGTCAAGGTGCTGTTGTTTCTCGATGTCGGCGGCTCGATGGACCCGCATATCAAGGTGGTGCAGGAGCTGTTCAGCGCCGCACGCGCCGAATTCAAGCATCTGGAATACTATTATTTCCACAACTGCCTTTACGAAGGCGTCTGGCGCGACAACGCGCGGCGCTGGAACGCCCAGACCCCGACTCAAGAGGTACTGCGCACCTACGGCCCTGATTACAAATGCATATTCGTGGGCGACGCCAGCATGTCCCCCTATGAAATCGCCTATCCTGGCGGCGCGAACGAGCATTGGAATGCCGAATCCGGGCAGGTCTGGCTAGAGCGGGCGCGCGCGCAATGGGCGGGCAATCTCTGGATCAATCCGGTGCCGCGCAACCAGTGGGATTACACCCATTCGATCGCCATGATCCGCGATATCTTTGAAGATCGCATGGTTCCGATGACGCTTGAAGGGCTGGATCAGGGCATGCGCGACCTGGTCCGCTAGAGCATATCGCCTTCATTCGAATTCACGCTATATGCTCTAAGTTATTGAATTCGCATGTTCGAGAAGCTCAAAACCGGTGCCCACTTTTGAGCAACATGCTCTAGAAACACGCCAATAGGCTTCTTCTTGGCAAAAATACTGAACCACTACCGGCTGGCGCCGGTAGGATCAGCGATGTGCTGTTCCAGGTACTGAAGTACGATGTCTTCCGTAATGGCACCGTTGGTGGTTGAAAAGTATCCTCGGCCCCAAAATCGGCAGCCCCAGTAGCGCTTTCGGATGGCTGGAAACTCCCGTTGCACCTTGTGGGACGAACGGCCCTTCATCTTGCGCACCAGATCCGAGATGGCGAGCTTCGGCGGCACCGAGACGAACATGTGGACGTGATCGCTCGACAGCACCCCGCGCAAGATGTCGACCTCGTTCTCGCGGCAGACCTGCCGACAGATGTCGCGCACCCGCAGTCGCAGTGCCCCCGTCAGCACCTTATAACGGTACTTGGTCGACCAGACGATGTGGTAGCGGTGATAGAAAACGCAGTGTTTGCCGGTGTCATATTGCATGATCGTACCCTCAGAAAAATGAGCCTCCGACCCGGCTGCGGCTCATTTTTCTGAGGGTACGATCATAAAGCGATTCTTTCACGCTGAAGAGGGTCCGACTGGAAGTCGGAGGGTTTGCTCCACGGCGTGGATACTCAAAAGCGCGACGGCGCCACCATGCCCGGCGATCAGACAGTCGAGAGCGCCTTGGCCAGACGCGGCAAACGCGCCTTCTTCAACAGGGGGCGCATCTCCCATTTGGCACTGGACAGGCGGATCGCCTCGGCCAGAACGCGCTCGGCGGCATCGCTGACAAGACCCGGCTGTGCCTTCCATATGCCATGCAGAAAGCTATCGGGATCGGCGCGCCAGAGGCCCTCTTCGGCCAGGATATTGCGGGGGAAATCGCGCGCGTTGAGGGTGATGATCCCATCGGCAGAGCCCGCAATCGCCGCGGCCAGAACATGGGTATCGGCCGGATCGGGCAGCCAGAGCCGCGCTTCAAGCGAGGGCGCATAGGTGACCTGCGCGCTCGGCCATCTCGCGGCCATCATCACCGCCTCAGAGCCCGCCTGAGCAAGCCCATCGGGCCCAAGCTTGGCCGCCGCATGTTGCCATTCGCCGATGATGCGCGCCGACCAGAGCGGGGTAAAGGCCCCCGCCTCGGCCACGCCCAAAAGCATTTGCCGCATGACGGTGGGATAGATCACGCAGGTATCAAGCAGCACCTTCATAGGCGATAGAACAGCGCCTTCAGATAGCCGCTTTCGGCCAGTTGCGGGTGCAGCGGGTGATCCGGCCCGGCATAGCCGGTATGGATCAGCGGCCCGGCGCGCCCGGCGCGGCCAATCCCGCGGCTGCATGCTGCGCGGAATTTCGAAAGATCCGCCGCATGCGAACAGGAACACAGGCCCAGAAAGCCATCCGGCGCCACAAGTTCGGCGGCCAGCTTTGCCACCCTCTCATAGGCGCGCAGCCCCGCTTCGAGCGATTTCTTGTTGGGGGCAAAGGCGGGCGGATCACAGATCACAAGATCAAACCGGGCCCCCTCTTCGCCAAGCGCGGTGAGCACGTCAAAAGCATCGCCTTTGCGGGTTTCAAACCGGTCCTGCATGCCCATCTCGACCGCGCCCTGCGCCGCCAGGGTCAGCGCAGGCTCAGAGCCATCGACCGCAAGCGCATGCTCGGCCCCTGCCGCAAGGGTCGCAAGGGCAAAGCCGCCAACATGCGAGAACACGTCGAGCACCCGCGCGCCCTTGGCAAGCCGGGCGGCAAAGGCGTGGTTGGGGCGCTGATCAAAGAACAGGCCGGTTTTCTGCCCGCCCATCAGATCGGCCATGTAGATCGCGCCATTCATCGGCACCGCAACCGGCCCATCGGGCGCCTGCCCGACCAGAACGGCATGCTCTTCGTCCAACCCTTCAAGAACGCGCGCGCGCCCCGAGGCGTTCTTCAGAACGGTGCTCACGCCTGTCACCTCGACAAGCGCCGCCACCAGATCATCCAGGACAACTTCGGCCCAGGCGGCGTTGGGTTGGATCACGGCGATGTCGCCAAAGCGGTCGATCACGATCCCCGGAAGGCCATCGGCCTCGGCGTGGATCAGGCGGTAATGCGGGGTGTCATAAATCCGCTCGCGCATCGCGTGGGCCCGTGCAAGGCGCACGCGATGCCAGTCCTGATCGACCCGCGCGGTGGCGTCGCGATCAAGCATGCGGGCCATGATCTTGGAGGTCGGGCTAACGGCGACAAGGCCAAGCGGCGCGCGATCACCATCCTCAAGCACCGCGATGGTGCCGGGGGCAAGGCCGCGCGTGCGCCGGTCGGTCACAAGCTCGTTGTCAAAAACCCAAGGGGCGCCGTGGCGGATTGCGCGGGCGTGAACTTTGGGAAGGAGGCGGATAACGGGATAAGGGGACAGTGTCATACTGTCCCCTTACGCGGTTTCTTGTCGGTTGGAAAAGGGAAAAGATCAGATCTGGTTCAAAGCACCAAGCAGACCGTTTGCCTCGGCGTGATACCCACCGGCGCCCTGAAGCTCCTGACGGATGACTTCCGAGATCTGATGGGTGATCCGCACCTTCTGGGTCAGACCCTTGCGCTCGGCGTTGATTGCAAGCTGACCACCGTAGGCCTTGAAATCTGCCTTGACGAACCGCGGCTCGCCGTAGGCTTCGCCGGTTTCGGGGTTGCGCAGGACGAATTTGAATTGCACCGCATGCACACCGCCAATGGTGTAACGGGCCTTTTCGCTCAGGGCGTGAAAACGGGTCACCATGACATCAAGCATCACCGGAACTGTGCCGTGATCCATTTCGGCGATGCCCTTGTTAAGGCCTTCTTCAAAGATCGCCTTGACCTGTGCGTGACGGTCGCCAAGCGGATCTTCGCGCCAAACGATGTCGCCACCGGGATAATAGCGGTTCCGCTCGGACACCTTGAGGGATTTGGGCACCGAGACGCGGACGGCACGAATATCAAGCGAGAGCGGCGCGGCCTGCATGACCGGGCTTTCGAGCGGCGCGTTACGGGTGGCGGTATCAACTGTTGCGCAGGCCGACAGGCCAAAACCAAGCATCAGAGCGCCAATCAAACGAAAATATTTCATGTCTTCCTCCACGGGCTATTACCCTTTGTTCCACCGGAGGATGCACTTGAATTGAGGCGCCTTTTAGACAAATTCGGTGCAATAGCGTGATGCTTATGCGGCTTTGCAGGGTGATTCTGCCCTAAATGGCCCTCATGACACGGCGCGCAACGCTCAACCTTCGCGGGAACGAGAGCGCCATCCGCCCCGGCGGCGCGGGGTGGTGGTGGCGGCAGTGGCCTCGCGCAGCACCTCGGTCATCGGGTGATCGGGGGCCTCGGGCGCATAGCGCGCGATCATGGTGGCAATCGCGGCCTGGGTGTCCTGGCCATCGGGCAAGGACAGCGCCCAATCCAGAAATATCGAGCGGCATTCGGCACTTACGATGCCCTCGATGCGATAGGCCTCACGGATTAGGCCTTTTGTGTCAAGCGGGTCGCGTTGCATCTGTCATACCTTCTTTGGCAGCCGTTCAAGTGCTGCATCAATCACACCGGCGGCCGCTTTGCTGGCGCTCTCAAGGCAGGCCTCAAGCCTCGCCAAATCCTGCTGGCCGGTTTCACGCAGCAAAAACGCCGCGCCACTCTCGCCCATCAACCCCGGATCAAGCGGTTTGTCGCTAATCAGCCGCGCCACCATCTGTACCTGCCAACAGATCGCATAGGCGCGCGCCAATGCATCCCTGTCCGCGTCATCAAGCCAGCCGATTGCGACACCGCCGTCCAAGCCAGAGGCCACATCGCGCGCGCCCTGCCCCGCCATCAGCGTGCCCGCCTGCGCGATCAGCTCAAGCTCCATCAACCGGCCGGGGCCAAGCTTGGCGTCCCACGGCCCCGCCGGGGCCTTGGCGGATGCAATGCGGGCGCGCATTTCGATCAGTTGTGCCAGCACCGCCCCGGGCGCGCCCTTGTCACGCATCAGCGATTGGCGAAACGCCTCGACATCGCGCGCAAGGCCCGATTCGCCGGTGATCACCTGCGCCCGGGTCAGCGCAAGATGCTCCCAGACCCAGGCATCGGTCTTTTGGTATTCCTGAAACGACGGCCAGCTGGTGGCGACCGGCCCCTGATTGCCCGAGGGGCGCAGGCGCATGTCGACCTCATAGAGCCGCCCCTCGGCCATCGGGGCGCTCAGCGCGGTGATCATCGCCTGCGTCAGGCGCGCGTAATAGGGCCGCGCCGCCAGCGGGCGGCGACCGTCAGAGGCCTCGACATCGCCCGCGTCATAAATCACGATCAGGTCAAGATCAGACCCCGCGTTCAGCCGCGACGCCCCGAGCGAGCCCATGCCAAGCACCACGGCCCCACGCCCCGGCGGCGCGCCGTGCTTGGCGCTGAACTGTTCAATCACAAGCGGCCAGACCCCGCCAATCACCGCCCGCGCCAGATCGGCGTATTGCGCGGCCGCCGCCTCGGCGTCGCAAAGACCGCGCAGGTGATGCACCCCGATGCGGAAATGCCATTCCTTGCGCCAGCGGCGCACCGCGTCAAGCGCGTGCTCGTAATCCACCTCGGGGCCGAGGCGCGCCGACAGCTCGGCCTCAAGCGCCGCCTGCCCCGGCCATGGTGCAAAGAAATCGCCCGCGATCACCGCGTCAAACACACCCGCATTGCGCGACAAATGCGCCGCAAGCGCGGGCGCGGTGCCGACGATATCGACCAGCAACTCGATCAGTTGCGGATTGGCCTCGAACAGCGAAAACACCTGCACCCCTGCAGGCAACCCCGCCATGAAGCCGTCAAAGGCCAACAGCGCCTCATTCGGGTTCGAGGTGCGTGCCAGACGGGCAAGGATATCGGGCTTGAGGCGGCGGAAAATCTCGACCGCGCGGTCCGAGCGCAGCGCCGGATAGGTCGGCCAGCGGGCGATCACCTCGCCGTCAAGCGCCTCGGCGGCGTCACTTGCATCGGGGGCCTCTTCGGGTTTGAAAAACCCTTCGATCAGGTCATGCACCGCGTTGAGGCGGCGCAAGATCTCTGCGCCAAGATCATCGCTTTCGCGGCCCATGAAGGCGGCGAGCCGCTCAAACTCTTCCTCGGAGTTGGGCAGGACATGGGTCTGGGCATCGCGCAGCATCTGAAGCCGGTGCTCGACCTCGCGGTGAAACCGGTAATTCTCGGTCAGGACCTCTTTAGCCTCGTCGGGCACCCAGCCCTTTTGCGCAAGCGCCGCCAGCCCCTCGACGGTGCCCCGCAGCCGCAGATCGGGGTCGCGCCCGCCTGCGATCAACTGTCGGGTCTGGGTGAAGAACTCGATCTCGCGGATGCCGCCCCGGCCAAGCTTCATGTTGTGGCCCAAAAGGCTGAGCGCGCCGCCAAGCCCCTTATGTTCGCGGATACGCAGGCGCATGTTATGCGCGTCCTCGATCGCCGTGAAATCCAGATGCTTGCGCCAGACGAACGGCTTGAGCGCGGCCAGAAACCGATCCCCCGCCGCGATATCGCCCGCACAGGGGCGCGCCTTAATATAGGCCGCGCGTTCCCAGGTCCGCCCGAGGCTTTCGTAATAGCTTTCGGCGGCGGCCATCGCGAGACAGACCGGCGTGACACTCGGATCAGGGCGCAGCCGCAGATCGGTGCGGAACACATAGCCTTCGGCGGTACGATCATTCAGCATCGCCGCCATTTTCCGGGTCGCGCGCACAAAGGACGCGCGCGCCTCGTGATAATCATCCGGCGCAAAACGGGTTTCATCAAACAGGCAAATCAGGTCGATATCCGAGCTATAGTTGAGCTCATGCGCGCCCATCTTGCCCATGGCCAGCACCACCATGCCGCCCGCCGTCGCGATATCCGCCTCGCTCATCCCCGCAAGCTTGCCGCGACGGATTTCCGCGCCGACAGCGGCCTTGAGCGCCAGATCACAGGCCAGATCGGCAAAATCCGTCAGCCGCCCGGTGACCACCTCAAGCGGCCAGACACCGGCTAGATCGGCCAGCCCGGTCAACAGCGCCACGCGCCGCTTGCCCTGGCGCAGGGCATCGCCAAGCGCCTCGGCGGGCACCTCGTGCAACTCTGAAAAAAGCCGCTCAATCGCCGCTTCGGGGTCATCAAACGCAGAGCGCAGCCAATCGCCCTCGCGCAGGATCAGCGATTTCAGGAATGGGCTACTGCCCCCGGCCCCGGCGATCAGATCGCTCAGCGGCTCTGGAAGATCGGGCATGGCGGCAAGCGCCTCCTGCCCGTCAACGGGGTCATGGGCGCGGGGCAAACGGGTGATGCGGTCAATAAAATTCATCGGCCCAGTGATACAAGGCGCGCGGGGCTGGTCAATGGCTGACAGAGTTGGAATACTGCGAAAAAACCGAGGGACGATCATGAGCAAAAGCCTGAAACGCGTGACCCGCGCACTTGTCGACGCGGGTCTTGAGATCACACCGGTCGAGACCGGCAATGCGACCACGGCGCAAATGGCGGCCGATCTTGTCGGCTGCGAGATTGATCAGATCGCCAAGTCGATCATTTTTCGCGGGCAAGACAGCGGCGCGGCGCTTTTGTTCGTGACGGCGGGCGGCAATCAGGTTGACGGCGCGCGCGCAAGCGCGCTTGCCGGAGAGCCCTTGGGCAAGGCCGATGCGGCGCTGATCCGGGCGCAGACCGGTTTTGCCATCGGCGGGGTATCGCCGGTTGGCCACCTGACAGCGCCGCGTGCGTTTTTCGACCCGCGCCTTTTGGCGTTTCAAACGGTCTGGGCGGCGGCGGGCACTCCGCGCCACCTTTTCGGCATCGCGCCGGATGTCTTGCTGCGGATTTCGGGGTCCGAGCTGGGGGAATTTAGCGCCGCTTAAACCGCGTCGGCCCTTGCAAATCGCCCTCGGGGTGCCGACCTTATACTGGTAACCGCCCCCTTGAAGGACCCAAATGGCCGATATGAGCGACATGAGCTGGCACCTGCCCGACCCTGAAACGCAGCCCGAATTTTACGCCGATGTGCCCACCAAACGGCTATTGGCCTTTGTGGTCGATACCATCGTGATCATCGCGATAAGCCTTGCGATCGTGCCGTTCACCGCCTTTACCGGCCTTTTCTTTTTCCCGGTGCTGATGGCGGTGGTGGGCTTTGCCTATCGGGTGATCACAATCTCGCGAGGCTCGGCCACCTGGGGGATGCGTCTGACGGCGATCGAATTTCGCACGGCAAGCGGCGAGCGGTTCGATCTTGGCATGGCCTTTGCCCATACTTTCGGGCTTACACTCTCATTCCTGTTGCCGCTGTTACAGGTGATTTCGATTGTCTTGATGCTCACGAGCGCGCGCGCGCAGGGGCTGAGCGATCATGTTCTGGGCACCGTCGCCATCAACCGCCGCGCCGCCACCTAAAACTAGCGCTATAACCCACTTGGCGGGGCGCATTATCATTGTTATCGTCGGGCAAAGCCAAGCCGGACCACTGAAGACATGCGTCACACTCTTCCCATCGCGCCCCAGTTTTACGTGACGGCGCCGCAACCCTGCCCCTATCTGGCGGGGCGGATGGAGCGCAAGCTTTTCACCGCGCTTCAGGGCGACGGCGCGCAGCGGCTGAATGATGGTCTCTCAAAGCAGGGGTTTCGCCGGTCGCAGAACGTTCTTTATCGGCCGTCCTGCGCCGATTGTGCCGCCTGCCTCTCGGCGCGCATCAACGTGGCCGAGTTCACGGCAAGCAAAAGCCAACGCAAGACCATGCGGCGCAACGCCGGGCTGACGCGGCGGGCCACATCGCCCTGGGCCACCGAAGAGCAATACGCGCTGTTTCGCCGTTACCTTGAAAGCCGCCACGCCACCGGCGGGATGGCGGATATGGATACCTTCGAATTCGCGGCGATGGTCGAAGAAACCCCCATTCGCACCCGTGTGGTGGAATATACCGATAGCGCCTCTGGCGATCTGGCGGCGGTCTGTCTGACCGATATCCTCGATGACGGGGTCAGCATGGTCTATTCGTTCTACGAGCCCGATATGCAGAGCGCCTCGCTTGGCACCTATGTCATTCTCGATCATATCCAGATCGCGCGCGAAAACGGTCTGCCTTATGTCTATCTCGGCTATTGGGTGCCCGGCAGCGAAAAGATGGGCTATAAGGCCGGGTTTTCCGGGCTTGAGGTCTATGTCGGCAACACCTGGCAGAAGATGCGCGACCCCGAGGCCTTCAGCAGCCACGCACGCCCGCTTGTGAATGATCCGATTGCCGAGCAGGTGGCCAATATCTCATTGCCCGATGGGCGCCCGTTGCGCCCCAAGACTGTCTGAGGGCGCCTAGAGCATGTCGCGTTCATTCGAATTCACGCGACACCCTCTAAGCTGTTGATGTCGCATGTTGTCGACGCTCAAAACCGCTTCCCACTTTTGAGCAACATGCTCTAGCCCGCCGGACAGCCTCGGATATCAACCGCATCGCCACTGCTCAGGATCGTGATCCGCAGGCCGGAGCGGTTCAGCGCAAAGCTGTGACCCTCGCCATGGTAAATCTCGGTTTCGGCGCGCAGCCGGTTGCCGTTGCGCGAGGTGATGGCCTGGGCAACCCAAAGATCGGGATTGTCGGTTTCCAGAACCGCGAACTCGCCCTTGCCCATCTGTTCCATATCGACCTCGGCCACGACGTGAAGCCCGCCCTCGACCGGCGTCACCTGGCAGGCGACGCGGCCAACGCGCGCCTCTTTGGCAGTATAAGGGCGCGAGGCAAGCGCGGCAGCAATCTGCGGGTCCGGGCTGGTGACGCCACGGGGCAGATCCTGCGCGATGCTGAGGGTGACGGGCACGCAGATATCGCTGCAAACGCCGATTTCAAGCTCGGCGGCAAGGTGGATCGGCTGCCCGGATTTCGCAGGGTTCAGACGGATCGGCAAAACCAGCGAATGCTCATAGCCGATGGTGCGCATACCATTGGTGACGGTTTGCACCGGAGTCGGCCATTCCACCGCCACTGCGGCGAGATTGCGCGATCCGCTCCAATTAAAGCGCGGCGGAATGCCCGCCTCGCCCGGCGCGCGCCAATAGGTTTTCCATCCGTCCTTGAGCACGAATTTCAACGCCGCCACATGGCTTCCGTCGGCCATGGTCCAGCCTGGAAGGACACTTACAGTGACCATGTCATCCAAGGATTTGGCAGGCGCGGCCTGAAGCGACAGCGACAGCGACAGAGTCGCAACAAGAGAGAGGAAAAACGCTTTGATCATAGCACTCAAATGGGGCATGGCGTGGCGAATGCCAACTCACTTTCCGGAGAGAATTGTTAGCGTGACGTTAATGCCGCGCTTGCAGAGCGGCCCCATGATGCCCATTCTTGTGTAAAGACAAAGAGGTATCCCATTTGACCCAAGATATGGACCTGACCGGAAAAATGTTGATTGCCATGCCCGGCATGACCGATACGCGCTTTGGCAATGCGGTTGTCTTCCTGTGCGCGCATTCGCCCGAGGGCTCGATGGGGCTTATCGTCAACAAGCCGACGTCGGATTTGAAGGCGCGCGATCTGTTTGAACAGCTTTCGATCACGATCGGCCCGGACGCGCGCGAACTGCCGGTTTATTTTGGCGGACCGGTGGAACATGGCCGCGGGTTTGTCCTGCATGAGCGCGGCTATAACTCGGCGATCTCGACGCTGAACGTGAACGGTGATTTCGCCATGACGGCAACGCTTGATATCCTTGAGGACCTAGCCGACGGGCGCGGCCCGGCCAAGGCGCTTTTGGCGCTCGGCTATGCCGGTTGGGGGCCGGGGCAGCTTGAGGCCGAGCTGGCGCAAAACGGCTGGCTGACCTGTGACGCGGATCATGAGCTGGTGTTTGATGTCCCCGATCCCGACAAATGGGAGGCCGCGCTGGCGCGCCTCGGGGTGTCACCGCTGATGCTGTCCTCTGATGCCGGGCGGGCCTGAGGCCGCGCTTTGGCGCTTTCCAACTGCGGGGCGGCGCTGATAGATTGACCCCCATGTCGCGCATACCGCCCCTGACCCTGATCATCGTGCCTTTCGTGCTTGTCGTCGCCCTGATCGGCGGCACGGTCTGGCATTATGGCTATCGTCAGGCGCTGGATCAGCTTGAACGGCGCGGCACGGCGGATATGTCTTTGGTGCTCGGCGGGCTGGTGTCTGATCTGCAACGCTACCGCGATCAGGCGGTCGCTTTGGCCGAACATCCGACCCTGACCGCGCTGAGCGCCCCCGCCACCCCGCATCAACAGGACGCGGCGCGCCGTCTTTTGGTGGCCGCCGCCGACCGGACCGGCGCCACGGCGCTGTTTTATGTCGATGCCATGGGCGATGTGCTTGCCGGCTCACAGGCGCGCGCGCCCGAAGGTCTTGCCCGCTCGCAGTATTTCACCCGCGCGATGGATGGCGCGCTTGGCACCGCGCATGGGCTTGAGGGGGCGGCCAAGCGGCGGGTGTTTCAATTCGCGGCCCCGTCTTTTGCCAGCAATGGCAAGGTTCAGGGCGCGCTCGTGGTCCTGGCCGACGCCGAGAATGTCGAATTCGGCTGGCGCGGGTCACAGACGGCGGTGTTTCTGGTGGATGACGATGGCCGGGTCTTCATGTCGAACCGCTCTGAATTGCTTGGCTGGCGCGGGGTGCGGAATGATGACCTGTTGATCCCGCCCGAGGGGGCACCGGTCGGCTTTGCCCGCCAGAGCGTTGGCCCGCATGACATCTGGCAGGTCGACCTCGGCCCCTATCTTCCCAAACGCGCGCTGCAACTTGGCCAGGATCTGCCGCGCATCGGCATGACCGGGGTGGCGCTTGTCGATGTGGCCCCGGCCCGCCAGATCGCCGCGCTTCAGGCCGGCGCGGTGGCCGGGGGGCTGTTGTTCTTTGGCGCCTTGCTTGTCCTGACCCAGGAGCGGCGGCGCAGCCTTGCGCGCGCCAATGCCCAGCTAGAGGGCCGCGTGGCCGAGCGCACCGCGACCCTGACCCAGACCAACCTTGCCCTGCGCCGCGAAGTGCGCGAACGCCAAGAGGCCGAGGCCGCCCTCAAGCGCGCCCAGGCCGAGCTTGTGCAGGCGGGAAAGCTGCGTGCGCTTGGCCAGATGAGCGCCGGCATCAGCCACGAGCTGAACCAGCCCTTGATGGCGATCCGTCAGTTCGCGGCCAACGGCGGCGCCTTCCTGAAACGCCAAGAGCCAGAGAAAGCCGCCGAAAACCTTGGTCGGATTGACGAAATGGCCCACCGCATGAGCCGGATCATCCGCAACCTGCGCGCCTTTGTGCGCAACGAAAACGAACCGATGGGCCAGGTCGACATCATGCAAGTGATCGAGAGCGCGCTTGAGATGACCGGCGAGCGGCTGCGCGGCGATGGCGTCGACGTCGCCTGGCAGGCCCCGCCTGCCCCGGTCTGGGTGCGCGGCGGCGAAGTGCGGCTTGGGCAGGTGATGATCAACCTGATCACCAACGCCGCCGATGCGATGACCGACAGCGACACCAAGCGCCTTGAGATCGCGGTCGAGGGCGGCGCGCCGGTCACCGTGCGCCTGCGCGATACCGGCCCCGGCATCGAAGAGCCGGAAAAGATTTTCGATCCGTTCTATTCCACCAAGCTTGTCGGCGCGGGCGACGGCATGGGGCTTGGGCTGTCGATATCCTACGGGCTTGTGCAGAGCTTTGGCGGCAAGATCACCGGCGCCAATACCGGCAGCGGCGCTGAATTCACCGTCGAGCTTGACCCGTGGGCCGAAACCGCCCGGCCCGCAGAGCAAAGAGAGGGGGCCGCATGATCCGGACTGTTCTGGTGGTGGATGATGACCGCCCGGTGCGCGAGGCGCTTGCGCAGACGCTTGAGCTTGCCAATTACAACGTGCGCGCGGCGGGCTCGTTCATCGAGGCCAAGGATCATATCACGCCCGAGTTCGAGGGCGTGATCCTGTCCGATATCCGCATGCCGGGGCGCGACGGGTTTCACCTTTTGGCCCATACCCGCGCGCTTGACGACGAATTACCGGTGATCCTGCTGACCGGCGAGGGCGATATTCCGATGGCGGTCAAGGCGATGGGCCAAGGGGCGTTCGATTTCCTCGAAAAGCCCTGTGCGCCCGATGCTCTTATCCCGGTGCTGGAACGGGCCATGAAAAACCGCGCTCTGGTGCTTGAGAACCGCCGCCTCAAGGCGCAGCTTGAAACCGGCGATCCGGCGGCGCGGATGCTGTTTGGCACCTCAGAGCTTGCCGAAGAACTGCGCGCGCGGGTACGCCAGGCGGCGCGCGCGGGCACCGAAGTGCTGGTCACCGGCCCGGCAGGTGCGGGTGTGTCGAAGGTGGCCGAGGTGATCCACCACATGTCGCAGGGCGCCGGTGGGCCCTATATCAAACGCGCCGCCGCGACGCTTGATCCCGGCGCGCTTGATGCGGGGTTTCAATCGGCCTCGGGCGGCACTCTTTTCCTTGATGAAATAAGCGCCCTGCCCGCCGAGGCGCAATATGCCCTGCTTGAGCGTCTGGAGGACGGCGACAGCGCGCGCCTGATTGCCGGCAGCACCGCCGATCTGTCCGCCGCGGTCGAGGCCGGGCGCTTTAACGGCGACCTCTATTACCGGCTTGAGGTGATGCGCGTGCGTATCCCGGCCCTCTCTGAGCGCCCCGAGGATATCCCGGTGCTGTTTCGCCAGTACGTGGCGCAGGCCGCCGAGCAGGCCGGGCTGACCCCGCCCGAGGTTGGCCCCGATCGCCTTGCGGCGCTGATGGCGCAGGACTGGCCGGGCAATGCGCGCTCGCTGATGTCGGCGGCGATGCGCTTTGTGCTTGGCATGCCGGATCATGCCGAGGCCGCCGATCTTGGCCTTGCAGATCAGATGGCGCGGGTCGAGCGGTCCTTGCTGATCGCGGCCCTCGGGCGGCAGAACGGGCGTGCGTCAGAGGCGGCAAAGGCGCTCAGGCTGCCGCGCAAGACGCTTTACGACAAGCTCGCGCGCTATGGGATTCGCCCCGAGGATTACCGCCGCTGATCCCCACCGCGATCTGTGCGAAAAACCGCACAATACCACGGTGCCGCGTGCGGATTTCCGCACAGCGCGCACGGAAGCGGCGTAATGTCACATCACCCTTGAACTGTAACCTTCTGAAAAAGATTAAAAATACCGCGTATTGCGCATTTTCATGACATTTACTTGAGGCCACGCGCCGTTTCTCTCACGATGTGCTCACCGCGCCCCTCTGGGTGCTGCGTAGACACGTCTCAAAATGGGAGGAGACCCGAATGAAATTTTTGACCGCTGCCGTCTCGGCACTGGCCCTGACCGTTGGTGCCAACACTGCAATGGCCGCCTGCGATGATGGTGAAATCGTCGTCAAGTTCAGCCATGTGACCAACACCGACAAGCACCCCAAGGGCATTGCCGCCTCGCTGCTTGAAAAGCGTATCAACGAAGAGATGAACGGCACCATGTGCCTTGAGGTGTTCCCGAACTCGACCCTCTATAATGACGACAAGGTGCTTGAGGCCATGCTGCAGGGCGATGTGCAACTCGCCGCGCCGTCGCTGTCGAAATTCGAAAAGTTCACCAAGCAATTCCGCCTGTTCGACCTTCCGTTCCTGTTCTCGGACGTGAACGCGGTCGACAGCTTTCAGGCCTCTGAAACCGGCCAGGGCATGCTTGACAGCATGCAGCGCCGCGGCCTTCAGGGCCTTGCCTATTGGCACAACGGCATGAAGCAGATGTCGGCCAACGTGCCGCTGCTCGAGCCGTCGGATGCCAATGGCCTCAAGTTCCGCGTTCAGTCGTCGGATGTTCTGGTTGCGCAAATGGCCGCCATCGGTGGCAGCCCCCAGAAGATGGCCTTCTCTGAGGTTTACGGCGCGCTGCAACAGGGCGTTGTCGATGGTCAGGAAAACACCTGGTCCAACATCTACGGCAAGAAGTTCTTCGAGGTTCAGGACGGCACGACCGAAACCAACCACGGCATCATCGACTATCTTCTGGTGACCAGCGTTGATTGGCTCGACAGCCTTGATCCGGCCGTGCGCGAGCAATTCCAGACAATCGTCAAGGAAGTCACCGAGACCCGCAACGCGGAATCGAGCAAGGTCAACGCCGAAGCCAAGCAGGCGATCATCAATGCCGGTGGTGTTGTCCGTCAGCTGACCCCCGAACAGCGTGCCAAATGGGTTGAAGTCATGAACCCGGTCTGGGACCAGTTCAAAGGCGACGTGGGCCAGGAAAACATCGACGCGGCCGTCGCGTCAAACTCGAACTCGTAACACGGGTTTAACCAGTACGGCCCTTGGCAACAAAGGTCTGTGTCAGCATCGGGCGGGTTCAAAAGACCCGCCCGAAGTGTAAGAAATAGCAATAAAATCTGGGAAACGGGACGATGAAGCACAAAACCGGGCTAATCGACAACATCGAGGAATCGGTCATTGCCACCCTTCTTGGGCTAATGACCGTGGTCACATTCGCCAACGTGGTTGCGCGATATATCTTCAATGCAAATATCCTCTGGGCACTGGAATTGACCGTGTTCATGTTCGGCTGGCTGGTTTTGCTGGGCGCCTCCTATGCGGTCAAGAAACACGCCCACCTCGGGGTGGATGCGGTTCTGAACATGACCCCGCCGCCGGTGCGGCGCGTGTTGGCGCTGATCTCTGTCGGGGCCTGCCTGATATTCTCGCTGCTGCTTTTGAAGGGTGCCTATGATTACTGGGCGGTCTTCGCCGATCTTCCGCCGACCTCGGGGCGCTGGTTCCCGACCGGGTTTGACATGAGCGCCCGCAGCCAGAGCTTTTACGAAGTGCAGGACGTGCCAATGCTTGGGGTGTTCCGCTTTCTCGAAGACATGATCAACTATGGCGACAGCTATGAAAAGCTGCCCAAGGTCGTGCCCTATATCGTGCTGCCGATTTCGGCATTCCTGTTGGTGATGCGGTTTTCGCAGGTCGCCGTGCAGGTCTGGAAAGGCGAGGTTGACCGCCTTGTCGCCTCTCACGAGGTCGAAGACGAACTAGACGAAATTCGCGCCAGCCATGAGCACGATAGCCAGGAAGGAACACGATAATGGACGTGCTTTTGCTCTTTACGATGGTCGTCACCCTGCTTTTGATCGGTGTGCCCATCGCCATTTCGCTCGGCCTCAGCTCGACGCTGTTCCTGCTGATCTATTCCGACAGTTCGCTGGCCTCGGTCGCGGGCACCCTGCTTGAGGCCTTTGTCGGCCACTATACCCTGCTGGCGATCCCGTTCTTCATCCTCGCCTCAAGCTTCATGACCACCGGCGGCGTCGCACAGCGGATCATCCGCTTCTCAATCGCCTGCGTCGGGCATCTTCCGGGCGGTCTGGCGATTGCGGGCGTCTTTGCCTGCATGCTGTTTGCCGCCCTCTCGGGCAGTTCACCCGCCACCGTGGTCGCCATCGGCTCTATCGTGATCGCGGGCATGCGTCAGGTTGGCTATACCAAGGAATTCGCCGCCGGCGTGATCTGTAACGCGGGCACGCTCGGCATCCTCATTCCGCCCTCTATCGTGATGGTGGTCTATGCCGCCTCGGTCGATGTGTCGGTGGGTCGGATGTTCCTGGCCGGCGTCATTCCGGGCCTCATGGCCGGCTCCATGCTGATGATCACCATCTATGCCATCGCCAAGATCAAGGGCCTGCCCCAGGGCGAGTGGAAAGGCTGGGGCGAGGTCTGGACATCGGGGCGCGAGGCCGGCTGGGGCCTGTTCCTGATCGTGATCATCCTTGGCGGCATTTATGGCGGTATCTTCACCCCCACAGAGGCGGCGGCGGTCGCGGCGGTCTATTCCTTCTTCATCGCCTGTTTCGTCTATAAGGACATGGGCCCACTCTCGGCCTCGGATGGCACCTCGATCAGCCTGATGCGCAAGCCACAGGCGCTTCTGACGGCCTTTGTGCATCCGGATACGAAAAAGACCCTGCTGGACGCGGGCAAGCTGACGGTCACACTGCTTTTCGTGATCGCCAACGCGCTGATCCTCAAGCACGTTCTGACCGACGAACAGATCCCGCAAAGCATCGCCAACGCCATGCTGAGCGCGGGCTTTGGCCCGGTGATGTTCCTGGTGATGGTCAACGTGATCCTGCTGATCGGTGGTCAGTTCATGGAGCCCTCGGGCCTTCTGGTGATCGTGGCGCCGCTGGTGTTTCCGATCGCGATGGAGCTGGGCATCGACCCGATCCACCTTGGCATCATCATGGTGGTGAACATGGAAATCGGCATGATCACCCCGCCGGTCGGCCTCAACCTCTTCGTCACCTCGGGTGTGGCGGGGATGCCGATGATGGCGGTGGTGCGCGCGGCGCTGCCCTTCCTTGCGGTGCTCTTCGTGTTCCTGATCATCGTGACCTATGTGCCATGGATTTCGACGTTCCTGCCCAATACCTTCATGGGTCCCGAAATCATCACCAACTAGCGCCGCTCCCTCGGACGCTATGACAAAAACCGCACCACGCAGGCCCCGGCTTGCGTGGTGTTTTTCTTTTCAAATCCCGGCGACCGCGCTCATTTCAAAATAACCCGAGGGCAGGGTTTGAAACCGCGCCCGGCCCGCGCTACATGCCGCCAGAGCGGGAAATCCTTTACCGCGCCACATTTCGCCGATAACCATAAGCCCCGCCCATCCCGGACAGGAGACAGCCGCGTGACCAAAAAGCCCCAAAGGCACCAGCCATGAGCGTTGATCGCGACGTCTTTCTCGCCGCCATGCGCCAGGTTGCGGCCACGGTCACGGTTGTCACCACCGATGGCCCCGCCGGGCGCGTCGGCGCCACGGTCAGCGCCTTTACCTCGCTCACCGCCGATCCGCCCTCGGTTCTGGTCTGCCTGCGCTCCGATAGCCGGATCGCGCGCGCCGTCATCGAAAACCGGGCCTTCTGCGTCAATGTCCTGCCCGAAGATGCCGTCGACGTGGCTCAGGCCTTTGCCGGCCCCTCGCCGGACACCCCCAGCGACCGGTTTTGCGGCCTCGCAGTCACCCATAGCGACCAGGGTCCGATCCTGCCCCGCGCCACCGCCTTTTCCTGTGCGCTCAACGACCAGATGATCCACGGCAGCCACGCGATCTGCATCGGCAGCGTGCTGGATCTGGCAAATGCCGGGGAAAAGCCGCTGACCTACCTCAGCGGCAGCTATCATATCGTGCGCCCCCACGAGAGCTAGAGCATGTCGCGTGTTCGAGAAGCTCAAAACCGGCTCCCACTTTTGAGCAACATGCTTTAAGCGCGCCCTGCCCTTCTTCTTGGTCCAAATACTCAAATCTCCAGTGCTGGCCAAACCGGGCTGCGCCTGCCATATCTCGCGCGACATTTGCCAAGCCGGAGCGCGCCCATGACCAGGATCATCACCTCCCTTTCCGATATCGCCGCGAATTACGACGCCTTGTTCGTCGATCTTTGGGGCTGTGTGCATGACGGGGTGCGCGCCCTGCCCGCCGCCGTGGCGGCGCTTCAGGCCTATCGCGCAAGCGGCGGCGCCGTGGTTCTGGTGACCAATTCGCCGCGCGCCCGTCACGGCGTCGAAAAACAGCTGGTCGGCTTCGGCGTGCCCGAGGATGCCTGGGATACCATCGCCACCTCGGGCGACAGCGCGCGCGCCGCGATGTTTCGCGGTGTGGTCGGCGAAAAGGTGTTCTTCATCGGCGAGGATCGCGATACCAAGTTCTTCGAGCCGCTGCACCTGATCGAAAACCCCGCCGATATCCGGCGCGTGCCGCTGGACGAGGCCGAGGGCATCGTCTGTGCCGGCCCGTTCGATCCCACCGCCGACCCCTCGGTGATGCGGCCCGAGTTCCTTTATGCCAAGCAAAAGGGCATGAAATTTCTCTGCGCCAATCCCGATATCGTGGTGGATCGCGGCGAAAGCCGCGAGTGGTGTGCCGGCGCCCTGGCCCGGCTTTATATGGAAATGGGCGGCGAGAGCCTCTATTTCGGCAAGCCGCACCCGCCGATCTATGATCTTGCCCGCCGCCGCCTTGCAGAGCTTGGCCGCGACGTCGAGGACGCGCGCATTCTGGCGATTGGCGACGGGGTTCTGACCGATATCGCCGGGGCCATGGGCGAGGATATTGATTCTCTTTTCATCAGTGGCGGCCTTGCGGCGCAGGAAACAAAAACGTCGCAGCAGCCCGAACCAGAGGCCCTAAGCGCTTACCTTGAAAAGGAAAACTCATCACCAAGCTATGCCATCGGGTTTCTGCGGTGACAGAAAGGGCTTGATTTTGCTGCGGCTGCGAAGTAATAAAATTCCAATACAGGCACTTTTTACGCCTTAATATTACGCACCGAACCACGCAACACACCACCCGGAGGGGCGCATGTTGGATAATATGCCACGCGGCACGATCTGTATCGAAGACATTGAAATGGGCATGACGCGCCATCTGCGCAAAGTTGTCACCGACCGCGACATCGAGATGTTCGCCGAGGTTTCGACCGACCGCAATCCGGTGCATCTTGATGATGATTATGCCCGCGACACGATCTTTGAAGGTCGCATTGCCCATGGCATGCTGACCGCCGGGCTGATTTCGGCGGTGATCGGCGAGCAACTGCCCGGTCACGGCACCGTCTACATGGGGCAAAGCCTCAAGTTTCTTGCGCCTGTGCGCCCCGGCGACATGGTTCATGCCGAGGTCGAGGTGATCGCGATTGACCACGGCAAGCGCCGGGTTCAGCTTGATTGCCGCTGCCTGGTGAATGGCAAGAAGGTTCTGATCGGCGAAGCCACCGTTCTGGCGCCCTCGCGCAAGTTCGACTAAGGCGCGCGCGCTCTTTGCCTCTTGCGCCGCCCTTGGTGTGACCGCATTCTGCGGCCATGAGTGACACTCCCACATGGGGCGTTGTGGCGACCGTCAAGGCGCCTGCCCGCGATATATTGAACTTTGCCGCCTATCACCTTGATCTGGGTGCGCATCGCGTTCACGTCTATCTTGATGCCCCGAATGACGAAGCCGAGGCCGCCCTGCGCGCGCATCCCAAATGCCGGGCGGTTCTGTGCGACGAGGGCTATTGGCGTCGGCGCCGCCGCAATGGCCGCCCCGATGCCCATCAGCCCCGCCAGAGCCTGAACGCCACCCACTGCCTGAACAAACGCCCGCAGGTGGATTGGCTGGCCCATATAGATGTCGACGAGTTTCTGTCACCTCAAACCCCGCTTCCGGCGCAACTGGCCGCCCTGCCCGCCGGGACCCTAAGCGCACGGGCGCGCCCGATCGAGGCCCTGGCACCTGACCCAACCGATCCCCCGCCCGAGGGGCAGAAATGGTTCAAATCCTGCGCTCGATTTCAGGGACGGCGTCGCGAGGACACCAATGCGATCTATCCAACCTTCGGCCCACACCTTAATGGCGGATTTGTCAGCCATGTTGCGGGTAAGGTCTTTGTGCGTACCGGGCTTGAGAACATAAGCCTGCGGATTCACAACGCCTTTGTCGACAAGGTGATGGATGACACACCGGTCGAGCTTTCGCAGACGCGGCTCTGTCATCTGCATGCCCCAAGCTGGGAGCGGTGGCAATCGGCCTTTGCCTATCGGCTCCGGCACGGCTCTTACCGCGAAGGGCTAAAGCCCGCGCCAATGGCCGATGGTGTCGGGCTGAACATGCATGCGCTGTTCTCGATGCTTGAGGAGGATGGCGGCGAGACAGCCCTACGACGGTTCTTTGACGAGGTTTGCACCGCCACACCGGCCCTGCGCGCGCGATTGCAAGAGCGCGGCCATCTGCATAAAGTGGCCCTCGATCTTGACCGCAAACGCGCTCTGCATTTCCCCCAACACCGCTAATTGTTGCCATTTTGGGTACAATCATCGGCGTGGACGGGCGCATTGTCATCGCTTCCGCGCACTCCATTGACCAGCCCCCCTATATTCAGGTAAGTGCAAGCCACCGGATCACCCATGTGGAGAACCACAGGCCCAAGAGGGGCCCGATCCGGTATCATACGTACGGGCCATGATTGTGTCCGTAAATCGCGGATACCCATGACCAAATTCTCAGATCTGAATCTTAATCCCAAAGTCCTCAAAGCTGTCGAGGACGCCGGATATGAAACCCCGACCCCCATTCAGGCGGCGGCGATCCCCCCCGCCCTGGAAGGGCGCGACGTCTTGGGCATCGCCCAGACCGGCACCGGAAAGACCGCAAGCTTCACGCTGCCGATGCTGTCGCTTTTGTCGCGTGGACGTGCGCGCGCGCGCATGCCGCGCAGCCTCGTGCTCTGCCCGACGCGAGAGTTGGCCGCACAGGTGGCCGAGAATTTTGATACCTATTCCAAGTACCTGAAACTGACCAAGGCGCTGCTGATTGGCGGCGTGTCGTTCAAGGAACAGGACAAGCTGATCGACAAGGGCGTGGACGTTCTGATCGCCACTCCCGGTCGCCTTCTGGACCATTTCGAGCGCGGCAAGCTGTTGCTGACCGGGGTTCAGATCATGGTCGTGGACGAGGCCGATCGCATGCTTGACATGGGCTTTATCCCCGATATCGAACGCATCTTCAGCCTAACGCCCTTTACCCGCCAGACGCTGTTTTTCTCGGCCACGATGGCGCCCGAGATCGAGCGCATCACCAATACCTTCCTCTCCGCGCCCGAGCGCGTCGAAGTCGCCCGACAGGCCACCGCCTCGGAGACAATCGAGCAGGGCGTTGTCATGCTCAAGGCCTCGCGGCGCGACCGCGAAGCCAGTGAGAAACGCAACCTGTTGCGGGCGCTGATCGAGCGTGAGGGTGACAAGTGCACCAACGCCATCGTGTTCTGCAACCGCAAGGTCGACGTGGATATCGTTGCCAAATCGCTGACCAAATACGGCTATGACGCGGCGCCGATTCACGGCGATCTGGATCAGAGCCAACGCACCCGCACGCTTGACGGCTTTCGCGCCGGCGATCTGCGGTTCCTGATTGCCTCGGACGTGGCGGCGCGTGGCCTTGATGTGCCCGCCGTGAGCCATGTGTTCAACTTCGATGTGCCGAGCCATGCCGAGGACTACGTGCACCGAATCGGTCGCACGGGGCGCGCCGGACGTGACGGCAAGGCGCTCATGATCTGCATCCCGCGCGACGAAAAGAACCTCGCCGCGATCGAGGATCTGTTGCAAAAGCCGATTCCGCGCGTCGATAACCCGCTTCAGTCGGGCGCCGCACCCGAGGCAGAGGCCGAAACCGCCCCTGCCCCCGCGCCCGAGAAAAAAGCCGCCAAACCGCGCGTAAGCCGCCGCTCGAAAAAGTCCGAAGAGCAAAAGCCCGACGCGCCTGTGGCCAAGGCCGAAGAGACAGCAAAACCGCAAGAGACCGCTGAGTCGGCCCCCGTTGCCACCCAAGAGGCAACACCGGAGCCGCAGCACACCGCCCCCAAGCCAGAGCGCAAAGAGCGCTCCTCGCGCCGGGGCGGCGGCGGCGGATCTGATCGCGGACGTCAGGATCAAAGCGGCGGCAAGGTCAAGGGCATGGGTGACCATCTGCCCGGCTTCATCGCGCTGAGCTTTGACGAGCGGCGCACCCGCTAGAAGGTCTCCTGCGGGCCAGCCTGAAGGGGCTGGCAAGCCCCTCCCCGTTTTTCCTAACGGGCAATCACGATATCGGCCTGCAATCCGCCAAGGCGGTCGCTTTGCCCAAGGCGAAGCGTGCCACCATGGGCGCGTGCCACGTCAAGCACGATGGACAGGCCAAGCCCCACCCCGGTGCCACGGTTTTGGTTGCGCGCGGGTTCCAGCCGGGTAAACGGCTTTACCGCCTCGTCGCGGTTCTCGGCGGCAATACCGGGCCCGTCATCCTCGACCCGGATGCGCAGCGATTTTTCAGTCAGCACAACCGAAACCTCGGCGCGGCTTCCATAGCGGACGGCGTTGTTGATCAGGTTCTCGACCGCGCGCCGAATGCTGCCGCTGCGAAGGCTGATCTCGCCCTCGCCGCTGGTCTTGGTGAGGGTCACGTTGACCTCGCTGCGCTGCGCGTCCTCGACGATCTGTCGGACAAGGGCAATCGGGTCGACCGGCTCTGCCTCGCCCTCCTGAGCGCCACGCGCAAAGGCCAGAAACCCGTCCAGAAGCCGCTGCATATCCTCGACATCGCGCAGCATCGGCTCGGCCTCGTCCTCGTCCAGCATCGCCAACCCAAGCCGCAGCCGCGTCAGCGGTGTGCGCAAGTCGTGACTGACCCCTGAGAGCATCAGCGTGCGCTGTTCGATCTGGCGCTCAATCCGGGCGCGCATGTCCAGAAACGCGCCCCCCGCCGCGCGCACCTCGACCGCTCCGGCCGGACGATAGGGCACATGGCGCCCGCGCCCAAAGGCCTCGGCGGCCTGCGCCAGCCGGGTGATCGGACGCAGCTGATTGCGCAGGTAGAAATAGGAAATAACCGTCATCAGAGCGCCAAAAAAAACCATGTTTACAAGCAATTGATGCGGTTGGCGCGCCGACACCCGGCGCCGGTCAAACTGCATCTCCACCCCCTGCCCGTCGCGCAGAAAATACAAGCGCACCAGGTCATCATTCGGCAGGTCGACCACCTGAAGATCAAGAAACACCTTTTTCAATTCGCGTGTGACCACGATCCCGGAAAAGTCGAACCAGCGGCGGGTGTCGGACGCCGGGATATCCGCCTGGGGCAGGACGTTCACCTCGATATCAAGCGTCTCGGCCAGCGGTTGACCGACGAGCGCCTCGGGCGGGCGGCTGCCTTCGCCAAGCACCGCGACGATTTCGCGGCTGACCGTCTGGGTCATCTGTTGCGTCACACCCTCGAAATGGCGTTGAATGAACACGACCGAAACAACAAGCAACAGCGTGATCACCGGCAAAAGCAGGATCAGCGTTGCCCGCCCATACAGGCTTCGGGGCATATAGGGTTTGATCCAGCGAAAAGACATGGCCTAAACCTAGACTCCGGCGCACAGAGAAGGAAGAGCCATGCACCTCCCCCAAGGCGAAAGGCCGCCATTCGGCCACCCCGAGACGATTGGTCGGGATGTGCGCCGCATTCTGGCACCCAACCCCTCGCCGATGACGTTCTGGGGGACGAATACCTATCTTCTGGGGGCGCGCGATCTGGCGGTGATTGACCCCGGACCGGACGATTGCGCGCATCTTGCGGCGATCCTCGGCGCGCTCGGGCCGGGCCAGAGGATAAGCCACATCTTCGTGACCCATTCGCATCTTGATCATTCGCCCCTCGCCGCGCGTCTCGCTGGCGAGACCGGCGCGCCCGTACTGGCCTACGGCGATGCGCGCGCGGGCCGCAGCCCGGTGATGACCGCCCTTACCGAGACTGGCGAGATCGGCGGTGGTGAAGGTGTCGATCACGGGTTCACCCCCGACATCGCGCTTGTTGATGGTCAGGTGGTGACCGGCGACGGCTGGCAGATCAAGGCGCATTGGACACCGGGGCATTTTGGCAATCACCTGTGCTTTGAAAGCGGCGACAGCGTCTTTAGCGGCGATCTGGTGATGGGTTGGGCAAGCTCGCTGGTCTCGCCCCCCGACGGCGATCTCACGCATTTCATGGCCTCCTGCGCGCGGCTCCATGCGCTTTGCGCGCGCCGCCACCTGCCCGGCCACGGCGCCCCGATTGACGCCCCCGCTACGCGGCTTGACTGGCTGATCGGCCACCGCCTTGGGCGCGAAGCCGCGATTCTCGAAGCGCTTGCCGCCGGTCCGCGCACGGCCACGCAAATCGCCCGCGAAATCTATACCGACACTCCGGCCAAGCTCATGCCCGCCGCCGCCCGAAACGTTCTGGCCCATCTGATTGATCTTATGCAAAAATCCCGGGTTTTCCCGCAGGGTCCCCTGCATGCCAACAGCCATTTCGCCCGCCCGGCAAAGAATGATGCGCCAAGGTGAAGTTTTTGTCACAATCCCTCTGGACCTCGCGAAATCTGATTGCTATACGGCCAGCGTGTTCCGGCGTAGCTCAGCGGTAGAGCAGTTGACTGTTAATCAATTGGTCGTAGGTTCGATCCCTACCGCCGGAGCCAAAATATACCGCAAGATCAGATAGCTACGCAGAGCCCGCTTCGGCGGGCTTTCTGCGTTTTTAGAACTTGTTATTATGTTTTGGCACCGATCATTTACCTTAACTGCGGAAGTTCGGTGGGTAACGGACTTTGGAAATTTGAAAGCGGGACACGGCTTGCGCTCCGCCTCCGTTGACAAATATCAATGAGCGCCCAGAGCTAACCATCCATTGTGGAGTCTAGGCATTGAGGGAGTTCAGTTAATGAGGCCCAGTTGCTTTTGGGGGAGAAGGCAGTCTTGTTTTTTCAGGATGAACGCAATTTGATGATCGCTCTCGATTCAGATGGCAAGTTCATCCGCATTGATCCGCCAGGACATCCCAAAACTTCGATAGATTTGCGTATATCCTGCCAAAGGATCACCACCGGTCAACGGCTCCTTGACGAGAAAATCGACACGATGCTGAAAGCATGCCGGGAGTGCAACAGTGATATCCCGCCCCTGCTGCCTCCTCCCGCCATCGCGAGGACAAAGGACGGAAGATCGATGCTTGTCGAAGCATTGCTTTTACCGCGCGAATTGGGCGAGTTGATCGGAGGGGCACGGTTCATCCTTGCCGTGCGCGAAGTGTCCAGCCCACTCATATCTCGCAAGTCGCGCATGCGACATAGCTTAGGGCTAACCGCAACCGAGGCGGATTTTGCCGACTTTCTGGCGCGGGGGATGAGCGTAAAGGAGGCTTCTGAGCGGCTTTGTATTTCCGTCTGGACGGGGCGCAGTCACCTGCGGTCGATCTTTCAAAAAACCGATACGCATCGCCAGGGTGAATTGATCGCCCTGTTAAATCAGGAGAAACTGTAATCCTTCACCAACGCTTGATAGCAGCGATACATCTCAAAATCTCAGAAATCTTGGAGAGGTCACCAAACGCAAGGTAAATTATTCTCGCTCTTAAAAAGTAAGTGTCTGCATTCCAAAAGTGAGAATTGGTGGGAAATCACCGCAACAAATTGGAAAGGCTGGTGGTAACGTTTTGAAAATCATCCTTCAAATCCTGTTCGTCTTCTCAATTATCGCGATAGCGACGGCAGGCTATCGCGAGTTTTCGAGTCGGCCGAAAACCAAGACCACATATATGACAAGCCCTGTGCTTGAGGGAACGCTCAGCGAAACAGTCACCGCGACAGGGTCGTTGAATGCCGTCGTGACCGTTGAAGTGGGTTCTCAATTGTCGGGGCGTATTGCCGAACTGCTCGTCGACTTCAACGACCCTGTTACAAGTGGTCAACCCGTGGCGCGCCTTGATCCGGGTACGTACCAGGCGCGCAGCGCCGAAGCCAATGCCGCCTTGCAAATGGCCCGCGCAAGCGTTGCTGTGAAGGAGGCAGAACTCAATCGTGCTCAAGCGGAGCTTGAAGACGCCCGCGCAAATCTCGAAGTTCTCACTGCGCGTCTGGATGGCGCGCAGGCTCGCTTTGATGCGGCCAATGCCGCGCTGGAACGCAAGCGTACTCTCAGAACACGCAACCTGATCACCACAGAGGAATTCGAAGACGCTGAACTCGAACACAAGATCGTGGCTGCTGAACTAAAAGAAGCGCGTGCGATTGTGCAAGCCCATGCGATCAAGGTTAAGGTAGGCAAGGCTGATGTCAGCCGTCAGAAAGCCGATCTCGTGAATGCTCAGGCTAACATCCCTCAAAAAGAGGCACTTCTGAATCTTGCCGAGATCGAGCTTGATCGAACGGTTATCCGCTCGCCGATCAACGGCATTGTTATTGGAAGAGATGTTTCGCAAGGTCAAACCGTGGCCGCAAGCCTTGAGGCACCAACACTCTTCACCATCGCGCAAGACCTTATCGAGATGGAAATCCATGCCCGCATCGACGAAACAGACATTGGCAAGGTCAAGCTTGGACAATCCGCCAAGTTCACGGTGGACGCCTTCCCGGATCGCGCGTTCGAAGGAACTGTCAAACTGGTCAGGAAATCGCCGGAGGTGGTGCAGAATGTCGTGACCTATACGGTCATAATCGGAACTGAAAACACGGAACAGCTCCTGCTTCCTGGTATGACTGCCAATATCCGCCTGCTGGTCATGGAAAGCGAGCCACTCGTGAAAGTCCCTCGCGCCGCGATCGAGTTCTCACCGGATAACATGTCCGCCCAATCTGAAAACTATCCTCCAGGGTCCGCTGTATGGCTTCTCGATGGCAACGGAACGCCCCGCCCGGTCGAGGTCGAGACTGGCGCGCATGACCGCACACATACTGCAATTCTGGACGGCAAGCTGCAGCCCGGGGAGAAAGTTATCACCAATGAGATTCAACAGGATGCCGAACGACGGTTTCTCGGAATCAGGATCGGCTTTTAGGAGGCTGCCAGTGTCACTCATTGAGGCAAATGATCTTCAAAAGGACTATTTCTCAGAAGCGGGCAGGCTTCCAGTTCTCCGAGGTGTCTCCCTGAAGATCGTTGCAGGCGAGTTTGTCGCAATCATGGGGCCATCGGGGTCCGGCAAGACGACACTCATGAATCTTCTTGGCCTGTTGGACACTCCATCCGGTGGGCGCCTCTGCTTCGATGGCCGGGACGTCACGCAACTCAAGCCCGACGAACAAGCGGACATACGCAACACACGTATCGGATTCGTCTTCCAATCCTACAATCTCCTACCCCGCCTGACAGCCATAGAAAATGTTGAGCTTCCGCTGGTCTATGCCGGTGTGTCACGCGGCGACAGGCTTGAAAGAGCGCGAGGCATGTTGGACGCCGTAGGCCTGGCCGGCCGAACCCAACATTGGCCGAGCCAGCTATCCGGCGGAGAGCAGCAGCGCGTTTCGATCGCGCGCGCCATGGTGTCAAAACCAGCACTTGTCCTCGCCGACGAGCCGACCGGCGCGCTTGACACTCAGACAGGTGCAAGCGTGATGGCGCTATTACAGGACATGATAAGACAAGGTACGACCGTTGTCCTCGTCACGCACGACGAGGCAGTGGCCCGGCATGCAGAACGAACCATTCGGCTCTTCGATGGCAAAGTGTGTACTTCTCCAGGTCAGGAAACCGCGATGGGCGCGCAATCTGCCGTGCAAACTGATCACGCCGGGAAAGCAGCAGAATGAACATGTTTGAAACCCTGCGTATTGCCATCCGCTCGATCTCCTCAAATCGCATGCGGTCCGGGCTGACAATGCTCGGCATCATCATCGGCGTGGCGTCCGTCGTCACCATGGTCGCTCTCGGATCCGGCGCGCGCACAATGGTCGCAGAGCAGATCCGATCGCTTGGGGCGCATGTGTTGATGGTGTTGCCCGGCGAAGCGCGCGAGCAAGGGGTTCGCAAGGAGGCCGGATCGGCACAATCGCTTACAGAAAGCGATGCGCGCGCCATTGCGTTTGAGCTTTCGACGGTCGCCGTTGCAGCGCCGTCGATCCGGGGCGTTTTCCAGATAGTGTCTGGCAACCGAAACTGGCGCACGACGGTCAATGGCACGACGACGGATTATTTCTTCGTGCGGGAATGGGCGCTTGCAGAGGGTCGATATTTTACCGACGAAGAAACCCTGGCCGGCGCAAAAGTTACACTGATTGGGCAAACGATAGCCGAGCACTTGTTTGACAAAGACGAAAGCCCGGTCGGACAGACAGTGCGGATAGCGAACGCGCCGATGACGGTGATCGGCGTGCTTGCAGAAAAAGGCCCAACGGGCACAGGGCGTGATCAGGACGACGTCGTGTTCCTGCCGATTTCGACCGCACGGCAGCGGCTCATCGGGGGGGCAAACCAGGTCAATCGAGAGGCCGTTGGCTACATCCTTGTAAAGGCGGCTTCGAATGACGTGATGTCTGTCGCTGAGCAGCAGATCGCTTGGCTACTGCGTCAGCGGCATGGGCTCAGACCGGCGCACCCGGACGATTTTCGCATCACTGATCCCGCCGCGACAATGGCGGCTCAAACGGCCTCGACCCGGGTACTATCCTGGCTTCTGGCCTCCGTGGCGTCGGTCTCGCTCGTGGTGGGGGGGATCAGCATCATGAATATAATGCTGGTCTCGGTGGCTGAGCGGCGGCGCGAGATCGGTTTGCGGCTGGCTGTCGGCGCACGGCGAAGCCATATCCGCACACAGTTTTTGGTTGAAGCACTCGTGATCTGTCTCTTGGGTGGTGTAATCGGCTTGATCGTCGGCATGGTCGGCACGGCCCTGCTTGCCGCATTGGCTGGCTGGCCGGTTTTTCTTTCCCCTGCCTCAATGGCAATGGCGATGCTATTTGCAGGGGTGACGGGAGTATTTTTTGGCTACTACCCTGCTCGAATCGCAGCAAGATCCAACCCGATTGATTGCTTAAGGAGCAACTAAGGTATTGCGAGTTTTCCGTCATAAAAAGATTTGGCATAGTATTGCCTGATCGGTGGTGAGGGCTCAGACGCGCGGTTGCCGCTGAGGAATTGAGCCTTGAAGAAGCATCAAAACGATTATCAATCTAAATCCTGATGGCCTGGAGCCAATCGCGTTGGGTTTTCCCTGAAATCAAAACGCATGGGCAAGCGCGCCTGTAGATTTTCTGAATTACGTCTAAGGCCACAACCTTTGTCTATCTCCCATATACCATTCGGGCTAGCAAAAATAAGCTAAAAAAAACACGTTTGGCCAAGCTCGTCCGAGTGATGTGGGGTTTTTCATTTTCTGTTTCACTGCAGATACCAACAACAAAATGGAGGGTAACATGAAAAAGATTTTTGCAATGACTGTCGCTGCCGTTCTCGGCTTTTCGGGTATGGCGTTCGCAGGTGAGCCGCAAGGTCAGGCATCCGGACAAGGGTGTACCAATACCACAGCTGGGGATCAGAAAAATCCGGGGAAGCTGTTTCAGGCCTTTAAAAATGGAGAGGGCCCTGCTGCTTTCGAAGGGCTTAATCCAAAGGAAATTGCAGAACTTGCTGGGGACGTTCCGTCGGGCAAAGTATCTGACATAATCAAGCTCGTCTGCGACAATAGCCCGAGCTGAGGCGACTGGTATTCAAGGCATTGCATTTAGCACGGCCAAGCCTTGAAGAAGAGCCCCCGTTTGGGGGGCTCTTTGTTTGTTCTTTTCCCCTTGCGCGCTCAAACCGCCGTCGCCCTTCGATGCGACGTGCGCGCGGGGCGTCCAAGCAGATTCCAATTGTGACAGCGGCACCAACTACCACAAGATTGGTCCCAAAAATGACACCTAATACTTACCGGATATGACCGCCATTCCTCGAACATCGGTGATCTGATCATCGACGTACCTGTCAGGTAGGCTGTAACGCAGAGCGTGAGGCCAGATTACCAGCGACATCAGAGGTGGGCCGCCACCCAACGTTCAGCGAAACCGGGTACGCTGTTTGGTGTTTGCTGTTGCACGTGCAGAGTGCGGTCCGTCTGTCGGCGAGAGGGCGTCAGGACGATCCGTCACGACGAAGGAAATCAATGAACAGCGTCGTTGCCCGGTCAGGTGTTTCACTTTTCCAGATCGCCACGGTCTGAAGCTGCTCTGACACGTCCTCCAGTGGTACGACGATCAGTCCGGCCCCGACGGAACCGCGCACGCTTTCCGTCAGGATCGTGACACCCATGCCGCAGGCGACAAGGCCCAGAATGCCAGCCGAATTGAAAGCCTCCTGGACAACGCGGGGCACGAAACCCGATCTGCGGCACAGCGGGATCAGATAGGCGTGGAAATGTTCCCAATCCTTCGATGTTCCATGCACAAAGTCTTCATGCGCCAGCTCTTCGAGGCGAATGCTGCTGCGATTGGCAAGGGGGTGATGTTCGTAAAGAACGCAGACAAAGCGCTCGGACTGGATCAGGCATTGATCATAACCAAGGCGGCTAATCGGACCGGTGACAAAGCCGACGTCCAGCTCTCCAGCGTCGAGTTTGTGAAGCTGGGCGGTGGTGACATCGTGATGCGGTTGCAACACAAGGCCCGGCTGTTGCGCCTGAAAATCCTTGAGCCGACGCGGCAGCAGGCCGGCAATCGCCATATCCGTATAGCCGATGCGCAACCGTCCGATCTGGCCGTCATGCACGCGGCGGGTGTTTTCGACCGTGTTCTCGACGGCATTGATCACGCCGCGACAGCCCTCGAGAAAGGTCGTTCCGGCCTGCGTGATCTGAACACTGCGGTTCGTGCGATCAAAAAGCCTCACCCCAAGCTGATCCTCAAGGTCGCGCACGGCGCGGCTCAGGGCGGGCTGGGCGATGCCCAACCGCTCGGCGGCGCGGCGAAAGTGAAGCTCTTCCGCGACGGCCATAAAATAACGGATATGCCGAAGACCAAATTTCATGATGCCCACAAAGTATCAAAGCCAACTAATTTGATATTATACTTGCATGGCCCTTCATGCCAACCTGCGAAGATAATAAAAAACCAACGCACGACATGGAGAGACCAATGCCAACTTTCAAAACGCTGCCCGTCGCGGCATCCGCGCTCACGCTCGCCCTTGCCGGACAATCGGCGATGGCCGCCGATGTTGTCATCAACCTTGGCTATGCCGCCGCCGAAGGCAGCTCTTACGCGGTGCTTGCCGACAAGTTCGAGGAGCTGGCCGAAGACTATTCCGGCGGCACCATCGACGTCAAAGTGCGCTGCTGTGGTCAACTTATGGGCGAAGACGAGGCCTTTAAGGCGATGCAGCTTGGCACGGTCGATATGCATGTGATCACCGGTAACAACATCTCGCCCCACTTCCCGCTGATGGATGCATTTGTGCTGCCCTATATTTTCGAGGATAAGGCCCACGCCTACCGCGTGCTCGAAGGCGAGGTCGGACAGGGGTTTGCCGATCAGCTGCACGAGGCCACCGGGGTTTACCTTCTGACCTATGGTTTTGTCGGCGATCGCGATTTTTACAATTCGCGCAACCCGATCACCAGCATGGCTGATATGGCCGGGCTCAAGGTGCGCGTGCCCAAGAACCAGGTGATGATTGATACCTTCACCGAATTTGGCGCCGCTCCCATTCCGCTGCCCTGGGCTGACACGCCGACCGCCTTGCAAACCGGCACGGTCGAGGGCGCCGACAATGGCACCTCGTTCATCAAGTCGCAGAAATTCTATGAAATCATGCCCTATTTCACCGCGCTTGAGCATTTCACCTATTTCTCGCCGCTCTTTGCCAGCCAGCGGATCATGGACAAGCTTGACGATGACCAACGCGCCGCCGTGATGCGCGCCGCACGCGAGGCGGGGATCTATCAGAAAGAGGAAATGACCCGTCAGGTGGATGAAATCCGGGCCTTTCTCGTCGGCGAAGGCGGCATGAAATCCGCCGAGTTCGATCGCACCGATTTCATCGCCGCCGGGCAGCGGGTGCAGGACAATTATGCCGCCGACAAGGGCGAGGATTTTACCTCGCTGGTGACGGCAATCCGCGCAGCAGCGCAGTAAACCCGCCTCGTCACCCAAGACCTTCGGGCGCGCGATCCCTGCGCGCCCGCTTACCCTCATGACCAGGAGGTCACCGTGCTCGGCAAGCTTGACCGGTATTTCGAGGAAGTGCTCTGTGCCTTTTTCCTCTGCGTCGTTGTCGGCTCTGTGCTGATGCAGGTGGTGTTGAGGTTCCTGTTTGACACCGCTGCGGTCTGGGCCGAAGAGACCGCCGTTTATGGCATGATCTTTGCGGTCTACCTTGGCGCGACGATGGCGGTGCGCGAGCGCGCCCACATCCGCATCACCCTTCTGGTAAGCCGCCTGCCCCGCGCGCTTCAGGTTGGCTGCATCATGCTGGCCGATGCGCTCTGGGTCGGCTTCGTGATTTTCATGATCGTGCAGACTGTGACCTATACCCAGCTTTTGTTCAACGTCACCTATCAGACCCCCGGTCTGGGGATCGAGCAACGCTGGGTTCAGATGTTCATTCCGATGCTGTTTGCCCTGATGCTGTTTCGCATTGCCCAGGTCTATTGGCGCTGGCGCTCTGACGCCTACGAGGGGCTGCCGCTATGAGCGATATGAGCAATCCGAAACCCCGCACCTCGCTGGCGCCGGTCCTCGTGCTTGTCGCGATGATCATCGGCGTGATGGTGGCCGTCCTCGGGGGGGCCAACGGGCCGATCCTGATGGCCGTGGTCTTTGTCTTCACCATGGCGATCGGCGTGCCCATTCCCTTTGCGGCCGGCATTGCCACCGTCGCCGGGCTGATCATCGCGGACATCCCGATGACCCTGATGGCGCAGGCCGCCTGGACTGCATTTGAACCCTTTCCTCTGGTGACGATCCCGCTGTTCATTCTTGCCGGGCAGCTAATGGAACAGGGCGGCATGTCCGAAAAGCTGGTCAATATTGCGCAAAAGCTTGTCGGCGCCTACAAGGGCGGTCTCGGGCTTGTGACCGTCGTTGCCTGCATGTTCTTTGCCGCCCTCTCGGGCTCTGGCCCGGCGACCACCGCCGCGATTGGCTCCATTACCATCCCCGCGATGCAGGCAGAGGGCTATCGCTCGCGCTTTGCCGGGGCGATTGCCGCCTCGGCCGGGGCCTTGGGAAGCATGATCCCGCCCTCGAACCTGTTGATCATCTTCGCGCTTGTCACCGACGTGTCGATCCCACGCCTGTTTCTGGCAGGTATCGTGCCGGGCATCGTGCTGGGCCTGATGCTGATGGTGGTGGTCTTCGTGATCTCGGCCAAAAACGGCTATGGCGGCACCGGCGAAAAATTCCGCTGGGGGCCGCTGCTCGCCGCGTTCTGGGAGGGCAAATGGGCGGTCATGGCGCCGGTGATCATCCTTGGCGGCATCTATGCGGGCATCTTCACCCCATCCGAGGCCGCAGGCGTGGCCGTCGCCTATGGGTTGTTCGTGGGCATGTTCATCTATCGCGGCCTGACCTGGGCCAAGCTGTTTCATGCGTTCAAGTTTACCGCCATCGTCATCGGCTCGGTCTTGTTCATTCTCGGCTCGACCAAGGCTTTTGGGCAACTCGTCACGCTGTTTGACATCCCAAGCTCGGTTCTGGCGCTGTTTCAGGGGCTGGTGGACTACCCTTGGCTGGTGATGCTGTTGATCGGTGTGTTCTACATCATCGTCGGCATGTGGCTTGAGAGCATCCCGCAGATTATCATCTTCACCGCCGTCTTCTATCCGCTGGTGACAAGCCTCGGGGTTGATCCGGTAGTCTTTGGCATCTTCACGGTGATGACCTGTGAAATCGGTTTCCTGACCCCGCCGATCGGCGTCAACCTGTTCGTCGCCGCGCGGATCAGCAAGATCAGCATCGAGGAGATTTCGGTCGGGGTTCTGCCGCTGTTGATCCCCTACGTCCTGATGATCCTGCTTCTGGTGTTTTACTCGGACTGGGTGACCTATCTTCCAAATCTTGTTTATGGACCGACACGATGACAACAAAGCCCCAAGACCTTCCCCTGCTGGGATATGTGGATCGCCTGTCGGCGCGGCCCGGTGAAACGCTGGCCTTCAAGGTCTCGTCAACCGCAAGCCGCCCGTTCAACGCGCGCCTTGTAAGGTCCATAAGCGCCGATCCCAACCCCAAGGGGCCGGGCATCATCGAAGAGGACGCATCCGCGTTTTTCGCCACCCAATCCTTTGCCTCCGTGCACCGCCCCTTCGCGGCGGGCTCTTACGGGATGGCGAAGGAGGTGGTGCAGGCCGCGCCCGAGTCCGCGATCATGCTTTCGGCGATCATCTTTCCCATGTTGGTCCCCGGTACCGTTCAAACCGTGCTTGGCTTGGGCCCCTATGACCTGCGGCTTGACGAAAACGGCGCGGCAAGCCTCTGCCTCGGGGATCAGATTGTCACGACAGGCCAGCCCGTCAAGCTGCGCCAATGGAGTCGGATCACAGCGACGGTGACGCCTAATGCTATCACCCTTGAACAGCAGCCGTTGACGCGCGTTGCCGCTGCGCCACACGTGGTCACGCAAAAGGGCAGTGCCCCCCTTGCAGCCACAGCCCGCCCCACGGTTGCCGCGCGCCTTGTGGGCGATCAGGTGAGCCAGCACTTCAACGGCAAGATCGAGGCCCCCACAATTGCCATTGACGGTCAGCCGCTTTGCGCATGGGACTTTTCCAAAGGCATCAAGACCACAACCGCAGAGGCCACGACCGGCCCGGACCTGGCGCTTGTGAACTTTCCGGCGCGGGCCGTGACCGGCGCGCTCTGGGACGGATCGGAGATGAACTGGACCCACAAGCCCGCGCATTACGCGGCCATCCATTTTCACGGCGACGATATCTATGATTTCGGCTGGGACACCGATTTTATCTTTACGGTGCCCGACGACATGCCCTCGGGCGTCTATGTGATGCGGTTGGAGTGTGACGCGAATGAGGACGCCATCCCGTTCTTTGTCTGCCCCCCGCTGGGGCAGCCCAAGGCCAAGCTCTGTGTGCTGATCTCGACCTTTACCTATACGATCTACGGCAACCATGCGCGGCCCGATTATGACCCATCCTGGCAAAACCGCATCGCCGACTGGAACGCCTACCCCCATAACCCGGCAGAGCATCCCCAATATGGGCTTTCGACCTATAACTATCACGCCGACGGCTCCGGGATTTGTCACGCCTCGCATCACCGCCCGCTGTTCAACCTGCGCCCCGGTTACCTGACCTTTGGCACGACACCCTGTTCCGGCCTGCGCCACTTTCCAGCGGACATGCACCTGATAAGCTGGCTGCACGCCAAGGGCATCGACTATGATGTGATCACCGACCGCGAGTTGCATGACGACGGCGTCGCGGCGATCAAGGGATACGGCGCTGTCACAACCGGTACGCATCCGGAATATCACACCGCCAACACCCTTGATGCGCTGCGCGACTATCGCGATGGCGGCGGAACCTTGATGTATCTGGGCGGCAACGGGTTTTACTGGCGTATCGCGGTGCATGGCGAAAATGACAGCCTGCTTGAAATCCGCCGCGCCGAGGATGGCATCCGGGCTTGGGCGGCGGAACCGGGCGAATACTACAACGCGTTTGACGGGGGCTATGGCGGGTTGTGGCGGCGCAATGGCCGCGCCCCGCAAGATCTTGTCGGGATCGGCTTTGCCGCCCAGGGCGAATTCTTCGGCGACCCCTATTGCCGGGTCACACGCGACCCCGCGTTTGACTGGGTTTTTCAGGGGATCGACGACGACCTCATCGGGGATTTCGGGTTTTCGGGCAATGGCGCGGCGGGGTTCGAGCTTGATCATATGGACCACCGGATCGGCACACCTGACAGCGCCGTTCTTCTGGCCCGCTCGGTCACGCGGGACGCGGGCTTTATGCTGGTGCCCGAAGAGCAACTGACCCATCTCACCAACCTGACAGGCGGCACCGCCAAGGACGCCATGCATGCCGACATGATCTATGCCGACTATCCCGGCGGCGGGCGTGTCTTTGCCACCGGATCAATCACCTTTTGCGGAAGCCTGCCGTGGAACGGCTATGACAATGACGTGTCGCGCTTGCTTGAAAACGTCATGCTGAAATTCCTGGGCGCGCCTATAACGCCCTGCTGACCGAACCAGGGTTTCAGGTTGGCTGAAAGCGGCCGGATCCACATTCATGAAGCGTGATCCGCCTGCGCGCAGGCGGATCAACAGTGGCCGCCCGCTTGTCTGTGGCAACTCATGGTTTGCCTTATCCAGCAACATAAACTAATTGGAAACCCCACCGACATAATCGGCCCAAAGACAGGATGTTGCCTTGCAGACCCCTTTTTACCTTATCGACAAGTCACGCCTTTTGACCAACATGCAAAAGATTGCATGGCTGCGCGAGGCCTCCGGTGCAAAGTCTCTTCTGGCGTTGAAATGCTTTGCGACATGGTCGGTGTTTGACTTTATGGCGCAGTATATGGATGGCTCAACCTCGTCTTCGCTTTACGAGGTGAAACTGGGATTTGAGAAGTTTCCGGGCGAGACCCACGCCTATTCGGTGGCCTACGCCGATCACGAAATAGCAGAGGTTCTGGCCAATTGCGACAAGGTCATCTTCAACTCTATCGGGCAACTTGATCGGTTTGATGCCGCCTCGCAGAACCACATCCGCGGTTTGCGGGCCAACCCCGGCGTTTCGACCTCGGAGTTTGACATCGCCGACCCCTCGCGCCCCTTTAGCCGACTTGGCGAACATGACCCGGCACAGATTGCCGCCGTGGCGGATCGCATCAGCGGGCTGATGTTTCACAACAACTGTGAGAATGACGATTTCGACCGGTTTTCAGAGATGCTGGCGCTGATCGAAGAGCGGTTCGGCGACACCCTGCACCGGATGGATTGGGTCAGCCTTGGGGGCGGCATCCACTTTACCGGCGCGCAGTATCCGCTGGATCGTCTAGCCGAGCGGCTCAGGCAGTTTTCACAGACATATGGCGTGCAGGTCTATCTTGAACCGGGCGAAGCGGCGATCACCGGGGCCGCCACGCTAGAGGTCACGGTGCTGGACACGCTTTACAACGGCAAGAACCTGGCCATCGTCGATAGCTCGATCGAGGCGCATATGCTTGACCTTCTGATCTATCGGGAACCGGCAAAGATTGCCCCCAATACCGGCGCGCATGACTGGGTGATCTGCGGCAAATCCTGTCTTGCCGGGGATATTTTCGGCGAATTCAAGTTCGATGCCCCGCTCAAACCGGGCGATCGGATTTCGTTTCAGGACGCCGCAGGCTATACAATGGTCAAGAAGAACTGGTTTAATGGTGTGAAGATGCCCGGCATCGCCATCCGCGAACTGGACGGAAGCATCGTAAAGGTGCGCGACTTTGGCTATGAGGATTTTCAATCCGCTCTCTCTTGAATCAAACAAACAGACGAGGTCTTTTGAATACATGAAACGCAATGTTCTTATCATCGGTGCAGGTGGCGTAGCGCAGGTCGTGGCGCATAAATGCGCGCAAAACAATGACGTACTGGGTGACCTGCATATCGCCAGCCGCACGGTTTCAAAATGCGACGCGATCATTCAGAGCGTGCATGACAAGGCGGCGATGAAACAGGACGGCGTATTTGAGGCGCATGCGGTCGATGCCATGGACAGTGACGCGGTCGAGGCCCTCTTGAAAAAGACCGGCGCGCAGATCGTGATCAACGTCGGCTCGCCTTTCGTGAACATGACCGTACTTGAAGCCTGCATTCGCACCGGTGCCGCCTATATCGACACGGCGATCCACGAAGACCCTGCCAAGATTTGTGAAACGCCGCCCTGGTATGCCAATTACGAATGGAAGCGCCGCGAGGATTGCGCCAAGGCCGGTGTCACCGCGATCCTTGGTGCCGGGTTCGATCCGGGCATGGTCAACGCCTTCGCGCGCTTTGCCGTCGATGAATTCATGGATGAGGTCAAATCCATCGACATCGTCGACATCAACGCCGGCAGCCACGGCAAGTATTTCTCGACCAATTTTGATCCCGAGATCAACTTTCGCGAATTCACCGGCACGGTCTATAGCTGGCAGGAGGGCGCGTGGACGACCAACAAGATGTTCGAGGTTGGCCGCGAATGGGATCTGCCGGTGGTCGGCAAGCAAAAGGCCTATATGTCGGGCCATGACGAGGTGCATTCGCTTGCCGCCAACTATCCGCAGGCCGATATCCGGTTCTGGATGGGTTTTGGCGATCACTACATCAACGTCTTCACCGTGTTGCAAAACCTTGGCCTGTTGTCCGAACAGCCCGTCGTGACCGCCGAAGGCCTCGAAGTGGTTCCGCTCAAAGTGGTCAAGGCCGTGTTGCCCGACCCCTCGACCCTCGCACCGAATTACACCGGCAAGACCTGTATCGGCGATCTGGTAAAGGGCACCAAGGACGGTCAGGACGTCGAAGTCTTTGTCTATAATATCGCCGACCACAAGGACGCCTATAACGAGGTCGGAAGTCAGGGCATTTCCTATACCGCCGGCGTGCCGCCGGTTGCGATGGCGATGCTGATTGCCGATGGCACCTATGACACCGCGACCATGGTCAACGTCGAAGAGCTTGACCCAAAACCGCTGTTTTCATTACTCGACAACATCGGCCTGCCGACGCGCGTCAAGACGGATAACGGCGATTTCGCGTGGGATCAGGCCAAGGCCTGATTGGGCACTGCGGCGGTGCCGCCCCTGCCCTGTTCAGATAAATCAGGCGTCCGGGTCGCAAGGTCCGGGTGCCGAACGTCAGATAACGTTGGCCTTTTCGCCATCACTTGATCCAAATTGGAACACCGGACCTTCGCGCAGATCGCAGCGAAGGTCGGCCCCGAGCCCAAATTTCCTAATACTGCACGATCGACGAACGGGTGCGAAGCACACACAGCTGACACTGCTCCTAGTGCGACCTTTACCAAACCAGACCTACACACCCAAGGTCAGCGCGGCGAGTCAGCTCCTCCAAGTGGGCAAATGGCACATCAAACAGTATGTGATCTTCTTGCTTTTTAGGGCCACAGATCGTGCGCATTTTTTCAAACAATAAGATCGGCGGTCCACACGCGCTCAAAATTGGCACCGGCTTCACGCTGGACGTTGCGAACCGATTCAGAATCCCGGGCCTCATACTCGCAAATCATTCTCTTGCGGTCTGTGCTCCAATAGCTTCTGAGCCACGTCACATCGTAAAGGTCGAGGCAAGGAGCCATGCGCTCTTCGGTGGCGGCAAGTTCCTCTTTTGTCAGTGGCAGCTCGAAACTACGTTCGACGATGAATCTGGGCATCTAGAGTCCTTTTCCTTTGGTCATTTTGCGGTGGGATTGCTTCGCGGTCCGCGCGATCTGGCGCGCGCGCGCCGTGAGTTTAGAGGAGGAAGTCCACTCATCAAGTTCAGCGGGCGTTACCGGGTTTCCAACCTCCTCGCCCAATAGCAATGCAAGAGACTGAGCAAACGCTTTCTCGTTCTTATTCCCGATCTCATTGGCAAACTCATACGCTTTCCGAGCGAAATCAACCGCTCGAGAATCGTCGCCATTCTTTCGTTGGCGTTCTGCGGCGAGGTTTAGGATATAGGCTAGGCGAGACTTGTCGTCGGCAGCTTCGAGAGCCTTTATCGCGTCTCTAAATTCTTGGTCGTTTTGCCGCGAGATGGCAATGATCGCGCGCGAGAATGGACCCATAGCCCCCTCTCCAATCTTGGCGGCGAGCGTACCTAGATCGCTGGCATATCCAATCGCTGTGTCCGTGAGATTGTGTTCCAGCGCAATCATCGCGGCCCAGGTTAGGCACTTGCATTCGCGCCAGCGGTCTTCGATGTCGCGAGCCAACTCCAGAGCTTTCTCGATTTCAGCCGCGGCGCGGACTAGGTCTCCTCCCCAATAGGCTAGAAGTCCTCGGCTCCAGGATACCTCAATATCGGAAAGGCCTTCTTGCTGCGCCAACTGATCGGCGTCATGGCTGAGATCGGTGGCCTTGGGGATGTCACGGCCCAGTTCCAGCAAACAACGGGCGGAATTCGCAAGTTGCCTCACCCTTTTCTGCGCATCCATTCGCCTTGCTGCATCGGCCGCGCGTGTCGTTGCCGCAACCGCTGCCTCAAGGTCCCCCAAATCCTGAAAAAGGACGGATAGCAGGTACTCGCCCTGCGCGACCTCTTCCGCCATAGCGTGCTGACTGGCTTTCGGTATCAGCGATGAGAGGTTGGAGACCAGATTTGGAGCATTACTGTTCGAAATTCCCGAGCTCGATAGGACTTGGACCCCCAGTAGGGACATGGTCAGACTGATCCGTTCGCTGCCGACATTGAGCTTTCCGGCATGGAACAGACCCTTCCGAGCCAATTCCGACGCTTCGGAATTGGCAAAAGACCTCAATGCATTTTGCCCCGCGATTACTGCCGCGCGAGCGGCGAGAATGTGGTTATCGGACATCGCACTATGGTGCAGGATTCGAGCGGCCCGGTCAGGGTTTGCAGCCATTTCCATCGCCAGAAGTTCGGCAACCCGGCCATGCATGAGACGCCGCCTTGTGTTCGATAATCTTTCGTAGGCTGCATCTTTTACGAGGTCGTGGGTGAACTCAATTGAGCCCGCAAGTAGCGGTCCTATGACCTCGTGGTTTTCAAGTTCTTCGATCACATCCAGAGCTATGTGGATATCCATTCCGGATGCTTCGATCACTATGTCTATTGGAATGCTACGCCCAAAAATAGACGCCCAGGAGGCAAGCGAGACTGCCGCCTGGGACAACCGCTCGATGCGACTTGAGAGAGAATCTTGTAGCGAAACTGTTGTCGGACCATTGTTCGCGCGGGCCAGCTCAATCAAATAAAACGGATTGCCTTGTGCTTCCCTTACAAGGCCATTCACGTCAGTAGCCGGGCGCAACTCATGCGCAAGTGCACTGGCTTCGATCGCGGATAGCCCGGTCAGGGCGATCCTCTGAGCGTCGCTGCCAAGTCCCGATATTAGAGTCTGTACCGCTTCATTGTCGTCGACCTCACCGGAGCGTGCAGCCAAACAGAAATGCGCCTGATCTCCGGAGAGATGCCGGATGAGATAGCTCAACAACGCGCAGGAGGACGGCTCCATCCATTGAAGGTCATCCAGAGCAATCAGGACAGGTCCGAGTTGGGATAGATCGGTTAAGAGGTTTCGAAAACCGTCGAACACCTGCTGTTCCGTCAGGGTTTCGGAACTGCCTGACCTGGCACAAAGCATATCACGTAACTTGTGTTGAATATCCGAAACGACCTCAGTTTCGGCCAATTGATCCAGCGCATCCATCCAAACACCGAAAGGGCGCGATCGTTCAACTTCGATCGCACGCGCCGAGAGGCGGCGTTTTCCGTACTCTTTGCCTATTTCAGATAGAAGGGCGGATTTTCCAATGCCGGGTGCGCCAACGATCAAGGCGACGGCGGGGCTGGAGCCACCGAAGGCACTCCGGATAAGCCGACGCTCTGCCTCACGTCCGATGAAGCGGGCCTGAGATCGCGCGCCCGAACCGGAAGCATCACCTTTGGTCTGCGGATTTTCACAAGACGTTTGCAGGTTTGGCGCATGCAGCGGAACGGCTTTGCAGGCCTGATCGAGCGCCTGAGACGGCTCAACCCCAAGCTCCAGCTGAAAGATCTTGCGGCATTGTGCCGCCTGCACCGCCGCATCTTCTGGCCGCCCAAGTGCCAATAGCAACTCAATGACCTTGATGTGAGCCGGTTCCTCAAACGGATTCATTCCAACAAGCTTGTGTGCATATTCAAGCGCAGCAGAGGGCTGGTCGCTGTGGCGGGAAATAAGCGTATCAAGGATCTCCGCACGGAGCCTGCCATATCTTGATCTTTCCGACTGGCACCATTCGTAGAAACCATAGCAATCTGATAGTTCCAGACCGTTCAGAAACTCACCCCGATACAACATCTCTATGGCAAGCAGTGTATCGGTCGTGTTGCTTTCGACGTCACCGGAAGCAGCATCAATAAGTGCAACGTCCACGTCTATAGCAGCGGCGTTCAATTCCACCGTGTTTCTGTTTGCTAAAATCGTTTCTGGCCCAAGTGTCGTGCGCAATTTGCTCAAGGACCAGCGCAAAGCCCCGCGTGGATCCTCAGCCTCTTCCCAGAGCAAGTCGCACAGCTCGCTTCGTGAACGTGGGCGCGGGCTGGAAAGCAAATACCCCAGCAAGCCACGGGTCTTCTTGGAGGCCGGAAGGTCGACAGCTTGTCCGTTCAACGCGACTCGCATGTGGCCGAAAAGTTCGGCATGCAAGGACGGCGTTTCCCGATTTTCTTCCCTTGGTTGCAAATTTCCACTTTCTTCAAACGCTGGTTCAAACGATCGGCTGCGATGGTGTCCTCGTCAACAAGTAACACACGGGCTTCCAAACCCGGAATTCGGAGAAACAAAATGACGACAGCACAATTCAACCCTGTAGCATATAAGACAGCAACCACGCAGCAATGGCAAAGCGCCGCCAAAGCCTGGAGCGAATGGGGCGGTACGCTGCGTGAATGGCTTGGACCCGCCACTGAAATCATGATCGACGTCGCTGCGATCGCCAAGGGCGCAAAAGTTCTGGACGTGGCGGCTGGCGCGGGAGATCAATCGATGCAGATCGCCGACCGTGTAGGTTCGGAAGGCTATGTACTGGCCACAGACATTTCTCCAAACATTCTGGACTATGCTGCGGCCAACGCTCAATCCAGCGGCTACGGCCAGATCGACTTTCGGGTGATGGATGGCGAGGATTTAACAGTCACACCGGAACAGTTCGATGCCGTCGTGTCCCGCGTCGGTCTGATATATTTCCCTGACCAGATGAAAGCCCTGAAGGGCATCCGAAAGGCCCTGAAACCGGGTGGCTGGTTTTCCGCGATTGTCTATTCCACACCAGAAAACAACGGCTTCTTTTCCATACCCGTCGGCATCATACGAACCGCGGCGCAATTGCCTTCACCTGCAAAAGGTCAACCCGGACCGTTCAGCCTCGGTCAGCCCGGTGTCCTGGCGGACTTGCTTCGGGACGCTGGCTTCCAAAACGTACTCGAGAAAACCCTCTCCGCCCCGCTGGAGCTACCAACCGCAGCCGATTGCGTTCGCTTCGAACGTGAAAGCTTTGGAGCACTTCACGAAATGCTCAAAGGGCTCGACGCAGACGAACAATCTAGGGTTTGGAATGAAATCGAAACCGCGCTGTTTGCTTTCGAGAACGGCAATGGCTTTTCCGGCCCCTGCGAACTGATCGTCGTCGCCGGTCAGAAGTGACCTCAAGCAACACAACAATACCGTGGTCAGCAAGCCGCATCGCAACATCAGGATCAATGCGCGGATTAACGCGCCACATCGAAAGCAAAGGAAACCCCCCAATGACAAAAGTAGCAATCATCCAAGAACCCCCCGTCTATCTGAACCTTTCCGCCACCATGGGCCGCGCCGTAGAGCTTGTCGAAAAAGCGGCCCGGGATGGTGCCAAGCTGACAGTGTTTCCCGAAGCCTGGTTTCCCGGCTACCCTACCTTCGTCTGGCGTCTTCCGCCCGGTGCAGGCATGGGCAAAACAGACGATCTATTTGCGAAATTGCAGACCAATTCAATCGACCTGAGCCAGAACGGTTTCGCGCCCTTGCAAGAGGCCGCTCGTGAAAATGATATGGTGATAGTTGCAGGCTACCAAGAGCTCGACGGAGAGGTCTCGGGATCAACTCTGTTCAATTCTTGCATCACCATCGACGCCGACGGCCGTATCGTGAACAACCACCGCAAGCTGATGCCGACCAATCCAGAACGCATGGTATGGGGTTTTGGCGACGGGTCCGGTCTGAACGTGGTCGATACGGCCGTTGGTCGCATTGGCGCCCTAATTTGCTGGGAGAACTACATGCCCATGGCGCGCGCTGCGCTTTATGCCCAAAACATCGACATCTACGTCGCCCCCACCTGGGACAGCGGCGATACCTGGCTGGCCACAATGCAGCACATCGCCCGAGAAGGTGGTTGTTGGGTGATCGGATGCGCCACGGCGCTGGAGGCATCGGACATACCCACCGACATCCCGCACTATAACGAACTGTTCCCGAACAGAGACGAATGGGTCAATCCGGGTGACGCAGTCGTCTACAAACCCTTTGGCGGTGTTTCAGCCGGGCCGATGCATCGTGAAAAAGGCCTGCTGGTGACCGAAATCGACGTCAGCGCCGCGCGCGCTTCACGCCGGAAATTCGACGCAAGCGGCCACTATGCCCGCCCGGATGTCTTCAAGCTCTCAGTTAATCGTGCAGCAATGCAACCCGTAACGTTTAGCGACTAGCCACAAGAAAAGAAGGAGAAATACCATGTCCAATTCAACCTATAGCGGCCAATGCTTCTGCGGGACCGTAAAATTCAGGGTCTCGGGAACAACGGAAGGAATGGGGTATTGCCACTGTGAAAGCTGCCGCTCCTGGTCGGCGTCCCCTGTGAACGGTTTCACGCTCTGGAACCCCGAAAGCCTGGAGATCACAGAAGGCGAAGACCAAGTCGGCGAGTACCACAAAACCGAAAACAGCCATCGAAAGTTCTGCAAGAAATGTGGCGGGCACCTAATGACTTATCATCCAGGGATGGGCCTCGTGGACGTCTTTTCTGCAATGCTCCCAGAACTTGAATTCAAGCCCGGATTACATGTCCACTATGGCGAAAGGACATTGTCTGTTCCAGATGGCCTGCCGAAATTTGCCGACCTGCCAAAGGAGCTTGGTGGCTCGGGTGCGCAGCTTGCAGAATGAAACCAATCTGTCTTCAGGGCCGACGGTGACTGGCAGCGCTTAAACCGAACTACTTACCGCCAAGATCGACCGCTCGTTGTGCTTGCAGCAGGCGGCTGTTTTCCGCGTTCCCTTTCAGAGCGGCATGAGGAGATGCACATATTGCCGACATCGGAGCGCATGCGGCGAATGCTCACTTCGTCCGCGTCTCGATTGTTGGAACAAGCGGCAGCGAAAGGTCAGTTTGAAATCCACCGAGATCAATAGTATTGAACGGCTGCTTCGACGACACGGGCCGCATCGCAGAATTAGTTTTGCTGCAACTGCGAGGAATTGCTGCGTGAGCACTAGCTGCATCAGCAAAAGGCGGCTCCGTCCCGCACTGCCGACCTTGGCGAGGAACGCGCCCAAGGTCCGGTTTGGGGCCGAAATGCTTGATGTTTGGGTCGATATTGCATGACGTCGCCCCCTTGACAGGCCTTGGAAAACCCGCTGCATCGAGTCAAACATGCGCGACGTTCCCCACCGGGCGCTTTTTCTTTGCCGACCAATTATGACCGCGCGATCACTTGGGCGCGGGGTCTGGCGCGGCGGGCGCTTGCGCATCGTCCGGTGCGTCGGATGGCGGGCCGGGCATGGCCTTGCACTCCAAAAACACCCGCGCCGTGCAATTGGCACAGATTGAGCGATCAAGCCGGGGCACAATCGTCTCAAGCATTTCTCGTTTGCGGCGAAAGATATGCGCCTTGCCGATCCGTTTGGTCACGTGAAACTGATCCAACTGTCGGCGGAGCGGCGGATAGCGCCCGACCAGCGACAGGGAGCCGCCCATGTCTGTGCGGTTGCGGCTTTCCTCGACAAGCCATTCGGCGCCCGCCAGATCAATCCCGACCGCCCCGTCAATCAACAGGCAGAGATGCTTCTGACCCGGCCTTTGCTTTGCCAGCCTGACAAACTCTTTTTCAAGGTATTCAACCGCGCCGAAATACATCGGCCCCTGAACCCGCAGAAACACCGCTTGCGGGCATTCCGGCAGGCGCCAGTGGATCGGACTCATGAAGGGGCGCCCCTCAACTTCGCCATTGGGCACGTTGACCGGCAGCCCCGGCTTCATCGTCTGGCGCAGGAACAGGGCCAAAGAGACAATAACCCCGGCATAGATCGCAAATTCGAGATCGACCAAAAGAACCGTGATGAAGGTCACCAGAAAGATCGAGGTTTCCGACGGGCTCGTGGTCAGAATGTGCCGGATTTCCCGGATGTCGATCAGCTTCCACGCCACCAGCATGATCAGCCCCGACATCGCCGGAATCGGAATATGGGCGATCAGCGGGCTGACCAGCAGCAGGATCACCAGCAGGAAAATCGCGGCAAGAATCGCCGCCAGCGGCGTCTTTGCACCAGCCTCAAGGTTCAGCGAACTTCGCGTGAACGAACCCGAGCCCATGTAGGCTGAAAAGAACGACCCGCCGATATTCGAGAGGCCCTGCCCGATGATTTCCTGATTGCTGTTCAGCGACTGATGCGATTGCAACGACATCGCCCGCGCGATTGAAACCGCCTCCAGAAGGCCGATCAGGGCCAGGGCAAACGCCCCCTGAGACATCGTGCGCACGATTTCAAACGACATTTCCGGCACCGCGACAGGCGGAATGCCCGAGTCGATCGCCTCGACAAAGGCCACGCCATGCGCGCCCGAGTTGAGCACAAAGGCCAGCCCGCTGCCGACAACAAGGGCAATCAGGTAATTGGGCCACATCGGGCGGTATCGCTTGACGACAACCGCCGCGACGAGGGTCGTGACCGAGACCGCCAGAACATGCGGGTTGAGATCCGGCAAGACGCGCCAAAGCTCTTGTCCCAATTCAACAAGGTCATCGGGACGCGGTAACGACTTGCCTATGAAGCCCGGCAACTGACTTAGGAAAATCAGGATTGCGGCCCCGGCCGTAAAGCCGACCATGACCGAATGCGAAACAAGGCTAACCAATTGCCCGAGGTTCACGAGGCCAAGGCAAAGCTGAAAGAACCCCGCCAAGAGGGTGATGCTGAACACCGCGCTGATGAATTCGGGCGATCCGGGGGTGAAACTTTCGGACAGGGTTGCGAAGATCACCACGGAAATGGCCGTCGTCGGGCCGGATACAAGATGCCACGAACTTCCGAAAAGCGCCGCGATCACCGGCGTGACCATCGCCGTATAAAGACCATACTGCGGCGGCAAGCCCGCGATGGCGGCAAAGGCAATCCCCTGCGGCAGCACGATCGCGGCATTGGTGATGCCGGCAAAAACATCGGCGCGAAAAGTTCGCTTGTTGACCAGGGGAAGCCATTCCAGAAACGGCATCATCGCACGAAGACGTTCGCGCGCGGTCAGTTTCTGTTTGCTGTTCGACGGCAACAAATGCGGCGCTTCATCCGCCGGTTGCCCAAAACGCCAAGTCATTCGAAGCCGCCTTCAATCCATTCGGTCGCGATAATTACACATTCGCCGCCGAACAAGCCGAGGCGCTATCGCAGTCTTGCCGCCAGAATAGGACTTAAAGACCTCAATCCAAAGACATTCTTATAGTGCCAGTTTGGGGAAATTCCGCGGCTTTCATGGCCGCCTGCACGCCGCGCATCGCCGCGCATCGCCGCGCAGGACATGCAAAAGGGCGCGGTGCACAAGCAACCGCGCCCTTTTATCTAAGGTCAGACTGTTCCGTCTCAGGCGCTGAGGCGGCTGATCACTACGGTGACCTCGGGGCGTTTGCCCACTTCGTTCTGCGTGCTCTGACGCGCAACCCGGCGCAGACCCTCTTCAAGCTTGTCATCATCGCCCAGTGTCTTGTCATTGGCGCGGCCAAGGAACTGGCTCAGGTCTTCTTCAAGAACATCGACCAGCGGCGCATGGCTGCGCCCCGTGGTGGCAAGGCCCATGGTTTCGCACCAGGGTTCGCCAAGCGGGTCATCGTCTTCGTCCAGGATGATGTTGATCATCACATGCCCGTTCAGAGCCATGCGAATACGATCGCGCACCACGCCATCCATCGCCCCGATCTTAACCGAGCCATCAAGATAGGTCCGCCCGGTCTCGATATATTCGGCGACCTTGGGCTTGTTGCCGCTCAGATCAATCATCATGCCATTCACGGCAAGCATCCCGCCAAGCCGGTTGGACTTGGCAAGTTTTACATGCTCGCGCAGGTGGCGGTGTTCGCCATGCATCGGAATAACCGTCTGCGGCTTGATCAGCTTGTGCATCGTGTCAAGGTCCGGCCGATTGGCATGGCCCGAAACGTGATAGCGGTCATCGCCCTCGATCACATCGACGCCCATTTCGCTGAACTGGTTCATGATCCGGATCACGCCGCGCTCATTGCCCGGAATCGTCTTGGACGAGAACAGGAAGGTGTCACCCTCTTTCAGGGTCATCCCTTGATATTTGCCATTGGCAAGCTGGGCACTGGCGGCGCGCCGCTCGCCCTGGCTTCCGGTGACGATCAGCATGACGTTTTCACGCGGCAGGCCTTTGGCGTCTTCCGGGCTGATGGTGCTGGGAAAATCCTTGAGCACGCCGGTCTCGACGCTGGCCTCGATCATCCGGCGCATCGCCCGCCCCATAAGACAGACCGAGCGCCCGGCGCGTACCCCCGCCTCGGCAAGGGTTTTGACCCGCGCGACGTTACTGGCGAAGGTGGTGCAGATGAACATGCCCTTGGATCGCTCGACCAGTTCCGTGATCGGCGTGGCCACGGTCGCCTCGGAGCGGCCCTCATTGGTGCTGAACACGTTTGTGGAATCGCACATCAGCGCCTTGACACCCGGCGCGGCAAGGCTTGCCCACAAGTCGTGATCAAAGGCTTCGCCGACCACAGGGGTTTCGTCGATCTTGAAATCGGCGGTATGCACAATCCGCCCGCCCGCGCTGTCGATCACAAGGCCAGAGCTTTCGGGGATCGAATGCGAAATCGGCACAAAGCCAACACTGAACGGGCCCGCCTGGGTCACTTCGGGCCAAGGCGAAACGGTCTTTACCGCGCTTTCGGGGTGGCCAAATTCGCTCATCTTGCGGCGGGCAAGGTTCGAGGTGAAGGCACGCGCATAGATCGGCGCGCCAAGCTTTTCATAGCAATGCGCCACGGCGCCGAGATGGTCTTCGTGGGCATGGGTGATGAACACCGCCTCAAGCTGATTGCGCCGCTCGGCCAGCCAGGTGATATCGGGCAGGATAAGATCCACCCCCGGCGTGCCGTCCATATCCGGGAAGGTGACGCCGAGATCCACCAGGATCAGGCGTTCTTTGCCGGGTTTGCCATAGCCATAGACATAGGCATTCATACCAATTTCGCCCGCCCCACCAAGGGGAAGGTAAATCAATCGTTCACTACTCATGGGGCGTCAGCCCTCCTTGTTATACGCGTCGATCACGGTCAGCCCGTGCATCGTCAGATCATCTCGGTACACGTCGAAAATCGCGTGCCCCTGCTGGAATAACGGCGCCAGCCCGCCGGTTGCGACCACTTTCATGGCGCGGCCTCTCTCGGCCTTTATCCGGTCACATATCCCATTGATCAGCCCGACATAACCCCAGAACACCCCCGATTGCATGCAATCGACGGTATTGGTGCCTATGACGCGCTCGGGTTTGGTGATATCCACATGCGGCAGGGCGGCGGCGGCCTCGTGCAGAGCCTGAAGCGACAGATTCACCCCCGGCGCAATCACCCCGCCAATATAGGCGCCATCACTTGCGACCACATCAAACGTCGTGGCGGTGCCAAAATCCACCACGATAAGGTCGCCTCCGTATAGATCGTAACCCGCCACCGTATTTACAAGCCTGTCCGGCCCGACCTGCGTGCCCGCGTCCACCCGCACATCCACCGGCAGGCGGCATTCGGGCTTGCCAACCACGAGCGGGCGACAGTTGAAATAGCGATCCGAAAAGACCCTGAGATTGAACACCACCCGCGGCACCGTCGAACTTATCACCACAGAGCGGATATCGGCCTTGATGCCGAAATGGTTGAGAAGCGTGGAAAACCAGACGAAGTACTGATCCGCCGTGCGCTGATGCTCGGTCGAGGTGCGCAGCGTGCACAGGAATTTCTCACCATCCCAGATCGAAAAGACCGTGTTGGTATTGCCGCAGTCAATCGCCAGTAGCATCGCCCGCCTCCTCGCTTAGAAAAAAACCTCGGCGGCGGCAATCACGTGGCGCCCCTTGGGGGTTGATAGAACAAGATTGCCCGCGCCGTCCACCGTCTCAAAGGTGCCGGTCACCTCTTCGCGGCTGGTGCGCGCGGTGATCACCTCGCCCAACCGCGCCGCGCGCGCGAGCCAGGCGTTGCGAATGGGCTCGAAGCCATAGGTCACGAATTGCGCCTCGACGCGGGCATAGGCCGGGGCCAGAAGATCCAGAAATTCCTCGGGGCTGATCGCCACGCCGGTGCCTGACAAGACCGACACCGGACGCACTGCGCCCGGCTCGACCGCGCTGCCCTCCGGCGCCTCGCGCAGGTTCACGCCAATGCCGATTGCAAAATGGCTAAGCCCTGCGCCGCTGCCGGCACTCTCCAACAGGATCCCGGCCAACTTGCCACCGTTCAACAACACATCATTGGGCCACTTGAGCGCAAAGGCCTCGGCCCGCCCGGTGGCCGCGACAAGCGCCTCGAACAACGCCAGCGAGGCCACAAAAGAGCGCAGCGCAACCTTGTCCGGCGTCTCATTGGGGCGCATCACAAGGCTGGCGGAAAAATTCCCCTTTGGGTCGCGCCACGCGCGCCCGCGCCGCCCGCGCCCGGCGGTCTGCTCAAGCGCCAGTATCCACTCCGGCCCCGCAAGCCCCGCGGCCACCCGCGCGGCCTCGGCATTGGTGCTGTCCACCGAGGCCAGCACACGCCGTCCATAGCCCGCAGGCCAGTCCCACTCAGAGCCCAATTTCATCGTTCCCAAAATACTCCCGCCGGAGGCACACGCCCGGGCACCGGGCGCCAAAATAAAAGCGACGCGCCCCTTGGGGCGCGTCACATTTGGATCAGACCGGATAAGACATGGCGTCAGTTGACAAGCGTCGCCGCCGCCGCCTGGGCAATTGCCTCGACCCCGAACATATTGATGATGCCCGCAAGCATGATCGCCGCCGAGGCCATCAGGAACGCCCATTGCACCGGCGAACGCCCGGTTTCAAGCGCTTCGCCCTCTTCGCCGAAATACATGTAGAACACGATACGCAGGTAATAGAACGCCCCGATCACGCTGGCGACCACACCGGCCACCGCGAGCCAGGCAAGCCCGCCCTCATAGGCGGCGCGCAGCACGTAAAGCTTGCCGAAAAAGCCAAGAAGCGGCGGTACGCCGGCAAGGCTGAACAACAAGATCAGCATCGCAAGCGCCCGGCCCGGCTGGGCCTTGGCATACATGTTGAGACTACGGATATCGGTCACTGGCTGGCCATCGCGCTCCATCGACAGGATAAAGGCAAAGGTGCCGATATTCATGGTCACATAGATCGCCATATAGATCAGCATCGCCTGCACACCAAACACCGTCCCCGAGGCCAAGCCCATGAGCGCATAGCCCATATGCGCAATCGACGAATAGGCCATCAGGCGCTTGATGTCGGTCTGCCCGATTGCCGCCACGGCGCCAAGGAACATCGACAACAGGCTAAGCGCCGCCAGCACCTGCTGCCAGTCACCAACCACGCCGCCAAAGGCGTCATGCACAACCCGCGCGAACAGCGCCATCGCGGCCATCTTCGGCGCGGTGGCAAAAAACGCGGTGATGGGCGTCGGCGAGCCCTCGTAAACGTCGGGCGTCCACATGTGGAACGGCACGGCGGAAATCTTAAAGGCCAGACCCGAGATCACCAGAACCAGACCGATCAAAAGACCGATCGGCGCCTGCCCCTCTGCGGCCGCGATGATACCGGAAAACAGCGTCGTACCCGCATAGCCATAGGTCAGCGAGGCACCATAGAGCAGCAAGCCCGAGCTGAGCGCGCCCAGCACGAAATACTTGAGGCCGGCCTCGGTCGACTTGGCACTGTCGCGGCGCAGCGAGGCGACCACGTAAAGCGCCAGCGACTGAAGCTCGAGCCCCATGTAAAGCGCCATCAGGTCACCGGCACTGACCATCACCATCATGCCAACCGCCGACAGGGCGATCAGGATCGGATATTCAAACCGCAGGATATCGCGGCGCTGCATATACTCCTGCCCCAGCACCAGAACGGCGGCGGCCGACAAAAGGATCGTCACCTTGGCAAAGCGGGCAAAGCCATCATCGTTGAACATGCCACCAAAGGCGGTGTGGGTGCCATTGCCGGTGGCGCCAATCCAAAGCGCCATGAGCACGAACAGCCCGGCGGTCAGCCAGACCAGCATGCCCGCCATCTTGTCCTTGCCCGTGTAGGCGACCAGCAACAGGGCGGCCAGTGCGTAGACCGAGATCACGATCTCGGGCAGGATAACAGTCAGATCAGCCTGCATCTTCAGGGCCTCCGGTTCAATGCGAGGTTTCGGCAACCTGCGTGGCGCTCGACGCCACGGCCTGTGCCGTCTCATAGTTGGAAATCAGCGCCTCGACAGAGGGGCCGGTGATATCGGTGACCAGCCGAGGATAAACCCCGAGCAGCAGCGTCATCACCACCAGCGGTGCAAAGATTGCCCGCTCGCGTTTGCTCATATCGGTGATGGTCTTCAGGCTTTCCTTGATCAGATCGCCCATCACCACCCGGCGATACAGCCAGAGCGCATAGGCCGCCGAGAGGATCACGCCAGTGGTCGCCACCGCCGCCACCCAGGTGTTGACCTGGAAAATCCCGACCAGCGTCAGGAATTCGCCGACAAAACCCGATGTGCCCGGCAGGCCGACATTGGCCATGGTGAAAAACATGAAGATCAGCGCATAGGCCGGCATCCGGTTCACCAGACCGCCATAGGCGTCGATGTCGCGGGTGTGCATCCGATCATAGATCACGCCGACACAGAGGAACAGCGCGCCCGAGATAAAGCCGTGGCTGATCATCTGGAAGATCGCGCCGTCGATGCCCTGTTGGTTGGCGGCAAAAATACCCATGGTGACATAGCCCATATGCGCCACCGACGAATAGGCGATCAGCTTTTTCATGTCTTCCTGCGCAAGCGCGACCAGCGAGGTATAGACAATCGCGATCGCCGACATCCAAAGCACCAGCGGCGTCAGAACCTCTGCGCCAATCGGGAACATCGGCAGGCTGAAGCGCAAGAAGCCATAGCCCCCCATCTTGAGCAGGATCGCGGCAAGAACGACCGAACCGGCCGTCGGCGCCTGCACGTGCGCATCCGGAAGCCAGGTATGCACCGGCCACATCGGCATCTTGACCGCGAAGCTGGCAAAGAAGGCCAGGAACATCAGGGTCTGCATGCCGCCGACAATGTGAATGCCGAGGATCGAGAAGCTGTCGCTGGCGAACTCATGCTTGAGCAGCGCCACGACATCGGTGGTGCCCGCATCCGAGAACATCGCCACCATCGCCACCAGCATCAGCACCGAGCCGAGGAAGGTGTAGAGGAAGAACTTGAACGACGCATAGATCCGCGCCTTGCCGCCCCAGATGCCGATGATCAGGAACATCGGGATCAGGCCGGCCTCGAAGAACAGGTAGAACAGCACGAGGTCAAGCGCCATGAACACGCCAAGCATCAGCGTTTCCAGAAGCAGGAAGGCGATCATGTATTCCTTGACGCGGCTGGTCACATTCCAGGAGGCCGCAATCGTCAGCGGCATCATGAAGGTGGTCAGCATCACGAAAAGAACGCTGATCCCGTCGACGCCCATCTTGTATTGCAGCCCAAGCAGCCACTCGCGCTGTTCCACGAACTGAAAGCCGGTGTTCGCGGAGTCAAAGTCAAACAGGATGAACAGCGAGACCACGAAGGTCAGCGATGTCGCAATCATCGCCACCCATTTGGCGTTTTTCTGTGCCGCTTCATCTTCGCCGCGCAGGAAGATGGCCAGAATGGCCGCCGCAACCGCAGGGATGAAGGTGACGATGGAAAGAAGGTTATCCATTAGTGTGCCCCTCCGAAGATCGTCATCCATGTCACCAGGATCACGATCCCGATCACCATGGCGAAGGCATAGGTGAAGATATAGCCAGACTGCGCCCGGCCCGCGAGGCGGGTCAGACGGGGGATAAGCCCCATCGCCACACCGTTGAGCGACCCGTCGATGATATCGCCATCGCCGCGCTTCCAAAGGAGATGCCCGAGGGCCTTGGCGGGACGCACGAAGAGAAAGTCATAGATCTCGTCGAAGTACCATTTGTTGAGCAGGAACAGGTAGAGCGGTCGCTGGCTCTCGGCCAGTTTGCCCGGCATGCTCGGGTTCCAGATATAGAACCAGAGAGCGGTGACAAAACCGAGCAGCATGGCGATGAACGGGCTGACCTTGACCCAGGTCGGCGCGTGATGCGCGTCGTTCAGCACCGTGTTGTCGGGATGCATGAAAATCGCGCCCTCGGGTGCCATGCCATGCGCCATCGCGGCGGGGGCCGCAGCGTGCGCGTCGCCGCCTTGCGTGGCCGCCTCGCCATGCCCGGTCTCGGCGGTCGGCGCGTCGTGGCCGGTGGTGGCCGCGCCGTGACCGGCATCGGCCGTCACCTCATGGACGGGCATGCCGAAGAACTTGTTGACCTGTTCATGGCTGCCGAAAAAGCTGTTGTACCAGACCATGCCAGAGAAGATCGCGCCAAGCGCCAGAACACCAAGCGGCACCAGCATCACCATCGGGCTTTCATGGGCGTGCTCGTGGGTGTGCTTGTCACCGCGCGGCTTGCCAAAGAAGGTCAGGAAGATCAGCCGCCAGCTGTAAAAGCTGGTGAACAGTGCCGCGATCACCAGCATCCAGAAGGCATAGCCGCCACCAGTTCCGGCCCAGGCACTCTCGATCACCGCGTCCTTGCTGAGGAAGCCGGCAAAGCCGATATGGGTCAGCGGAATGCCGACACCGGTGATGGCCAGCGTGCCGATCATCATCGCAATGAACGTATAGGGCAGCTTTTTGCGCAAGCCCCCGTAATTGCGCATGTCCTGTTCGTGGTGCATCCCGTGGATCACCGAACCAGCGCCAAGGAACAGCATCGCCTTGAAGAACGCATGCGTCAGCAGGTGGAACATCGCCACCGAATAGACGCCGACACCGGCGGCCACGAACATATAGCCAAGCTGGCTACAGGTCGAATAGGCGATGACGCGTTTGATGTCGTTCTGCACAAGGCCCACGGTCGCCGCGAAAAACGCGGTGCTGGCGCCAAGGAAGACGATAAGCATCTTGGCCTCGGGGGCATATTCCATCAGCGGCGACATCCGGCAGACAAGGAAAACCCCCGCCGTGACCATGGTGGCCGCGTGGATCAGGGCCGACACAGGCGTCGGGCCTTCCATCGCGTCCGGAAGCCAGGTGTGCAGGAAAAGCTGTGCCGATTTGCCCATCGCGCCGATGAACAGCAGGAAGGCAATCAGATTGGCGGCATTCCATTCGCTCCACAGGAACGTCAGCTGTGTTTCAGCCAAGGCAGGCGCGGCGGCAAAGATGTCGTCGAACTTGATGCTGTCGGTCAGGAAATAAAGCGCCATGATCCCGAGGGCAAAGCCAAAGTCACCGATCCGGTTGACCACAAAGGCCTTGATCGCGGCGGCATTGGCGCTTGGCTTGCGATAGTAAAAGCCGATCAGAAGATACGAGGCAACGCCCACCCCTTCCCAGCCAAAGAACATCTGCAGCAGGTTGTCAGAGGTCACCAGCATCAGCATCGCGAAGGTGAAGAACGACAGATACGCAAAGAAGCGCGGGCGATAGCTCTCGCTCTCCTTGAAGTTCTCGTCATGCGCCATGTAGCCCATCGAATAAAGATGCACGAGCGCCGAGACCGTGGTGATCACGATCAGCATGATCGCGGTCAGCCGATCCAGACGAATGGCCCAGGCGGTATCAAGCGTGCCCGACTGAACCCAGTCGAGAATATGCACGCTATGGGTCACACCGTCATGGCCCAGAAAGATGATCCAGCTCAGCAGAGCCGACAACATCAACAGCCCCGTGGTCAGCCATTGTGCGCCCTTGTCACCAATGATCCGCCAGCCAAAGCCCGCGATGATCGCCCCTACAAGAGGCCCGAAGAGGAGAATGGTTTCCATGACTTCAGCCTTTCATCACGTTGACGTCTTCCACGGCGATGGTGCCGCGGTTCCGGAAGAAACAGACCAGAATGGCAAGACCGATGGCGGCCTCGGCGGCGGCCACGGTGAGCACGAAAAGCGTGAACACCTGTCCGACCAGATCGCCGAGGAAACTTGAGAAGGCCACGAAGTTGATATTGACCGACAACAGGATCAATTCGATCGACATCAAAAGGATGATCACGTTCTTGCGGTTCAGAAACAGGCCGAAAATGCCTATCACGAATAACGCCGCCGCGACCGTTAGATAATGTTCAAGTCCGATCATGTCTGTCCCTCCGGGCCTTGCCCGTCCGTCTTTTTTATAGGTCCCCGGTGCGGGGGGTGTGCCCCGAACCGCTTGTCTTAATCGCGCCGTCGGCTCAGAGCCCCTGCCCCGGCTTCACGTCTTTAAGTTCCATCGCCTCGGCCGGATCGCGCCACATCTGGTGCAGCACGTTCTGGCGTTTCACCTTCGGGCTGTGGCGCAGCGTCAGAACGATCGCCCCGATCATCGCCACCAAAAGAATGAGCCCGGCCAGCTGGAACAGAATGAAGTATTTGTCATAGAGCAGCAGCCCAAGCGCGGCGGTGTTTTCAATCCCGTCGGGGGCAATGGCGGCGCGCGCGCCCATCGCGCCCTCGGAGGCATCCCAGGCGCCAAGGGCAAGGCCAAGCTGCATCATCAGGATCACCCCGATCAGCAGGGCCAGCGGCATGTATTTCGCCATTTCCGCCTTGAGCTCGGCGAAGTCGACGTCAAGCATCATCACCACAAAAAGGAACAGAACCGCGACCGCGCCCACATAGACGATGATCAAAAGCATCGCCACGAATTCGGCGCCAAGCAGCACGAACAGACCCGCCGCAGAGATAAAGGACAGGATCAGCCACAGAACCGAATGCACCGGGTTCCGGCTGATCACGGTGAACAGCCCCCCGATCAGCAAGGAGACCGCAAACAGATAAAAGGCCATGGCCGCAATCGTCATTTGTCATTTCCTTTTTCTTCGCTCTCATCCATCACCTCGCGCGCGAAATCCATCGCGCGGGTCATCGACGGAATACCGGCAAACATCGACATCTGTGCGATGGTTTCGGCGATCTCTTCCTTGGTGGCCCCGGCCTCTAGCGCGTGGCGCACGGTCAGGCGGATTTGCGTATCGCTCTGCGCGCCCAGCATGGTCAGCCCGGCCAGCGTCAGCAACAGCCGGGTCTTGGCGTCAAGCCCGTCCTTGCTTGCGCCCTTGCCGAAACTCATTTCCATGAATTCCTTGGGCATTGTCGGCCAGAGCTTTTCAAACCCCTTCGGCGAAAAGGATTCGAGCGCGGGGTTCATGGCCTTGGCCATTTCCTGCGCCTGGTTCATCATCATTTCAAAGGGGTTTTTTGGATCGGTCATCTGTAAGGTGCATCCATTTCAAGGTTGCGGGCAATCTCGGCTTCCCAACGGTCACCGTTGGCCAAGAGGCGGGACTTGTCGTAAAACAGCTCTTCGCGGGTCTCGGTGGCAAATTCGAAATTCGGCCCCTCGACGATGGCATCCACCGGGCAAGCCTCCTGGCAGAAGCCGCAATAGATGCATTTGGTCATGTCGATGTCATAACGCGTCGTGCGGCGCGATCCGTCATCGCGGGGTTCGGCGTCGATGGTGATCGCCTGCGCCGGGCAAATCGCCTCGCAGAGTTTGCAGGCGATACAGCGCTCTTCACCATTGGCATAGCGGCGCAGCGCGTGTTCGCCGCGAAAGCGCGGGGAAAGCGGGCCCTTCTCATGCGGATAGTTCAGCGTCGCCTTGGGCGCGAAAAAGTATTTCAGCCCAAGCTGAAACCCTTTGATAAAGTCCGAGAGCAGGAAATACCCCGCCGCGCGTCCGTAATCTATCTTTGCCATGGATCAGCTCCTAACGTCTTGCAGACGGGTCTTGCCCGCGTTTTCAAGGCCATGCAATCGCGTGCAGACATCTTGCGCGTCGGCAAGAAATCCGACGATGGCCTTGTTTGAGCCTGCACAAAGGATGAGTTCGACCTTACATTCCATCATCAGCCGCCAATCGCCCAACGGGCCCAGAAGCCGCCGAGTACTTCGAATTTTGCAAGGAACGACACGATCACAACCCAGCCGATGCTCATCGGGAGGAACACTTTCCAGCCGATCCGCATGAGTTGGTCATAGCGGTAGCGCGGCGTGATCGCCTTGACCATCGCGAAGATGAAGAAGAAAAACGCCATCTTGCCGATCATCCAGAGCACGCCGTCGGGCAGGCCCGGAATGGGCGAGAGCCAGCCACCGAAGAACAACAGGCTCATCAGCGCGCACATCAGGAAGATGGCGATATATTCACCGGCCATGAACAGCAGGAAGGGCGTGCTGGAATATTCCACCTGATAGCCGGCCACCAGTTCTGATTCCGCCTCGGGAAGGTCGAACGGCGGGCGGTTGGTCTCGGCCAAAGCGCTGATGAAGAACAGGAAAACCATCGGGAAATGCGGCAGCCAGTACCAGCCGAAAAAGCCATATCCGGTGTCCTGCGCGCGCACGATTTCGCCAAAGTTGAGCGAGCCGGTCGAGATGATAATTCCGATGATGATCAGACCGAGGCTGACCTCATAGGAAATCATCTGCGCCGCCGAGCGCAACGAGCCAAGGAACGGGTACTTCGAGTTGCTGGCCCAGCCCCCCATGATCACGCCGTAGACCTCAAGCGAGGAGACCGCGAAGACGAAAAGCACCGCCACGTTGATATCCGACAGCACCCAGCCGTCGTTGAACGGAATGACCGCCCAGGCCAGGATCGCCAGAACGAAGCTCGTCATCGGCGCCAGCATGAACACAGCCTTGTCGGCGCCGGCGGGCACCACGATTTCCTTGACGACGTATTTCAGAGCATCCGCCACCGATTGCAGGATGCCAAAGGCCCCCACCACGTTGGGCCCGCGCCGCATCTGCACCGCCGCCCAGATCTTGCGGTCGCCGTAAACCAGGAACAACAACGAGATCATGACGAAGGCCACGACGGCCAGACATTGCGCCACGATCAGCACTGCGATCCCAAGCGGGGTTGTAAAGAATTCAGACATCAGGCCCTCACACCATCGGTATTCCATTTTCCGCACAATTGGCGGCGACGACTTCGGCGTCGATTGTCTTTAAGCCTCGGGGCAATGCCGCCGAGATGGTATAAATCGCATCGCCGCGCCAGACGCCACCCTCTTCGGCCAGATTCGTGCGCAGATGGCGCGCAAATCCATATCCGCGGATCAAAGCGTATTGCGCCGCGGCGCATTCGGCGTAGCGATCGACATCCTCGCGGCCACGCGCACCGCGCATGCTCACGTGGAAATTCACCAGATCGCCATCCAAAAGCCGCGTCTCAACCCCACTGTAATCGGGTTGAAACGCGGCGGCATTGCCTGCGCCGGCCTCGGCGCAGCCACTCAGCCCCCCCAAAAGGGAGAGCGCCACAGGCGTTATGATGCCCGCGCGCATCTTCACTCTGCGGCCAGCGGGCTTGCGGCCCGTGCTTTGGCATTAGCGCTCAGCGTGCCCATCACCTCGCTTGCGCGCGCAATCGGGTTGCTGAGATAGAAATCCGACACGGCGGTGCGGAAATCGGCCTTTCCAAGCTTGGCCTTGGCCAGCGGCGCCCAGTCGTTTTCCGGCACCTTGTCGATCTTCTTGAGATGCTGCACCTCGGCCACCAGAGCCTTGCGCAGTTGCGCGATGCTGTCATAGCCAAGCACCGCTCCGATTTCACCCGACAACGCGCGCAGCACGGCCCAGTTTTCCTTGGCCTCGCCTGGCGCAAACCCGGCACGCAGCGCCAGTTGCGGGCGCCCTTCTGTATTGACGAACAGGCCCTGTTCCTCGGTATAGGCGGCCCCCGGCAGGATCACATCGGCGCGATGCGCGCCGCGATCGCCATGGCTTCCCTGATAGATCACGAACGGCCCGGCGGCGATCTCAACCTCATCGGCGCCAAGGTTATAGACCACATCAGCACCCTCAATGGCGGCCTCAAGACCACCCTCTGTCACTGCGCCCACATCCATCGCGCCCACACGGGCGGCGGCAGTGTGCAGCACTAGCATCCGGCCCGAAAGCGCCATGGCCGCGGCCAGAACCGCCTCGCCGTCCGCCTCGCGCAAAGCGCCCTGACCGACGATCACGATTGCGTCCTCGGGAACGTTCAAGACGTCAAGCGCGGCGCGGTCGGTGCCGACATGGGTATACTCAAAGGTCAGGTCGATCTTGGGGCCGACAACGGTGACATCGGCGCCATTGATCCAGGCACGGCGCATTCGGGCGTTGAAAACCGGCGCCTCGACCACCGGATCGGTGCCGATCAGAACGATATTCTTTGCACTATCAAGGTCTTCGATGGCCACATTGCCGACATAGGCGCTGCGGTTTCCGATGGGCAAGCGGGCCTTGTCGGTGCGGCATTCAACCTGTCCGCCCTGCCCCTCGACCAGTTGCTTGAGCGCAAAGGCCGCCTCGACCGGCACCAGATCACCGACCAGACCGGCCAGTTTCCTCGCGCCCTTGATCGCATCCGACGCCTTGGCAAGCGCTTCGCCCCATGTGGCCGGGCGCAGCTTGCCGTTCTCGCGAATATAGGGCTTGTCCAGACGCTGACGGCGCAGACCGTCCCAGACAAAGCGGGTCTTGTCGGAAATCCATTCCTCGTTCACGCCGTCATGGTTGCGCGGCAGGATGCGCATCACTTCGCGGCCCTTGCAATCAACCCGGATATTGCTGCCGAGGGCATCCATCACGTCGATGGTCTCGGTCTTGGTCAGCTCCCACGGGCGGGCGGTGAAGGCGTAGGGTTTGCTCACAAGCGCGCCAACCGGGCAAAGGTCGATGATATTGCCCTGAATGTTGCTGTTGAGGGTCTGGCCCAGATAGCTTGTGATCTCGGCGTCTTCGCCGCGACCGGTCTGGCCCATCTGCATGATGCCGGCCACCTCGGAGGTAAAGCGCACACAACGGGTGCAGGAAATGCAGCGCGTCATGTGGGTTTCGACCAGCGGGCCAAGATCAAGATCTTCGCTGGCGCGTTTGGGCTCGCGATAGCGGCTGAAGTCGACGCCATAGGCCATCGCCTGATCCTGAAGATCGCATTCGCCGCCCTGATCGCAGATCGGGCAATCCAGCGGGTGGTTGATCAGCAGGAATTCCATCACGCCTTCGCGCGCCTTCTTGACCATCGGGCTGTTGGTTTTCACCACCGGCGGCTGGCCTTCTGGGCCGGGGCGCAAGTCCTTGACCTGCATGGCACAGCTGGCCGCCGGTTTGGGCGGCCCGCCGACGACCTCGACCAGACACATCCGGCAGTTGCCGGCAATCGACAGCCGCTCGTGATAGCAAAAGCGCGGCACTTCAACGCCAGCGACCTCACAGGCCTGGATCAGGGTCATTGCCCCTTCTACCTCGATCTCCCGATCGTCGATGATGATCTTGCGTAGGTCAGACATCTGTTCTCACTTTGCTTTCAGAAGAACCCCGATCCTGCTGGAGCGTGCAATCTCGCCATGGCCGAGTGTGCAGAGCGCCGCCGGATCGGACGGGTTCAGTCCTTTGGATTTTACGTATTTCTCGCCGCGCGCACGCATGCGTGCCTTTTCATCGCGGCTCCGGACATAGGCCCGGATTTCGGTATCGCTATAGCCCAGGTCACGGGCCTGCCCGCGCAGATCATAAAGAACCGACAAGCCCTTCAAGGTGCGCGGGTCGATTTCGGGGCATTTGTCGCTGATCTCGATGGCAAGCGCCACCCAGAGCATCGCGTCGTCAATCTGGCTGACCTCGCGCAGCGGCGGCTTGCCGCTACTGGCCATCGCAACCGAAGTTGTCCCGGCAAGCGCGCTGGTCGTGCCAAGGGCAAGACAAAGGGTAAGGATCATACGCATGGGATATCTCCTCTCATATCAGATCCGGGTCGCGCACCACTTGCGCGCCCATCTGCAATGCAGATGGGTTGCGGCGTGGCTGCTATGCAATAACAAACCGCGCAAACCCCTGATATGAAAAGCATTACTTCCATATAATGCATCTACCCGTTACCGAAACCGTATCGCCCGAACGGCCATAAACCGGGCCTTCGCCCTTGGCCACGCCCGACCATTTGATCTCGGATGTGCCGAAACTTTCCAGACAATAGCGTGTCGCCTCATGCAGGGCGGCTTTCTGCGCGCCCTCGATGCCGCGCGATGCACGGCGCACCGAGGCGGTGAAATTGCGGCGGTCTTCCTTTTCGGCCCGCGTCTTGGGCGGATAGTAATTCCCGTCGAAAATCGCGCGTTCCGAGCGCTCGGTACAGCCCGCAAGCATCAGCACCGCAAGTGTCATCATCACCGCATGTTTCATGCCAGCGCCCCCAGAATTGCCATCATCCCAAGCACCGCGCACATGATCATACCGGCCATGTAAAGGATCGAGCGCGTGCTTCCGTTCGGTTTGCCAAGCCCGCCGACATGCACCACCGCCATAATCAGGCGACTTGCAAGAAACAACGAGGCCAGCAGGTTCACCGCGAACGGGTTGGCGCCTGCCAGAATGGCCGCCACCGTCACCGCCACGAAAAAGCCCATGGTCTCGGACAGGTTAAGATAGGCGCGGTGCAACCGGTACACCCGACAGCTGTAATCGGCCGCAGGCTCCGCCCCCGGCGCAAGCCCCAGCTTCATCTTGCCGATCGCCGAGACCGGCGCCATCACCAGCCCGACAATCGCAAGGACGGCAAGCGATACGATCGCGTGGCCATATGAACCAAAGGCGTCCATCATGCTCACTCTGCGGCCACGGCGCTGACGCGGCCGGTGCGCTTGGATTTGATCCGGTCCTCGATTTCGTCGCGGAAGTTGCGGATCAGGCCCTGGATCGGCCAGGCCGCCGCATCGCCAAGGGCACAGATGGTGTGGCCCTCGACCTGTTTGGTCACATCCAGCAGCATGTCGATCTCTTCAGGCTCCGCGTCGCCGCGCACCAGACGGTCCATCACCCGCATCATCCAGCCGGTGCCCTCGCGACACGGCGTGCACTGGCCACAGCTTTCGTGCTTGTAGAATTTCGACAAGCGCCAGATCGCCTTGATGATATCGGTCGACTGATCCATCACGATCACCGCCGCCGTGCCAAGGCCCGAACGCTGTTCGCGCAGGTAATCGAAATCCATGATCGCCTCGCGCATGAATTCGCCCCGGATGCAAGGCACCGACGAGCCGCCTGGAATGACCGCCTTGAGGTTATCCCAGCCACCGCGAATACCGCCGCAATGCTTTTCAATCAGCTCTTCGAAGGTGATCGACATCGCCTCTTCGACGACGCAAGGATTGTTGACGTGACCGCTGATGGCAAAAAGCTTGGTGCCGGCGTTGTTGGGGCGACCAAAGCCCGCGAACCAGTCCGGGCCACGCCGTAGGATGGTCGGAACGACGGCAATCGATTCAACGTTGTTGACCGTGGTAGGGCAGCCATAAAGCCCCGCGCCCGCCGGAAACGGCGGCTTCATGCGCGGCATGCCCTTCTTGCCTTCAAGGCTTTCCAGAAGCGCGGTTTCCTCGCCACAGATATAGGCGCCGGCACCGTGATGCAGGTAGATGTCGAAATCCCAGCCCGACTTGCAGGCGTTCTTGCCCACAAGACCGGCGTCATAGGCCTCGTCAATCGCGGCCTGAAGGGCCTCGCGCTCGCGGATATATTCGCCGCGAATGTAGATGTAACAGGCATGCGCCTGCATCGCGAAGGACGCGATCAGACAGCCCTCGATCAATGTATGCGGATCATGGCGCATGATCTCGCGGTCTTTACAGGTGCCGGGCTCGGATTCGTCGGCATTGACCACAAGATAGCTGGGTCGCCCGTCACTTTCCTTGGGCATGAACGACCACTTGAGCCCGGTGGGAAAGCCCGCGCCGCCCCGGCCCCGCAACCCGCTCGCCTTCATCTGGTTGACGATCCAGTCGCGCCCGTTCTGCAAAATCTTTGCCGTTCCATCCCAATGCCCCCGGGCGATCGCGCCTTTCAGGCTTCGATCGTGCATCCCGTAGATATTGGTAAAGATACGGTCCTGGTCCTTCAGCATAAGGCTCTACCTCTGATTATTCTGGCGCAGCCGCCAGATTTGATAGGTCACCACCAACGCCCAAATGAGCGCGGCAATCGCGGCAAGGTCGAACAGAAAGACAAACCGCACCGGCCATCCCATCTGTCCGCCAAGCCATTGGGCGGCCATCCAGATCAGCATGGTCGCCGCAATAACCACACCAGCGGTGCGGCCTTTGCGTGCCATTTGCAGATCCTTGTCGCGCTCGCCCATCGCTTGCATCATCCTTCGTATACGCCGCCCTTGGCGACGCGTTTGGAAAACTCGGTCTCACCGCCAGCCGCCAAAACCTTGGCCTGTTCGACCCAGTTGTCACGGCTGACCCGGCCCTTGAACCCCTTGAGGTTCTGGTCGACCCAGGTCACTTCGTCTGCACCCCAGCCGGCGATCTGGTCAAAATGAAAAAATCCCAGCTCGTTGCACAGTATCTCAAGTTTCGGCCCGACGCCCTTGATCTGCTTGAGATCATCGGCTTTGCCACCTTTCGGCGCGCTCAGCGCCTCGGGGCGGGTTCCGGCCCCTGCCGGTGCGTCACTTGCCGCCGGTTTCGCCTTGGCCTTGGGTGCCGCCGCGGGTTTGTCGTCTGCCTCGCCCTCATAGCGCCACTCGCCTTTGCGCGCCGAGAGTTCCTCTTCTCCGCTCAGCGTGGTGCCGGATTTCACAACCAGCACATCACTCTTGGCCTCGACGGGTGCCGGCACAGGGGCCTCTGCTACGTGGGCCACTGCGGTTGTTGCCGGATGGTCCACGAGGGCCGTGCTCTCTTCCTCGTCGGGGGCGACATAGCCGGTGACCCCGGTCACCTCTGCCATCTTCGCCTTGATGTCCTTGCCCTCGATCCCGCGATCCTCCGGCGCGTAGCCGGTACAGATCAGCCGCGAAATCACCAGGCCGAAAAACGCCGCACAGGCCAGGCCGAGCAGCAGCGCCGCAAAAAAGCCGACCTCACCGTACGTGGCCCAAAGAACCAGCAAACCGACCAATACGGCCAATCCCCAGCAAACCAGCTGGCAGGTGCTCAGTTTCGATGTATCAGACATAACAAGTTACCCCCTGTGGTTATCAAGCAGGCGCGTTCAATAAATACCGCCCTTCTTGGCCCGGGCAGAGAACTCTGTCTCTTTCCCCTCAGCCAGCAATTTTGCCTGCTCAACCCAAGTGTCCCGGCTGACCCGTCCTTTGAACCCCTCAAGGTTCTGATCGACCCAGCTGACCTCGTCCTCAGTCCATTTCGCAACCTGATCAAAGTGGTAAAAGCCCATGTCATTGAGCAGCTTTTCAAGCTTCGGCCCAACGCCCTTGATCATCTTGAGATCGTCCGCCCCGGATTTGCGCGGGGCCTTCATCATCTTGGGCTTTTTGCCCGGCCCGGCGGGGGCTTGCGGCTCGGCCGCCTGTTTCACCGGCTTGGCGGCCGGTTTGGCGGCTGGCTTGGCGGTGGCCTTGGCCTGCGCCTCGGCCTTGGTGGCCCTGGTCGCATCGGCCTTTGCCTTGGCTGCCGGTTTCGGCGTCTCTGCCTTGGCCGCCGGTTTCGACGTCTCTGCCTTGGCCGCCGGTTTCGACGTCTCTGCCTTGGCCTTGGCGCTCACATCCACCGGCGCCTCGTTCTGCTTGACCGAAGACGCGGCGGGCTTGTGATTGGCGCCCTTGTCGCGCCAAGGCGTCAGGATCGGCACCTCGGTGCCGTCAATCCGCTTGACGGTATCGCCGATGTCGCTGGCCAGCTGCGCGCTTGCATTATACTTTGCGCTTCCGCTGTCAAACTCACTCAGACTGGTGAGGCCGGATTTCGGCTCGGCGGCGTAGCGGCCATTTTGCGGGCCCGGTGTGGGCACCTTGCCTGCGGCCAGATCGTCGATCATCCGCGCGAAACCCTCGGCGGTCAGATCCTCGTAGTAATCCTTGCCGATCTGGGCCATCGGCGCGTTGGCGCAGGCGCCAAGGCATTCGACCTCTTCCCAGGAAAACTTGCCATCCGCCGACAGTTCATGCGCGCGCGGGGCGATCTTTTCGCGACAGACCGCAATCAGATCCTCGGCGCCGCAGATCATGCAGGTGGTGGTGCCGCAGACCTGAATGTGCGCCACGGTGCCGACCGGCTGAAGCTGGAACATGAAATAGAAGGTCGCCACTTCGAGGGCGCGGATATAATCCATGCCAAGCATGTCTGCGACATGCTCGATCGCCGGACGGCTGAGCCAGCTTTCCTGTTCCTGCGCCCGCCAGAGCAGCGGAATGATCGCGCTGGCCTGACGGCCCTCGGGGTATTTGCTGATTTGCCCTTCGGCCCACTCAAGATTGGCGGCGGTGAAGGCAAAGCTTGCGGGTTGCTCGTGATGAAGACGGCGTAGCATCTATGCACAGGCTCCTGTGGTCAGTTTGACGCCCCCGTCGGTAAGCCGCTCGGCCCCGCCAGAGGTAAGTTTATAGGCCGTGATATCGAGGACCTGCTGGCGCGTCAGCCCGGTCTGAAATTCGACCGGAAGGTAATCGGATTCACCAATCAGCGTACATCCGACACTGGCGACAGCCGTGTCATAGGCGGCGATGTCCTGGGTCGACACACCTTGCGGCGGAAGGGCACAGGCGGCGGTCAGTCCAAGGCAGGCCCCGGCGAATACAGTCTTGCGCATCATTGGGCACATAGCTCCTTGTTAATCGTCAATGTATCGGCGTCGGTATCCATGACAGCCTCGCCCCCGGCGAGCATCTTGCCAATCACCGGGCGCATTTCCTTGACCGAAAAGCCCGCCGCGGGAAGCTTGTTATCGGCCTCGCCACGGGTCATGGAACATCCTTCGGTCGCCATGAAGGCCAGAAAGTCCTGGCGCAGTTGCTCGGCGCTGCGCGGCGCGACCTTGGGGGTCGGCGCGCTCTTGGCCATATCCCCCGACAGTCCCTTGAAGGTGTCGCACAGGCCCTGTTCCAGGTAGACCAACTTTTCATCCTGCGACAGGCGCACTTCGCTCATCCGCAGCATCTTTTCCATCAGCAAGCGCACTTCGGCCATCTCGACGCCAACCCGGCCAAGCAGGGTTGGGGCCTGCTCGCTGGTCATCACGCAGTTATTGTCAGCCAAGGCTGCAAAGAAGCGCTCGCGGCCTGAATAATCAAGCTTACCACCGCAGGCACCGCCAAAGGCAACCAATTTCCCGTCGATGATGCGCGCCCGCTCTTCCACGATAAGGCGCTCTGTGATCGCCTTGGTTTCGGCCTTATCGTCAAACCCGGCTGCGGGCATGATCTTGTCGGCGCGAAATGGCGACATCCGACAGCCGTTTTCGGCCATCACCGCGACAAAGGCCTCGATCCGATCCGAACTTACGGTCTCAGCCTGCGAAAGCGCCGGCAGTGCAACCAAAGCCAGACCAAATATCACCTGTCTCATCATTTACCCCTGCCCCATCATTGCGACCATCGCAACAACCGATACAAAAGCACCGGCGAAACCGGCCGCCAAATGCGTGCCCGTCGCAAACCCGCCGCGCGCATAAATCCACGCATCATGAAAGCCAGTATAGGCAAACACCGCGAAAAGCACCGCGATCACCTTGAGGTCACCATAAAGCGTCGCCGCCAGGGCCAGAACGCCCATGCCGACAAATCGATCCGCCATCACCTCGGGCAACTTGTCCGCCCGATGCTGCGCCGCCGCCATCCCCGCCACCGGGTCGCGCAGAAACAGGGCCGCAAGCGTCCCTGTCACCAGCACCCCTGCGCCCGAAAGCGCGATGGCAAGGCTTGTCAGCGTCATTAGCGGTCGATCTCCCCAAAGACGACATCCATCGTCCCGATGATAGCCGCGACATCGGCAAGCTGATGACCGCTGGCGATGTGATCCATCGCCTGAAGGTGCAAAAAGCCCGGCGCGCGGATCTTGGCGCGGTAGGGTTTGTTGGAGCCATCGGCCACAAGGTAAACGCCAAACTCGCCCTTGGGCGCCTCGACCGCGGCATAAACCTCGCCTGCGGGGACGTGAAAGCCCTCGGTGTAAAGCTTGAAGTGGTGAATGAGCGCCTCCATCGAGGTTTTCATCTCGCCACGCGAGGGCGGCGTGATCTTGCCTCGGGCAAGCACATCGCCCTGCCCCTCGGGGGCGCGCAGCTTTTCAATCGCCTGATGGATGATCAGCAGCGACTGGCGCATTTCCTCCATCCGGACAAGATAGCGGTCATAGCAATCACCATTCTTGCCGACGGGAATCTGGAACTCGAACTCGTCATAGCATTCATAAGGCTGTGCGCGGCGCAAATCCCAGGCCATGCCAGAGCCGCGCACCATTACGCCCGAAAAGCCCCAATCAAGCGCCTCTTGCTCGCTCACCACGCCGATATCGGCGTTGCGTTGCTTGAAGATGCGGTTTTCGGTCAGAAGGCCGTCAATATCGGCAAGAACGCGCGGAAATTCCTTTGCCCATGTCTCGATGTCGTCGAGCAGGTCAGGCGGCAGATCCTGATGCACACCGCCGGGCCGGAAATAGGCCGCGTGCAGACGCGCACCGCACGCCCGCTCGTAAAAGCACATCAGCTTTTCGCGCTCTTCAAACCCCCAGAGCGGCGGCGTCAGAGCGCCGACATCCATCGCCTGCGTGGTGACGTTGAGCAGGTGATTGAGGATACGCCCGATCTCGGAATAAAGCACCCGGATCAGCGAGGCGCGACGCGGCACCTCGACACCGGTCAGCTTTTCAATCGCCAGACACCAGGCATGTTCCTGATTCATCGGCGCCACGTAATCGAGCCGGTCGAAATACGGCAGGTTTTGCAGGTAGGTGCGCGATTCCATCAGCTTTTCGGTGCCACGATGCAGCAGGCCGATATGCGGATCGCAACGTTCTACAATCTCGCCGTCAAGCTCAAGCACAAGGCGCAAAACACCATGCGCCGCAGGGTGTTGCGGGCCGAAGTTGATGTTGAAATTGCGGATTTTCTGTTCGCCGGTCAGGGCGTCGTCGAATTTGGTGCCGTCCATCATGACCGCCCTCCGTCAAGCTTGTCCCGGAACGCCATGACCCAAAGCAGAACCAATGCACCAAGTGGAATGATTGCCACCAGCGCGACCCAGTTCGGAATGCCGAATTTCGGCAAAAGCCGCCAGAACGGAACCACGATCAAAGCGGCAAAGATTACCATAAACAACAGGCCACCACCGCCCATGCCGTAACCGCCCATGCCAAATCCACCGCCCATCATGCCGACCCCTCTTTCTTCTCATCGCCCGGAAGGATGTATTCGGCACCCTCCCACGGACTCATGAAATCAAACTGGCGGTATTCCTGCACAAGGCTGACGGGTTCATAGACGACGCGCTTGTGCACCTCGTCATAGCGCACCTCGGTATAGCCGGTGGTCGGGAAATCCTTGCGCAGCGGATGACCGCGAAAGCCGTAATCAGTCAGGATGCGGCGCAGATCGGGGTGCCCCGAGAACAGGATGCCGAACATGTCGAAGACTTCGCGCTCGAACCAGTTGGCAGCCGGGTAGACCTCGGTGATCGAGGGCACCATATCATCGGAACGCACGGCCACCCGAAGGCGGATGCGATGGTTTTGATACATGCTCAGCAGGTGATAGACCACGTCATAGCGCTTGGCCCGCTCGGGGTAATCGACGGCGGTGATATCGACCAGCGAGGAAAACGCACAGTTCTGATCGGTTTTCAGAAACTCGACCAGCCCGGCGATGTTGGACAGGGCCACATCGACGTTCAGCTCGCCATGGGCAATCTCCCAGCCGATCACGCAATCGCCACGCTTGGCCTCGACATAGCCGCCCAGTTCTTTCAGTGCCTGACTCATCTGATAATCGTCCCCGTCCGGCGAATTTTACGCTGCAATTGCAGGATGCCATAAACAAGCGCCTCTGCGGTCGGCGGACAGCCGGGCACATAGATATCGACCGGCACAATCCGGTCACAGCCGCGCACCACCGAATAGCTATAGTGATAATAGCCGCCGCCATTGGCGCAGGAGCCCATCGAGATCACATAGCGCGGCTCCGGCATCTGGTCATAAACCTTGCGCAGCGCCGGGGCCATCTTGTTGGTCAGCGTGCCGGCCACGATCATCACGTCCGACTGGCGCGGGCTGGCGCGAGGGGCAAAGCCGAACCGCTCGACATCATAGCGCGGCATCGCCGTATGCATCATCTCGACCGCGCAGCAGGCCAGACCAAAGGTCATCCAGTGCAAGCTACCGGTGCGCGCCCAGTTGATGATGTCCTCGGTCGAGGTCAGCAGAAAACCCTTGTCCTGCAAGTCGGCATTGAGCGCCTGAGTCGCCACTTCGCGATCCGGCCCGGCCGTGTTGGCGCCAGTCATCACACCCATTGCATCACTCCCATTCCATCGCTCCTTTGCGCCACTCATAGGCAAATCCGGCGGTCAGGACGGCCAGAAAGACCATCATCGACCAGAACCCGGCCATGCTGACATCCTTGAAGGCGACCGCCCAGGGGAACAGCATCGCGATTTCAAGGTCGAAGATGATGAACAGGATCGAGACCAGGTAGAATCGGACATCGAATTTCATCCGCGCATCATCAAATGCGTTAAAGCCGCATTCATAAGCGCTTACTTTTTCAGAGTCCGGGTTGCGAACGGCCAGAACGACCGCTGCAAGGATCAGAACAAGGCCCAATCCAATGGCGATGGCCAGAAAAACGAGGATGGGAAGGTATTCCCTCAGCATCTCTTCCACGGGGTGGCTCCTTTCATGCGCGTGCACACGCATTCAGATGGCTGCAAATCTATTCCGGGTTTAAACCTGCCCCTGCATGGGGTCAACCGAGCGCGCGCATAAACGCGGGCCGGAAACGGACGATTTTAGCATTTTGTATGCCACGGTATGCTGCGGACATGCCGGATTGGCCATGAAATCTGACCAGCTTGGCATCGCCCGGCTCAGAACACGGCCTCGGCGAATCTTCTCAGGCGCCGCCGCTCTGCCAGCTCGGCTTGCGACGCTCAAAGAAGGCACCGATCCCCTCGGGGGCCTCTTCGCCGGCCCAACAGTCTGCAAGTTGGTCGATGGTATGGGCAATGACATCGGCATCAATCTGCGGGCCAAAACCGCGCAAAAGCGCCTTGGCGCGGGCCACGGCACCGGGGGCGCACTCAAGGTAAGGCGCGATTTCGGCCTCGATGGCGGCGTCAAGATCGCCCTCGGGCACGGCGCGGGCCAAAAGGCCAAGGCCCATGGCCTCGGCCGCATCAAAGCGACGCCCCGACATGAAGACGCGCCGCGCATTGGCCTCGCCCATGCGGGCGGCCACATAAGGCCCGATGGTCGCCGGGATAAGCCCGAGGCGCGTCTCGGTCAGCGCCATCACTATGTTGTCGGCGCCAATCGCCACATCGCAGACCGAAGCCAGCCCGATACCGCCGCCAAAGGCATTGCCATGCAGCCGCCCGATCAGGGGCTTGGGCAGGGTGTTGAGCGCCTGCAACATATAGGCGAGCTTGCCCGCCTCCTGACCACGCACACCGGGCTCTGCCTCGAACTGTTGGCGCATCCAGGCCAGATCGCCGCCGGCGCAAAAAGTCTTGCCCTTTGCTGCCAAAACCACGGCGCGACAGCTCTCATCGCGGCCCAGATCATCGGCGGCACTGTGCAGCTCGGCAATCATCTGCGCCGACATCGCATTATGTTTGTCCGCCCGGTTGAGCCAAAGCGTCACCACACCGCGCCCGTCGCGCGTTACCTCAAGTGTCTCGTACATCGCTATCCCCTGTCCCTGTAAGAATTTCCTGCGAAAATTCTCAATCCCGCCCGCCACGCATCGCCCGCGCCATTTCGGCCGCTTTCAAAAGCACATCCCGGTCAAGGCCGCTGTCATAGCCGAGCTCCTCCAGCTTCTGATGCACCGTCTCGGTCGCCACATTCCCCGCCGCCCCCGGCGCATAAGGACAGCCGCCAAGCCCGCCAACGGCCGCATCAAACACCCGCAGCCCTCTGGCCAGCGAGACCTCGATATTCTCAAGCGCACGCCCGGAGGTGTCGTGAAAATGCCCCGCAAGCCGCGCCACCGGCACCACGTCGCTCACGGCGGCAAGCATCGCTTCAACCGCCTCGGGGCGGCCCTGCCCGATGGTGTCGCCAAGGCTTATCTCATAGCACCCCATCGCCCAGAGCCGCTCTGCCACCATCGCCACCTGCGCCGGGGCGACCGGCCCGTCATAGGGGCACTCGACCACGCAAGAGATATAGCCGCGCACCCGCACCCCTTGCGCATTGGCGGCCTCCATCACCGGCGCGAACCGCGCAAGGCTTTCCTCGATCGTGGCATTGATATTGGCCTTGGAAAACCCCTCAGAGGCGGCACCGAAGATTGCAACCTCATCGGCGTCGGCCTGCATCGCATCCTCAAAGCCGCGCAGATTGGGGGTCAGCGCGGCATAACTCACCCCCTCGGCGCGCCGAATGCCCCGCAGCACCTCACCCGAGTCGGCCATTTGAGGCACCCATTTGGGGCTGACAAAACTGGCAACCTCGATCCGGCCGAATCCGGCGCCACTCAGGCAATTCACCAAGGCCACCTTCTCGGCTAAAGGAATACGCCGTTTTTCATTCTGCAACCCATCACGCGGGCCCACCTCAAATATCTCGACCCGCTCGCCCATCACCTTTCCCTTTCATCGTTCCAAAAATACTCAATTCCGGTCCGTGCCCAGTTCTCATCCCGTCCGGTTCTCATCCCGTCCAGTTCTCAGCCCGTCCAGGGCTCATAAAACGTCTGCTCATAAACCCTTGCGCTTTGCGGCCCCGGCAGGCTTGCCTGAAACCCGGGGCGCTCGCCGAGCCGATCATACCATTTTTCGGTCTCGGGAAAGCCATCCAACCTGACGAAGTGGCGCGCCATGTAAACCGCCTGCCCGACCGCGATATCACAGGCCGAAAAGCCACCTGTCAAAAGATAATCGCGGTTCTCGACCGGCGTCGACAAACGGGCCTCGATCGCGCGATAGCATTTGGCGATGCGCGCCGCCTCAAGCTGCATCACGATCGGGCTGCGCATGGCATCCTCATAAAGCACGATATGTTGCTGCGTCAGGGCCGCCACATGCTGACTAATGGTTTCGCCAAAATGCAGCCAGACAAGCCAGCCCATCCGGTCCATATCCCCCGGCACGCGGCCAAGCCCCGCTTCGGGAAAGCGCTCGCAGAGATATTCCATCATCGCCCCGGATTCAAACATCCGCTCACCGTCGATCTCAAGCGCAGGGACCCGTCCCGCAGGCGACAGGCTCAGGAATTCCGGCGCACGCAGGGATTTGTCAAAGGCGCGCTCGACCACCCGAAACTCGACCCCCAGTTCGTGCAACAACCACAACACCCGCATCGAGCGGCTTTGCGGCACGTGATGCAGTGTAATCATGCCGCCGCCACCTCCGCTTCGGCCTCAAGGCGCACAAGCGCCGCGCCTGCCGTGACCTGTTCGCCCGCGGCGACCAGAACCTCGGCCACCACACCGTCGCGCGCCGCCAAAAGCGAATGTTCCATCTTCATCGCCTCCAGCACCGCAAGCCGGTCGCCCTTGGCCACGCTCTGACCAGGGCGCGCAAAGACCGCCTTGACCAACCCCGGCATCGGCGCCTCGATCAGGGCGGTATCGCCCCCCGCCGTGCTGTCGCGCTCAAGCGGGTCGATCACCTGAAAACTGACGCCGTATTGCGTGAACACGGTAATGTCAGAGGCGTAAACGGCCACCCGCGCCGCAGGTTGCCCATCAATCCGCCAGCCCGCTCCGACGCGGCGCGCCTCAACCCGCTGACCTGCGATGTCAAGGTCATGCGCCCCGGCCCCAAGGCTGTGAAGGCGCACCTTGATCTCATCGTCATTGCGGCGCAACACCACATCGCGCGCAAGCGGCGCCCAAAGCGCAAAGCCGGTCTCAGCGCCCGCTTTGTCCAAAAGCCCACAGGCCGCAAGGGCCGCCATGGCAACGCCTTCAGGCCCCGCCTCTGGCGCCACGACAAGCCTGTCAATGTCGCGCGCAATAAGCCCGGTATCGACATCGCCGACGCCAAATCCCTCGTGGCGCGCCAAGGCCCCGAGAAAGGCAAGGTTGGTCACCGTGCCCGCAACCTCGGTGCCTTCAAGGGCCGCCGCCAGACGGCGCAAGGCAATGGCGCGGGTCGGGCCGTGGGTGATCACCTTCGCGATCATCGGATCGTAAAACGGGCTGATTTCATCGCCTGCGCGCACGCCACTATCGGCGCGCACCCCTTCGGGAAAGCTGAGATGCGCCAGACGCCCGGTTGCGGGCAAGAACCCCTTCGGCACATCCTCGGCATAAAGGCGCGCCTCAAAGGCATGACCCATGATGGCAAGCTCGCCCTGCTGCTTTGGCAGAGGCTCGCCTGCGGCGACGCGCAACTGCCATTCCACCAGATCAACTCCGGTAATGGCCTCGGTCACCGGATGCTCGACCTGAAGGCGGGTGTTCATCTCCATGAACCAAAAGCCATCGGGGCGCAGCCCACGGCTGCCATCGACGATGAATTCAACCGTGCCCGCGCCCTTGTATCCGATCGCCTCGGCGGCACGCACGGCGGCCTGCCCCATGGCGGCGCGCATCTCTTCGGTCATGCCCGGCGCCGGGGCCTCTTCGATCACCTTTTGGTGGCGGCGCTGCAACGAACAATCGCGCTCAAACAGATGCACCGCGCCCTGCCCGTCGCCAAAAACCTGCACCTCGATGTGGCGTGGCTTCTGGATGTATTTCTCGATCAAGACCGCCTCATTGCCAAAGGCGGTTTTCGCCTCGCTCTTGGCACTCTCAAGCGCCTCGGCAAACTCTTCTGCCCGCTCGACAAGACGCATGCCCTTGCCACCGCCCCCGGCCACCGCCTTGATCAAAACTGGATAACCGATCGCATCCGCCGCCCCGGCAAGATGCTCGGGGTCCTGGTTCTTGCCGTGATAGCCCGGCACCACCGGAACCCCGGCCTTTTCCATCAAGACCTTGGCGGCATCCTTGAGCCCCATGGCGCGAATGGCATCCGCAGAGGGCCCGATAAAGACAAGCCCCGCCGCCTCGACCGCATCCACAAATTCGGGGTTCTCGGACAAAAAGCCATAGCCGGGATGGATCGCCTGCGCGCCAGTCTCAAGCGCCGCCCGGATGATCACATCGCCGCGCAGATAACTCTCGCCCGGGGCCGACCCGCCGATATGCACCGCCCTGTCGGCCATCGCCACATGCTTCGCATCCCGGTCGGCGTCGGAATGGACCGCCACAACCTCAACCCCCATCGCCTGCGCCGAGGCAATCACCCGACAGGCAATCTCGCCCCGGTTCGCCATCAATATCCGCTCAAACATCATCGCCCCTTTCGCTCCTCGCCAAGCCCGAGCCCATGGCTTCTTCTTGGCTCAAATACTCAAATTCCACATCCGCCCAACAAAACAGCGCTCACATCCGAAAGACGCCAAACCGCGTCTCCTCAATCGGCGCGCAGAGCGCGGCGCTCAGACTTAGCGCCAGAACTTCACGGGTCTTGCGCGGATCGACGATGCCGTCATCCCAAAGCCGCGCACTGGCATAGAGCGGATGACTCTGGCGCTCGAACATCTCGACGGTGGGTTGCTTGAAGGCGGCCTCTTCCTCGGCCGACCACTCCCCGCCCTTGCGCTCGATCGAATCGCGCTTGACGGTGGCCAGCACGCCGGCCGCCTGTTCGCCGCCCATCACGCTGATCCGGCTGTTGGGCCAGCTCCACATGAAGCGCGGCTGATAGGCGCGCCCCGACATGCCGTAGTTGCCCGCCCCGAACGATCCGCCAACCACCATGGTCACTTTGGGCACATTCGTCGTCGCCACCGCCGTCACCATCTTGGCACCATGGCGCGCGATGCCCTCGTTCTCGTATTTGCGCCCGACCATAAAGCCGGTGATATTTTGCAAGAATACCAGCGGGATCTTGCGCTGTGAACAAAGCTCGACGAAATGCGCGCCCTTCTGCGCGGCCTCGGAAAACAGCACGCCGTTATTGGCCACGATCCCCACCGGACAACCCTTGAGATGGGCAAAGCCCGTGACAAGCGTCTCGCCAAAGCGCGGTTTGAACTCGTCAAAGCGGCTGCCATCGACGACCCGTGCGATCACCTCGCGGATGTCATAGGGCGTGCGCAGATCACCCGGCACCACGCCAAGCAACTCTTCGGGGTCATAGGCCGGTTCTTCGGGGCTGGCCCAGTTCACGGTTGCGGGCTTTGAGCGGTTCAACGAACCAACCGCCTGACGCGCCAGTGCCAAAGCATGCGCATCATCCTCGGCCAGGTAATCGGCCACGCCCGAGAGGCGCGTGTGCACGTCGCCGCCACCCAGGTCCTCGGCGCTCACCACCTCGCCGGTGGCGGCCTTGACCAGAGGCGGTCCGGCGAGAAAGATCGTGCCCTGCTCACGCACGATGATCGTGACATCGCTCATCGCGGGCACATAGGCGCCCCCGGCGGTGCACGATCCCATGACCACGGCGATCTGGGCAATGCCCTTGGCGCTCATCCGTGCCTGGTTATAGAAAATCCGCCCGAAATGGTCACGATCCGGGAAGACCTCATCCTGATTGGGCAGGTTGGCGCCGCCGCTATCGACCAGATAGATACAGGGCAGATGACATTCCTCGGCAATCTCCTGGGCGCGCAGGTGCTTTTTGACCGTCATCGGGTAATAGGTGCCGCCCTTCACGGTGGCGTCATTGCACACGATCATGCAGTCTATTCCCTGCACGCGGCCGACGCCCGCAATCACCCCGGCACAGGGCGCGGCCCCGTCATAAAGCCCATGCGCCGCCGTGGCGCCGATTTCAAGAAACGGCGATCCGGGATCAAGCAGGTTGGCCACCCGGTCGCGCGGCGCCATCTTGCCCCGGCTCAAGTGACGTTCGCGCGCGGCCTCGCCGCCGCCCGCCGCCGCAAGGGCCGCAGCCTCTGCAACCACGCCAAGGGCCGCAAGATGCGCCTCGCGATTGGCCCGAAAACCCTCTGATCCGGGCAGTGCCGATGTGCCTAGCTTCATCCCCATAACTCCTGACTTGCCGGGCGTGCAACGCGTCGCACCCTCCCGTCTGTTGCATTTTTGCCGCAACGCGGCATCCGCCGCGCAATTTGACTCACATCAAAGTGATCACGGCGATTCCTGCGCAATGTGCCGCAAGTTTTCAAAGGAACGGAAAGACCATGAAAAAGATAACAGCCCTCACCCTCGCTGCGGCACTTGCCTGCACCGCCGCTCCCGTCCTCGCCCAATCCCAGGGCGACTTCACCGTCGGTCTCGGCATTGGCGCCGTTCTGCCCAAGGACAACAACGGTGTGCTTGCGGGCGGCACCGTTCCGGTTGACGTTCAGGAAGGCTACAGCCTGACCATCACCGGCGAATATTTCATCCGCGACAACCTTGGCATCGAATTGCTGGCGGCCTGGCCGTTCGAGCACGACATCAAGAGCAATGGCACCAAGATCGGCACGGTCAAGCACCTGCCGCCCACCCTGTCGCTGCAATACCACTTCGCCAACAGCTCGCCCATCACGCCCTTCCTCGGCGCGGGTATCAACTATACCACCTTCGTCGAAGACAAGGCCGTCGGCCCGCTTGCAGGCAATTCGCTCAGCGTGGATGATTCCTGGGGCCTCGCCCTGCATGCCGGTCTGGACTATGAAATCAGCCCAAGCGGTTCGCTGCGCGCCGATGTCCGCTGGATCGACATCGAGTCCGACGTCAAGCTGAATGGCGTCAACATCGGCAAGGTCAAGGTTGACCCCTGGGTGCTTGGTGTGGCTTACGTCCACAAGTTCTGAGGCACTCCGCCACACGACTGGAACAGGGCCGGGCATCGCACCGGCCCTTTTTCTGTGCAACACGCCGGTCATTGCGCCACCTCGGCCGCCGCACGCGCCTTGAGGTCCTTGCGGATCACCTTGCCAGTCACGGTCATCGGCAAAGCCTCAATAAAAGAGATTTCCCTTGGGTATGAATAGGTTGCAAGGCGCTCTTTAACGTAGGCTTGCAACTCTGCGGCCAAAGAGACCGAGGCCTCGATGCCGGGTTTGAGCACCACATAGGCCTTGACGATCTCGGTCCTCACCGGGTCGGGCTTGCCCACCACACCAACGGTCGCAACGGCATTGTGGGTCAAAAGACAATCCTCGATCTCGGCCGGGCCGATGCGGTAGCCGGCACTGGTGATCACGTCATCCTCGCGCCCGACAAAGCGCAGATAGTCATCCTCCCAAATGCCGCGATCCCCGGTCAGCATCCAATCGCCGTGAAACTTCTCGGCCGTCTGCTCCGGTTTGTTCCAATATTCCAGCATCATAGAGGCCGAACCTCGCCTGATTGCGACATCGCCCTCGGCCTGCGTGGGCGCGCCGTTTTCATCCAGAACCGCCAAATCATGGCCGGGCACCGCCTTCCCGAGGCAGCCCGGCTTCGGGCTGAAGAGGGCCGCGCAGGAGCTGGCCACCATGTTGCATTCGGTCTGGCCGTAAAACTCGTTGATCATCAGGCCAAAGGCTCGCCGCCCCCAATCGAGCATCTCCGCCCCAAGCGGTTCGCCACCGCTGGCGACGCTGCGCAGGCCCGCAATATGACTGTCTTGCGCCTTCAAAAGCCGCAGGGCCGTCGGCGGGAAAAACACATTCTTTACATGACCTTTCCGAATGATCCTCATGCAGTCGTCAACGCCGAACTTCGCCATGCGCGCCGCCACGACCGGCACCCCGATCGCCAGCCCCGGCATCAGCACGTCAAACAATCCGCCGATCCAGGCCCAGTCGGCCGGCGTCCAGAGACAATCGCCGGGCTGACCGAGAAAATCATGGCTGATCTCGACCCCCGGCAGATGACCCATCAATACGCGATGGCCGTGCAGCGCCCCCTTGGGCGCGCCGGTGGTGCCGCTGGTATAGATCAACACCGCCGGTTCCTCGGCCCCCGTATCGACAGTCTCATACCGCCCGTCGGGCAGCGCGCAGGCCTCGGGCACAAGCGCCTCGACCTGTGCAAGACCGGCCAAAAGCCCGACCCCATCGGCATCGGTGACAATCACCCTGGCCCCGGCATCGCCGACCCGGCTTGACAGGGCGTCATGCTTGAAGAGTTTGAACAAAGGTATTGAAATCGCGCCAATTTTCCAGATCGCGATATGGGCCGCCGCGCACCACGCGCCTTGGCTGCGCAGCACGCCAACACGATCACCGCGCGTCACGCCACGCGCCACCAAGGCAAGCGCCAGCCGATCCGCCATGCTGCGCAGCTCGCCATAGGTTATATCGCGCGCGCCTTCACCCGAGAGATCGACAATCGCGACCTGCTCGGGCATCCGCGTCGCCCAGTCGTCGCACACCTGCACCGCCATGTTCAGCCGCGCCGGGATGTCCCAGGCAAAGCCGTCACAAAGCGCCGCATAAGGCGCTTCTTGCAGGGTCGGGCGCATCTCGGTCATGATTGCCTCTCAAGGCGGTTGGCATGGGCAAGCCGCCCATAGGCATCGACGAAATACTCAAACCGCGCGCCGCCGCGCAGATCACAGGCCACCACCAGCCAGAGCCCCTCGCTTTGCGCCGGGCGCGCCGCACAGTCAGAGCGCGTGGCCCCCGCGCCCGCCTCGGCCAAATAGCGCACGGCAAAGCGTTCGATCACCTCGGTTTCGGTCGTGCCCACGCTTCGCCCGCCCAGCATCAACCCGATGCCGGCCACCGCCGCCACCAGGGCCATCACGGGCACAAAGAGCATCCAGCGCGGCATGGCGTCACTCGCCCAACACGCCGTCGGTCAAATAGAGGGTCTGGCGCGCGGTTTCATGCAAATGACAGCTGACAGCCGCCGGACCACCGCCCGTTCCTCCGCCCCATTGTGAGCGTTCAAAGTCGCATTTCGCATCGCGAAACCCGATCCAGGCGCGCTGCATCGCCAAGAGCGCCTCGGCCTGTTTCGGCGCATGGCTGGCATAGCTCTCGGCCTCGGCATCCTGCGCACGCAACCGGGTGCGCAGGTCCTTGTAAACCACGTTCAGCCGCGCATCCCACCATTGCCGTTCGCGATCGGCACAGGCCCCCATGCCGACGGTGGTATAGCCGCCGGGCGTGGCCTCGATGCAGAGTTCGGCCGCACCGCCCGCACATTCCTCGCCGCCCCCGGCCGCAAGACAGGCGGTGACCGGGGCAATATCAAACACCAGATCCTGCGCCGCCAATGGCGCGGGCAAAAGCACAAGCGCGGCGATCAGGCGTTTCATGCCATCGCCCCCATAAGTTCCCGACCGATCAGCATGCGGCGGATTTCCGAGGTGCCGGCGCCGATTTCCATCAGCTTGGCATCGCGGAACAATCGCCCGACAGGCGCGTCATTCAGGAAACCCGCGCCGCCCATGGCCTGCACCGCCTGATGGGCCTGTTTCATCGCCTCTTCCGAGGCATAAAGACAACAGGCGGCGGCATCCTGACGGGTGACATCGCCCCGGTCACAGGCCTTGGCGACCTCGTAAACATAGGCGCGGGCCGAATTCATCGCGGTGTACATATCGGCGATCTTGCCCTGCATCAGCTGGAAGCTGCCAATCGGCTGGCCGAATTGTTTGCGCTCGGCGAGATAGGGCATGATTTCATCCAGACAGGCGGCCATGATGCCGGTGCCGATGCCTGCAAGCACCACCCGTTCGTAATCCAGCCCCGACATCAAAACGCGCACGCCGCGCCCCTCTTCGCCAAGGATGTTTTCAAACGGCACCTCGACGTCGTCAAAGATCAACTCGGCGGTGTTGCTGCCGCGCATGCCAAGCTTGTCGAAATGCGGGCTGGTGCTGAACCCTGTCATGCTTTTCTCGATCAAAAAGGCGGTGATGCCCTTGCTGCCGGCCTCGGGGTCGGTCTTGGCGTAAACCACCAAAGTGTCGGCATCCGGGCCGTTGGTGATCCAGTATTTGCTGCCATTGAGCTTGAAGTGATCGTTGCGCTTTTCTGCGCGCAACTTCATCGACACCACATCGCTTCCGGCGCCCGCCTCTGACATGGCAAGCGCGCCTACATGGGTCCCCGAGACGAGCCCCGGCAGGTACTTCGCCTTTTGCTCGGGCGTCCCGTTCAGCTTGATCTGATTGACGCAGAGGTTGGAATGCGCGCCATAGCTCAGCGAGACAGAGGCCGAAGCGCGCGCGATTTCCTCGACCGCGATCACATGCGCGAGGTAAGACATGCCGACGCCGCCAAACTCTTCGGGCACGGTGATGCCCAAAAGGCCGAGATCGCCCATTTCTTTCCAGAGGTCGTTGGGAAAGGCGTTGCTGGTGTCGATCTCTGCCGCCATCGGCTTGACGCGCTCCTGCGCCCAGCGATGCACCATCTCGCGCAGGGCATCCACATCCTCGCCCAGATCGAATTGCATGACTGCGTTGAACATCGCCCTCTCCCTCTTCGTCGGAATTTATTGAACACTTGTTCATTTTATAGCCACACATCCCGAGTCGGGTCAACAGGCTTGCCCCTAACCGCGTGCGGCGTTTAGCCTTGGGTCAAGGACAAAGGGCGTCTGGCTCAGGTTCTGAAAGGTCTCGGGCACCATCGGCGCAAGGAAAATCAGGTTCCAGCTTTGGCGCGAGACCGCCGAAGGGATCACGATGATGCCATGTGTCTGCAACTGTTCTGCGCCCCATGCGCGCCGCTCTGGCGTGGCGTTGCCGGGGTCAAGCCAGCCCAGATCGGGAAAATCCTCGGGCGCAAACACCTTGACGCGGGTCGGATCGGCGACCTGAAAGGCGGTCATTACGTGGGGTTGCGTGTCAAGCACGCGAAAGCCCTTGTGCACCGCCACTTCGAGGATTGCGGTGCTTGGATCAAGCGCGCAATAGACCGCCCGCGTGCCAACCGGGTTCCAGCGGCCACCGGCCTGAAAAGCGCCCTCGCCGCCCGACCATGTCGGCGCGTGCTTCGCCCGGTCAAGCCGGTGCGCCCAGACACCACCCCCGCCGAGGGCTTCGGGCAGCGGCGTCACAGATAGACGCCGTAATCAATCTGGCGCAACACCCGGTCGACAAGCGCCGCCCCGATGAAGGTATCCAAAAGGTCGATCGGGCGCTGACCGTCAAGCGCCATCTGTTCGCTGCGCATCCAGTCAAGCGCCGCGTCGCGCCCGCCGAATACATCCTCGGCCCGCGTCAGAAGGATAGCGAAGAGCACGAGTTGCGAGCTGACCCCGCTGGACAAAGGGCGCTCGGCCCCCTTGAGGCGTTTGAGCTGTGAGACGCTGATCGCAAGGATCTCGGCCCACGTCCGATCCGGCAATTCGGCCAGAGCCGTGCGGAAGCTGGCCAGCATCTTGGCAGGCAGGCCCTTTTCAATCTCGCGGTGCACGTCGAATGCGGTGCGCGGCGCCGGACCCTTGCGGTCCAGGTACTTCCAGGAATGTTCAAGTTCTTCGCGGCTGGCGATGTCGAACGGCATGGCTTGACCCTTTGATATCTCGGCACATCCCCTCGGGGTGGCCGTGCTTGGGGGATGACCCCGCAATGAAGGGATCATTTGAGCCAATCAATTAGATCATTTTGACCTCAAAGTCAAGCCTGCGCCTGAAACACCGTTCCCACCTCGGCCCGGATGATGCGCGCGATCTGGGCGCAATCCGCAAGGCTGAAGGTCAGCGGCAGGCGCATGTCGATGATCCCGCGCAGGATACGGTCACTGGCGGGCATCGGCGTGCTTGGGGCATAGCGCCAGCTGTCATATCGGCTGGTAAAGCCGCTCGGCTCGGCGCCGCCGAACCACTTGAGCTCGACGCCGCGATCAAGACAGCGCTTGAGCACCTCGGCGACCGCCGTGTCCGTCCAATCCAGCAACAGGAACTGGATCGACGAGCCGACCATGGTTTCCTCTGCCGGACGCTCGACCACACCCAGACCCGGCGTGCCGCGCAGGCCATCCTCAACCACGCGATAGCGGTCATTCCATTTCGCGCATTGCGCATCAAGCGCGCGCAGTTGCGGGCGCAAAATCGCGGCCCGCAGATGATCCATCCGCCCCGAGACATTGGGCGTGTCGTATTTCACCCGCTCGAACACCTCGGCGGGGGGCACGGTGCCATTGCGATTATAGAGCATGTAAGAGCCCGACAGCATGATCGCGCGCGCCGCCACCTCGTCGTCATCGGTGACAAACAAGCCGCCCTCGCCGGAATTCATATGCTTGTAGGTCTGGGTCGAATAACAGCCGATCTTGCCCCAGCGACCCGAGGCACGCCCATTCCAGGCGGCGCCCATGGTATGGGCGCAATCCTCGATCACGGTGATGCCAGCCGCGTCGCAAATCGCCATAAGGCGCTCCATATCGCAGATATGGCCGCGCATATGGCTGAGCATCAGAACATCGGCCTGATCGGCCTTGGCCGCCAGATCGTCGAGGTCAATCGTCAGATCTTCGGTCACGCCGACAAAGACCGGCACCGCGCCGACACTGGCAATCGCGCCGGGCACCGGGGCAAGCGTAAAGGCGTTGGTCAGCACCCGGTCACCGGGCACAACGCCGATCGCGCGCAAGGCGGTGCCCATGGCATAGCCCCCCGAGGCCACCGCAAGCGCATAGCGCGCGCCGGTATAGGCGGCAAATTCCTGCTCCAGCAGGGCCACCTCGCCGGGCTCGTCCCCCACCAGATTATAGCGGTGCAACCGCCCGCTCCTGAGCACCTCAAGCGCGGCCGCGATCCCCTCGTCGGGGATCGGCTCCTGCTGGGTGAAACTACCTTTGAAAACCTCTGTCATAGGGTCTGTTTTGGGGCGCAAGCGGGCGCAGGTCAATGGTTTGCGTGCACCAGCCCCCGCTTGTTCAGGAAATCCGAAACCGCGCTATCGCCTGTCGGAAAATATACACCTAGCCAATCAGCCGCGTCACCACCCCGGCCAATTCGTCGTAATGGGCAATTGTCGCCTCGGGGTCCAACTCGCTCACGCTGGCGCCATTTGGCCCGAAGGTCACCAGCACCGAGGGCACCCCGGCGGCACGCGCGGTGTCGCGGTCGGTCGCCGTATCGCCCACCAGCAAAGAGCGCGCCGGATCGCCCCCGGCCCGGCGCACGGTTTCGCGCAGGTGTTCGGGATCGGGTTTGCGCACCGCAAGCGTATCGGCGCCGGTGAGGGCATGAAAGGCATCCAGAACCCCAAGCCGCCCCATCAAAAGCCGCGCCAGCCCCTCGGGCTTGTTGGTGCAGATCGCAACGCCGTACCCCGCGTCGCGCAGCCCCTCGACTGCGGCCATCGCGCCGGGGTAGAGCGTGGTGTGAACGTCGATCGCCCCGGCATAGGCCTCTAGTAAAAGCGGATAGTTGCGGTCGATCTCGGCCAGGTCATCAGCACGGCCCAACCGCTCCAGCCCGAGAGTAAGCATCGCCCGCCCGCCGCGCAGCGCAGTGCCCGCATCACGGGCCGGATCAAGCATATCGCCCTCGCCCATCGCCCGAAAACAGGCGTTGGCCGCCGCAACAAGGTCACCACTGGTATCGGCCAGGGTGCCATCCAAATCAAAAACAACTGTGCGCATCGGCCCTATTTCCTTTGTGTTCAGCACCTTGGCAGATTTCCGCGTACTCCTGTCACATGGCGTAACCTTGATTGATGGAGCGCGCCCTTGCACAAGGGTGCCAACCCGATAAAACGGGGGCGCGTCAATTACAAAGAGAAACCGTATGGCAACCGCCCTGATTATCCTTGCCGCTGGCAAAGGCACCCGCATGAATTCCGATCTGCCCAAGGTGCTGCACCAGGTCGCGCAGGCGCCGATGCTTGTGCATGCCATGCGGTCCGGTCAGGCGCTTGAGCCTGATCACACGATCATTGTCGCCGGCCATGGCGCAGAGGCGGTCACCGCCGCCGCGCAGGACTATGACGACAGCGCACAGGTAGTTTTGCAGACCGAGCAGCTTGGCACCGCCCATGCGGTGGCCCAGGCCGCACCGGCGCTTGGCGATTATTCCGGCGACGCGCTTGTGCTTTATGGTGACACGCCGCTGATCCAGCCCGAAACGCTTGAGCAGATGGCCAAGGCCCGCACCACCCATGATGTTGTCGTGCTTGGGTTCAAGGCCGCCGATCCGGGCCGCTATGGCCGATTGATCATGTCTGGCGACAGTCTTGAGCGGATCGTGGAATTCAAGGATGCCAATGAGACCGAGCGCGCGATCACGCTGTGCAACAGCGGCGTGGTGATGGCCTCGGCGCCGCTGTTGTTCGATCTGATTTCAGAGGTCGGCAATGAAAATGCCAATGGCGAATACTACCTGACCGATATCATCGACATCGCGCGGGCGCGCGGGTTGTCGGCGAGTGCCGTCATCTGCGACGAATCCGAGACCCTCGGCGTCAATTCCCGCATCGAGCTGTCGCAGGCCGAAGCCGCCTTTCAGGCCCGCGCCCGCGCCGCCACGCTGGAGCTTGGGGTCACCCTGCCCGCGCCCGAAACCGTTCATTTCGCCTTTGACACCTATGTGGGCCGCGACACGGTGATTGATCAGAACGTGGTCTTTGGCCCCGGCGTCACGATTGAAACCGGCGCGCATATCCGCGCCTTCAGCCATCTTGAGGGCTGTCATGTGGCGCGCGGCGCGGTGGTGGGGCCCTATGCGCGCCTGCGGCCGGGCACCGAATTGGCCGAGGATACGCGGGTTGGCAATTTCGTCGAGCTCAAGAACGCCCTGATCGGTGAGGGCAGCAAGATCAATCACCTGAGCTATGTCGGCGATGCCGAGATCGGCACCGACAGCAATATCGGCGCCGGCACGATCACCTGCAACTATGACGGGGTGATGAAACATCAGACCCGGATCGGCAACCGGGTGTTTATCGGCTCGAACACCATGCTTGTCGCCCCGGTCAGCGTGGGCGACGAGGCGATGACCGCCTCGGGCTCTGTCATCACCGAGACTGTCGAGGCGGGTGGCCTGGCAATTGCGCGTGCGCGTCAGACTGTTAAGGCGGGCATGGCGCGCAGGCTTATGGACCTGCTCAAGGCCAAGAAGGCAAAACGCGACAAGGGAGAAATCTAATGTGCGGTATCGTTGGGGTTCTGGGCCAGCACGAAGTTGCGCCCATTCTTGTCGAGGCCCTCAAACGGCTTGAATATCGCGGCTATGACAGCGCCGGGATCGCGACCATCGAGAACGGGAAGCTTGACCGCCGCCGCGCCGTTGGCAAGTTGGTCAACCTGTCGGATTTGCTGGTTCACGAACCGCTGGCGGGCAAGATCGGGATCGGTCACACCCGCTGGGCCACCCATGGTGCGCCCAATGTCGCCAATGCCCACCCGCATCGCGCAGGCAAGGTGGCCGTGGTGCACAATGGCATCATCGAGAATTACCGCGAATTGCGCAGCGATCTCGCCGCCGAGGGCATCGGCCATGAGACCGATACCGACACCGAAACCGTTGCTCTTCTGGCGGATCACTACCTTGCTCAGGGCCTTGCCCCGGTTGACGCGGCGCGCGCGACCATTGCCCGGCTTGAAGGCGCCTATGCGCTGTGTTTCCTGTTTGACGGCGAGCCTGACCTTCTGATTGCGGCGCGCAAAGGCAGCCCGCTGGCCGTTGGTCATGGCATCGGCGAGATGTACGTGGGCTCTGACGCCATCGCGCTTGCCCCGATGACCGACCGTGTGACCTATCTTGAAGAAGGTGACATGGCCGTCATCACCCGCACCAGCCTTTTGATCACCGATCACACCCACACCCCGGTCAACCGCGAGGCCCGGACCATCGAGGTCGACAACACCCGCGTCGACAAGGCCGGCCACAAGCATTTCATGGCCAAGGAAATCGCCGAACAGCCCGCCGTGATTGGCGGGGCTCTTGGCCATTACCTGAGCGAAGATGGCCGCCAAATCACGCTTCCCGGTGAAGAAATTGATTTCAAAAAGATAAATCGCTTCACCATGGTCGCCTGCGGCACAGCCTATTATGCCTGCCTGACTGCGAAATACTGGTTTGAACAGATTGCCGGCCTGCCGGTCGAGGTCGATATCGCCTCTGAATTCCGCTATCGCGAGCCGCCCGTGACGCCCGGCACGGTCGCCCTGTTCGTAAGCCAGTCCGGCGAGACCGCCGACACCCTGGCGGCGCTGCGCTATTGCTCTGGTCGCGCGGATGCGATTTTGTCGGTGGTCAACGTACCGGAAAGCTCGATCGCGCGCGAAAGCGACCTGGCCCTGCCGATCCACGCAGGGGTGGAAATCGGCGTTGCCTCGACCAAGGCCTTTACCTGTCAGCTCACCGTGCTGTTGCTCCTGGCGCTCAAGGCGGCGCAGGCGCGCGGGAGGATCAGTGATGACCGGCTGGCCGATCTGTTGTCGGCGCTGCGCGCCTTGCCCGCGACGCTGAACACTGCGATGGAAAGCAACGAGGACTTCAGGACCGCAGCACGGCTGCTTTCGGCCTCTGACAACGCGCTTTTCCTTGGCCGTGGCCTGATGTATCCGCTGGCCCTTGAGGGCGCACTAAAGCTAAAGGAAATCAGCTATATACACGCCGAAGCTTATCCATCTGGCGAACTCAAGCACGGGCCGATCGCCCTGATTGACGAAACCATGCCGGTGATCGTTCTGGCGCCCTGTGACTCGCTGTTCGACAAGACCGTGTCCAACATGCAAGAGGTGATGGCGCGCGGCGGTCAGATCATGCTGATTTCCGATGCCAAGGGCGCCGCTGATGCGGGCGCCGGGGTTTGGCAGACGCTGACCATGCCGACGGTGGACCCGATCCTGTCGCCGATCCTCTATGCGCTTCCGGTACAGCTTTTGGCCTATCATACCGCCGTTGCCAAAGGTACAGACGTGGACCAACCCCGCAACCTGGCAAAATCGGTGACTGTGGAATGACGACCCTACCCCAATCCGGCGAACAGGCGCTTGACCTGCTTCGGGCCCATGGCGACGCCGAGCGCGCCAAAGGTCTGGCCGAGCATCACAAAGTGCCGCGCGACTACCTTGGCGTGGCGACAGGCACGCTTGGCGATCTTGCGCAGGAATGGCGTCAGGGGCTTGACCTGCCCGCCCGTCTTGCGCTTGCGGATGATCTCTGGAAAACCAACATTTTCGAGGCCCGCATCGTCGCCGCCAAGCTTTTGACCCAAGCGCGCATTCGCCCCGATGACACCGCGGTCTGGGAGATGCTCCTGTCCTGGATGCCCGATTTCGACAGTTGGGCGATTGCCGATCAGGTCATGACCGCCGCGCAAAAGCGTCTGGTCGCCGATCCCTCGCGGATCGAAACCGTCGCCGGTTGGACCACCTCCGACGATCACTGGATCAAGCGCGCGGTGATGATCATCGCCCTGCCCTTTGCCAAGCAAAACCACCCCTCCGAGGCCGAATTGGCCGTTCGCGTGCGGGTCATGGGCTGGGCCGCAGACTATGTGCAGGATGCCGACTGGACCCTGCAGAAATCGGTGGCAGGATGGCTGCGCGATCTGTCCAAGCACGACCCCGAGCGGGTCGAGTATTTCCTGTCAAACCATGCCAGGCACATGAAGCCCTTTGCCCGCAAAGAGGCGGTCAAGTTCCTGCCGCAACAGCCCGCGTCGTAACGGCGCGCGCTACTCTGCCAGCAGATGCACCCGCACCTCTGGCAAGCCGGTCAGAGGCGCCTCCAAAAGGCGGAACGCCGCCAGCGACATCCGGCTTCCGGCGCCTTCAGGGCCATCAAGCGGGATAAGGTCGACCGCGACCGATTTGCCGTTGGCCGGGTAATCCACCCGCCCCTTGGCCGCAGCGCTGACCAGCGGCGTCTTGAGCCAGAACCCAGGTTCTGTCGGTGCGCCGAGCGATGCGATGGTCACGCCAAGATCCCGCGCGCCCGGCTTTGCCGCAACCGCCACCGCCTCGGCGCGCTCTTGCGGGGTGGTCGTGTCAAACGCTGCGGCGGTTTGCGGGGCATTGGCGGGCGGGCGCGTCGACGCGGTGGGCGCGCTCTGCGGCTCCGTAACCACGCTCTCTGCGGGCGGCACATCTGCCTTTGGCGCGAACACACGCTCCACTTGCGCGCAGCCGCCCAAGACAAGACCCAAACCGAAAATCACAACACTATTTCTCATTTGTCCACTTTAGCCCCGCAACAATCGGGCTTCAACGGACAACATGACCCTTGCCCCGCTCGCCCCACGCGCCTAGATTTCAGGCATGAAAACACCTCTTATTGATCCCTTCCATCGCGCGATTAATTATTTGCGCGTCTCCGTCACGGACCGCTGCGATTTTCGCTGCGTCTATTGCATGTCGGAAAACATGACCTTTCTGCCCAAGAAAGAGCTGCTCACGCTGGAAGAGCTTGATCGCATGTGCTCGGCCTTTGTCGGGCTTGGCGTTGAAAAGCTGCGCATCACCGGTGGCGAGCCCTTGGTGCGCAAGGGCATCATGACCTTCTTTGACGCGATGACGCGGCATCTGGACAGCGGCGCCCTGAAAGAGCTGACCCTGACCACCAACGGAAGCCAGATGGAACGCTTTGCCGATGATCTTTACGCGGCGGGCGTGCGCCGGGTGAATATCTCGCTCGATACGCTGGACGATCAGAAATTCGCCGATATCACCCGTTGGGGTCGTCTGCCGCAGGTGATCAAGGGCATTGATGCCGCGCAAAAGGCGGGGCTTCGGGTCAAGATCAACACCGTCGCCCTCAAGGGGTTCAACGAAGACGAGCTGTTCACCCTGCTTGAATGGTGCGCCAGCCGCGACATGGACCTTACCTTTATCGAGGTGATGCCGATGGGCGATATCGGCAACGAGGACCGGCTTGACCAATACTGGAAGCTGTCTGATCTGCGCGCCACCCTGCGCGACCGCCATACACTGACCGACCTGCCCGAGCGCACCGGCGGCCCGGCGCGGTATGTGAGGATCGAGGAAACCGGCCAGAAGATCGGCTTTATCACACCGCTCACCCATAATTTCTGCGAAAGCTGCAACCGCGTGCGCCTGACCTGCACCGGCGAGCTTTACATGTGCCTCGGCCAAGAGGATATGGCAGATCTGCGCGCGCCCCTGCGCAACAACCCCGGCAGCGACGCGCCACTTGAAGCGGCCATTCGCGACGCCATCGCGCACAAGCCGAAAGGCCATGATTTCGACTATTCGCGGCAAGGCGTCGATGGCCGCGTATCGCGCCACATGAGCCATACCGGCGGCTGATGACGCGCGCTCCTGCGCCCCTGCCCCTCCGGCTTTATAGTGCGGCAGCCAACCTTGTCGCGCCGCTGGCCTATGCGCGCGTCAAGGACAAGCTTGCGGCGCAAGGCACCGATCCCGCGCGATTACCGGAACGGATGGGCCGGGCCACGGCCAGGCGCCCCGACGGCCCGCTGATCTGGTTTCACGCCGCCTCTGTCGGCGAGAGCGTGTCGGTGCTGCGCCTGATCACCCATATGGGCGAGGCCTATCCCGGCTGGTCCTTCCTGATCACCTCGGGCACCGCCACCTCGGCGCAGGTGGTGGCAAGCCGCCTGCCGCCGCGCACCACTCACCAATTCGCGCCACTCGATGCGCGCCGCGCGATCGACCGCTTTCTGGCCCATTGGCGCCCAACGGCCGCGATCTTCGTGGAAAGCGAGCTTTGGCCGCAAATGCTGGCGCGCAGCCACGCCGCAGGCATCCCGATGGCGCTGATCAACGCGCGCATATCGGATGGCTCGGCGCGCAACTGGAAACGTGCGCCAAAGACGGCGCGCCATCTTTTGGGGGTTTTCGCCCATATCCACACACAGGACGCCCGCACCACGGCGCATCTGCAAGACCTTGGCCTGCACCATGCCAAGACCGGGCAGAACCTCAAGTCGCTCTCGGGGGCTCTGCCGTTCGATCCCGCCGAGAAAGACCGGATGACCCGCCTGATCTCGGGGCGGGCGGTCTGGCTGGCAAGCTCGACCCACCCCGGCGAGGACGATCTGATGCTGGCCGCGCATAAGACAGTCCTGCAACAGGCCCCCGACGCCCTGCTGATCCTCGTGCCGCGCCATCCCGAACGCGGGTTGGCGCTTGAAACGCTGATCGCGACCAGCGGGCTCAGCGGCGCGCGCCGCGCCATTGGCGGCCAGATCACCGGCCAGACCCAAGTTTACCTTGCCGATACCCTTGGCGAAACCGGGCTGTGGTATGCGCTTTGCCCGCTGACTTGTCTTTGTGGCTCCTTCACGCCGGTGGGCGGCCACAATCCTTACGAGCCCGCCTATGCCGGATCGGCCATTCTACATGGCCCGCTTTATAAGAACTTCGCCGATACCTACCCTTTGATCGACGCCTCCGGCGCGGCACTTGAGGTAGCGGATGCGACCGAGCTGGCGCAGGCCCTGATCACACAGCTCACCGACCCCGCCGCACTTGAGGCCGTGCGCTCCCGCGCCCGCGCCTTCGCCGCCGCGCAGGAAAACGTCCTTGATCAGATCACCACCGACCTGATCTCGGCGCTTGACCTGGAGGGCGTGCAATGACCCTGACTTTCATCGTTCCAAAAATACTCAAATCCAACCGGCCCGCCAAATGCCAGAGTTGATCGTGACCAATTTCAACCGCAATTTCACCGGCGTCTCGGCGACGGCTGCGGGTGTGGTGCGTGTGCAGATGGGCCGCTATGACATGGCACTGGCGGGGGTGGGCCTGCCCGGCTGCCCGGCCCCGATAAGCCGCGCCGAAGCGCGCGCGCTCTCGCGCACACCGCCGCCGAACCGCGCCTTCACGATCTGGCACGTCCGGCGCAACACCGAGATGCGCGCGGCGATCTGGGCGCGCGATGTGCTGGGGCTGCCGATCCGCATCGTCTTTACCTCGGCCGCCCAGCGGCGCCATTCGGCCTTTCCGCGGTGGCTCATCGCGCGGATGGACGCGGTGATTGCCACGACCGAGGCCGCCGCGACATTTGTCCCGCACGTGCGCGCCGTGGTGCCGCATGGCGTGGATTGCGCCCGTTTTCACCCCGCACCGGATCGCGCCGCCGCCTGGGCCAAGACCGGCTTTGGCGGCACCTGCGGCGTTGCCACGATTGGCCGCATTCGCCCCGAAAAAGGCAGCGACCGCTTCGTTGCTGCGATGATCGAGCTGTTGCCGCGCTGCCCCGGTGTCACCGCCCTGCTGATCGGCCGCGCCGCCAAATCGGATCAGCGGTTTCTGGACGGGCTGAAACAACAGATCGCGGCGGCCGACCTCACTGATCGCATTATGTTTCCCGGCGAGGTCGCGCCCGATGCCCTGCCCGCCCTCATGCGCACGCTCAGCGTGGTCGTGCAATTGCCGCGCTACGAAGGCTACGGCATGGCGCCGCTTGAGGGCATGGCAAGCGGCGTGCCCTTCGTGGCCACCGATGCGGGATATTACGACAGCTTTTCGTGTGGCGGCGGTTGCGGTGTGATTGTGCCCGAGGATGCCCCGGCCGAGACCGCCGCAGCCATCGAACGCCTCCTGAGCGCCCCCCAAAGCCATGGCGCCATGGCCCGCGCCGCGCGCGAGGCCGCCCAAACCCGGTTCAGCATCGAGGTCGAAGCCGACGGGATCGGTGCAGTTTATGAAATACTCTGGTCCGGCGCCTAGAGCATGTTGCTCAAAAGTGGGACCCGGTTTTGAGCGTCGACAACATGCGAAATCAATAACTTAGAGCGTGTCGCGTGAATTTTGAGCGAACGCGACACGCTCTAAGGCAGCTCGACCGCCGCCTCGATGGTGCCAAAATCGGGATATTGCAGCAAAACCACCAGCGGCTCATCGCCGCTGATCTGGGTGTCAATCTTGAGTGGCGCGCTGCTGTCCCAGACGGCGAGTTGGGTCATCTCGGTGACGATATTGGAATATTTCAACAGCTTGCCGGCATTCTCGCCGCGTTCAATCGCAACGGTCGCCTCGGGGCGATAGCGCAGCAATTGAACCAGCATCGGCATGTCGTGGGCGACATCGGTCTTGGCCGTGATGCGCAGGAAGTCACCATCGCGGCTGGCATTCAAAACGATGTCGTCGGCGTCAAACCGGTGTTTTTCAATAAGCTCGGTCACATCGCGCGGCCGGTTGCCGACCACGTGATCCTTGCCATTGATGATCATCTGCGGGGTATAGATCATGCGTCGGTCACCGGATTTGGCATAGCCGCGCTGCCGGGCGGTGTGTTCGGGCTTGGCGAAAATGTCGGCCCAGCCGATGTAATCCCAGTAATCCACATGCAGCGACAAGGCGATCACATCGCGCCGCGCCGCAAGTTGTTGCATGAATTCATCGGCGGGCGGGCAGGACGAACAGCCCTGCGAGGTAAACAGCTCAACCACCACGGGCCGTTCCTGCGCCCGCGATGAAACCGGCAGGGCAAGCATCAAGGCGGCGGCAAGGATGGGAATGATCTGTTTCATAAGCTCAGCCTGATCTGGAACGGTTAGCGTTTCATGCTAACATACGTAGGCTGACACGCCGAGAATAACCAATCAAGGTTTCGCGAGACAGGCTTGAAATATTGAAATACGGGCAAATTGTGTGCAATAGTATACAAAAGACCGCCTCCCCCTCTTGATCGAACCCCGCAAATCGGTCAGAAGCAGGGCAAATACTTCCTCATCGAACGTGAAAGGACGGCTCAAATGCCCATTAGCGTCGGACAAGACAGCTCGAATACCCGCAAAACCCTAAAAGTTGGTGACCAATCTGTCGCCTATTATTCGATCAAGGCTGCCGAGGCCGCCGGTCTGGGCGATTTCTCGCGCCTGCCCGCCGCTCTCAAGGTCGTGCTAGAAAACATGTTGCGGTTCGAAGACGGCAAGACCGTCACCACCGACGACATCAAGGCGTTTTCCGAATGGGCCGCGAATGGCGGCCGCGCCAACCGCGAGCTGGCCTATCGCCCGGCCCGCGTGTTGATGCAGGATTTCACCGGCGTTCCGGCGGTGGTTGACCTTGCAGCGATGCGCGACGGGATCGTGGCGCTTGGCGGCAAGGCCGAACAGATCAACCCGCTCAACCCGGTTGACCTCGTGATCGACCACTCGGTGATGATCGACGAATTCGGCAATCCGCGCGCCTTCCAGATGAACGTTGACCGCGAATACGAGCGCAACATGGAGCGTTACCAGTTCCTCAAATGGGGTCAGGGCGCGTTCAACAACTTCCGCGTTGTGCCCCCCGGCACCGGCATCTGTCACCAGGTCAACCTTGAATATCTGGCCCAGACCGTGTGGACCGATGTCGATCAGAACGGCGAGACCGTTGCCTATCCCGACACGCTTGTCGGCACCGACAGCCACACCACCATGATCAACGGCGTGGCGGTTCTTGGCTGGGGCGTTGGCGGGATCGAGGCCGAGGCCGCGATGCTTGGCCAGCCGATTTCGATGCTGATCCCGGAGGTTGTCGGCTTCGAGCTGACCGGCGCGATGCTTGAAGGCACCACCGGCACCGATCTTGTGCTCAAGGTCGTGGAACTGCTGCGCGCCCAGGGCGTTGTCGGCAAGTTCGTTGAATTCTACGGCGCAGGTCTTGATCACCTGCCGCTGGCGGATCGCGCGACCATCGCCAACATGGCGCCGGAATATGGCGCGACCTGTGGCTTCTTCCCGATCGACGATGAGACCCTGCGCTACCTGCGCAACACCGGCCGCGACGAGGCCCGCGTGCAGCTTGTCGAGGCCTATGCCAAGGAAAACGGCTTTTGGCGCGGTGCGGATTACGCGCCGGTCTATACCGCCACGCTTAGCCTTGACATGGGCACCATCGTGCCCGCCATTTCCGGCCCCAAACGCCCGCAGGATTACGTGGCTCTGGATCAGGCGGCGGACAACTTTTTCAACGTGGTGTCGGAATACCGCGGCGAAGACCAGAGCGATGCCGCCGAGGATATGGCCTCTGAGGGCCCCGTGCCTGATGCGATCATCGACCCGCGCAAGTCGCAAAAGGTCGAAGGCGAGGATTACGAGATTCGTGATGGCTCGGTCGTGATCGCCTCGATCACGTCGTGCACCAACACCTCGAACCCCTACGTGATGATCGGCGCCGGCCTTGTGGCGCGCAAGGCGGCCGCGCTTGGCCTTACCCGCAAGCCCTGGGTCAAAACCTCGCTTGCCCCCGGCAGCCAGGTGGTCAGCGCCTATCTTGAGGCCGCCGGCCTTCAGGAAGACCTCGACAAGATCGGCTTCAACCTTGTCGGCTATGGCTGCACCACCTGCATCGGCAACTCTGGTCCGCTGCAGAAAGAAATCTCAGAGGCGATTTCCGCAGGCGACCTGATGGCGACCTCCGTGTTGTCGGGCAACCGCAACTTTGAGGGTCGTATTTCGCCCGACGTGCGCGCCAACTATCTGGCCTCGCCGCCGCTTGTGGTGGCCTATGCTCTGGCCGGTGACATGAATATCGACATCTCCAAAGACCCGATCGCGCAGACGCCCGAGGGCAAGGATGTCTATCTCAAGGATATCTGGCCGACCTCGAAAGAAGTGGCCGATCTGGTCGAACAGACCGTCACCCGCGAGGCGTTCCAGTCGAAATATGCCGATGTCTTCAAAGGCGACGAAAAGTGGCAGGGTGTCGAGACGTCAGAGGGCGAGACATACGATTGGCCCGCGCAATCGACCTATGTCCAGAACCCGCCCTACTTCAAAGGCATGTCCAAGGACCCCGGCACGATCAGCAATATCGAGGACGCCCGCGTTCTGGCGCTTTTGGGCGATATGGTCACCACCGACCACATCTCGCCTGCGGGCTCGTTCAAGGAAGACACTCCGGCCGGCAAGTACCTCACCGAGCGTCAGGTGCCGGTGCGCGAATTCAACTCTTACGGCTCGCGTCGTGGCAACCACGAGGTGATGATGCGCGGCACCTTCGCCAATATCCGCATCAAGAACGAGATGCTGGACGGGGTTGAAGGCGGTTACACCAAGGGCCCCGATGGCGCACAGACCTCGATCTTTGACGCCGCCGAGGCCTATCAGGCCAACGGCACCCCGCTGGTCGTCTTTGGTGGCGAGCAGTATGGCGCCGGGTCGTCGCGTGACTGGGCCGCCAAGGGCACTGCCCTCTTGGGCGTCAAGGCCGTGATCGCCGAGAGCTTTGAGCGTATTCACCGCTCCAACCTGGTTGGCATGGGAGTGATCCCGTTCGAATTTACCGGTGGCGACAGCCGCAAGTCCCTTGCCCTCACAGGCGAGGAAAGCATTTCGATCTCGGGTCTCGACACGATCAAACCGTTGCAGGAAGTGCCCTGCACGATCGCCTACGCCGACGGCACGGTGAAAGAGATCATGATCAAGTGCCGGATCGATACCGCGATCGAGATCGAATATATCGAACACGGCGGCGTTCTGCATTACGTGCTGCGCAACCTGGCCAAATCGGCGGCCTAAACGTTCAAGGCATAAGAAGACAGATAAATGCGGCTCCGAAAGGGCCGCATTTTTTCCATTCAAGGCGATATTTTCGCAACAAACATCTACTTTAGGGTGTATTTGGAACGATTGTTCCTTGATTAGATCTCTAGATTTTTTTAGTCAGCATTATTGATTAAGGGAACTATGTAATGAGTCTATCGACTGAACAGATGGTGCTCGTTGAGCAACGACTAAGTAATGAGAAAAAATCTATTGGAATGGTATACCTGCTTTGGTTGTTTTTGGGTGTCCTGGGTATTCATCGCTTTTATCTGGGTAAAACGCGTAGTGCAGTTGGGATGCTGGTTCTGACTATCTTGGGTGGATTCACGCTTATGGTTTCCATAGGTGCTTTTTTACTGATTGGCCTCGGTATCTGGCTGCTAGTTGACGCGTTTCTCATTCCTGGCATGATTAAGGCGGATTCGCAGGCGAAGCGCGCTATGATCGCGAATGAAGTGAACATCATGGCAAACTCAAAATTCACCTGATCCTTTTCGAGCGCAGGTCGCGTGCCAAGCGATTTCGACAAGACGAGATGACGAACTGAGGGCGGTCCACAGCGGGCCGCCCTTTTTGCAGTCTGCGCAAAAACCCGCCGCTGCACCGCAGAAACGCGCCATTTTTCGACAGCGTCATGCGGATGACACAAGCGTGAGGATATCCCCTCTTTCAAATGTGCCCAATGCAACCAACCTTGGATGCAAGCCGATAGAAAGGAATATCCGATGCGTACTGCTCTCATTCTTCTGCAGGCAGGTCTTTTGAGCTTTCTTGCCGTTTATGGTGCCCATGGCGAGGCGCACACCGGCTATGCCTGCCCCCTGCGCGCCACAATGAGCGACACGCCTTGCGGCGAGTGACGTGACAGCCCCGCCCTAGCGGGCCTCTTCAATCGCGGGCAGGATGGTGCTTTGCATCACCCGGCTGGTGATTGGCCCGGCAAAGCGCAGCACGATATTGCCCTCGCCGTCGATCACATAAGTCTCGGGCACGCCGTAGACGCCCCAGTTGAGCGCCATGCGCCCCTTTTCATCGGCGCCCATGGCGGCATAGGGATTGCCCAGCTCATCCAGAAAGCCAAGCGCATTCGCGGGCTTGTCCTTGTAATTGACACCGTAGATCGTGATCCCCTGCTCTGCGAGGGTTTCAAGGTTGGGATGCTCGACGCGGCAGGGCGCGCACCAGCTTGCCCAGTAATTCACCAGCTTGACCTTGCCATCGCGCAGGTCGCCATCGCCAAACACCGGCCCCGTACCAAGCGCCGTGACCTCGACGGCGGGCGCCTGTTTGCCCTTGAGTGCCGAAGGCAGCTCGTTGGGATTGTCACGCTGCAACCCGATAAAGGCAAGGCCTGCAAACCCCGCGAAGATCACCAGCGGCGCAAGCATGAGCGGCGAAAGCTTAGCCATTTGATTTCACCTTTTTTTCAATCTCTTGAAGTTGTTTCTTGACGCGTTTTGAGCGCATCGTGCTGAACAGGATCAACCCGATGATCAGGGCAATCGAGACTGCATAAGACGACAAAACCGCCTCGGCGTATTTTCCAAGATCCGGCATCATGCCCCCATTCTTTCACGTGCCAAAAGCACCCGCATCCGGCGGGCGCGAATTTCTGTGCGCGTGCGCAATAGCACAAGCGCCACGAACAACAACACGAACCCCGCGATGCAGACCAGCAGCGGATACCAGAACACATCGGCGACGTTCTCTTCCTTATCAAGGCTAAGCGAAGCGCCCTGATGCAGGCCCTGATTCCAGAAGTTCACCGCATAGCGGCTGAGCAGGGCAAAGACCGAGCCGACAAGGCAGAGGATACTTGTAAGATCGGCGGCGGTGTCGTCATTCTCGATCGCCTCCCAGAGGGCGATATAACCCAGGTAAAACAGGAACAGGATCAGGAAACTGGTCAAACGCGGATCCCAGGCCCACCATGTGCCCCACATCGGCTGGCCCCATATCGCCCCGGTGATCAGCGCGATCACCGTCATCACAAGGCCCACCGGCGCCGCCGCGCGGGCCGCAAGGGCGCTGACGTGGTGGCGGCGCACGATCCAGACCAGCGAGGTCACCAGCATCATCATCCAGGCGTTGATCGCCATAAGCGCGCTTGGCACATGCAGGTAGATGATCTTGACGGTCGATCCCTGCCGGTAATCCTCGGGCGTGAAGAAGAACCCCCAGATCAGCCCAAGCACAAGCGCAAGCGCCGCCAAGCCGGCCACCCAGGGCAAAACCCGGTCGGTGGTCTGGATAAATTTCTTGGGGTTTGCATACGCCCAGAGTGTGTTCAAGTTCATCCCAAATCCCATATGTCTAGCGCAGATTGACCCTTAGTACCGCAGCCGAGGCGAAAGGCAAAAGCGCGATGGTGCCGCAGGTGATCCCGGCCAGCATCAAAAGAGGCGTCGTGGTATCAAAACCTTCGGCCCCGCGCCGCGCCATCTCGGCGCCAAAGATCAATGTAGGCACATAAAGCGGCAGCACAAGCAAGCTCAGCAACAGCCCGCCCCGCTTGAGCCCCACGGTCAGCGCCGCGCCAAAGGTGCCGATCACGCTGAGCGCCGGGGTGCCCAGCAACAGCGAAAGCACCAGCGGCTGATAGCCTGCGGTGGGCATGTTGAGCAACAAAGCAAAGACCGGCGCCGCCAGCACGAGCGGCAGGCCCGTGGTCACCCAATGCGCAAGCGCCTTGATGGTGACAATCGCCTCCATCGGCAGCGGCGAGGTCGCCAAAAGGTCAAGGCTGCCGTCTTCCCAGTCGAGCGCGAAAATCCGGTCGAGCGACAGCAGGCAGGACAACAGCGCCCCAAGCCAGAGGATGCCAGGCGCGATGGTCGCCAAAAGCGCGCTTTGCGGCCCGACGCCAAACGGCACCAGCGTCACCACGATCAGGAAAAACGCCAGCCCGAGGCCAAAGCCGCCGCCCGCGCGCATCGCAAGCCTGAAATCCCGGATCAAAAGCGCGATCATAAAAAGGCCCCGTCAAAATCGTCATGCTCAAGCGGGCGTGCCTTGAAGGGGGTGACATCAAGCACCTCTGCCTCGGACAGGCCAAGGTCGATATGCGTGGCGATCACCGCAAGCCCGCCCGCCGCAAGATGGGCGCGCACGGCGGCGGCGAACATCGCCACGGCCTCGACGTCAAGCGACACGGTCGGCTCGTCCAGCACCCAGATCTCGCGCCCGGTCACCAACAGGCGCGCCAGGCCAAGGCGGCGCTTTTGCCCGGCCGAAAGCGCGCCGGCGGGGCGCTCGCCAAGCGGGGCAAGCTGAAACGCCGCCATCGCGCCGGAAATGTCGCTATTGCCAAAGGCCTGCGCCCAGAATTCAAGGTTCTCGCGCACCGTGAGCGTCGCCTTGATGCCATCGGCGTGGCCTGCGTAAACAAGCGCCTCGGCGGGCGCGTCAACCTCGCCCGACACGGGCGGTTGCAGCCCGGCAATGGTGCGCAAAAGCGTGGTCTTGCCGATCCCGTTGGGCCCGCGCAACACAAGCGCCTGACCGGGGGCAAGCGCAAACGACAGCCCCTCAAGCACCCGGATACCGCCGCGCGCGACGCTCAGATCACTGACACGTAGCCCCATCCCGCGGCTCACACCGGCAAAAGCGCCACTGCCACGCGCCGCCCTTCGGACAAGAGCACGTTATAGGTGCGACAGGCGGTCGGCGAGGTCATGGTTTCAACGCCAAGCCCCGCCCCCTCAAGGGCTATGCGCAGGGCGCTCGGGATATGCGCCATCTCGGGGCCGGTGCCGATGAACAGCACGTCGATATCGCCGACAAGCGCCAGAAGCGCCTCGGTGTCGGCGTAGCCCCCCCAGCCGCGCGCGCCGGTGACGGTGACCAATATCGGCCCTTCCATCACCTGTCCGGCGACGCGAAAAAATCCCGGTCCATAGCCGTCAATCGGGGTGGCCCCGTCAAAGCTTATCTCGGTCATATGCATGCTCAGGCTCCCTTATGTCCAGAGTGGCAGGCCGCTTAGCACGGCCAGGGCGATCACGCTATAGGCCGCCCAACGGTAAAGCCGCTGGTGGCGCGGGTCAAACAGCGCTTGGCCGATCAGCGAGGTGATGAAATAGGGCACCGCCAGCGTCAGCGCCAAGAGCGCGGTCGTCCATTCCAGATCGCCGCTCGACAAGAGGTTCACCGCGATCACCACGTCAAGCGCGGCCAGGAACAGGATCGTGTTGGCGCGCACCGATTGCGCCGCTGACTGGCCCGCCAGATAGAACAGGATCACCACCGGCCCGGTCAGCCCGGTCATCCCGCCAATCACCCCGGCCATCGCGCCAATCGCCAAAAGCATCGGCCGCGAGACGATGCCGGAAAACCGCCAGCCCGCCACAAGCGCGCCAAGGGTAATCGCCGCCACCGCCGCCACCACCCAACGGATCGTCTCCGCCTCCAGCACCTGCATAAGCCAGAGACCAAGCGGCACGGTCACAAGCGCGGCAAGCGCCAGAAGCCCGACCTCGCGCCGGTCCGCCTGTCGCCAGGCGCGCGGCAATAGGACGAAGGTGCTGACGATGCCGGTCAGGGTCATCACCCCGACCACGGTTTGGGGCGCAAGAAAGATCCCCGCAACCGGCACGAAGACAAGCGCCGTGCCAAAGCCGGTAAAGCCCCGCACGATCCCCGCAACCGCAATCGCCAGCAAAAGCCAGATCAGTCCGGGCGTGGCCCAGACCTGCAACAGCAGATCAGGCATCAACGTTCGCGAACTGGTTTCCGGTATTGGCATCCGGCTTGGACCAGTCCCGCTTGACGCCAAGCCAGAGCAGGATCGTGCTTGCCACGAAGATCGACGAATAGGTGCCGACAATCACGCCCCAGATCATCGCAAAGACAAAGCCCCGGATCACATCACCACCAAGGAAATAGAGCGCCAGAAGCGCCAGAAGCGTGGTGACAGAGGTCATCATCGTGCGCGACAGGGTTTCGTTGATCGACAGGTTCAACACCTCGCTCAGCGGCTTTTGCTTGTACTTGCGCAGGTTCTCGCGGACCCGGTCAAACACCACCACCGTATCGTTGAGCGAATAGCCGACGATGGTCAAAAGCGCGGCGATGATCGCAAGATCGAACTGAATCTGGATTTCCGAGAACACGCCGATGGTGAGCATAACGTCGTGGACAAGCGCCACAACCGCGCCGACCGCGAACTGCCATTCAAAGCGCATCCAGATATAGATAAGCACCGCGCCAATCGCCAGAATGACCGCGATCACGGCGGTCTGGATCAACTCGCCCGAGACCTTGGGACCAACGCTTTCGACCGAGGTGAATTTGACATCCGGCACCGCCTTTTGCAAAGCGGACTCGACGGTAAGGATCATCTCTGCCGAGACGCTTTCCTGATCATCCTGCGCCTGAATGCGGATCATCGACACGTTCTGATCCTCGCCAAAGGTCGGATCGAACACCTCGGTGATGCTGATATCGCCAAGCTCCAGCCCATCCATCGCGCCGCGGTAGGTGGCGATATCAACCGGTTCGGCGCTTTGGGTGCGGATCGTGGTGCCGCCTTTGAAATCAATGCCGAAATTCAGCCCCTGAAGCCCGAAAGACCCAATAGCGATCACGATCATAACCGCCGAAATGCCAAGCGACATCTTCCAGCGGCTAAAAAAGTCCCAGCTTGTTTCCTGCGGCACAAGCCGGAGCGCGCGCCCTGTAAGCACGGTTTTGGGGCGGCGGCGTTCAAACCAGATCACCGCGATCAGACGGGTCACGAACAGCGCGGTAAAGACCGAGGTGATGATACCAAGCCCAAGCGTAATCGCAAAGCCGCGCACCGGACCAGAGCCCATGGCATAAAGGATCACCGCTGTCAGGAAGGTGGTCAGGTTGGCATCGACAATCGCACTCATCGCCTTTTCATAGCCAAGCTCGATGGCGCGCGCCGGGCCCTTGGCCGACTTCATCTCTTCCTTGATGCGCTCGAAGACAAGTACGTTCGCATCCACCGCCATCCCGATGGTTAACACGATCCCCGCGATCCCCGGAAGGGTCAGCGTGGCGCCGATCATGCTCAGCAGGCCAAAGATCAGGCCGACGTTCACAATCAGCGCGATATTGGCGAAAATCCCGAAGGTGCCATAGCTCGCGAACATGAAGACAAGCACCAGCACGAAGGCCACGATACAGGCGATCTTGCCCGCCTCGATGCTATCGGCGCCAAGTTCCGGGCCAACGGTGCGTTCCTCAAGAAATTCAAGCCCCGCAGGCAAGGCCCCTGCCCGCAAAAGAACCGCAAGCTTGGTGCTTTCCTCGACGTTGAAATTGCCGGTGATGATGCCCGATCCGCCGGCGATATGGCTCTGGATCACGGGCGCGCTGATCACTTCGCTGTCAAGCACGATGGCAAAGGGGTTGCCGATGTTCTCGGCGGTGTAATCGCCAAATTTGCGTGCGCCGGTCGGATTGAACCGGAACGAGACCGCCGGGCGGCCGTTCTGGTCAAAATCGGGCTGCGCATCGACGAGTTCCTCGCCGGTGACCACCGGGGCGCGTTCCAGGATGTAATAGACGCCCTCGTCATCCAGCGAGGGCAGAACCTCGTTGCCGGCACCGGGGCGTTCTTCGGCGTTCGAGGTGCGGCTGACCACCGGTTGAAAGGTCAGCTGGGCGGTGGTGCCGATGATCTGCTTGAGTTCGGCCGCGCTTCCGACGCCGGGCACCTGGATCAGGATGCGGTCGGCGCCCTGACGCTGAATCGTGGGTTCGCGGGTGCCGACCTCGTCGATCCGGCGGCGGATGATCTCGAGCGCCTGACGCACGGTGCGGTCATCGGTGGCAAGCTGTTCGGCCTCGCTCAGGCGGACGATGATTTCACCGGCTTCGGCGCTGACGTCGATATCGCTGGCCCCGGCCCCGGTCAGGCTTGTGACCGGACGCGCCAGACCGCGCACAAGGCTGGCCGCCTCGCTCGCCATTTCCGGGCGCTCGACAAGGCGCACGCGCAACTCTGCGTTCTCGGTGGATTGCAGACGGATCGGGCCGATGCGGTCGCGCTCTTCGCGCAGCAGGTCCCGCACCTCGGGCCACATGCCCTCGACCCGCGCCTGATAGACATCCGCGACCTTGACCTCGGCCAGAAGATGCGCGCCGCCGCGCAGATCAAGCCCAAGATTGACCAGCCCCGAGGGCATCCAGTCGGGCCATTGCGACAGCGCCTGCTTGATCTCTGGCGTCTCGGCATTGCCCGCCTCGACGGCGGCGACGGCGTCGTTATGGGCCTCGACCCGCGGGTAGAAAGCATTCGGCAGGGCCAGCCACAGACCAAGGGCGACAACCCCCCAGATACACAGGCGTTTCCACAGGTCAATTTGCAGCATAATCCTGCCTTTTCAGAGAGTTACAATAGGTCTTCGAGCTTAGCCTTCGGCGGGCTCGGTCTTGGAGAGAACCTGCGCGATGGTCGAGCGTACAACCCGCACCTTGACGCCCTCGGAAAGCTCGACCTCGACCTCGTTGTCGTCTTTGACCTTATGCACCTTGCCGATAAGCCCGCCCTGGGTGACGACCTGATCGCCACGGCGCAGCGCATCAACCATCGCCTTGTGTTCCTTGAGTTTTTTCTGCTGCGGACGGATCAGCAGGAAATACATGATCGCGAAAATCAGGATAAGCGGGATAAACTGGCCAAAGGCTTCCATAGGGTTGTGTCCTTATAGGTTGGCGCGGGACTGCCCCCGCGAATTGTTGCGGAAACTAGGCGCGGCGGTTGGGTTTTGCAAGGCGCGAAAGCAAGCTATGGCCGAGGGATTGCCCGGACAAGCCCAGAGGCCCAAAGTGTCGCGCCTTGTGGCGCGTCCCGTTTCGCGGCAAGGTTGTGATATAGGTGGGTAAAAAGGCGGCGTATTGTGAAACAGACTGAACCACTACCGGCTGGCGCCGGTAGGATCAGCGATGTGCTGTTCCAGGTACTGAAGATGGGGTGGTTGCCGCCCTCCCCTGACGGCATCGCAATGTGCCAAGATGGTGGTCTGTAGACCATCTAACGGAGAGGACGGCAAAATGAAGGATACAATGATTGGTGTAGATCTGGCGAAGAGTATTTTCCAGGTTCACGGGGCATTGCTGTCGGGGAAGGAACAATTCCGCAAAAAACTGACACGGCCCCAGTTCTGGAAATTCATGT
>NZ_FWFJ01000045.1 GCF_900172365.1 Roseovarius gaetbuli
AGGTTCTCGGCGCTCTCGCCCTTCGGCTCATAGTACAGATTTGACCGCGCCAATGTCAGCAACGCACATTGGCGGCGAACGCTTAGCTTATGGTTTCCGCTCACCATTTTTTGCCTCGCGTCCCGAGCAACTGTTGCGAGGCATCTGCCAAAAAATCCCGTTCCACCACAAGCTGGCCAATCTTGGAATGCAGCTTGTCGACTTCAGCCGAGCTTACCTGTTCCGGGGCTGCACCTCGGCGCGTGAATGCCGTCGCCATGTTCTCTATCGCCGCGCGTTTCCACGTGCCAATCTGAGTTGGATGAACGCTGTATTTCTTCGACAGCTCCGCCAACGTCATCTCCTCGCGGATCGCCTCAAGCGCAACACGGGCTTTGAATTCGGGTGAATGGTTTTTGCGTTTCTTCATACCGGATCACTTCTTTCGTCATGCGATCCACCTTAGCAACTGATCCGAAATTTCGCGACCACCTCTTTCTGTGACCTAATCACTGGATCGACGAATGGCGATAGAATCCAGTCACAACACCCGTCTGCGGACGAAGCCATCATCGCCAACGTATCGTCCACAATAATTGCGTGTGTATCTGCTTCGGTTCCGTCACCCTTCAAAACAGGTTGATCGTATTCCTCCCAAATACCGCTCCCGATCAATTTCCAAAAAAGACCCTCCTTGCGTTCGCCACCCCACACACGGGGAATATCGAGTGGCCCATCCGGATCGTCGCCGCTATCCCTTCCTGAACCCGGTGCGCCCAAATCTTTTGAACCACGTCGTACGAGGAGAACCTGGCGAGGATCAAAGCGCCCCAGCGCATTAACGGGGTTCGTTATAAGGTCGCGGAAGAATGGGTCATTGATCGTGGTCGGTTCCTCATTGGCGGCTCGGGCATACGCAAACAGGCGGTCTTCGACGTTGATCAGCGGCATCACGATGGTATCCACCTTTACCCCATTCTCTTTATCCAGGAGGCGCTCAAGGCCACTGATGTGGTCAAAATGGATGTGCGAAATAAAGAGTACATCCAGAACTTCATTCGAGCCGACAGACTTCAGGTGTTCGTCAATTCGCTCATCGCGCTGCCGGGCGTATTTTTGCATCGCACCACAATCGTAGACATATCGGAGCTTTCGACCGTCTTCAGCGTCCAACTCTGCCGTGTGGAAAAAGCCTTGGCCTACAGCGCGTTGTTGACGGCGGTTTTTGAGTGTTATCGCTTTATCCTTTGGAAAGTACACATTGGCAGCGCCAAAATGTTGATTTTTCGACCCCAATCCGTCCTACCGGGAACCAATGAAGTTAGAGCAAAGGAAGCGTAAGTCTCGCTTCAAATTTCTTTTAATGAATACTCCCGCGAGGATATTGCTTCGTTTTCAAGAGTCTATTTGCGGCGCACGAGTTGTCACATTACGTGTGTGCCTTCATGGGCAATGAGGAAAAAACTGATCAGGATCAGAGTGGAGCTTCCATCCAATCAAAAAGAGACGCGGAGGACGTAGCTCAAGTTTCTGAAAGGGGCACATAGCTAAAGTCGCGTAAGACACTGAATATTATATATTTAATAATTCTGCAATACATCGGCGACGCGCAAAGTTATGCGCGCCGCGCAATTTTATGTGCTTCCCTACACTGCCCTCAAAAGTCGAGGTTCTCGACGTTAAGCGCGTTAGCCTGAATGAATTCGCGGCGCGGTTCAACCACATCGCCCATCAGCTTGGTAAAGAGATCGTCGGCCTCGGCCACGTCATCGACCTTGACCTGCAACAAAGTGCGCGCTTCGGGGTCAAGCGTGGTTTCCCAGAGCTGGCCGGGGTTCATCTCGCCAAGACCCTTATAGCGTTGCAAGGTCAGGCCCTTTTCACCCTCTTTCAGGATCGCATCCAAAAGGTCGAGCGGCCCATAGATCGCCTGAGAGCGGTCCTTACGCATTAGCGTCGCAGGCTCGCGGTATACCTCGCGCAGGGCTTGGGTCATCTTGCCAAGCTTGCGCGCCTCACCACCGCGAAGGATCGGCCCGTCAAGCGTGCGCATTTCCTCGACACCGCGCACGGTGCGGGTCAGGCGAATGCCCTGATCCTGTGTCGGGCGGCCTTGCCAGCCGCGCTCGTATTCGTTGGAAATAAGGTCAAGCCGCGCGGCCACCGCATTGGCGACGCCCTGAAGGTCGGCATCGGCACTCCCGGCGAGAAACGCCTCGGCAATCGCGGCCTGTTCAAGGATGTGGCGCGGGTAATGGGTGGCGAAGGCTTCGAGAATCCGCTTGGCTTGGCGCGCCTCTTCAACCACGCGCACAAGATCGGTGCCGGTGATATCCTCGCCCGAACCAAGCCGCAAAACCGCATCCGCCGTGCCCTGTGAAATCAGGTAATCCTCAAGCGAGGCCTGATCCTTGAGGTAAACCTCGGATTTGCCACGCATCACCTTATAAAGCGGCGGCTGCGCGATATAGAGATAGCCCCCCTCGATCAGCTGTGGCATCTGTCGATAGAAGAACGTCAGCAACAGCGTGCGGATATGCGCGCCGTCGACATCGGCGTCGGTCATGATCACGATCTTGTGGTACCGCAGCTTCGAGATATCGAATTCATCCCGCCCGATCCCGGTGCCAAGCGCCATCACGAGGTTGCCGATTTCCTGGCTTCCCAGCATCCGGTCAAAGCGCGCGCGTTCAACGTTAAGGATCTTGCCGCGCAGGGGCAAAACCGCCTGCGTGCCGCGATCCCGGCCGGTCTGCGCCGATCCACCGGCGCTATCACCCTCGACGAGGAAGACTTCGGTTTTCGACGGGTCCTTTGACGAGCAATCCTTAAGCTTGCCTGCCAGAAAGTTCACATCCATCGGGTTCTTGCGCCGGGTCAGGTCGCGCGCCTTGCGGGCGGCCTCGCGGGCATGGGCGGCCTCGATAATCTTGCCGACCACGACCTTGGCCACGCTCGGATTTTCCTCGAACCACTCGGCGAGCTTTTCATTCACCAGACCCTCGACCGCCGGACGCACCTCGGAGCTTACGAGTTTATCCTTGGTCTGGCTGGAAAACTTGGGGTCCGGCACCTTGACCGACAGCACACAGGTCAGGCCTTCGCGCGCATCATCGCCGGTAAAGCTGATCTTTTCCTTGCGCGCGATCCCGGTGCTTTGGGCATAGTTGTTGATCGTGCGGGTCAGAGCACCACGAAAGCCCGCCATATGCGTGCCGCCGTCGCGCTGCGGGATGTTGTTGGTAAACGGCAAAACCGTCTCGTGATAGCTATCGTTCCACCACATTGCCACTTCGACGCCGATATCGTCACGCTCGCCGGTGATAAAGATCGGCTCCGGCATGGCCGGGGTCTTGTGGCGGTCGAGATATTTCACGAATTCCTTAACGCCACCCTCGTAGAACAGGTTGGTTTCAAGCGGCTCGGCCGGGCGTTCATCACGCAGGATGATGCGCACCCCGGAATTCAGAAAGGCTAGCTCTCGCAGGCGCTTTTCGAGCGTTTCAAAGCTATAGTCGAGGTTCGAGAAGGTCTCGGTCGAGGCCAGAAAGCGCACCTCGGTGCCCTTGCGGCCATTGGCATCACCAACCACGCGTAGCGGCTCCACTGTGAATCCGCCCGCGAACTTGGCATAGTGTTCCTTGCCATTGCGCCAAACCCGAAGCTCTAGCCATTCCGACAGCGCGTTCACCACCGAAACACCAACCCCGTGCAGACCGCCCGACACCTTGTAGGAATTGCTGTCGAATTTACCGCCGGCGTGAAGCTGGGTCATGATCACTTCGGCGGCCGAAACGCCTTCGCCCTCGTGCATGTCGACGGGAATACCGCGGCCATTATCGCTTACCGAAACGGATGAATCCGCATGGATCGTGACGTTGACGGCATCGGCATGACCGGCCAGTGCCTCGTCAATGCCGTTATCCACGACCTCATAGACCATGTGATGCAGACCAGAGCCATCATCAGTGTCCCCGATATACATGCCAGGGCGCTTGCGGACCGCCTCTAACCCTTTGAGAACCTTGATAGAATCGGCGCCATATTCTTCGGGCACCGCTACGGTTTCGGACATGCGAAAGTTCCTTCGTATTTTTCCTATTTTATACGAGGTATTGGGGGCAATGTCACGCCTTTCCCCCATATTTTGCGGTGTCCGGCCCTCAGGTAAACGGGATGATCAGCCCAACCAGAACAAGCAGGAAACCTGAGACGGAATTGAGCCGCGAAATCGCCTTGGGGCTCTGCAAAAGGCGGCGCGCACGGTCAAGAAAAAGGGCCAACCCAAGGTTGCCCAGCATCGGCACGATGGCCGAAACCGCAAGGATTGCGGCGATATCAGGCACCGTGACCGCGGAAAGATCGAAAAAGCCCGGCAGAAAACCCATGTAAAACAGGATCGCCTTGGGATTGCCGATCACCGCCGCGATACCCACCGAAAATCCGGCCCAGATACCGGGGCGGATCATGCGGCTGTCGGCGCCGGGCACGCGCGCCGGGGCGCGGATCAAAAGCAGGCCCATCACGATGAACACCACCGCTGCGATCCAGCGCAGGAGGTTGAGCGCGTCTCCATAAAGCGACAGCACCCATGCCAGCCCGAGGATCGCGCAGAGCGGCCAGATCAAATCGCCCAGTGCCACGCCCACCGCCAGCGGCCATGCCCCTCGCATGCCACCCGAGAGGGCGCGCGCCGTGAGCGCGACCCAGACCGGCCCCGGCACGGCCCAAAGCCCGGCCATGGCCGCCGCATAGAGCATGAGATCGAAAAGCGTGATGGTCATCTGGTCTCGGGCAGTGTGAGGCCGCCATCGGGGTCCAGCGGCCAGAACGGATTCATCGCCACTTCCCAGACATGGCCATCAGGATCGGCAAAATAGCCCGAGTACCCACCCCAAAACACCTTTTCCGGTGCTTTCAGCGGGCTCGCTCCGGCCTCAATGGCTGTTTGAAAGGCGGCATCAACCTCGGCCTCGGTCGCGAAATTCTGTGCCAGCGTGATTGCCCCGGTCCCCAATTCCACCCCGGCGCGCCCCTGATCCTTTGCGAGGTCGGCCTTGCCAAACAGGCCAAGCACAAGGGCGTTCATCTGGTAGAACACGATCCCCTCCTGCTCCTGCGCCGGGGTCCAGCCAAGTGCCGCGTAAAATGCTTTCGCACGCTCAAGATCGGCGGTGCCAAGGGTGATCAGGGTCACGCGCTGCGGTGTCATTGGCTCTCTCCGGGAGTGACATGGCTGACGCCGTCGGTTTCGGTAATTTCGATATGTTGCGCGCGCGCGCCAAGCTCTGCAAAAAGTTCGGCCCCGGTGCCGGTCATCCATGCCTGCGCGCCCAATGCACAGATTTCGTCATAAAGCGCGGCGCGTCGGGTGGCGTCAAGATGCGCTGCAACCTCATCAAGCAGCAAAAGCGGCGGCGCGCCGAAATCGCGCGCAAGGGCGCGGGCATTGGCAAGGATCAGCGAGACCAAAAGCGCCTTTTGCTCACCGGTGGAACAGTCGGCCGCGGGCACGCCCTTGGCCGCGTAAACCCCGTAAAGGTCGGCGCGATGCGGCCCGACAAGGGTACGCCCGGCCATCAGATCGCGAAACCGGCTTTCGGCCAGCGCCTCGCGCAGGTCGTCGGCGCTACTCGGCATTTCGCCCTCGGTCTGGGTCAGGTCAAGCTCGGCCACCGGAAAGGCCGTTTGCGCCTGGGCCTGCGCCTCTGCGATCTGGGCAAGGGCGGCTTGACGGTTGGCATGCATCTGCGCCCCGGCCTCGGCCATCTGGTGTTCCAGCGCCAGATACCAATGCGCATCGCGCACCTGATCCTTCAAAAGACGATTGCGTTCGCGCATCGCCTTGTCATAGGCCAGTGCCGCATCGCCGTGTCCGGGCAGGAAACTCATCGTCATACGATCCAGAAACCGCCGCCGCCCCTCGGCCCCCTCGATCCAGAGCCGATCCATCGACGGCACCAGCCACAGAACCCGCGCCACTCGGCCAAGCGCCATCTGCGTGGCAGCTTTCTCGTCGATGCGCACCTGTCGCGCGGCCCCGTCCTGCGCGGTGATCTCGATCTCGTGTACCTGGTGCAACGAGTGCAGAAGCCCGCTCAGCTTCCAACCCAAGGCCTCCGGCCTGCGCGCCATATCCTGCGCCGCCGCCCGTCGAAGCCCGCGCCCCGGCGAGAAAAGCGAGACTGCCTCAAGGACATTGGTCTTTCCCGCCCCGTTCGGTCCATGAATCGCAACCGGACGCATATCAAGCGACAACCGCGCCGACCTATGCGAGCGGAAATGCGAGAGAGTCAGATCTGACAGGTAGAGGCCGGGCATTCATTGCCCTTCTTCTTGGCAAAAATACTCCCGCCGGAGGCTCCGACAGGTGTTAAACGCGCATCGGCATGACGACATAAACCGCCGTCGTGTCATTGCCTTCGCGCATCAGGGTCGGATCGCCGGACGAGTTGAACAGGAACACCGCGTTTTCCCGGTCAACCTGGCTTGCGATTTCAAGCAGGTACTTGGCGTTAAAGCCGATTTCAAGCCGCTCATCGCCGTAAGCCACGGCAAGTTCTTCTTCGGCGGCGCCGCTATCGGGCGCATTGACCGACAGCACAAGCCGGTCTTCATCCAGCGACAGCTTGACAGCGCGCGAGCGCTCCGAGCTCACGGTCGCGACGCGATCAACAGCTTGGGCAAATTCGGCGGCATCCACTTCCATCCGGCGGGTGTTCCCCTGGGGGATGACGCGGGTGTAGTCGGGGAACGTGCCGTCAATCACCTTCGAGGTGAGGGTAATATCGGGTGTGGCAAAACGGATCTTGGTTTCTGACACCGACACGGCGATCTTCATGTCGTCGTCTTCCAGCAGTTTGCGCAGCTCGCCGACGGTCTTGCGCGGCACGATCACGCCGGGCATATCGGCGGCCCCTTCGGGCAGGTCGGCGTCGATCCGCGCCAGACGGTGACCATCTGTGGCCACACAGCGCAAAACCTTGCCACCATCGCTGTCAGAGACATGCATGTAGACGCCGTTCAGGTAATACCGGGTTTCCTCGGTCGAGATGGCGAATTTGGACTTGTCGAACAGCCGCCGCAGAACCGGTGCCGGGGCGCTGAAATTGCTGGCATATTCAGAGCTTGCCATGACCGGAAAATCTTCCTTCGGCAGGGTGGCAAGGTTGAAGTTCGATCGCCCGGCCTGAACCGTCAGGCGCCCGGCGGTTCCGTCATCGGCCAGTGTAACAAGCGCACCATCGGGCAGTTTGCGCACGATTTCGTGCAGCATCACCGCCGATACGGTTGTCGAACCGGCGCGCTCGACCATAGCCGGGGCCTTGTCGACGACTTCGATATCAAGATCGGTGGCGCGGAAATGAACCGAATTCCCTTCGGCCTCGATCAGGACATTGGCGAGGATCGGAATGGTATTGCGCCGCTCGACTACGGATTGTGCTTGTGACACGGCCTTAAGCAGTGCGCCGCGTTCGATGCTGAGTTTCATACCATCGCTCCCTATAGGTGCCGGATTAGCGCCGGGAGGGGCACGGTATCAATTTCCCCCTGCGGCTCAAGTGCTTTATTGCGTTTTCGGCTGTATTTGTCACAGCGTCAAGAGCAGACCCCACCGCAAAGGGCGAGGCTGCCCGACACGGGCGGACGAGCGCGGCGTTTAGCCCTCAAGTGTGCGGCGCAAAAGCTCCAGATCTTCGGCGATCTGGGCATCCTGAATGCGAAGCTCTTCGATCCGCTTGACGCCGTGCATGACGGTGGTGTGATCCCGCCCGCCAAACCGGCGGCCAATTTCGGGCAAAGAGCGGCTTGTCATCTGCTTGCACAGGAACATCGCCACCTGTCGCGGGCGCGCAAAGCTGCGCAGGCGCTTGGGGCCGATCATGTCGCTCAGGCGGATGTTGTAGTGATCCGAGACCTTGCGCTGAATTTCCTCGACCGAAACCTTCCGCTCGGAGGCGCGCAGCACATCGGCCAGGCAATCCTGGGTCAGTTCAAGCGTGATCGGCTGGCCGACAAGCGAAGCAAAGGCAAACAGCCGGGTCAGAGCGCCTTCGAGGACGCGCACATTGGTGCTGATGCGATGCGCAAGGAATTCCAGCACGCCATCGGCCATGGTCAGGTCGGGATATTGCTCGCGGTGGCGTTCGACCTTGGATTGAAGGATGCCAAGGCGCAATTCGTAATCGGTCGGGTGCAGATCAACCACCAGCCCGCATTGCAGGCGCGATTTGATCCGCTCTTCGAGATTGGCAATCTCGCCGGGGGCGCGGTCGGCGGAAATCACGATCTGTTTGTTCTGATCGACCAGCGCGTTGAAGGTGTGGAAAAACTCTTCCTGAGTGCTGTCCTTGCCGGCGATGAATTGAACGTCATCGACCATAAGAACATCGACCGAGCGGAACATTTCCTTGAAATCCATCATCCTGCGGTCGCGCAGGGCCTGCACGAAGCGATACATGAATTGTTCCGCCGACAGGTAAACGACATTCAGGTCCGGGCGGCTTGTCTGAAGCTCCCATGCGATGGCGTGCATCAGGTGGGTTTTGCCAAGGCCAACCCCACCGTAAAGAAATAGCGGGTTGAAGGTTGTCGGCCCGCCCTCGGCGACGCGGCGCGCGGCGGCATTGGCAAGTTCGTTCGGCTTGCCGACAACGAAGGTGTCAAAGGTAAAACGCTCGTCGAGCGGCGCGGTTGGCAGCATGCTGTCGCCACCGGACGAGGCGACGTTGCCGACCCCGGCTTGGGGCATGCGCGTTGCGGGTCGTGTCGGGCGTTCGGTGGTGTTGGCAGGCACCTGAAAGTGGATGCGACGCACGTCGGATACAAGCGCGTTCATCTGATAGAGGATCAAATCCCCAAAATGCTGTGAGACGTAATTGCCCAGAAAACTGGTCGGCACATGGAATGTTGCCACGCCATCCGCGAGTTTGGAAAACTCCAGCGGTTCGATCCAGTTCTTGAAGTTGCTTTGCCCAACCGATTGCTGAAGTTTCTGCTTCAACTGGCCCCATTGATCCTGTGTCATGCTTTCCCGTTCCGCGACTCTTCCAATATCCAAATGTCAGGCTGACAAAGTCAGCTAGCTTTGGTCTGCGATCACGGATCGGACCCTGCAAAAGAGATTGTACCGTTAACCAAAGTTAACGGGTTCCAAGCCTCTTTCACAAAGTTGTATGCATATCAAAAGGCCGCAAAAATGCTATCACGGTTCGTCCCAAACCGTGCACCTGTCGTGCCTTATAAAATGCATACGCAATGAACATGGCCAGGGCAAATTGCCCAGTTGCAGCGCCCGATTGCTTTTGTGTGTCAAAAGCCGTCGGTTGCCGATTTAGCCTGTCCCCCCAAGCGTGAATCGCCTGTTGAAACTAGCAAAGTCGCAAGCGCGCGGGCAACTGATCTTCGCGCTTGACAGGGGCTTTGGCTGAAAAGAATCTATCGGGCGCTTTTTTACGGTTTAAAAACAAAAAGGCACCGGTTGGCCCGGTGCCTTTTGCGTTCAATAGTTTAGCGCTCAATGACGGTTCAGGCGATTGCCTTGACCCGTGCAGCAAGACGCGACACTTTGCGTGACGCAGTGTTCTTGTGGAAAACGCCCTTGGTCACGCCACGCATCAGCTCGGGCTGAGCGGCACGCAGAGCGGCGGTTGCCGCCTCTTTGTCGCCGGATGCGATTGCTTCTTCTACTTTGCGCAGAAAGGTGCGGATGCGCGAACGGCGCGCTTTGTTGACGGCAAAACGGGCTTCGTTCTGACGGGCGCGTTTTTTGGATTGGGGCGTATTAGCCATGTGAATCAGACCCTTGCATTGGTTTGGTATATGTTTGTGTTGCGCAACGATACCAGACCGGGCCCCCACTCTCTGGGGATATGATTCTTGCCTGAGCGGGCATCACGCGCATGTATGGGGCGCCGTATACGCCAGTTCGGCGCAAATGCAAAGCCCTATCGTTTCCCCAAGGAATTGCGGGCTAAACGCCCAGTTTTGCGTGCACCTCTGCCAGATCAATTTCACCGATCGGCATCTTGTTACCCGGATTCTCAAAGTCATATTTGAACACTTCGAAATCGCGTTTGTAGATTTCATAGACAAGGTGCATCGACAGGTCGTCAAAATAATCCTCGACCGGATGGGCGCGCTTCGGGCCGTGCCCCTCGGATTCGTTGAACCGGGGCATGTTCTTGAGGTCAACCTCGTGTGGGGTGTTTATCGAGTCGAGCACCTCTTGCATGCCTTCGTTGAACTTTTCGGTCCAGAAGATCTTGTCATAGGTGCCGCCGTTCACGATGAAGGTCGAGACATGCCCGGACATGGCGGACCAGTGAATATCAGGCTCCATCGGGCGTTTCCAACGGATGGTGTCGCGGGCAAACAAAAGAAAGCGGCGAAAGCTTTTGATCTGGTCAAAGTCCTGTTTGCCATCATCACCGCCAACCTCGATCCCGTATTTCTGGATCAGGGTCGGAACAAGCTTGCCGCGATAGCGTTTGCCATTGCGCTGAATGCCGCAAATCTTGTCGAAAAAGCTCGACAGGATGCGGGTATAAGGATTGCGCACACAGGTGAAGGCATAAGACGTGTGGGTTTTGACGTTCGCGTTGATCAGCCTTTGGCTATCTTCGCGGGCCCATTTATGCAGGCCCTCGGTGGCATCATGAATGTCGCCGTCAAAAAATTCGCCATGATCCGAATAATAAAGCGCCTGACCAATTGTCGAACACGCACATTTCGGCACAACGCGGTAAACCACGCTCTCACTCTCGGTCATCCAGGTGCCTGGGAACCCCATATTTACTGCCTCCGCACACTGCTGCCTGTTTTTTGCAGCTTTAATTATGTCTACCCGGTTAAAAAAACCAAAGAAAGTCTGTTTATTCAGACTGTCTTCACGGCTATTGCTATAGACAATCTATGAACTCAGGGTTGAATCGTTTCTAATATGGCAAAAATAGCGTTCATCCTTTTGTGCCATAAAGACCCCGAGGCGATTGTTCGCCAGGCAGAAATGCTTACGGCCGTGGGCGATTACATCGCGATCCATTTCGATGCCCGCGCCAATCCCGAGCATTTCGAACAGATCAAAACAGAACTTGCCGACAATCCCAACGTGGTGTTTGCCAGGAAGCGGATCAAATGCGGCTGGGGTGAATGGTCGCTTGTTCAGGCCACGCTTTATGCCGTCGAGGCCGCGGTTGATGCCTTTCCGCGCGCCACGCATTTCTACATGTTGTCGGGCGATTGCGCGCCGATCAAATCCGCCAGCTATGCGCATGAATTTCTGGATTCTTCGGATGTCGATTACATCGAAAGCTTTGATTATTTCGACAGCGACTGGATCAAGACCGGGATGAAGGAAGAGCGGCTGATTTATCGCCACTTCTTTAATGAACGGACCCAGCCAAAGCGGTTTTATGCCACGTACAACCTGCAAACCAAGCTTGGGCTGACCCGCGAAATTCCGCGTGATATCCAGATTCAGATCGGAAGCCAGTGGTGGTGCCTGCGTCGGCGCACCATCGAGTGGATCATCGACTTTACGCGCAAACGCCGCGACGTGATGCGGTTCTTTCGCACCACCTGGATTCCGGATGAGACATTTTTTCAGACACTGGTGCGCCATCTCGTGCCGGAAAAAGAGATCAGCACCCGAACCCTGACCTTTTTGATGTTCACCGATTACGGCATGCCGGTGACCTTTTATAACGATCACTACGATCTTTTGCTAGGTCAGGATTATCTCTTTACCCGCAAGATCAGCCCCGAAGCACTAGAGCTCAAGCGCCGTCTTGGCACGCTTTATGCCAATGACAACGCGAACTTCCAGATTTCCGACGAGGGGCGCAGCCTGTTCAAGTTCCTGTCAGCGCGGGGGCGTGACGGGCGGCGTTTTGCAAGCCGGTTCTGGGAAACCGAAAGCAGCCTTGGTCGCGAGCGCGAGTTGATGATCGTGGTCTGCAAGAAATGGCATGTGGCCAAGCGTCTGATGGAGCGGATTCGTCAGGTCACCAACCTGCCCGCGATCGAGTACCTGTTTAACGAAGAGGGCACGGCCCTGCCGGACCTTGGCGGGATTCAGGGCACGCTGGCCAAACGAACGCGCCATCGCCGTGCCTTGATGCGGATGCTGTTTGATTACTACGAAACGGATCGCCTTATCGTCTGCATGGATCCCGGAAGCATCGACCTGTTGCAGGATTTTTGTGGGGATCGCGCGACGACCAAGCTTTTGGAGGTGCAGTGCGATTTCACCGATGAATACCTCGTCGGGCACGCCATGCGCGTCGGATTGGCCGGTGAACAAACGCCCAAGGATACGCTTGAGCGGCTCTTGCCGACGATCCGGGGTGACATGACCTATGAAAGCGACTGCATCCGCGATTCAGAATTTGAAAACCATCTGATCCTGCGCGAATCCGACGAGCGCGATCAGCATGCCGATCTTCTGGTGCGCTTCCTTGATATCTCGCGCGAAAAGGCGCAGGAAATCACCCAACAAGATCACCTATTTGCAGACTGAGGACCGCCATGCCCTATGCCTATGACGACCAGAACATTTTCGCCAAGATCCTGCGCGGCGAAATCCCCAACAAGACCGTTCTGGAAACCGAGCACAGCCTTGCATTTCATGACGTCGCGCCACAGGCGCCGGTGCATGTGCTGGTGATCCCGAAAGGGCCTTATGTGTGTCACGATCATTTTGCGCTTGCCGCCACGGACGCCGAAATCGTTGATTTCACCCGCACCGTGGGCGAGGTTTGCCGCCTGAGCGGCGTGCAACCGGGCGAAGGCGGCGAAGGGTTTCGCAGCATAAGCAATGCCGGCGAGCATGGCGTGCAAGAGGTGCCGCATTTCCATCTGCATGTCCTGGGCGGTCGTCCGCTTGGCCGGATGGTTGCACGCGCCAAGGACTAGCGCTTCGCGGCTTGCAGGTCTGGCGATGTGCACCCATATGTGGGCCAGGTATTTCAGGCAGGATATACAGGCAGGCCCATGATTTCTCGCATTCGCGTCGGCAGTTTTCTCGATAAATCCAGCGTTCAAAACTTCATTCTTGGGGTCATCCTGTTCAATGCTCTCATTCTGGGCATGGAAACTTCGGCCCCGATCATGGACCGGGCCGGCGGGCTTATTACCCTGCTGGATCAGCTCTGTCTTGCGGTCTTCGTGGTCGAAATCGCGGCCAAGCTTTTTGCCCGCGGTGTGGCGGGGTTTTTCTCGCGCGGCTGGAATATCTTTGATTTCGTGATTGTCGGCATCTCTCTTGTGCCGGCCACGCAAGGCCTTTCGGTGTTGCGCGCGCTGCGCATCCTGCGGCTTTTGCGGGTGGTGTCGGTGGCGCCGTCCTTGCGCCGCGTGGTCGAGGGGCTGGTCAATGCCCTGCCGGGGATGGGGTCGGTGTTTCTGTTGATGGGGATGCTGTTTTACATCGGCTCGGTCATGGCGACCAAGCTTTTCGGCGCGCATTTCCCCGAGTGGTTCGGCGATCTGGGGCGCTCTGCCTATTCGCTGTTTCAGATCATGACGCTTGAATCCTGGTCGATGGGCATCGTGCGCCCGGTGATGGAGGTGTTCCCCTATGCCTGGGCGTTTTTCGTGCCTTTCATCATGGTTACCACATTCGCCGTGGTGAACCTTCTGGTCGGTCTGATCGTCAATTCAATGCAGGATGCGCACCATGCCGAAGATGTCGAGAAAACCGACAATTACCGCGACGAGGTCATGGGGCGGCTCGCCACTATCGAGGCGCTGCTTAAGGCGGATCAGGCCAAAAGCCGACTGGACTAGGTGTCGCGATAGCGCGACGGCGCCTCACCAAACTGCGCGCTATAGGCCCGCGAGAAATGCGAGGAGCTGGCAAAGCCCGTCGCAAGCGCAACCTCGGTCAGCGACAGCGCCGAATTGCGCAACAGGTTCTGCGCCCGCTCCAGCCGTAATTCGCGGTAGTATCCCATCGTCGTCTGGCCAAGCTTGTTCTGAAACAACCGGTTGAGCTGCCGGGTCGAGAGCCGCGCCAGCTTTGCAAGCTGTTCAAGGCGCAGAGGATCGGCGATATTGCCTTCCATCGCCTCGACCGCGTCAAGAATGGCCGGGGCATGGGTGCCCACCCTCTCGACAAGCCCTGATCGCTGTGGGCCGGTGGGGGGGCGAATCTCGGTATGCATGAACCAGTCGCTGACGTGGCGGGCGAAATCGGCGCCGTGATGCTGGGCGATCAGCGCATGCATAAGGTCCATCGGCGCCGTGCCCCCGGCACAGGTCATCCGGTCGCGATCAATCACGTAAAGCGTCCGTTCAACCATCAGATGCGGCGAGATTTCCGCCAATGCACTAGCATATTCCCAATGTACCGTCATCCGCCGCCCCGCCATAAGCCCGGCGCGCGCCAGGATGATCGGCCCGCCCGACACGCCGCCCATGATCACCCCGGCGCGCGCCTGTCGCGTTAGCCAGGCGGACATGGTGCGCCCCGGATAGAGGGCCGGATCGCCCCCCGCGACAACAAAGAGGTAATCAAGCCTCAGATCGGCGCCCGGCACCGCCTGTGGCTTGATTTCCGCGGCCCCCGAGCTTGCGACCGGCATGGCCGTGGCGGCGATGTTGATCACCTCGTAAAGCGTGCGCCCGGCCAAAAGGTTCGCGGCGCGCCAGGGCTCGGTTGTGGCGGCATAAGACATAAGCGCAAAGCCCTCGATCGGCAGAATGCCGATTCGAAGCGGTTTTGTTCGGTTTCGTGCCGTCTTGTCCATATTGGATATGTAAGTGGCTTTTTCAGGCAAGTCTATCGCGGGATTAACCGCAATGCTGGATCAAGGACATCAACAGGATTCTTTGGCTCATGCGCTATTCTGCCTTAAAAATTCTCCGCGAGGGGCTGACCGGGAACAAAGGTTGGAAACCTGTCTGGCGCGAGCCCGATCCAAAACCGGAATATGACATCGTGATCATCGGCGGCGGTGGTCACGGTCTTGCCACGGCCTATTACCTCGCCCGCGAATTCGGGATGCGCAACATTGCGGTTCTCGAAAAGGGCTGGATCGGATCAGGCAATATCGGGCGCAACACCACGATCATCCGCTCCAATTACATGCTGCCGGGCAACGAGCCGTTTTATGAAATGTCGCTCAAGCTCTGGGAAGGGCTTGAACAGGATTTCAACTATAATGCCATGGTCAGCCAGCGCTCGATCCTGAACCTGTTTCATTCGGACGCACAGCGGGACGCCTTCGTGCGCCGCGCCAACGCGATGTTTCTAGCCGGCGCCGATGCCGAGCTTGCAACCACCGAACAGCTTCGCGCCGAATTGCCGTTTCTCGATTATGAAAACGCGCGCTTCCCGATCAAGGGCGGCCTGTTTCAGCGACGCGGCGGCACGGTGCGTCACGATGCGGTGGCCTGGGGCTATGCGCGCGGCGCTGATGAGCGCGGCGTCGATATCATCCAGAACTGCGAAGTGACCGGCTTTGACATCGAGAACGGCAAATGCCGCGGTGTTCAAACCTCGCGCGGTGCCATTCGCGCACGCAAGGTCGCGGTCTGTGTTGCCGGCTCTTCCGGCCGGGTGATGGCGCAGGCGGGCATGCGCCTTCCGATCGAAAGCCATGTTCTCCAGGCGTTTGTGACCGAGGGCCTCAAACCGGTCCTGCCCGGCGTGATCACCTTTGGCGCGGGTCATTTCTATGTAAGTCAATCCGACAAGGGCGGGCTTGTGTTTGGCGGCGATATCGACGGCTATAATTCTTACGCGCAACGCGGCAACCTGCCCGTGGTAGAGGATGTCGCCGAGGGCGGCATGGCAATCATGCCGATGATCGGGCGCGCCCGCCTGCTGCGAAGCTGGGGCGGCATCATGGATATGTCGATGGATGGCTCTCCCTTCATCGACAAGACCGATATCGACGGGCTCTATTTCAACGGCGGCTGGTGTTATGGCGGCTTCAAGGCAACGCCCGCCAGCGGCCTGTGCTATGCGCATCTTCTCGCCAAGGACACGCCGCATCCGGTGGCCACGCAAATGCGGCTTGATCGCTTCAAGCGGGGCAACCTGATCGACGAAAAAGGTCAGGGCAATCAGCCCAACCTGCATTGAGGCGCGCGCATATGACCTTTCACCGTTCTAAAAATACTCAAGTCCAACCGCTGACAAAGGGCACGGACGCATGATCATCAATCACCCCCTTCTTGGCCCCCGCGATGCTGCCGAATTCGTCTATCTCGGCGATGCCTCCCTGATCGAGCGCCCCGACTGGCAGGCGAGCGATGCCGCCGAGGCGTTCCATGAATACGGCTATCTGCGTGACAATCCGGCGGGCAAGCATGCCGAGCTTTGGTATCACGAACAGGGCGACCGCTCTTGGCTCGTGGTGACACGCGACACCACCACCCATGAAATCACGTCTGTCGAGATGGCCCGCGATGTGGCCCGGGCAAAGGGGCGCAGCAAATGAGCCAGATCAACCGGATCAGCGGCGGCCAGATCGACCGCGCGCAAGAGGTCAAATTCACCTTCAACGGCAAGTGGATGCGTGGCCATCCCGGCGATACGCTGGCCTCGGCGCTTTTGGCCAATGGTCAGCGTCTGGTGGGGCGGTCGTTCAAGTACCACCGCCCGCGCGGGATTTTCACCGCCGGTTCGGAAGAGCCGAATGCGCTGGTTGAGCTGCGCAATGGCGCCCATCAAGAACCCAACACGCGCGCCACGGTAACCGAGCTTTTCGACGGGCTGCACGCCAAAAGCCAGAACCATCGCGGATCGCTTGAACATGACATGATGGCGGTGACGGATTTCATGTCGCCGTTCCTCTCGGCGGGGTTTTATTACAAGACATTCATGTGGCCGCGTGCCTTCTGGGAAAAGCTCTACGAGCCGATCATCCGCAAATCGGCCGGCCTTGGCCGTCTGTCGATGCAGGAAGATCCCGATGTCTATGACAAGGGTTATCTGCATTGCGATCTGCTTGTGATCGGGGCCGGGCCGACGGGTCTCATGGCGGCGCTCACGGCAGGGCGCGCAGGGGCGCGGGTCATTCTGGCGGACGAGGATTTCACCCTTGGCGGGCGGCTCAACTCTGAGACGCTTGAGGTCGGCGGCATGGCCGGCGCCGATTGGGCCAAAGAGGCGCTGGTCGAACTGGCGGCGATGGATAACGTGCGCCTGATGGCACGCACCACGGTGTATGGCGCCTATGATCACGGCGTTTACGGCGCGCTTGAGCGCTGCACCGACCACCTGGCAAGCTCGGACGGCAAGCCCCGGCAAATCCTGTGGCGGGTGACATCCAAACGCGCGGTTCTGTCGGCGGGGGCCACCGAACGCCCGATTGCTTTTGGCAATAACGACCGCCCCGGCGTGATGCTGGCCGGTTCGGTGCGCTCTTATGCCAACCGCTATGGCGTGACACCCGGTCAGCAGGTTGCGGTGTTTACCAACAACGATGACGGCTGGCGCACGGCCGCCGATCTTGTGGCTAAGGGCGTGCATGTGCCCGCGATCATCGACGTGCGCGACGCGGCTGCGGTTTGCGACGTGCCCGGCGCGCGCCATATCCGCAATGCGGGCGTGGTTGATACGGTCGGGCGCAAGGGCCTGAAATCGGTCACTCTGACCGATGGCCAGGTGATCCCGGTTGATTGCCTTGCGGTCTCTGGCGGCTGGAACCCGAATGTACATCTGACCTGTCACCAACGCGGTCGCCCGACATGGCGCGATGATATCTCGGCCTTTGTGCCGGGGCGTGATCTTCCGCCGGGGATGGCCGTCGCGGGCGCCGCAAATGGTGCGATGACGCTGGCCGCGGCCCTTGCCGAGGGCCAAAGCGTCGCCAATGCCCAGATCGAGGCGCTTGGGTATAAACCCGGCAAAGCCGACCTGCCCCGCGCCGAGGACGAGCCGTGCGATTGCGTGCCCTACTGGCATGTGCGCGAAAGCACCAAGCGCGGCTGGCTTGATCTTCAGAACGACGTGACGGTCAAGGACGTCAAGCAATCGCATCGCGAAGGCTTTCGCTCGGTTGAGCATCTCAAGCGTTATACCACGCTTGGCATGGCCACCGATCAGGGCAAGACCGCGAATATCCCGGCGCTGGCGATCATGGCGGAATGCACAGGCAAGACGATCCCGGAAACCGGCACCACGATTTTCCGCCCGCCTTATACGCCAGTGCCGATTGGCGCCCTTGGCGGTCGCTCGCGCGGTCGCGATTTCCGGCCCTATCGCCTGACGCCAAGTCATGTCTGGGCCAAGGAAAACGGCGCGACCTTTGTCGAGGTCGGCAACTGGCTCCGGGCGCAGTGGTTTGCGCGGCCCGGTGAGACGGGCTGGCGCGATTCGGTGGATCGCGAGGTTCTGGCGACCCGCAAGTCGGTTGGCATCTGTGATGTGACCACCCTTGGCAAGATCGATGTGCAGGGCAAGGATGCCGCCGCATTTCTCAACAAGGTCTATGCCAATGGCTTTGCCAAGCTGGCCGTGGGCCGGGTGCGCTATGGGCTGATGCTGCGCGAGGATGGGATTGCCTATGACGATGGCACCACCGCGCGGATGTCGGAGAACCACTTTGTGATGACCACCACCACCGCCAATGCGGTTCTGGTGTTCCGCCGACTTGAATTCGCGCGCCAGTGTCTCTGGCCGGATATGGATGTGCACCTTATCTCGACCACCGATGGCTGGGCACAGTTTGCCGTTGCCGGGCCCAATGCGCGCAACCTTTTGCGCAAGGTGGTGGACGAGGCGCATGATCTCTCGAACGAGGCGTTTCCCTTCATGGCCTGCGGCGAGGTCACGGTTTGCAACGGCACCCCGGCGCGGCTTTTCCGGATCTCGTTCTCGGGCGAGCTTGCCTATGAGGTGGCGGTGCCTGCGCGTTACGGCAATGCAATGATGGATGTGTTGATGCAGGCGGGGCAAGAGTTTGACGCCACGCCCTATGGCACCGAGGCGCTTGGCGTGATGCGGATCGAAAAAGGGCATGCGGCGGGCAACGAACTAAACGGTCAGACCACTGCGCATAACCTTGGCATGGGCAAGATGGTCAGCCAGACCAAGGAGTGCATCGGCAACGTGCTCACGCAGCGCCCAGAGATGCTGCGTGAGGATGCTGTAAAGCTGGTCGGGTTCCGCCCGGTGGATCGTGAGCGCGGCTTGATTGCCGGGTCGCATTTCATCACCAAGGGCGATGCGGCGAGCATGGATAACGATCAGGGCTGGATGTCGTCGGTGGCCTATTCGCCAAGCCTTGAGCATTCCGTTGGCCTTGGGTTCATCAAGAACGGCGATACCCGCATGGGCGAGATCGTGCGCGCCGTAAGCCCGGTTCACGGAACCGAAATGGAGGTCGAGATCGTCTCGGCGCATTTCATTGATCCAGCAGGAGATCGTCTTCGTGCCTGAGTATAGTCTGACCCCCGCCGCCCCGCTTGCGGGCACTGATATCACCATCGTGGACACCCGCCTTGTGGCGCCTGCCGACCTTGCGGTCGTGTCGGTTGCCCTGCCGCTTGGCGCGGAAAAAGCTGCCGAAAAGGCGATCAAGACGGCCTTTGGCGTGGCCTTGCCCGAGGTCGGCAAATCGAGCCTTGCCAAGGATGGCGCCCGGATTGTCCGCCTCGGCAGTGATCTCGCCTTTGTGATTTTCACCCATCCCACGCCCGACGCCGAACGGGTGGTGGCCGCGCGCCTCAAGGGCGCCGCCTATACCACCGATCAGACCGATGTTTGGGCCGCGCTTGATCTTTCGGGGCCGAATGCGCGCCGCGCGCTGGAGCGGATTTGCCCGATTGATCTGCATCCCGATGCCTTTGCGGTCGGCGATAGTGCCCGCACCATGATGGAGCATCTTGGCACGCTTATCATCCGCACCGGGGATGACGCGTATCGCCTGATGTCGGGCAGCTCTTCTGCGGGTTCGTTCCTGCATGCGATCGAAACCTCGTTGAGCAATATCGCCTGACGGGTCGCGGGGCAAATGACACGCAAGACAGGAAAGGAAGGTCACCATGTATATTGAAACGCTGACACCTGATCGCGCCGAGGCCACCGCGCCGATCCACGCAAGGCGTAGTCTCTCGGGTGATTTTCTGTTCGTGTCGCAAGGTCAGGACATGGCCTTTGCCGCCGAGGCCTGTATCGACGTGCTGCGCTCTGCCAACCGGCTTTTGGGGCGCGAGAGCTATACCTGGGATCATGTCTGCGGCGCGCGCGGCCTTGCACAGATCGATGGCTGTGGCCCGGAGCAGACGCTTGTGCTTGTGGGCGGAATCGAGACGGCCTGGCGGCCAGTCACCGATGATCTTGCCGATTTGCGCCGGGCGATCCGCAATGCCGCGCGGCTTTGTCTTGTGGGGTCGGCCGTCTTTGTGCCGCTGGCCGCCGGCGTTCTGGGCGCGCGTCAATTGGCGGTGCATCCTGATTTTCGCGCCGGTGTGCAGGAATCGAGCCCTCGGATCGAGTTTAGCGATCAGACCACCTGTCATCACAAGGCGCTGAGCAGCGCCGTCAGCCCCGCCGCCGCCGTGTGGATGATGGTCGAGCTTGTGGGCGCGCGCGATGGCGAGTTTACCCGCGCCAGCCTGTCGCGATATCTGGGCCTGAGTGAGCCGGGACGCGAGGCACCGCCGGGCGAGCATCTGCGCTATCTTCGGCTTGCGCAGGGTGATGCAACGTTGAACGCCGCGCTTCAGATCATGCTTGAGCATCTGGAAGATACGCTAAGCGTCGGGCAGATCGCCGATCTGCTTGGGGTGAGCGCGCGCAAGCTTGAACGCGGGTTTCGGGACCTTTTGCGCCAGACGCCGTTGAATGTTTACCGCGATCTGCGGCTTGACCGGGCGCGCCGGTTGTTGGGGCAAACCGCTTTGTCGTTGAACGAGGTGTCGGTGGCCTGCGGGTTTTCCAATGTCACGCTGATGAAGAAATGGTTTGTTCTGAAATACGGCGAGGCCCCCGAAGGCGTGCGCCAGCAGGCGTTTGGTGCGCGCCAAGTCGCCTGAGGGTTTGGGCGAAAATGCCCCTTTGAGGGCGCTCCCACCCGCCCACCCCGCGCCCTCAAAGGGGCAGGATGGGTCGGGATGAGTATTTGGACCAAGAAGAAGCCGGGGGCTGGTTTATGCCTGAAGGTTTGATAGGCTTTTGGGATGGATCACAGGGAATTTGTCTCGGCTTTGCCTGCTGACAGGTTGGCGGCGTTGAATCAGACTGCGGATGGGCCGGGGCTTTGGCATCTTGCCGGACATCTGGCGGTCATCATGGTGTTTGGTCTTTGGATCACTCAGGGCTGGTGTCTGTGGCCCCTGGCGTTGGTGGGGCAGGGAATTGCGATTTGTTTTCTGTTCACGCTTGAGCATGAGGCCACGCATAAGACGCCGTTTCGGTCCGTTTGGTTGAATGAGTGGGTGGGGCGGATTGCGGGGCTTTTGCTTGTGCTGCCCTTCCAGTGGTTTCGCTATTTCCATCTGGCGCATCATCGGTTCACCAATATTCCGGACAAGGACCCCGAGCTTGGGTCAGAGGGCTGGCCCGAGACGCGCAGGGCTTATCTCATCCATGTGTCAGGCCTGCCTTATTGGGCGGGCATGATCCGGCAGCTTGTCGGCAACGCCATGGGGCGCGATCCGGGCGATTATGTGCCCGAACGCGCAAGGGGGCGGGTAAGGCGGGAGGCGCGCGTCATGCTGGCGCTTTATGGATTGGCAGCGCTTAGTCTTTTGGTCACGCCGGTTTTGGTGTGGGTCTGGCTGTTGCCCTGTCTTCTGGGGCAGCCGTTCTTGCGGCTTTATCTTTTGGCGGAACATGGCCGCTGTGCCTTTGTCGCCAATATGTTCGAGAACACGCGCACCGCCTTTACCAACCGGATCGTGCGGTTTTTGGCCTGGAATATGCCCTATCACACCGAGCATCACACATTGCCGCAGGTGCCGTTTCACAAGCTGCCGATGTTGCATGCGCAGATGCGTGATCATCTTGGTGTCACGGCCAATGGATATGCAGAATTCACCGCGCGCTATGCCAGTCACTTGCGCTAAACGTCCAGCCGGGGTAACCCGCCATTGACCCGCACGATTTGGATAAGACCGATGGATGATCTCAGAGACAAATATATCAGCCTGATTGCCAATGCCGCCGATGAGGCCACGCTAGAGGATTTGCGTGTTCAGGCCGTGGGCAAGAAGGGTGAGATCAGCCTTCAGATGCGAGAGCTTGGCAAGATGAGCGCCGAGGAACGGCAGGTTGCCGGGCCCAAGCTTAACGCGCTCAAGGATGAGATCAACAGCGCCCTGGCCGCCAAGAAGCAGGGGCTTGCCGATGCCGCCCTTGACGAGCGTCTGCGCGCCGAATGGATGGATGTCACCCTGCCTGCGCGGCACCGTCGGGTTGGAACGATCCACCCGGTGAGCCAGGTCACCGAAGAGGTCACCGCGATTTTCGCCGATATGGGTTTTGCCGTGGCCGAGGGGCCGCAGGTCGAGAGCGACTGGTTCAATTTCGACGCGCTCAACATTCCCGGCCATCATCCGGCGCGCGCCGAGATGGACACGTTTTACACCCATCGCGCGCCCGGCGATGACCGCCCGCCGCATGTGTTGCGCACCCATACGAGCCCGGTTCAGATCCGCACGATGCAGGATCAGGGCGCGCCCTTGCGGGTGATCGCGCCCGGCCGTGTTTACCGCGCCGATTATGATCAGACCCACACGCCGATGTTTCACCAGATCGAGGGTCTGGCGATCGACAAGGACATCAGCATGGCCAACCTCAAATGGGTGCTGGAAGAGTTCGTGAAGGCGTTTTTCGAGGTCGATGACGTCGAGCTGCGCTTTCGCGCCTCGCATTTCCCGTTCACCGAACCGTCGGCCGAGGTCGATATCCGTTGTTCGTGGGAGGGTGGCACGCTCAAGGTGGGCGAGGGTGACGACTGGCTTGAGATTCTGGGAAGCGGGATGGTGCATCCGAAGGTCTTGCAGGCCGGCAATATCGACCCCGATGAATGGCAGGGCTTTGCCTTTGGCATGGGGATCGACCGGATCGCGATGCTGAAATACGGCATTCCGGATTTGCGCGCGTTCTTTGATTCCGATCTGCGGTGGCTGCGGCATTACGGGTTTGCGTCACTGGACGTGCCGACGCTGCATGGTGGTTTGAGCCGGTGACATCTTCGGATGTGTTTGAGGGAATTGCTTCTGTTGCTCAACTCGGAATGGTATTTGCCGTCGGGTTAGGCGTAGCCATTGCATACTGGCAGCTTAAAGCCACCAGAGAGGCCGTATCTAACACTCGCCGGGCGCAACTAGCTGAAGAAATGATTGTCCTAGCGGGGCGCGTAGAGGACGCATTTAGGCATATGCGAAATCCATTCGGCTCCATCCCTCAAGACCGTTTGCGCGATAAGAAGTTCATTTATGAAAAGCGGTATGAGCGCGTAAGCGAGTCTAACGAATTATTTGCGTCTCTGCGTGAAACACAGATCAGAATGGACGCAGTTTTAGGATATGATGCTACAAAAGATTATGTGATCGAATTGTTCAATGCGCGCTCAAATATCGCTATGGCGATAGAAGAGTTGATTGACATTGAAGCATCAGGAAATTCAGAGCGTTACGCAGATGCTTGGAAAAATGCGCACTTGGTACTTTATGGCCGCTGGTCGGAAAAAGATGAATTCGGTCAAAAGCTGTTAAAGGCAACTCGTAGGATTCGAGAAATTGCTTCGCCTTTTGCTAGTTGGCAGCCTCGGAAATGATGAAAGCAAGCCTGTACAGCCCAACGATACACCTTACAGTTCTGACCGCCCTAATGGCACCGCTTACCATGGCACAAATCCCGGATCGACAGGGTGTTTGCGACCCCCTAGGGTGACAGGCGAAAGGATCACTCCATGGCGCTTTTGCAAATGATTTATGCGTCGCAGCCCTTTGGGTTTGACGAGGCGATGCTGGCGGGGATTCTTCTGGATGCGCGCCGCGGCAATACCCGCAACAATGTGACCGGGGCGCTGATCGTGCGCGGTGATCTTTACCTTCAGCTTTTGGAGGGCCCGCCAGAGATGGTCGAGGCCGTTTATGAGCGGATCAACCGGGATGACCGCCACACCAATATGCGCCCGCTTGTGCGTCGCATGGTTGAAGAGCGCATGTTCCCGACCTAGTCGATGCTTGATGATCCGGCGCAAAGCTGGGTCTGGACGCAGGACGAGGTCAACAATGGGGCCATCGAAAAGGCAACCGAGGACGAGGTTCTTGGGTTTTTCGAGCGCCTCGCCGCGCTTGGCTAGGCAAGGGTAAAGGGGCGCGCGATCACGCGCACCCCCAGGAATTTAGCCGACGACGTTGAAATCCGGGCCATAGGGATAGCCGGTGATGTTTTCATTGCCGTCTTCGGTGATCACCAGGATATCATGCTCGCGATAACCGCCTGCGCCCGGTTGATCCGCGCCAAGCGTCAGCATCGGTTCCATCGAGATCACCATGCCCGGTTCCAGCACCGTGTCGATATCCTCGCGCAGTTCCAGACCCGCCTCGCGGCCGTAATAATGGCTCAGGATGCCGAAGGAATGGCCATAGCCAAAGGTCCGGTATTGCAGCAACTGGCGCTCTTCAAAGAAGTCGTTGATCTTGTGGGTGACCTCGGCACAGCTTACGCCGGGCTTGAGCAGGGACATGCCATATTCATGCGCCGCGACGTTCGCCTGCCAGATATTGAGGCTGGCATCGTCGACTTCGCCGACGAACATGGTGCGTTCCAGCGCCACGTAATAGGCCGAGATCATCGGAAAGGCGTTCAGGCTAAGGATATCGCCGCGCTCAAGCTTGCGGGCGGTGACCGGGTTATGGGCGCCATCGGTGTTAAGACCCGATTGAAACCAGACCCAGCTGTCGCGGTATTCGGCATCGGGAAAGCGCTTGGCGATCTCGACCTCCATCGCGTCACGGCCCGCCATTGCAACGTCGATTTCGCGGGTGCCTTCGCGCACGGCGTCGCGGATCGCATAGCCGCCCACATCGGCCACCTGGGTACATTGCCGGATCAGGGCGATCTCGGCTGCGGATTTGGACATCCGCTGGCGCATGGTGGCGGGGGCCAGATCGACCATGGTCACCGGCTTGAGGAAATCCTCAAGCTTGTCGCGCTGCATCAGGGTAAGGTGGTCGCCTTCATATCCGACAACCTTGCCTTCGCCCGCAACCGACCCCACGGCGCGCCAGAAATTGTCGCGCTGCCAGTCGGTATAGGTGATGTTGTCGCAAAAACAGCGGCGCCAGGGTTGGCCCGCATCAATGCCCGCCGAAATCGTGACACAGTCGGTTTCGGTCACGACAAGGCCATAGGGCCGCCCGAACGCGCAATAGAGAAAGCCCGAGTAATAGGCGATATTGTGCATTGAGGTGAAGACAACGGCGCCAGTGCCGGTCTCGGCCATGATGGCGCGCAGGCCCGCAAGCCGCGTTTCGTATTCAGAGACAGCAAAAGGCAACGGGGCCTTTTCGCCATTGTGGAACCGATAAAATTCAGGACGTGAAGTCATTTTGACCCTCCTATTCAAAGAAAGGTCCCGGCGTTCAGGACGGTTTGGATATGTGGTGCTTGTCCCCGGATCGCGAGGGGGCGACGCCATCGCCCTGCACAAATCCCTCTTCCTCTGAATCAAGTTCATAATCAAGACAATTCCCGCTAGGCTTGGCCGCAAAATGGAGAGTGGCAATGAGCGGCGTGAACGGCACGGGACATTCAGAGGCTGGCGACGTGATGCGCCCCGGAGCACGCAACCTTATCACCGATGTGCCGGGGCTGCGCGTTGGCAATGCCGAGGACGCGCAGATCAGGACCGGCGCCACGGTGTTGCTCGGGGATGTGCCCTTTACCGCCGGGGTGCATGTGATGGGCGGCGCGCCGGGCACGAGAGAGACTGATTTGCTGGCGCCTGACAAGACCGTGGAACAGGTCGATGCGCTTGTTCTTTCGGGTGGGTCGGCCTTTGGGCTTGATGCGGCGTCTGGCGTGGCGGACGGCTTGCGCGCCATGGGGCGCGGCTTTGCGGTGGGCGATATCCGCGTGCCGATCGTGCCGGGGGCGATCATGTTTGACCTGCTCAATGGCGGGGCCAAGGATTGGGCCGAGAATCCTTATAAGGCGCTTGGCGCCGAGGCGTTTGGTAATGCCGCCGTGGGGTTTCACATCGGCAGCTTTGGCGCAGGCATGGGCGCCACCACGGCAACGCTCAAGGGTGGGCTTGGCTCGGCCTCGGTCGTGTTGCCATCCGGCGCGGTGGTCGGCGCACTTGTGGCCGTTAATGCGCTTGGTTCGGCCATCGTGGGCGAGGGGCCGCATTTCTGGGCCGCGCCGTTCGAGATCGACGGTGAATTCGGCGGGTTTGGCCCCGCGCCGCGCTATGACGCCGCCGCGCTACCGCTGACCAAGCTCTCGCAGCATGCCAATACCACCATCGGGATCGTGGCCACCGATGCCGCCCTGACCCAAGCCCAATGCACCCGCCTTGCCACCGCCGCGCATGACGGGTTTGCGCGTGCCCTTGTGCCGTCGCACACGCCGATGGATGGCGACCTTATTTTTGCCGCCTCAACCGGTGCGCGGGCGATGGGCGATCCGATTGCCGAGACGCTGTTGCTTGGCCATGCGGCGGCCACCGCGATGGCGCGCGCGATTGCCCGCGCGATTTATGCGGCAAGCCCCGCGCCGGGCGATGTCCTGCCCTGCTGGCAGGCGCAATTCGGCTAGGGCGGGAATCTTTTCACGCGGGACTTGCAGACTCGGGGCAAGGGGCGTATATGGCTTTCAACAGCGGCGCTCTCGGGTCCACTCCGAAAGCCCACCGGATTAATTTCGACGGGCCGCGCGCCCGTTTTTTTGTGCTTGGACGATATGACAAACGACCTGATTGCCAAAGCTGCGATTGACCGCCGGATGGCGGAGATCATCACCCCCGTGATCGAGGATCTGGGGTATGAGCTTGTGCGCGTGCGGCTTATGAGCGGCAAGACCCACACGCTTCAGATTATGGCAGAGCGCCCCGAGGGCGGCATCGAAGTGGATGATTGCGGCAAGATCAGCACCGCCGTCAGCGCGGTTCTGGATGTCGAAGACCCGATCACCGATCCCTACACGCTTGAAGTGTCGAGCCCCGGTATCGACCGGCCGCTGACCCGGCTCAAGGATTTCGAGACCTTCGAGGGTTATGAGGCCAAGATCGAGACATCCGAGCTTATCGAGGGCCGCAAGCGGTTCAAGGGCGTGCTTGCGGGTGTCGAGAACAACGAGGTTCTGATCAACGTCGAAGAAGGCACCATCGGGCTTGAGTTCGACTGGCTGGCCGATGCCAAGCTTGTGCTGACCGACGAATTGATCAAGGAAATGCTGCGCCAACGCAAGGCGGCGGGCGTGATCAACGAAGACGAATTTGACGAGATAGAAACCGAAACTGATACCGGTTCTGAGGAGGACTAAGATCATGGCAATCACCTCTGCCAACCAGCTTGAGCTGTTGCAAACCGCCGAGGCCGTGGCCCGCGAAAAGATGATTGACCCCGAACTGGTGGTCGAAGCGATGGAAGAATCCCTGTCGCGCGCCGCCAAGAGCCGTTACGGCAGCGAGATGGACATTCGCGTCGCGATCGACCGCAAGACCGGCCGCGCGACCTTTACCCGTGTGCGCACCGTGGTCGAGGATGACGCGGTTGAGAATTATCAGGCGGAAATGACCGTCGAACAGGCCAAGCAGTACATGGACAACCCATCGGTCGGCGATACCTTTGTCGAAGAGGTTCCGCCGGTTGAAATGGGCCGCATCGCCGCACAAAGCGCCAAACAGGTGATCCTGCAAAAGGTGCGCGAAGCCGAGCGTGACCGCCAGTACGAGGAATTCAAGGACCGCATCGGCACGATCATCAACGGTCAGGTCAAGCGCGAAGAATACGGCAATGTCATCGTCGACGTGGGCCGTGGCGAGGCGATCCTGCGCCGCAACGAAAAGATCGGTCGCGAGGCCTATCGCCCGAACGACCGTATCCGTTGCTACATCAAGGATGTGCGCCGCGAACAGCGCGGGCCGCAGATTTTCCTGAGCCGCACCGATCCGCAGTTCATGGCCGAACTGTTCAAGATGGAAGTGCCGGAAATCTATGACGGCATCATCGAGATCAAGGCCGTTGCCCGCGATCCCGGCAGCCGCGCCAAGATCGCCGTGATTTCCTATGACGGGTCGATTGATCCGGTCGGCGCCTGTGTCGGTATGCGCGGCAGCCGCGTTCAGGCCGTCGTGAACGAACTTCAGGGCGAAAAGATCGACATCATTCCTTGGAATGAAGATCAGGCGACCTTCCTTGTGAACGCATTGCAGCCCGCCGAGGTCAGCAAAGTGGTGATCGACGAGGATGCACAGCGCATCGAGGTTGTCGTGCCCGAAGAACAGCTTTCGCTGGCGATTGGCCGTCGTGGCCAGAACGTGCGTCTGGCAAGCCAGCTGACCGGGCTTGATATCGACATCATGACCGAAGCCCAGGACAGCGAGCGCCGTCAGAAAGAATTCGAAGAGCGCACCGGCTTGTTCATGGAAAACCTCGATCTGGACGAATTCTTTGCCCAGCTTCTGGTGTCCGAGGGCTTTACCAATCTCGAAGAGGTCGCCTATGTCGATCTTGACGAGCTTTTGGTCATTGATGGCGTTGACGCAGACACCGCCAGCGAATTGCAGGCCCGTGCCCGCGACGTGATCGAAGGTCAGGCCAAGGCTGCGCTTGAAAAAGCGCGCGAGCTTGGCGTCGAGGACAGCCTTATTGAATTTGACGGTCTGACACCCCAAATGGTTCAGGCCTTGGCCGAGGATGACGTGAAATCGCTCGAAGATTTCGCAACCTGCGCCGATTGGGAGCTGGCCGGCGGCTGGACCACGGTGAATGGCGAGCGTGTCAAAGACGAAGGCGTGCTGGAGAAATTTGACGTCTCATTGGAAGAGGCGCAGAATATGGTCATGACCGCCCGGATCATGTTGGGCTGGGTTGATCCCGACGAACTCGAGCCCGAGGGTGATGATGCCGACGGCGATGACGAGGAGGTCGAGGCCTGATTTTTCAGGTCTCGGGGGCACACATGGGGCGCGCAGGGCAACCCAAAGACCGGACCGATGGTCCAGAACGCAAGTGCATCGTCACAGGCGAGGTTCAGCCCAAGTATGGGCTGATCCGCTTTGCCGTTGGGCCAGAGGGCCAAATTGGCCCTGACCTGATGGAAAAGCTGCCGGGGCGCGGTATCTGGGTCTCGGCGGATCGTGCGGCCATTGATAAGGCGGCGGCAAAAGGGCTTTTTGCCCGTGCCGCCAAACAGCCGGTTCAGGTGCCTGAAGACCTTGCCGATCTTGTAGAGGCGCTTTTGGCAAAGCGCGTGATCAACCTGATCAGCCTTGCCCGAAAAGGCGGCCGCGCCGTGTCGGGTTATGAGAAGGTCAAGATCATGCTGGGCAAGGAAGAAGCCCGCGTTCTTATTCAGGCCAGTGATGGTTCTGAACGGGGAAAATCAAAGCTGAGCACGCCGCAGGGCGGCTCATTCATAGGGTGGTTGACGGCGAATGAGCTGGGCCAGGCCTTTGGGCGACAAACCACAATCCATGCTGCACTGGGTGCTGGAGGTTTGTTGCAACCTGTTGTAGAGGAGGCGGCAAGACTGAAAGGTCTGCGCGTCTCGGACGGCGAGACAGCGCGCCGGAAAGGAAAGTAGAGCAATATGAGCGACAACGACGGAAAGAAACCTTTGGGTGTGCGTGGCGCCGGGTCCCGGCCCGGGAACGTGAAGCAGAGCTTCAGCCATGGCCGGACCAAGAACGTCGTGGTGGAAACCAAACGCAAGCGCGTTGTCGTGCCCAAACCGGGCGCGGGAACGGCTGGTGCGGCTGGTGGTGCAGGCCGACCTTCTGGTGCGGCAAGCTCGGGCAAGCGCCCGGCAGGAATCTCGGATGCCGAGATGGACCGCCGGATGAAGGCACTTGCCGCCGCCAAGGCGCGCGAGTCCCAGGACGCTGCCGAACGTGAAGCCAAGGAAAAGGCAAGCGAAGAAGAACGCATGCGCCGCCGCGAAGAGGCCGAAGCCAAGGAACGCGAACAGCGCGAAGCCGAGGAAAAAGCCCGCGCCAAGGCCGAAGAAGACGAGCGCAAGAAGCGCGAATCAGAGCAGGCCGCGATCAAGGCCGCCGCCGCTGCGGCAGAGCCCGATGCCCTGCCCGATGTTGCTGCGCGTCAGGCGCCAAGCAAATCGACCCCGGCGCCGCGCAACAAGGAACCGGAACGCGAACAGCCCGCCCGCCGCAACAAGGGCCGTGGCGGCGATGACAACCGTCGTTCGGGCAAGCTTACCCTCAATCAGGCGCTTTCGGGCGGTGAGGGCGGGCGCCAGAAATCCATGGCCGCGATGAAGCGCAAGCAAGAGCGCGCGCGTCAAAAGGCGATGGGCGTCAATGTCGAGCGTGAAAAGGTTGTCCGCGACGTTCAGTTGCCGGAAACGATCGTCGTGTCCGAGCTTGCCAACCGTATGGCCGAGCGCGTTGCCGACGTTATCAAGGCGCTTATGCAAAACGACATGATGGTGTCACAAAACGAAACCATTGATGCCGATACCGCCGAGCTGATCGTGGAAGAATTCGGCCACCGCGTCGTGCGGGTCTCGGATGCGGATGTAGAAGACGTCATCACGCATATCGAAGACGATCCCAAGGATCTTGAGCCGCGCGCTCCTGTGATCACCATCATGGGTCACGTTGACCACGGCAAGACGTCGCTTCTGGATGCGATCCGCAATGCCAAGGTTGTTGCGGGCGAAGCCGGCGGCATCACCCAGCATATCGGCGCCTACCAGGTGACAACCGAGAGTGGCTCGTTGCTGACCTTCCTTGATACGCCCGGCCACGCGGCGTTCACCAGCATGCGTTCGCGCGGTGCCCAGGTGACCGATATCGTGGTTCTGGTGGTTGCGGCGGATGACGCCGTGATGCCCCAGACCATCGAGGCGATCAACCACGCCAAGGCGGCTCAGGTGCCGATGATCGTGGCGATCAACAAGGTCGACAAACCCGATGCGAACCCCGACAAGGTGCGCACCGATCTTCTGCAGCACGAAGTCATCGTCGAGGCGATGTCTGGCGACGTGCAGGATGTCGAAGTGTCGGCCGTGACCGGTCAGGGCCTTGACGAGCTGCTTGAGGCGATTGCGCTTCAGGCCGAGCTTCTGGAGCTTAAGGTGAACCCGAACCGGGCCGCCGAGGGCGCCGTGATCGAAGCACAGCTTGACGTGGGCCGTGGCCCCGTGGCGACCGTTCTGATCAAGAAGGGCACATTGCGTCTTGGCGACATCTTTGTTGTTGGCCAGCAATACGGCAAGGTGCGCGCTCTGATCAACGACCGTGGCGAACGTGTCAAGGAAGCGGGCCCATCGACTCCGGTCGAGGTTCTGGGTCTGAATGGCACGCCCGAAGCGGGCGACGTTTTGAACGTGGTCGATACTGAGGCGCAGGCACGCGAAATCGCGGAATACCGCGAAAGCGCTGCCAAAGAGAAGCGCGCCGCTGTCGGTGCGGGCACCTCGCTTGAGCAACTGTTGGCCAAGGCCAAGCAGGACGAGAACGTCAAGGAAATGCCGATTGTCGTCAAAACCGACGTTCAGGGCTCTGCCGAGGCGATCGTTCAGGCGATGGAAAAGATCGGCAACGACGAAGTCCGCGTGCGGGTGCTGCACTCGGGGGTTGGTGCGATCACCGAATCCGATATCGGCCTTGCCGAGGCATCGGGCGCACCGGTCTTTGGCTTTAATGTTCGCGCCAACGCGCCCGCGCGTAGCAGCGCCAATCAAAAGGGTGTCGAAATCCGCTATTACAGCGTGATTTACGATCTCGTCGATGACGTGAAAGCCGCGGCTTCGGGTCTTTTGGGCGCGGAGATTCGCGAAAAGTTCATCGGCTATGCCAAGATCAAAGAGGTCTTCAAGGTTACCGGCGTTGGCAAGGTTGCCGGCTGTCTGGTCACCGAAGGCGTCGCGCGTCGCTCTGCCGGTGTGCGCCTCTTGCGCGACGATGTCGTGATCCACGAAGGCACGCTGAAGACCCTCAAGCGCTTCAAAGACGAAGTGCCCGAGGTTCAGTCGGGTCAGGAATGCGGGATGGCGTTCGAGAATTACGACGATATCCGCCCCAACGACGTGATCGAGATTTTCGAGCGCGAAGAAGTGGTGCGCACACTGGCCTGATCGCCAGCGTCAAATCAAAGCAAAAGGGCAGTCGCAAAGACTGCCCTTTTTTGTTTGCATGATCAGTGCGATCTCTGGTGCTGCCATTTGTGGACGGCTCCTGTTTTGCAAGGGTTAATTTGAGCTGATGTTGATCGTCGCAGGTTGCGGTCATTTGTCCGGCCTGTTTGCGCGGTGTATGTGACCGCTGGCCTTGATGAAGT
>NZ_FWFJ01000006.1 GCF_900172365.1 Roseovarius gaetbuli
GCAATGGCTCTGGACTTACAACAATGAGCGCCCCAACATGGGCATCGGCGGCATAACACCCGCTATGAAACTGAAAACAGCTGCGTGATTTCTACGGCTGGACCCCATTGAAAATGGGGGGATTACCGCGGCACCTTAGGTTAAGGGTCTGAGGAAATTGGAGAATACAATGGCCATCCGAGCAAAAACACCCGATCATGTGACCGTGAAACCGGCTGAGGCGCTGCCAGAGTGGGTGACGGCCTATTTCACACCCTCGGCCCCCGCAAACCGGGCTGAACCACCACATCAGAGCGCGCTGGAGCAGATGTACGCCTATTACGAGGCCTGAGCGCCGTCACACCCCCGGCCAAAACGCCGGGGGGTTCGCGTTTTATGGGCTTTCCATTTGGTGTGCGCTGCTTGAGGATTGCGCAACCCTGAAGGAGCCTTGCCATGCTGATCGTTGTCGGAGTGATCATTGCCTTTATTCTGGTGCTGATCCTGTCAAACCGGCGCACGCGGTCGTGCCGGTGGCGGGCGGATCGGCGTCAGGATGGCGAGGCGGGGTCTTGTTTCAACTGTATGACCTGCGGCGCGCAGGTCTTTACATCGACGGGAAAACCGCCTTTGGATTGCGTGGCGAACACGCCGAAATCCTGAGAGGCCCAAGATGACCCAACCCGCCGATGCCGATGTCCGCCGCGCTGTGCGCCCGGTGATCTGTTACCCCAATGACACCCTGCCACGCCCCGACATGGCGCTTTACGGCGCTGCACGGGCAGGGGCCAGGAAGGTGTCAGAGGTGATCGTGCCGGCGCGCGAGGCGGCGTGCTTTCGCGCCGATGCGGGGCAGTTCTTTCGCATCTCAAGCGTTGAGGGCTCGCAGGTGGGCGATCTTAACCTGTGGAACGCGCGCGACCTTTCAGAGCGATTTTATTCCGGCAAATCGCGCGCCCTGCACGGCACGCATCTGAGTGTGGGCGAGAGGATGTGGTCAAGTTTCCCCTATCTGCGCCCGATGGCGACGATCACCGGCGATACTCTTGGCTGGTATGGCATCGACGAATTTGGCGGCTCGGTGCATGACGTGATCGGCACGCGCTGCGATCCCTATACCGGCAATCTTCTGGCGGGCACGCAGTATCACCATTGCTGTCATTCCAACCTGGCCCGCGCGCTCGCCGATGAAACCGGCCTTACCCTCGCCAAGGCCGAAGCCCACGTGCATGACGTTCTGAACGTGTTCATGTGCACCGGATTTACCCGCGACACCGGGCAGTATTTCATGAAGGCCAGCCCGGTGCGCCCCGGTGATTACCTTGAGTTCTTCGCCGAAATCGACCTGCTTGGCGCGCTAAGTGCCTGTCCGGGCGGGGATTGCTCGACTGAGCATTCCAGCGACAGCGCGGCGTGCTATCCGATGCTGATCGAGGTCTTTGCGCCCGACCCCGCCGCTCTGTCGGGGTGGCAGAGCCCGCCGGTGAACGGCTATGACCAAAGCCACGGGCGCTAGAGCATGTCGCATGTTCGAGAAGCTCAAAACCGGTCCCCACTTTTGAGCAACATGCTCTAGATACAAAAACGCCCCCCTGCGCAAACAGAGGGGCGTTTTCTTAGGCTTGGGCCGGGGTTAATGAACCACGGCATCCTGTGGCGGTTCCTGCCGGGTGGTGCCGACACGATCCCCGATGATAAGCCCTTCGGCACCGGCCGTGACCGGCACGGTGGAGCCGTCAAGGATATCACCGGCCAAAAGCGACTCGGCCAGAGGATCCTGCAAGGCGCGCTGGATCACCCGCTTGAGCGGGCGGGCACCGAACACCGGATCATAGCCTTCATCGGCCAGCCATTTGCGGGCATCTGCATCCACATCCAGCGTGATCTTGCGCCCCGCCAGACGTTTCATCAAAAGACCAAGCTGAATGTCGACGATGGCCCCCATATCGCCCCGGCTGAGGCGGTCAAAGATGATCGTTTCATCCAGACGGTTGAGGAATTCAGGCCGGAAGTGGGCCCGCACCGCATCCATCACGTCACGCTTGGCGTCCGACGCATCGGCGCCTTCGGGCAGTTGGCTTAGCGCCTGTGCCCCAAGGTTTGACGTCAGGATGATCAGCGTCTGCTTGAAGTCGACGCGATGCCCCTGACCGTCGGTCAGAACGCCATCGTCAAGCACCTGCAACAGCACGTTGAACACATCCGCATGGGCCTTTTCGACCTCGTCGAACAGGATCACCTGATAGGGGCGGCGACGTACCGCCTCGGTCAGAACCCCGCCTTCGTCATAGCCGACATAGCCCGGAGGCGCACCGATCAGACGCGAGACCGAGTGTTTCTCCATGAATTCCGACATGTCGATCCGCACCATGGCGTTGTCGTCGTCAAAGAGGTACTCGGCCACCGCCTTGGTCAGCTCTGTTTTACCCACGCCGGTCGGCCCGAGGAACAGGAACGATCCCAGCGGGCGGTTCTCGTCGTTAAGACCCGCACGCGCCCGGCGCACGGCGTTGGCCACGGCCTTGACCGCAAGGTTCTGACCGATCACCCGCTTGTGCAGGTTTTCTTCCATCCCAAGCAGCTTTTCGCGGTCACCTTCGAGCATCTTCGAGGTCGGGATGCCGGTCCAGCGTTCGACCACCTGCGCGATCTGTTCGGGGCGCACGGCCTCTTCGACCATGACGCCTTTGTCCTCGGCCTTTTCGGCCTCGGCCAGCTTTTTCTCAAGCCCCGGAATGACGCCATAAGACAGCTCGCCGGCCTTGGCGAGGTTGCCTTCGCGTTTGGCGTGATCGAGTTCAATCCGCGCGCGATCAAGCTGTTCCTTGAGATCGCGGGCCCCGGCAAGCACATCGCGTTCGGCCTGCCATTGGGCGGTCATCTCGGAGGAGCGTTCCTGCAACTCGGCCAGCTCTTTTTCCAGCTTTTCAAGCCGGTCCTTGCTTGCCGCATCGTCTTCTTTCTTGAGGGCTTCTGCCTCGATCTGCTTTTGCAGGATATCGCGGTCAAGCGTGTCGAGTTCCTCGGGCTTGCTGTCGACTTCCATGCGCAGACGGCTTGCGGCCTCGTCCATAAGGTCGATCGCCTTGTCGGGCAAAAAGCGGTCGGTGATATAGCGATGGCTCAGCGTCGCCGCCGTCACCAGCGCCGAATCCGAGATGCGAACGCCGTGGTGAACCTCGTATTTTTCCTTAATGCCGCGCAGGATCGAAATCGTGTCCTCGACCGTGGGTTCTTCGACCAAAAGTGGTTGGAACCGACGGGCAAGGGCCGCGTCTTTTTCGACGTGCTTGCGGTATTCATCAAGCGTGGTCGCGCCGATACAATGCAATTCGCCGCGCGCAAGCGCCGGTTTGATCAGGTTGGCGGCATCCATCGCGCCGTCGCCTTTACCGGCGCCAATCAGGGTGTGCATCTCGTCGATAAAGAGGATGATTTCACCGGCGGCGGCGGTTACTTCGTTAAGCACGCCCTTGAGGCGTTCCTCGAATTCGCCGCGATATTTCGCGCCGGCAATCAGCGCGCCCATGTCGAGCGACAACAGCTTTTTGTTGCGCAGGCTTTCGGGCACGTCGCCATTGATGATGCGCAGCGCAAGACCCTCGGCAATCGCGGTTTTACCGACGCCGGGCTCGCCGATCAGAACGGGGTTGTTCTTGGTGCGGCGGCTCAGGATCTGCATGGCGCGGCGGATTTCATCGTCGCGGCCAATGATCGGGTCGATCTTGCCTTCTTCGGCGGCCTTCGTCAGGTCGCGCGCGTATTTCTCAAGTGCCTCATAGGTATCCTCGGCGCTCGCGCTGTCAGCGGTGCGGCCCTTGCGGATATCGTTGATCGCCTCGTTGAGTTTCTGCGCGGTAACGGCACCGGCCTCAAGCGCGTCCTTGGCGGGCGATTTGACAAGCGCGAGCGCGGTCAGAATGCGTTCCACCGGCACAAAGCTGTCACCGGCCTTTTCGGCCAGCTTTTCGGCCTCGGCCAGAACCTTGCCGGTTTGCTGGTCCATGTAGGTCTGTCCGGCATCACCAGAGACCTGCGGGATTTTGCCAATTGCCAGATCAAGCGCCTGCACCACACGCTCGGGCGCGCCACCGGCCCGGCGGATCAGGTTGCTGGCAAGCCCCTCGGGGTCATCCATCAGCGCCTTCAGGATATGTTCGGGGGCAAGTTTTTGATGGCTTTCGCGCATCGCGATGGTCTGGGCGGCCTGAATGAAACCGCGGGACCGTTCCGTGAACTTGTTGAAGTCCATGGGTCTTCTCCTTTTGTTGCAAGCGTTACCCCGCTTGCGCACCCAGCATTAGGCATGCGCGATTGGGAACCTCATGACCGAGATGGGTTTGTTGCGCCACCTATTCAAGCCCAAGGGTCACCGATTCGTCACAGGGATGCGATGATTTGCGTCAATTCCGCACATTTTCGTGACCAGCCCTTGGCGTAAGCCGTTGGGATCCCGATCTGTATCAAAGTTATCCACAGGGCCCAAATGGCCCCGAGCACAAAGGATGCAGGCAATGGAAACCCGGAAACTGACACTGGACGACATCAGATATAACCCCGAGCGCGGCGCATTTGAGGCGCAGGTTCGTATCCGGCAGGGCGATGATTGGTTCAGCTATCCGGCGCAGGTCAGCGCGCCGATTCATGCGGATTACGCGCATGTAATGCGCGGGTTGGTCGAGGATGCCGAGGCCGCACATCGCGGCAAGGGCGCCGGTCTGCGTCTTCGCCTCGCGGCAGGAAATGCGGCCTCTGCGGCGCGGGCGAGCACCATGGTGCAGGTGCAACGATTGTTGCGCGGCATCGCCGCCTGAAGGTTCGGCGGGTCGATTTTGAGCGATCAACCGCCGATTGAATCGCTGATTCAGGCGAGCCCCTGCTTATGGGAGCGGTCGGGGTATTTTCACCCTAGTCGACCAATAGTTTACGCCTACATGCTGTCCGATAGTTAAATAGTAAAACGGTTGAGCCAATGAATATTACGAAAGTAACTGTGTGTGCTTTGAAAAGTGAGGTGGTCAAGCGCTGCCATAGCGCCGTCTTCCTGCTTGAAAATGAGGGTGGTCGGGTCACCATGCAGTCCACCGTTACCGCCGAAGAGGGCGTTGATCCGGCGGCCCTTGCCGAGGCCCTGCTTGCGGATGCCATCCGGCAATTGGCGCGCCTGCCAGAGTATCGGACTGGCGAAACGCCGATCACCGTGGCCGACGGCGCACTTGAAGGCGCCTTGCAGGGGGCTTGACGTCACGCCACGGCACCGCGACAAGGGCGCAGGTTTTTCCTGTCCTCAAGCCCCGGAGCGCCCCCATGACCGATGACCGTCTGATTGTTGCCCTTGATGTGCCAAACGCCATTGCCGGGCTTGAGCTGGCCCAAAAGTTGGGTGATCAGGTGTCGTTCTACAAGATCGGCCTTGGTATGCTGACCGGCGGCGGGCTTGCGCTTGCGGATGAGTTGAAGCGCGAGCATGGCAAGCGCATTTTCCTTGATATGAAGCTTTTCGATATCGGCGCGACGATCGAGGCGGCGGTGCGCGGGCTTGCGCAGTTCGACCTTGATTTCCTGACGGTGCATGGCGATCCGCACGTTGTACGTGCCGCGAAAGAGGGCGCATCGGGCAAGCCGCTCAAGATCCTGGCGGTGACGATCCTGACCTCGCTGGACCGCGCCGATCTTGATGCCGGATTGATCCGGGCGGGGGATATCCCCGATCTGGTGGCCGAACGCGCGGGGCGGGCCTTTGATGCCGGCGCCGATGGTGTGATCGCCAGCCCGCAAGAGGCCGCGATGATCCGGGCGCTGCCGAATGCGGCGGGCAAGTTGATCGTGACGCCGGGCGTGCGCCCGGTTGGCGCGGCGCTTGGCGACCAAAAGCGCGTGGCCACCCCGGCGCAGGCGATTGCCGATGGCGCCGATCACATCGTCGTCGGCCGACCCGTCTGGGCCGCTCCCGACCCCAAGGCCGCTGCCGCCGCGATCCTCGACGAATTGCGCGGCTAGATCAGCAAGGTTTCCGGCGGCCAGTCCAGTGGCATGCCATGCGCGCGGGCGATATCGACCTCGGCCTCGGTTCCGGGGCGATAGGACACGAACTCGCTTGCCGAGCAGGGCGGCAGGCCAAGCGCGTCGATCAACGGCCCGTCAAAATGGCCGGACAAAAGCAAAATCCCCTCGCGCGCCAAAAGATCGCGCGTGCCGCGCCCGTTGTCCGAGCGAATGCGGCGCATGAAGTCGTGTTGCTGGGCCACCGCCTCGACCACATCGCGGGTAATGGCCAGCTGTTGCAGCTCGCGAAACAGCGTGGCCATGCGTCGGTTGCCCGATGCCCCGGCAAAGATGCGCTCGACGACCTCGGGCGCCACACCGCGCCAGAAATTCGCCGGATAGAGGTGATCGCGCAGCAGCCAAAGGATGTGCGCAAAGCCGCTGGCAGAGACTGTTTTCTTGGCATCCTTGTTCTGGCCCAGGGTCAGATATTCAGGCCGCGCCATGATCAGCCCAAGGTAACAGCGCGCCCGCGCCTCGTCGGCGGCGACAAGAATGCAAGGGTGATCAACCGCCTCGGTCGGGATCATCCAATTGCTGCCCATGGTGTTCTTGATGTCGACGTCATGGCCCAGAATAAGCGTATCAAGCCGCCCTTTGGGCAGGTTCAAAAGCGCGCGCAACTCGATCTCGACCCGCGTGCCGATATAGGTCTTTTCGGTCTTTTCAAGCTCGTCATAAGAGCGCCGTCCGGTCTTGGGCGTCATGATCACATCGTCGATGCAGTGCCGGAGCATCGCCGGAAAGTTGGTGGCCAGAGCCTCGGCCCCGCCCGCGCGCTTGGTGATCTCATCGGCGAGGGCCGCGAGCAGCGGGTGATCGGGGTGCCCGGTCTCGACAATGCTGTCTGGAATGGTCTTTTTCAAATGCGCCGCCCCGGCAAACCGCTGTGTCGTCTCTCCCTGTCACGGGAGGGCTGATTTGAAAAGTTCAGGCGCTCACCGCACGCAGCACGCGCTTGCGCAGCGCCTTGGCGATTTGCGCCGAGACCGCCTGTGCCACGGGGGGCGGAAAGGCGTTGCCAACCTGGCGATAGGCGTTGGTTTTCGCGCCGGTAAAGTGCCAGTCATCGGGAAAGCCCTGAATGCGCGCCACCATCGGCACGGTCAGGCGCGGCATGCCGTTGTGGCCCGGATCGGGCGCCTCGGGGGCAAGGGTGCGCCCCTCAACGCCCAAAGTGGCCCATGCGGCGCGCGCACGGGTCGGGCCAAGATCGGGGCCACCGTGCTTTTTCGACCCACCAACGATGGTCGGAGCAATTTCATCGGCCTTTGCGGCCCAATCCTCGGCCCCGCGCCAGCCGCGCGCCGCCATCAGGTCGCGCAGGGTTTCGCCGACGGTCGGCGGGTTGTGCGGGTGCGCCTCGGGCCAGTCAAACAGGTCGGCGCGCTCCTTTTGCACGGCGACGATCACCACGCGCGGGCGCAGTTGCGGCACGCCAAAGTCGGAAGCGTTCAACAGCCGCCAGTCGGTCTTGTAGCCCAGCTTGTCGAGCTGCGTCTTGAGCCGCTCGCGGTAATCGTGGAACACCGCATCGAGAAAGCCGCGCACGTTTTCGATCATCACCGCGCGGGGGCGGGCGGCGTCGATAATGTCGAGGGCGTCATTGAACAGGTTGCGTTCGTCCTGTTCGCCAAGCTGCTTGCCGGCCACCGAGAACGGCGGACAGGGCAGACCGCCGGCGAAAAGGTCCATGCCCCTGTAATCAGCCGCGCGCTCTTTGAAGAGGCGCATATCTTCTTCCAGCACGTTCCATTCGGGGCGGTTATGGCGCAGGGTGTTGCAGCAATGCTTGTCGATCTCGACAAGCGCGGTATGGGCGAATCCGGCCTTCTCAAGCCCAAGCGCCTGACCGCCGGCACCGGCACAAACCTCCACTGATGTCAGCATCTCATCCGCCCCATTTTTGAACATAAAACCCCGTCCGCCCGCCCGGATCAACGCCAGAGTTGGGGGGCGGATTTGTTCTTAATATGTTCTTACAGAGCCTCGGCTTTTCGATCAAGCCTGAACCTGCGCGGCTCGTTCGCTGTTCTGGCTGTTGGGGAGTGTCTGGAGCGGGTAACGGGAATCGAACCCGTAACTGAAGCTTGGGAAGCTTTCGTGATACCTTTTCACCATACCCGCGTCTGAGCCGGTGAAATATGGCTTTGCAGCGGCGCGGTCAAGGGCCGATGCGCGGCCGACATGCGATTCCGTCAAGGGCAGGCGTAGGGTGGGTGAAACCCACGCTGGTAAAGCGCGGCAAAAGAAAACGCCGCCGACCCGGGGGGCAGCGGCGCTTCATGTCGTCCCTCGCAGGCGACCGGCTTATTGTGCCAGTGCGTTTTGCGCCTGGGCTACGATCGCGCCAAAGGCGGCAGGCTCGTGTACGGCCAGATCGGCCAGAACCTTGCGGTCCACTTCCACACCGGCCAGGTTCAGCCCGTTGATGAAGCGCGAATATGTCAGCGCCTCGTCGTGGCTGCGCACGGCGGCGTTAATCCGCTGGATCCACAGCGCGCGGAAATTGCGCTTGCGGTTCTTGCGGTCGCGTGTGGCGTATTGGTTAGCCTTGTCGACGGCCTGTGCGGCCACCTTGAAGGTATTCTTGCGGCGGCCATAGTAACCTTTGGCGGCCTTGATGACTTTCTTGTGACGGGCGTGGGTAACTACCCCACTTTTAACGCGTGACATTGATCAGATCCTCCTTAGCGCGCGTAGGGCATCATTGGCTTGATGATACCTTCATCAGCCTTTGACAGCGTTGTCGTACCGCGAGCGTTACGAAGGAATTTGTTGCTGCGTTTGATCATGCCATGGCGCTTGCCTGCCTGACCGGCAACAACACGGCCGCTGGCCGTCACTTTGAACCGCTTTTTGCAGCTCGATTTGGTCTTCATCTTGGGCATTTCCGGCTCCTCTTAGATCGGACGGTAAAGGCGCGACTCGGCATGCCACTTTCGGCCGGTCGCGCATTGAGAGGCGCCGTATACGCGCCCCATAGTGAAATCGCAAGGGGTCTTGGCGCGGTTTGATCCGCTTTAGGTAAGATAGCGCGCGATCACCCGCACAAGAACGTCGGGCAAGTCGCTGAAGTTATACCCGCCCGGCTTGTTGGTCAGCGCCCACAGGATAAGAGCACCGGCGGCGATGATGGTAAAGGCGGCGACACGCGGCGCGCGCCCGTCAGAGATGGCCGACATGATCGACGGAACGGTAAACACGCCGAGCACGACGCCAATCGCCATGGCAAGATCAGGGTCCATTACATGTCTCCGGTAAACCCATAAGGGCAAAACTATTCGAGTTTAGCCCGGATCGGTGGCGTAAATCAAACTTTCCTGACAGGGTGCAACCCTAAGGATGTTGGTGGACCCGGGCACGTTGAACGGCACGCCGGCAATCACCACGATCTGATCGGATTCTTCGGTGTACCCCTGCGCACAGGCGGCGCGGGCGGCGTTGATCACGGCAAGCTTGAAGCGGGTCAGCTCGCCCGTCATCACACAATTCACCCCCCAGGTCAGCGCAAGTCGGCGGGCGGTGCCGCGCAGGCTCGTCAAGGCGATGATCGGCACGCGCGGGCGTTCGCGCGCAGTCAAAAGCGCCGTGGTGCCCGATTGGGTGTAACAGCAGATCGCCTTGATATCGGTGGTTTCGGCGATTTCACGGGCGGCGGCAACGATGCCGTCAGCGACGGTTTGGCGGTCGGCGCGCCGACTTGCCTCGATCACCTCGCGATAGGTCGGATCGCTTTCCACCTCGATGGCGACGTTGTTCATCGTGCTCACGGCCTCGACCGGGTAATCGCCGGCCGCTGATTCTGCCGACAGCATGATCGCATCGGCGCCTTCATAAATCGCCGTGGCCACGTCGGAAACTTCGGCGCGGGTTGGCATCGGCGATTCGATCATCGATTCAAGCATCTGCGTCGCCACGATCACCGGCTTGGCCACGGCGCGACACCGCCGCACAAGACGTTTCTGGATCGGCGGCACGTTCTGCACCGGAAGCTCGACCCCAAGATCGCCCCGCGCCACCATGATGCCGTCGCTGACCGCCAGAATGTCGTCAAAGCATTTCACCGCAGCGGGCTTCTCGATCTTCGACAGGATCGCTGCCCGGCCACGGGCGAGGGTGCGTGCCTCGTTCACATCCTCGGGGCGCTGCACAAAGCTGAGCGCAAGCCAGTCGATGCCAAGCTCGCAGACAAACTCAAGATCGGCGCGGTCCTTGTCCGACAGCGCCGCCAGCGGCAGCACCACGTCGGGCACGTTCACACCCTTGCGATTCGAGATCGTACCGCCGGTCACCACCGTGCAATTGGCGAAATCCTTGCCGCAATCGGTGACGGCCAGACGGATTTTGCCATCGTTGACCAAAAGGTTCGCGCCCGGTTCGAGCGCCGCGAAAATCTCGGGGTGGGGCAGGCAGACGCGACTCGCGCTGCCCTCGGTCTTGTCGAGGTCAAGCCGGAACGCCGCGCCCTCCTCAAGCTCTTCCTCGCCATTGGCAAAGACACCGACCCGCAATTTCGGCCCCTGAAGGTCAGCCAGAATGGCAATCGGGCTATCGAGGTCTTCTTCGATCTGGCGAATGATGCGATGGCGTTCGGCGATCTCTTCATGGGCACCATGGCTCATGTTGAGGCGAAACACATCTGCGCCGGCCTCATGCAGGGCACGGATCGTCTTGTAATCCGACGATGCGGGGCCAAGGGTGGCTACGATCTTGACGTTGCGGTGGCGTCTCATGTGGTCGTCCTTATCTCTTCGCGGCATATTGTGAGTGTTATCGCTAACAAAACTCTTGCTCGCCTTATTGCGTAATTCACATCCCGTCGCAACTGTCCTAGAGGAAGTTCAGAGGAAAAACCAACCCGATGATGTATCAGCCATATGACATAGAAGGGGCCACGCGCCCGGGCCGCTGGCTTGTGACCTGCGATCACGCCACCAATACCGTGCCGCCGTTCGTGAATGGCGGGACGCTTGGTCTCGGGGCCGAGGATATGAACCGCCATATCGCCTATGATGTCGGCGCGGCCGGGGTGTCGCGGGCGCTGGCGGCGGCGCTTGACGCGCCTGCGATTCTGTCGAACTTTTCGCGCCTGGTGATTGATCCCAACCGGGGCGAAGACGACCCGACCCTGTTGATGAAGCTTTATGACGGCACGATCATTCCCGGCAACCGCCACGCCGGGCCCGAGGCGCTGCAAGAGCGGCTGAACCGCTGTCATCGGCCCTATCACACGGCGCTCTCCGAATTGGCGGCGCGGCGCTCCGATACGGTGATCGTGTCGGTCCACAGCTTTACGCCGCGACTAAAGACCGGCCCGGCGCGGCCCTGGCATATCGGTCTGCTTTACGCGGCGGACGCGCGGCTGGCGCGCCCGCTTCTGACCCGGCTGCACGCCGAGCCCGATCTTTGCGTCGGTGAGAACGAGCCCTACGGTGGCCATTTGCCCGGCGATGCGATTGCGCGCCATGCGATCGCCCATGAGCGGCTCAATATCCTGATCGAGTTGCGCAACGATCTGATCGAGACGCCGGAACAACAGAGCGCCTGGGCCGCCCGGCTTGCGCCGATCCTGCAAGCGGGGCTGGCCGACACCGGCCTGTGACGCCCGCCCCTTGCGCCGCGCGCGCCGCCATCACATCTTGACCCCAGACGAAGGAGACACGCCATGGATGACCAAACCCGGATCGAACTCGAGGCCGCCGCTTTTCGCGCCCTGCGCCACCACCTGATGGAAAAGCGCACCGATGTGCAGAACATCGACATGATGAACCTGACTGGCTTTTGCCGCAACTGCCTGTCGCGCTGGTATCAGGAGGCCGCCAATGAACGCGGCATCGAGATGACCAAGGACGAAGCGCGCGAGATTTATTACGGCATGCCCTTTGACGACTGGAAAGCCCAGAATCAGACCGAAGCCAGCCCCGACAAACAGGCCGCCTTCAAGACCGCCTTTGCCGAGAATGTCGGCGACAAGAGCTAGGCCCGCCTGACCTTTCATCGTTCTCTAAATACTCATCCGCGATGCAGCCTCCGGATGCGCATCAGAAGTGTGCCATGACAAAGACCTATCGTCTGCACTACGCGCCCGACAACGCCTCGCTGATCATCCGGCTGGCGCTGGAAGAGCTGGGCCTGCCCTATACTTGCGTGCTGGTTGATCGCGCCGGGGCGGCGCATAAATCGCCCGCCTATCTGGCGCTCAATCCGAACGGGTTGATTCCGGTGCTGGAAACGCCTGAGGGGGTGATGTTTGAAACCGGCGCGATCCTGCTCTGGCTGGCGGATCGGCATGGGCGGCTTGCCCCGCCGGTCGATAGCCCGGAGCGGGGCGATTTCCTGAAATGGCTGTTCTTTGTCGCCAACACGCTGCACCCGGCACTTCGGATGACGTTTTACCCGGCTCAGTATGTGGGCGACGAGCCCGGCGCGCATCTCGCCCTGCGCCGTCACATGCAGGTCGAGATTGCCCGCCACCTTGATGCGCTGAACCGGTTGGCCGCCTCTGGACCGGCGTATTTTTGCGCGTCCAAGGCGTCGGTTCTTGATCTCTATCTGGCGCCGCTGTTGCGCTGGATGGTGCTTTACCCGGCGCCCGAGGGCGGGGCGGGGTGGTTTTCGCTCGCCCGCTGGCCGCACCTGCGCGATATGGCGATCCGGCTTGAACAAAGCCCATGCGTCGCAGCTGCGATCCGGGCCGAGGGCCTCAATACCGCGCCCTTCACCGCCCCGGAATACGCCAATCCCCCCGAAGGAAGCGCCACGTGACGGCCCCGCCGGAAGGCAACTCGGCCTGAGCAATTCTCTGTCTGCACTGGCAACTGGCCGCGCATGCGCGATTTCACGACGCGTCTGGACCATTGTTGGGCTATGCTAGCTGCGATAAGGGCCAAAAGCCGGGGCAATCCACCCGGTTCGGCCCGACAAACCCCAAGCCACCAGAAGGTAGTGCCCCCTGATGTTTCTTTCGGTTTTTGACATGTTCAAAGTGGGCATCGGCCCGTCATCCTCGCATACCATGGGGCCGATGGTGGCCGCGGCGCGGTTTCTGGACAAGATGCGCGCGGCGCCGTTTCACTATGGCGGTTTGCGCGGTTCGCTGCACGGCTCGCTGGCCTTTACCGGGGTTGGCCATGCCACTGACCGGGCTACCATTCTGGGGCTGGCCGGGTTTTTGCCCGACACCTATGACAACGAAAAGGCCGAGGCGGTGCTGGCGCAGATCCGCGAGACCGAGACCGTGACGCCGCCGGGCCTGCCCGAGCTCAAGTTTCACCCCAAGGATGATCTCATCTTTGATTTCGGTCCCAACCTGCCGGGCCATGCCAATGGCATGATCCTGATGGCGACCGACCTTCAGGGCGACGTGATCCTTCAGGATACCTATTATTCCATCGGTGGCGGTTTCGTGATGACCGAGGCCGAGCTTGCGGCCGGCAAGAACACCGACGAGGGCGATCCTGTACCCTATCCGTTCAAATCCGCCGCCGAGATGCTTGAGATGGCCGAGACCAGCGGCAAGACCATTGCCCAGATGAAAAAGGCCAACGAGATTGCGCGCGGCGGGCCGGAAAACCTGCGCTCGGGCGTGGCGCGGATCTGGCAGGTGATGGATGATTGCATCGAGCGCGGCCTTAGCACCGATGGCATCCTGCCCGGTGGCCTGAACGTCAAGCGCCGTGCCAAGGGCATCCGCGATGCGCTGATCGACGAGCGCGGCACCAACCTGAATGCGCCGCATAAGATCAACGACTGGATGAGCGCCTATGCTATGGCGGTGAACGAGGAAAACGCCGCCGGCGGGCAGGTGGTGACCGCCCCTACCAACGGTGCGGCCGGCGTCGTGCCCTCGGTGATCAAATACTGGCTCGAGCATGTGCCGGGCGCCAGCGAAGACCGGATCGAGGATTTCCTTCTGACCGCCGCCGCGATTGGCGGGCTGGTCAAGTTCAACGCCTCGATTTCGGGTGCCGAGGCGGGATGTCAGGCCGAGGTCGGCTCGGCCGCGGCGATGGGCGCGGCGGGGCTTTGCGCGGTTTTGGGTGGCACCCCGGCGCAGATCGAGAACGCGGCGGAAATCGCGCTTGAGCATCACCTCGGCATGACCTGCGATCCGGTAAAGGGCCTTGTTCAGGTGCCCTGCATCGAGCGCAACGGGCTTGGCGCGATCAAGGCGGTTTCGGCGGCGTCATTGGCGCTGCGCGGCGATGGCACGCATCTTGTGCCGCTTGATGCCTGCATCGAGACCATGCGCCAGACCGGCGCCGACATGAGCGAGAAATACAAGGAAACCTCACTCGGCGGTCTGGCCGTCAATGTGCCGAACTGCTGATCGCGCTTGATGGATAGCCCGGCGCGCACCAGCCTTGGAATTCTGCTGATGGTGGGGTTCGCCATCATCGCGCCGATGATGGATGCCTGCGCCAAGCTGATTGGCGATGCTTTGGCGGTGGGGCAGGTGGCGGCGACCCGTTTTGCCGTGCAGGTGGCGCTTTTGATGCCCCTGGCGGCGTTGGCGGGGTGGCTGCATCGGCCGCGCTTGGGCGAACTCGGGCTTCATCTGGTGCGTTCGGGGCTGATGCTTGTGGCAACGGGTTGCTTTTTCACGGCGCTCAGGGCGATGCCGATTGCCGATGCTATCGCGATCTTTTTCGTCGAGCCGTTCATCCTGACCATTCTTGGCGGGCTTTTGCTGGGCGAGCCGATCGGCCCGCGCCGCTATATCGCCTGCGCCATCGGTTTTGTCGGCGCGATGATGATCATCCGCCCCAGTTTTCAGGATGTCGGAGCGGTGGCCCTCTTGCCCTTGGTGACGGCGGGGTGTTTCGCGGTCTACATGATCCTGACGCGAAAGATGGCGACGCGGATGCATCCGATCACCCTACAGGCCTATACCGGGCTTGCGGCGCTGGGTCTTGCCTTGCCGGTGCTCTGGATATTCAACGGCTCGGGCGTTGGTCCGCTTGATCCGTCCTGGCCCGAGGCAAGAGAGTTGCGCCTGTTGATGGTCCTCGGGCTGTTTGCCACGCTGAGCCATGTCTGCATCAGCTATGCGCTGTCGTTTGCGCCTGCGTCTCTGCTTGCCCCGCTGCAATACCTCGAGATCGTGGCGGCGACGGTGCTTGGGTTCTACATCTTTGACGACCTGCCCGATGGCACAAGCTTTGCCGGGATCGCGCTGATCGTGGCCTCGGGGCTTTTCGTGTTCCTGCGCGAACGTCACCTTGGGCGGCGGCCGCGCCGTCCGGTGCCGCCGGTCTAGCAACTAGAGCAGGTCAAGCACCTGTTCGGGGGGGCGGCCAAGGACGGCGCGGGTCGTGGTGATCGCGATGGGCCGCTCGATCAGGATGGGATTGTCGACCATCGCCGCCAAAAGCGTCTCGGCGTCGCTGTCGCGGGTCAGGCCAAGCTCTTTGAAGCGCGCCTCACCGGGGCGCATCATGTCGATCACATCCCCGCCCAAGAGGGCCTGCACGCGCCGGAGTTCGGCCAGATCGGGGGTGTCTTCGAGATAACGACGCAGGCTAAGCGGCGCGCCCGCCTCTTGCAAAAGCGCAAGCGCGGCGCGCGATTTTGAACAGCGCGGATTGTGCCAGAGCGTGATCATAGCCAGTCGCCCCGCTTGCTGCCAACTGCCTCTGCGACGCTGGCGAAGCCATCCTTGGCAAGCAGGGCATCAAGCCCTTGGGCAATCTCGCCCGCCAGCGACAGGCCCTGATAGACCAATGCCGAATAAAGCTGAACCGCGCTCGCCCCGGCGCAAATCTTGGCATAGGCTTGGTCAGCGCTGGCAATGCCGCCGACGCCGATCAGGGGCATTTCGCCGCCCGTCAGCTCTGACAGCCGCGCCAGAACGCGGGTGGATTTTTCAAACAGCGGCTGACCAGAGAGCCCGCCCGCCTGATCCCTCATCGGGCTTTGAAGCCCGTCTCGGGAAAGCGTGGTATTGGTGGCAATGATCCCGCTCAGCCCCGAGGCGCGCGCCACATCGGCGATCTCGGACAGCTCGCTGTCGTCAAGATCAGGCGCGATCTTGAGGAAGATCGGGATCGGATTGGGCAGCCAGTCGCGGGTTTCCATCACCCCTTTTAGAAGCGCGGCGAGCGCTTCGGCCCCTTGCAGATCGCGCAGCTTTTCGGTGTTCGGGCTTGAGACATTGACCGTGGCAAAATCCAGATGCGCGCCGCAATGGCCAAGCACGCGGGCGAAATCTTCGGCGCGGTCATCGCTGTCCTTGTTGGCGCCAAGGTTAAGGCCGATCACCGCATCCTTGGGGCGCATCGCCAGACGGGTGGCGGCGGCCTCCATCCCGAGGTTGTTAAAGCCGAAACGGTTGATCACCGCGCGGTCTTCGCTCAGGCGGAACAGGCGCGGCTTGGGGTTGCCCGGCTGCGGGCGGGGGGTGACGGCGCCGACCTCGATAAAGCCGAAACCCGCACGCGAGAGCGGGGTGAGGGCCTCGGCGTTCTTGTCAAACCCCGCGGCCAGTCCCACCGGGTTGGGCAGGGCGATCCCCGCCAGATCGGTCCTGAGCCGCGCCGAGGTGACCGGGCCGGGCTGGGGCGCAAGCCCTAGGCGCAGCGCCTTGATCGCAAGGCCATGCGCGGTCTCGGGATCGCACCGGTGCAGGGCCGCAAGGCCGATCCGCTCCAGCGGTGTCATGCGAGACCTGCGGGAAACTGATGCGCGCCGCCCACAAGTGGAAGCGGCTGCGCCCAGGCCACATCGCTAAGGCGCAGGTTGCGGTATAGATGCGGAAACAGAGCCCCGCCGCGCGATTCTTCCCATTTTAGGTCATCGCCAAGCCGGTCCACCTCGATCGCGACAAGCATCAAGCCGTCTTCGTCGGCGAAATGCTTGGCGGCGGTCTCAGGCGCCTGTTCAATCGTCGAGAAATGCACAAAGCCATCGGCCACATCCACCGGCGCGCCGGGCGTTTCGCCCTTGGCGCGCAGGTCGGCCCACTCGGGGGCGCGGAAAATCTTGTAAATCTGCATGGCCGTGGTGATGCCTTGCCAATCCATCCGGGTCAAGCGTCAAGCGATGCTTGAGCCTTTGGCGGCAATCGGCTAGCTAGATGGCCCGGGAAAAAGAGGATGGCACCGATGGCCTTTACCATTGCGATAGACGGGCCTGCGGCGGCGGGCAAAGGCACGATTGGCCGGGCCGTGGCGGCGCATTTCGGCTTTGCCCATCTTGATACCGGGCTTTTGTACCGCGCCACCGGTCGGCGGATGGTGCAGGGGCTGGATGCGGTCGAGGCCGCGCAAAGCCTTCAGGCGGCGGACCTTGAGGCCGATGATCTGCGCACCCCCGAGGTCGGACAGGCCGCCAGCCGCGTCGCCGCCATCCCCGAGGTGCGCGCCGCGCTGGTGGATTTTCAGCGCGCCTTTGCCCGGCGTTCCGGCGGGGCTGTGCTTGACGGGCGCGACATCGGCACGGTGATTTGCCCGGACGCCGAGGTCAAACTCTATGTCACCGCAGGCGACGACGAACGCGCGCGCCGCCGCCACAAGGAGTTATGCGAAAAGGGGCACGAGATCACGGTCGAAGAGGTGCTGAACGACCTGCGCACCCGCGACGCCCGCGACAGCGCCCGCGCCACCGCGCCCTTGAAACCCGCCGATGACGCGATCCTTCTGGATACCTCCGCCATGTCGATCGAGGCAGCCGTGCAAGCCGCGATTGATCTTGTCACCAAAGGCCTTGCCGCAGCCGATCAGGCGCAACATGGCACAGAATCCGGTCAAACGTGAGAAAATACGCGCCGTTAGCTCAACCCCATATTGTAAAATAGCCTTGCAGAGCAACTGGGCGTAGGCAATCATCTGGCAGTAATATTTTGCCAAAGAGTTATTTAGATGAATGCAACTTTACCGCTGGACCCTTGGAGTGAAGACCTTCTGGGCTACACGGCAATCGGCGAGACGTTCGGCAACCTCATCGCGTCGATAGACGAGGCCAAAGTCATCTCGATTGAAGCGGGCTTTGGGCGCGGTAAGACATTCTTCCGCAAGGCTTGGGCCGAGCATCTGCGCCAGATGGGCGAGATTGTTGTCGAGATTGATGCACAGCAATCCGATCACTCCGGCGATCCGGTCGTTAGCTTTGTCGGCGCTCTCATCAATGTGTTGCCTGTTGAAGACAAGACAGCGCGGCAAGATGCCTTTGAACGCGGCAAAAAGATTGCGGGCCTCGGCGCGCGGACCGTTGCGCGCATGCTTGCGCGCAGTGCTGCGGATGAGGTGATTGAATATGTCACGGACACTGCCGCAGATCAGGTGGAAGGCATTTCAGCGCTGGAGAACGTGGTAGAGGATGTCGGCAATGGCATGTCAAAGCTTGCCGGTGATTTGATTGCCGCACAGCTTGCCTCTGAACAGGTGCGCCAAAAAGAGCTTCCGGAACAGCTTTCTGCCTTGCATGCCGCTTTGACCAACGACAGCGACACAAAACGCATCGTGATCCTCATCGACGAATTGGATCGCTGTCACCCGGAGTATGCAATTGCCTTGCTTGAGGCGATGAAGCTGGTGTTTGATCATAAGGGCTTTGTGTTCTGCCTCATGGTGAATGCCGATTACCTTGAAAACGTGGCCGCCAAGAGATTTGGGTCATTTGTCGAGGGCGAGCGCTATCTCGACAAGTTCGTCGATATTCGTCTGCAGCTGCCGCAGACAGATGCAGCGATAGCGGCGGCGACCAAGCACCTTGTGGCGCAATTGCCGTTGGAAATTCCTTATGGCGTGCATCAGGAGTTCAGCGTGGCGCGGGCCGCCGATCTTGCCGGAGAATTGGCCCCGGTCAGCAAACTGTCGATGCGCCAGATCAAGCGGGTGTTGTTGAAGGTTGAACTGGCATTGCGGTGTTATCGCCATGAACCTCTGGATTGTGCGCTATTGGTTTTCTTGGCTTTCAAGGATGCATCTGGACGTCAGCCTAATGGCCGGGAATTGATTTCAGAAAGGTTTCTCTCGCGTGTTAGACTTACGCCTGATGTAGCACAAAATTTCTCAGAGCCGTTTGATATTGGCGATGATCACGCTGAAAGAAGGCGGGGCCATCAAGCGAACAAGTTCATTGATGACAACTGCCAAGAACTTCGCGGTTTACTTGAGGATAGATATAAATCGCCGCCTTTGGGAAATGGCCGAACCTATTTCAAGTGGGTTCCGGTCTGCGTTCATTTGGCAGAACACTATGTTCCGGGTCATCAGGCGATACTGGACGCTGTGCACCGGTTAGAGGTCACTGAGCCGCCCGCTGCTTAGGCGCAGGAATGGCTTGATTGTCGCTCTGCCAGGCGCTATAGACGCCTCGTCGAGAAGGTGGAAACCACCGCAGCACATTGAGATTGAGCAGGGTCGGGACAACCGGCCCTCTTTGTTTTGCGTTCCGTCTTTGACCAATGAAACACCAAGACCTGCGGAGACAACCGCGCGGCCAGAAAAATTTTGTAAAGGAAACCAGAGACCACATGGCTCAGAACACAACGATGGAGGAATTCGAAGCCCTCCTGAACGAAAGCTTCGAAATGGACACGCCCGACGAAGGGTCCGTTGTCAAAGGTAAGGTCATCGCAATCGAAGCGGGCCAGGCCATCATCGACGTAGGCTACAAGATGGAAGGTCGCGTCGATCTTAAAGAATTCGCAAATCCCGGTGAAGCCCCTGAAATCGCCGTTGGCGACGAGGTAGAAGTCTTCCTGCGCTCGGCCGAAAACTCGCGTGGCGAAGCTGTCATTTCGCGTGAAATGGCCCGCCGCGAAGAGGCCTGGGATCGTCTCGAAAAAGCCTATGCCGACGAAGAGCGCGTTGAAGGCGCGATCTTTGGCCGTGTCAAAGGTGGCTTTACTGTTGATCTGGGCGGCGCTGTTGCGTTCCTTCCCGGTTCGCAGGTTGATGTGCGCCCCGTGCGCGATGCCGGCCCGCTGATGGGGCTCAAGCAGCCCTTCCAGATCCTGAAAATGGACCGTCGCCGTGGCAACATCGTTGTGTCGCGTCGCGCCATCCTGGAAGAAAGCCGCGCCGAACAGCGCGCCGAAGTCATTGGCAACCTGACCGAGGGTCAGAACGTCGAGGGCGTGGTCAAGAACATCACCGAATACGGTGCGTTCGTTGATCTGGGCGGTGTTGACGGCCTGCTGCACGTGACTGACATGGCATGGCGCCGTGTGAACCACCCCAGCGAGATCCTGGCGATTGGCGAAACCGTCAAGGTTCAGGTCATCAAGATCAACAAGGAAACCCACCGTATCAGCCTTGGTATGAAGCAGTTGCAGGAAGATCCGTGGGATCTGGTTGCTGCCAAGTATCCGCTGGAATCGGTGCACACCGGCCGCGTGACCAACATCACCGATTACGGTGCATTTGTTGAGCTTGAGCCCGGCGTTGAAGGCCTTGTTCACGTTTCGGAAATGTCCTGGACCAAGAAGAACGTACATCCCGGCAAGATCGTTTCGACGAGCCAGGAAGTCGAAGTCATGGTTCTGGAAATCGACGGTGCCAAGCGCCGCGTCAGCCTTGGTCTCAAGCAGACCATGCGCAACCCGTGGGAAGTGTTTGCAGAAACACACCCCGAGGGCACCGAGGTCGAAGGCGAAGTCAAGAACATCACCGAATTCGGTCTGTTCATTGGCCTCGAAGGCGAAATCGACGGCATGGTTCACCTTTCGGACCTGAGCTGGGACGAGCGCGGAGAAGAGGCCATCCAGAACTATCGCAAGGGCGATATGGTTCAGGCGGTTGTCTCGGAAGTCGATATCGAGAAAGAGCGTATTTCGCTGTCGATCAAAGCGCTTGGCGGTGACAAGTTCGCCGAAGCCGTTGGTGGCGTGAAGCGTGGCTCGATCATCACCGTTGCCGTGACCGCGATCGAAGATGGCGGGATCGAAGTGGAATATGAAGGCATGAAATCCTTCATCCGCCGCTCCGACCTCAGCCGTGACCGTGCCGAACAGCGCCCCGAGCGTTTCTCGGTCGGTGACAAGATCGACGCCCGCGTGACCAATGTCGACGCCAAGACCCGTCGTCTTGGCCTGTCGATCAAGGCGCGTGAGATTGCCGAAGAAAAAGAAGCAGTCGAACAGTATGGCTCGTCCGATTCGGGCGCCTCGCTGGGCGATATTCTTGGCGCGGCCCTGAAGGCCGACAAAGACTAAGGCCACCCGGCTTTGGTCAGAGATTGGACGGTCCCGCCTTGATTGGCGGGGCCGTTTTTCTTTGCGAACCCGGCGCATCGGTCCAAGCGCGTTGACTTTTGCCTGTCGCTCGCCAAGCTGGGGCAAAAGCGGGGCAAAGGCGGGCAGATGGACAAGCGGAAAACAGGGCAGATGGCCGGGATCGACGTCGGCGGCACCTTTACCGATCTGGTCCAGCTCGACCCAAAGACCGGCACCGTGCGTCTTGCCAAGGTGCCAAGCACCACCGACAATCAGGCCCATGGCGTGATCGAGGCGCTTGCCGCCGCTGACTGTGATCTGGGCACGCTCGACCTTATCGTGCATGGCACGACCACCACCACCAACGCTGTGCTTGAACGCAAGCTAAGCCGCACCGGCATGATCACCACCGCCGGGTTTCGCGATGTGCTTGAACTGGGCCGTCGCACCCGACCACAGCCCTATGGCATGACCGGGCAGTTCACCCCGATCATCCCGCGCGACCTGCGCCTTGAGGTGCCCGAGCGTGTCGATGCGGCCGGTGCGGTCGTGACGCCGCTTGATGAGGCCGCGGTTCTGGCCGCCGGGCAACAGCTGCTGGATCAGGGCTGTATCTCGGTGGTGGTGCATTTCCTGCACGCCTATGCCAACCCCGATCACGAACGTCACGCTGCCGAAATTCTTGCGACGATCTGGCCGAATGATCACATCACCATGGGCCATGCGATCCTGTCGGAAAGCCGCGAGTTTGAACGCGGCGTGACGGCGGCGGTCAATGCCAGCGTCCAGCCCATCCTTGCGCGTTACCTGACCCGGCTCACGAATGAGCTGGCGGCAGGGGGCTATGCCCGCGATGTGTTGGTGATGAACGGCAATGGCGGCATGGTGTCGGCGCGCACCGTCGCGCGCGAGGCGGCCAAGACGGTGATGTCGGGTCCGGCCTCTGGCGTGATGGCGGCGGCCTATACCGGGCGATTGGCGGGGATGGAGAACCTGATCACCTATGACATGGGCGGCACCTCGACCGATGTGGCGCTGATCCGGGGGGCGGAACCGGCCGTGTCAAACGAGATCGAGATCGAATATGCCATGCCGATCCATGTGCCGATGGTCGATGTGCGCACCGTTGGCGCGGGCGGCGGATCAATCGCGCGCGTGAATGCCGCCGGTCTGCTTGAGGTCGGTCCCGAGAGTGCCGGCGCACAGCCCGGCCCGATCTGTTACGGGCGCGGCGGCAAAGAGCCGACGATTTCGGATGCCAATCTGATCCTCGGGCGGCTTAATCCGGCGCAGCTTGCCAAAACCGGGGCTATCGCGCCCGATGCGGTGGCGCGGGTCTTCGCGGCCCGCCTTGGCGATCCCCTGGGCCTTGACGTAACCGCCGCCGCCGAGGCGGTGATCCGTATCGCCAACACCAAGATGGCCGGGGCCATTCGCATGGTGTCGCTGTCGCTTGGGGCCGATCCGCGCGATTTTGCGCTGTTTGCCTTTGGCGGCGCCGGGCCCTTGCATGCCGCCGCCCTTGCGCGGGAATTGGGGCTGCCGCGCGTGCTTGTGCCTGCGCGCCCCGGCATCACCAACGCCATCGGCTGTGTCGTGGCCGATCTGCGCCATGATTTCGTGCGCACGCTGAACACGCCGCTTGATGCCCTGCCAAAGGGCGCCTTGGCCGAGGTCTTTGCCACGCAGGCCGCCGAGGGGGACCGGTTGATCGACCGCGAGACAATTGATCTCAGCGGGCGGCGCTATCTCTATTCGGTGGATATGCAGTTTATCGGCCAGACGCATTTGCTCCGGGTCGATCTGCCGGGGCCTTCGGTGGACAATGCGACGCTTCATGCACTGTTCGAGGCGGCCTATTTCAACCGCTTCCGGGTCAGGCTTGCCGACATCCGCGCCAACCTTGTCAACGCCAACTGCTCGGTGATCGGCGCGCGCGCGCCGCTGGACCTCTCGACGCTGATCGACCCGACGAGCCGCCGCGCCACGATGCAAGAGGCCGAGACCGGGCGGCGGCAGGTCTATTTTGACGCCGCTTGGCACGAGGCGCCGATTTATTGGCGCGATCACCTGCCGCTGGCGTTTCAGATGCCCGGCCCGGCGGTGATCGAGCAGATGGACACCACCACCCTGATCGAGCCGGGCGATGTGGCCACCGGCGACGCGCATGGCAATATCATCATTCATATCGGGGGGCAGCGTCATGACGCTTGATCCGATCACCCTGTCGGTCATTCAGGCCGGATTGCAGCAGGTCTGCGACGAGATGGATCTCGCGTTTTCGCGCGCCGCCTTTTCGCCGGTGATCGCCGAGGCGAATGACCGCTCTGACGGGATTTATGACGCGGTTGATGGCGCGTTGATTGCCCAGGGGGTGGGCGGCTTGCCGGTCTTTGTCGGGACGATGCAATATTCTACCCGCACCCTGATCTCGATGATCAAGGAGGGCCGCGCCGGTGCGCCGGAACCGGGCGATATCTATATCGTCAACGACCCTTACCTTGGCGGCACACATCTGATGGATGTGCGTTTTGCGCGGCCCTATTACCGCGATGGCGCGCTGTTTTGCTGGCTGTCCAATACCGGGCACTGGCCCGATACCGGGGGCGCTGTGCCCGGCGGGTTTTCGGCCTCGGCCACGTCGGTCGAACAAGAGGGGCTGCGCCTGCCGCCCGTAAAGCTGTTCAAGCGCGGGGTGATGGACGCCGAGATTTACGCCATCATCTGCTCCAACATCCGCGTCGCCGATCAGAGGATTGGCGACGTCACGGCGCAGGCGGCGGCGCTTGATCTTGGCGCGGCGCGGCTTGATGCGCTTTTGGATCGCTATGGCGATGATGTGGTTGCGGCGGCGATTGCCGAATTGCGCAGCCGCGCGGCGGCGCAGATGCGCAGCTTTATTGACGGGATCGCGCCGGGAACGCACCGTGCAACCGCCTATGTCGATAGCGACGGCGTGGTGAACGAACCGCTTGAAATCCAGCTCACCGTGACCCGCGAGGGCGAGGATCTGTTGTTTGATTTCACCGGCTCAAGCGCGCCCTGCCGGGGGCCGATGAATTCGGTGCGCGCGACGACGCTTAGCTCGGTTTACCTGGCGATGCGCCATATCTTCCCCGAGGTCCCGATCAGTGCCGGCGCGTTCGAGCCACTGCGCGTGACGGGGATCGAGGGCACCTTTCTCGACGCGCGTTATCCGCGCCCGGTCTCTGGCTGTGCCGCCGAGGTCAGCCAGCGGATCGCCGAGGCGGTCTTTGCCGCGCTTGTGGCCGCTTTGCCGGAGCGGGTCACTGCCGCCCCTGCGGGCACCAGCGGCAATTTCGCGCTTGGCGGGCATGACCCCGAAAAAGGCCGCGATTTCGTGATGTATCAGCTGTCTGGCGGCGGCTATGGCGGCTCTGTCATGGGCGACGGGCTTAGCAATGGCTGCTCGACGATCGGCATATCCAAGGCGCCGCCGGTCGAGGTGATGGAACAGGCCTTTCCGGTGCTCTATCACCGCTACGCGCTGCGCGAAGGATCGGGAGGGGCGGGGAAGCATCGCGGCGGTTTCGGCCTTGAATACGAGGTCGAGTTGCGCCGGGGGGCCGCGCAGGCCAGTTTCGTGATGGATCACGGGCGCTTCGGGCCGCAGGGCGCGCTTGGCGGGTCTGATGGCGCGGTCAATGAGGTGACCGTCTGGCAGGCGGGTGCGCCGCATGTGCCGGTGCACCTTTCGAAGGAACAGGATATTCCGCTGGCGCCGGGTGACAGGGTCTGCGTGCGTACCCCCGGCGGAGGCGGCTATGGCAACCCCTTTGCCCGCGATCCATCGGCGGTGTCCGAAGATGTCAGGCTTGGGCGGTATACCCGGGCCGAGGGCGAGGCCTTGTTTGGCGTGGTGTTGCAGGATGGCCCTGCCTGCGCCGTTGATGTTGAGGCAACGCGAGTGCTGCGATCTGGCCGGTCGGGTTAAGGCGTAGAGTGGGTGAAACCCACGTCTGCTCTGATGACACAGACGCAGCTCTTGTTGGCGAGGCGACCGCCCGGGATAAAGACGGCGAAGGTGAGTGGTTGGATTGGTCTGTGTATGAGCCCCTGAAATCTCAGTATTCGTTGTCCAAAGGTCTGTTGTAATACGAAACTAAATACGGCGAGGTGACCGTTGAAGTGCCAGATCGGGGCAGCGATTTTCTGATGGTCGAGCGCAACCAGTGGAAAGGCTACAAGTGGTTGATCGTTGTCGAGCCGGACGAGCAGATACCGCATCGGTTCAGCTTTGTGGTCCATTCGGTCAGTCGACATACTTATACCAAGAATATCGAAGGATGCCGTTTGCTGGCAAAGCAGGGCGAAGTCTGGCAGTTGACGCACAGGCTGGAAAATGGCGAGAGCGTGAAGAGGTCAAAATATATGCTCTAGACCAGAGCCACGCCGAATGATGAAGCAGAGTATGCGGTTGTTCGGCAGGGCATCGCCAGAACGGTGTTCAGTTGCAAACTCCCTGAGAAAAAACATGTGTGGGTAGTGCGAAATTGGGCCAAGCTTTGCTTCGCGTATATGCGCAGGAAAACGCTATTTCCGCCTGGCCTGCGATAGAAGGCCGGATTGCCGATCGTCTGAAAAATATTTTTCAGTTTGAAGTGTATGGGGTGAGATAATGGCGGATTTCAAAAAATCGAAAGATGGCTGCCCGTCGTCAGAGTTTTTGGCACCACTGGCGGCCTAAACTAAGAGAGGGTTCGGCTCATCTGGTTGGTTGGGATTAAGGGGTTAATTTGTAATGGAGTATTATTTCAACAGGCTGAGATCAGGTCGGCCTGTTAGCGGACCAGCCGTTTCATTCGATATGCGACGCGTTTTGTCGCAAGGCTGGCGGCATGATGCGCGGGCCGTTCAAGGCGCTGAGCGCAAGTATGATGTGCGCGGTGAGGCGGTTGTCGCCGATCTGGGTGACGGCCGATACCTGTTTGCACTTATCGGCAGCAATGAGATGGCCGAGCGCGCCTATTGGGATCTGATGGGCGATGACCATGATCGCGGCGCGCTGCTGCGGGCAATCCGCCGACAAAAGGGACTGTGCTTTCCTACCGCGGCACCGACAGCGGCATCGACCTCCTGCGCGGCTGGTTTGTTGGTACAGGCGATATCCTAACTGGCACTCAGGCCGGTCACGCGCTGGATTTCTATAACCGGATCGCTGCCAATCACGACGAAAATGGCCCGGATAACAACCTCGTCCTTACAGGCCATTGCCCTCGGCAACGAACTGGCCGAGCTGACACACGCGCTTTTTGTGCCGCGATACCTATCCTGCTAATGTAGGGTGGGTGAAACCCACGCGCATTGGCGGTCAGATAGGGACAGGTCAGATCGCGGTTTTGACGGCGCTCACGACATCGTTGATCACCCGGTCAAGCAGGGCCGGGTCAATCGCCTCGGCCATCACCCGGATCAGCGGCTCGGTCCCGGATTTGCGGATAAGAAGGCGGCCGTCGCGCCCCAGATCCTTTTCGGCCTTCGCAATCGCGGTCTGCACGACGTCGGTTTCCAGCGGCGCGGTGCTGGCGGAATAGCGCAGGTTGATGAGCTTTTGGGGAACCGGCTGAAACACGCGGGCAAGTGCGCTTGCCTTTTCGCCGGTTTCCACCATGCAGGCCAGAAATTGCAGCGCTCCGATCAGGCCGTCGCCGGTGGTGGCGTAATCGGTCATCACGATGTGGCCCGATTGTTCCCCGCCCAGGTTGTGCCCGTCGGCGCGCATGGCCTCGACAACATAGCGGTCGCCCACGGCGGTGCGCTTGAGGCCAACGCCCTGACCCTCAAGATAGCGCTCAAGCCCGAGGTTGGACATCACCGTGGCCACCAGAGTATTGCCCGCAAGCCGCCCCTCCTGCGCCCAGCGGCTGGCGATCAGGCCCATGATCTGATCGCCGTCGGCGACGCGCCCGGTTTCGTCGATAAGGACCACGCGATCCGCGTCGCCATCCAGACAGATGCCGATATCTGCGCGGGTTTCCACAACCTTGCGCGCTGCCGTTTCCGGGTGGGTCGAGCCGCAATCGAGATTGATGTTGCGCCCGTTTGGCTCAACCCCGATGGCAATGACCTCGGCGCCCAGCTCCCAGAGGACCTCGGGGGCGGTGCGATAGGCCGCGCCATTGGCACAATCCAGAACGATGCGCAGCCCATCCAGACGCTTGCGCTGCGGGAAGGTGGTTTTGGCATATTCCACATAGCGCCCGCGCGCGTCCTCGATGCGCTTGGCGCGACCGATGTTGTCGGGGACGGCAGGGGTGACACCCGTGTCCAACAGCGCCTCGATGCCGGCCTCTGCCTCGTCGCTAAGCTTGAAGCCGTCGGGACCGAACAGCTTGATTCCATTGTCGCTTGCGGGGTTGTGGCTTGCAGAGATCATCACGCCGACATCGGCGCGCATGCTATGGGTGAGATACCCGATTGCGGGGGTGGGCACCGGGCCAAGCAACAGGACGTTCACACCGGTCGAGGCGAAACCTGCGGTCAGCGCGTATTCGATCATATAGCCGGAAAGCCGCGTATCCTTGCCGATCACGACGCGGTGCTCGTGCTGGTCGCGGCGAAAATAGCGCCCCGCCGCAGCGCCAAGACGCAGCGCCATATCGGCGGTCATCGGCCAGCTGTTCGCGCGTCCGCGCACGCCATCTGTCCCAAAGAGTTTCTGACCCATAAATCCGCTCCTGAGCAATGTTTTGATAGGGCCAGTGGCCCGGCGCTAGTCTTGCCCTCTTACAACGCCGCGCCTGTTCTGTCCAATAGCTGCGTCCTTGGCGATTTGCCGCGTCCTGTCGTCGTTGACACTTTTGCCAGTGCACCGCATTACAGGCCAATATCAGCGGCGAAAGCGAGGGGTGGTAAACATGAAAATTGCAATGATCGGGACCGGTTATGTCGGGCTTGTGTCCGGGGTTTGTTTTTCGGATTTCGGGCATGATGTGGTTTGCGTCGACAAGAACCCTGAAAAGATCGCCATGCTGGAGCGCGGCGAAGTGCCGATTTTCGAGCCGGGCCTTGATACGCTCATGGCCAAGAATGTCGAGGCGGGGCGGCTGACCTTTACCACCGATCTTGCGGCGGCCATTGACGGCGCCGAGGCGGTTTTCATCGCCGTGGGCACGCCGACGCGGCGCGGCGACGGGCATGCTGATCTGACCTATGTGATGGCCGCTGCCGAAGAGATCGCCCATGCGGCGAAGGATTACGTAGTGATCGTCACCAAATCCACCGTGCCCGTCGGTACCAATCGCCAGGTCAAGCAGGTGATCAAAAAGGCCCGTCCGGACCTTGATTTTGATGTGGCCAGCAACCCCGAATTCCTACGCGAAGGGGCCGCGATCGACGACTTCATGAAGCCCGACCGCGTGGTTGTCGGCGTGCAGACAGAGCGCGCCGCAGAGGTGATGGCCGATATCTATCGCCCGCTGTACCTGCGCGAATTTCCGATCCTGACCACCGATCTGGAAAGCGCCGAGATGGTCAAATATGCCGCCAATGCGTTTCTGGCGGTCAAGATCACCTTTATCAACGAGATTGCGGCGCTGTGCGAACGCACCGGCGCGGATGTGAAACAGGTCAGCAAGGGCATGGGCCTTGATGGTCGCATCGGCAATAAATTCCTGCATGCCGGGCCCGGTTATGGCGGGTCGTGCTTTCCCAAGGATACCAAGGCCCTTGCCCGGATCGGACAGGACCACGGGCTTCCGATGCAGATCACCGAAACGGTCATCAAGGTCAACGAAGAGGTCAAGCGCCGGATGATCGACAAGCTTCTCGATCTCTGCAACGGAAGCTTTAACGGCAAGACCATCGCCGTGCTTGGCGTGACCTTCAAGCCCAACACCGACGACATGCGCGACGCGCCCAGCCTGACGATCATTCCCGCCTTGGTGGGGGCCGGCGCCAAGGTGCGGGTCGCCGACCCGCAGGGGCAGCGCGAAGGCGAGGCGCTTTTGCCCGGTGTGGTCTGGCAGGAAGATCCCTATAAATGCGCGCATAACGCCGACCTTCTGGTGATCCTGACCGAGTGGAACGAATTTCGCGCGCTCGACCTCAAACGCATTGCGCGCAAGATGAACACCCCCTGCCTTGCCGATTTGCGCAATATCTATTCGATTCAGGATGCCAAGCGCGCCGGTTTTGAAGCCTATGAAAGCATCGGTCGCGCAGGGTTTGCCCGCAAACCGGCAGAGGGCGATAGCTGATTTCGGCGGGTCACCGCAAAGGTGGCGGTAACGTCTGAAAACCGCGCGTTGCCGCCCCCGAGGCCGGATGTCAAAGGATGACATCCTCGATCGTCTTGGGATGCTCGGTGATCTGTTCATAGCCGTCTTCGGTGATGATAAAGCTATCACCCACCTGCGCGCGGAAATCCGCGACGCTGACCGAGCCATCGACCGCAAGAACCATGCCCGGTTGCAGGATCGTGCTATCGCCGGTCACAAGCTGTGGCTTTTCGAGAAAGCTGTACCCTGTCGCGCGCCCGCAGCGGAAGGGATAGTCGTAGCCCGCGCCCTGAATGACCTCGCCATAGGCGGCATGCACGCTTTCGGCGCTTACGCCGGGGCGCAGGGCGGCAAGCGCGGCCTGTTGGCTGGCAAGGGCGACCTCATAGACGGCGGCCTGTGATTTATCCGCGATCTCGCCGATCCAGAAGGTCCGGTCAAAGCCAAGCTTGAAGCGGTGAAAATTGGTCATCCCGCAAAAGCACAAAAATACCGGCTCGCCGCGTTGCATCACCCGCGTGCTGGCGCGGTGGTGGGTTTTGGTGATCTCGGGACCAGAGGCCATGATCTGGAGGAAATGCGTGTTGGGCGACATATCGGCATCATCGTAATGCGCGGCGAGCAAGGCGGCGGCGGTGCGCGTGCCTGCCTCTGTGGTGGCAAGGGCGACCTCGAATTCCGCCACGCCTGCGCCAATCGCGGCGCGCCCGGCGGCCATCATCGCGGTAGCGACTTCTCCGGCGTGGCGGGCAAGTTGTAACTCCTGCGGTGTCTTGATCATCCGCATGTCGGCCAGCAAGGGAGTGACATTGCCCAGCGTTGCGCCCTCGACCAGCGTGTCGACATAACCGCGCACAAGCGGCGGCATTTGATCGGGCTCGATTCCCACGCGCGTCGCGCCGCGCAGGGCCGCGGGCAGTTCGGCGCGCCACTCGTCGCCCGCGCCATCGTTCCAGGCGGCAATCCGGTCGACCTTGGCGGCGGCTTCGGCCATCACAAGATCAATCACCGGCGTGATCAAAAGCGTGTCGCCCTCGCGCGGCACCACGAGGATCGTCGGGCGGCCAAATTCCATATGCAGGTAATCGTAATACCCGGTGAGGTAATAAACGTTGTCATCGTCCGTGATCAGCGCCACGTCGATCCCGGCGGTTTTCATCCGCGCACGCAGCGCATTCATGCGGGCATCATACATCGGCCTCACCTTTCAATTGCTGCTCGACCAGGGCGACCCAAAAGGATGATCCGGGCACAAGGGCGGCATCGTTGAAATCATAATCCGCCGAGTGCAGCGGTTGCGCATGGCTGCCCTCAACCCCGTTGCCCATCAGCACGAAAGCCCCCGGCACGGCCGCTGCCATATGCGCGAAATCCTCTGAGAAAAGCTTGGGCGGGCAATCGCCGTCCACCACATTTGCGATCCTCTTTGCGGCCTCGGTGGCGGCGCGGGCCGCTTGCGGCGCGTTGATGGTGGGCGGAAACAGCGTGTTATAGCTCACCGTGGCGGTGACGCCATGCGCGGCCGCGATGCCCGCCGCGATCTGGCGCATCGCCGCCTCGATCGCGGTGTTGGTGTCGGGGGTCAGGGCGCGGCAATCCCCGCGTAGTGTGGCACGGCCGGGCAAGACATTGCGCCGCCCGTCGGTGACGAATTCGGTGACCGAAACAACGCCATTCTGTGCCGGGTCAAGCTTGCGCGCGACGATGGTTTGCAGCGCGCCAACAAGCTCGGCCCCCACGGTGATCGCATCGACCCCCATATGCGGCAGGGCGGCATGACCACCGCGCGCGGTGATTTCGATCTCAAACAGCGATTCCGCGGCGGTGATCGGCCCGGCACGGGTCGCGAAGGAGCCGACCGCCAGCCCCGGAATATTGTGGATGCCAAAAACCTCATCCACCGGGAAACGGTCAAAAAGCCCATCGGCGATCATTGCGGCGGCGCCTTCGCCAAATTCTTCGTTCGGCTGAAAGACGAACACGGCGCGCCCGCTGAAATCCCCTGTTTCGGCAAGGTGTTTCGCCGCCCCAAGCGCCATCGTCATATGCCCGTCATGGCCGCAGGCATGCATCTTGCCGGGGTTGGCCGAGCGATGCGCAAAGCCGTTCGCCTCGGCGATCGGCAGGGCATCCATATCGGCGCGAATGGCAATGCTGCGCGGGCCATTGCCCTTCTGCAGCACGCCGACAACGCCGGTCTGGCCAATCGCGGTATGCACCTCAAGGCCAAAGCCTCGAAGCAACTCCGCGACCCGCGCGGAGGTATGGTCGAGATCGAACTCCAGCTCTGGATGACGGTGAAAATCATGCCGCCAGCCGATCATCTCATCACGCAGGTTTTCGGTTTTATGCATCACGGGGCCGCCCTTTTTCCCGCCACCCTGTCGGATTTCGCAATTCCGCTCAAGCCTTATGGTCAAGACCTGCAAATCCGGCGTAAGCTCCGGGGCAATGAGACCACCGGAGGGGCCAGTCATGAAAACCGTCATCGTCACAGGGGCCGCCCGTGGGATCGGCCTTGCCACCACAAAGCAGTTTCTCGACCAGGGCTGGCGTGTGGTCATGGTCGACCGCGACGAACCGGCGCTTGAACAAGCCGCCCTTGGGCTTGTGGGCGTCGATCCGGTGGTTTGCGACGTGTCACAGCCCGATCAGGTGGCGCAGATGGCGGCGCATGTCATGGCAACAAGCGAGAGCGTTGATGCGCTTGTGAATAACGCAGGGGTTGCCGATTTCGGCCCCATCGCCGAGACCGATTTTGCCCGCTGGCGGACGGTCATGGAGACCAACCTTGATGGTGTGTTCCTGACAAGTCAGGCCCTGCGCGAGGGGCTATGTGCCGCGCGCGGCGCGATCGTGAATATCGCCTCGATTTCGGGTCTGCGGGCCTCGACCCTCAGGGTGGCCTATGGCACCTCGAAGGCCGCCGTTAAGCATCTGACCCAACAGCAGGCGGCGGAATTGGGCGAGTTTGGCGTGCGCGCCAATTGCGTCTGTCCGGGGCCGGTGGCGACCAAGCTTGCTATGGCGGTGCACAGCCCGGCGATCATCGCGGCCTATCACGACGCCATTCCTTTGAACCGCTATGGCACTGAGGATGAAATCGCCTCGATGATTACCTTCCTTTGCTCAGAAAAGGCCAGCTATGTCACCGGTCAGATCATCGCCGTCGATGGCGGCTTCGAGTCGACCGGTATCGGCCTGCCCGACCTGCGCTAGGGGCGGATCTTCGCGCCTGACAGCGCGTCTCGCGGCGGTGTCACCATTCGATCTGTTTGCCCGTCAGGACCTCGAAGGTTTCAAGCCGGTCACCGTTGACCCAAGCATAGCTGCCGTCATCGGTGTGCACCAAAAGATAGGGCGTCCAGCCGGTGCTGCGCCACCAGCTCTCGTATTCGTTGGTGTCCGGATTGACCCGCCAGCGGCCATCATCAGAGCGCCCGCCTTCGGTTGAATAGGTGGTGGTCCCATTGGCATCGAAATACTGGCGATAGCGGGTGCCCGACCAAGTGCCGACAATCGTATTGCCGGTCAGAAGGCTGGCAATTTCCTCTGCCGTGGCAGAGGTAGGAGCCGCCGCGACAGGCAGGCAGGGCGCCAGCGTGGTGGCCAAAACAGCGGCGACGAAACATCTGCGGCGCATGGGTGGTCCTCTTGCTTAGACTGCCTCAGTGTTGCAAATCCCGCAGCGGGACGCGACTCAATTTTACCGGGTCGCGCGCCAAGCGCCCCAACGTCAGGTCGGCGAAATCAGGATGGCCCTAAAATCGTTGACATTGGTCAGGGTCGGGCCGGTCACCACCTGATCGCCAATCGCGCCGAAAAATCCGTGCGCGTCATTGGCCGCAAGCGCCTTTTGCGCATCGCATCCCACCCCGCGCGCCTTGCTTAGCGTATCAGGCCCGATCATCGCCCCGGCCACCTCTGCGGCGCCATCAACGCCGTCGGTGTCACAGGCAATCGCGTGAATGCCCGGCGCGCCGTCAAGCGCGAGGGCCAATGCCAGCGCGTATTCGGCGTTCGGCCCGCCGATCCCGTTGCCGCGCCGGGTTACGGTCAACTCGCCGCCAGAGAGCAAAAGCACCGGCGTGGCCCCTGCGCCAAAGCCTGCCTGTATTTTCAACGCCTCTGCGGCATGCGCGCGCGCCACGTCGCGGGCTTCACCCTCAAGCGCGTCGCCGAGACTCTGCGCCGTGATCCCGTGCTCGCGCGCCAGATCGGCGGCGGCGGCAAGAGATTGCGACGGCGCGGCGTAAATCACGTTCTTCACCTTGCTCAGGCGGATGTCATCCGGCGCGATCACTCCGCTTTGCCCCGCGAGAGCCACCTGCGCCGCCTCTGGTACTTCGATCTTGAACCGCTCAAGAATGGCGCGGGCGTCGGCGGGGGTGCTGGTCTCGCCCACGGTCGGGCCCGATCCGATCTGACCCGGATCGTCGCCCGGCACATCCGAAATCATCAAGGCCATCAGCCGCGCAGGATAGGCCGCCGCGGCCAACTGCCCGCCCTTGACCCGGCTCAGATGTTTGCGCACCACGTTCATCTGGCCAATCGGCGCGCCGGAGGATAGAAGTGCTGCGTTCACCGCCTGCTTTTCGGCCAATGTCATCTCGCCCGCAGGTTGCACCAAAAGCGCCGAGGCCCCGCCAGAGATCAGCGCAAGCACCATGTCGCCCTCGCCAAGCCTCGCCACCAGATCAAGCATCCTTGCGGTCGCGCCAAGTCCTGCCTCGTCCGGCACCGGATGCGCGGCCTCGACGATCTCAATGCCCTGACAGGGGCGCGCGTAACCATAACGCGTGATCACCAACCCCTCGCAGGGGCCATAGACCGCCTCGACCGCCTCGGCCATGCGCGCGCTTGCCTTGCCGGCGCCGATCACCACCAGCCGCCCCTCGGGGCGTGGCGGCAGGGCGTGGTGCAGGCTCTGCATCGGGTCGGCCACCGCCACGGCTCGGTCAAACAGGTCGCGCAAAAAGGTCAGCGGCTCAGGCAGCTTGGTCATGTTCATATCCTCAAAGGCATCTCTCCGGGCGCACCCTAGCGGCCTTGGATCATGGGCAAAAGGCCCCGCTCGTCCGGCGCGCGCATTTTCATCGTTCCAGAAGTACTCCCGCCGGAGGCATCCTGCCCTTGCCATGCGCGCGCCGCAGACGCAGAGCGCGTTCAGCTTGACAATCAAGGGCGCGCGCGCGACAGACGCGGCCATGATGACAAGCTTTCTTCAGGTGGCGATTGGCGGTGCGTTCGGCGCCAGCCTGCGCTATGGTGCGACCCTTGCGCTGTTGCGCGTGAACGGGCCCGGCTTTCCCTTGGGCGTGATCACTGTCAATGTTCTGGGCTCTTTCCTGATGGGGGTTTTCATGGTCCTTTCTTTCCACCGCGATCTTGGTTATCTCAATCCGCTTGTGATGACCGGAATTCTTGGCGGTTTCACGACGTTTTCCGCCTTTTCACTTGAGGCCTATACCCTTTTCGAGCGGGGACAGTTCGGCGCGGCGGCGGCCTATGTGCTGTTGTCGGTCACACTGTCTCTGGCGGCGCTCGTTCTCGGGGTCTGGCTGGCACGGATGGTATGGGCATGAGCAGCGTACAGATATTGACGGTCGCGGTGGATGATGGCGATCAGCGGCTGGATCGCTGGTTGCGGCGCATATTCCCGCATCTCGGGCAGGTTCAGATCGAAAAGCTTTGCCGCAAGGGCGAGTTCCGCGTCGATGGCGGGCGGGTCAAACCGGCCACGCGCCTTGTCGCGGGCCAGCAGGTGCGCATTCCGCCGCTGCCAAGACCGGGCGACAAGCCCGAGGTTTATACCTCGCGGGTCAGTGCCGCCGACGCGCGCATGATCCAGTCCTGCGTGATTTACCGCGACGATCACATTATCGCGCTGAACAAACCCCCCGGCCTGCCGGTGCAGGGCGGCAGCAAGCAGTCGCGCCATGTCGATGGCATGGCCGAGGCGCTGACCTTCGGGATGGAGGAAAAGCCGAAACTGGTGCATCGGCTCGACAAGGACACATCGGGCGTCTTGCTTCTGGCGCGCACCCGCGAGGCGGCGCGCGGGTTGACGGCGGCGTTCCGGCATCGCGCCACGCGCAAGATCTACTGGGCCGCTGTCGCAGGCGTGCCCAACCCGCGGATCGGCACGATCCGCTATGCCCTGGTCAAGGCGCCAGGGCATGGCGCCAAGGGCGAGGGGGAAAAGATGATCTGCGTGCATCCGCGCGATGTCGACGCCACCCCCGGCGCCAAGACAGCCACTACCGATTACGCGGTGATCGAGGCCGCAGGCGGGCGCACCGCCTGGATGGCGCTTATTCCGGTCACCGGGCGCACCCATCAGCTTCGCGCGCATATGGCCGAGATCGGGCATCCGATCATCGGCGACGGCAAATACGGCGGCTCGGGGCAGGAAAACCTTGGCGATGGCTGGGGCGCACAGCTTGGCGGCGATATCAGCCGCAAATTGCACCTGCATGCCCGCTCGCTCACCATCGAGCACCCGGTCAGCAAGGCGGTACTGCATATCACGGCGCCCTTGCCCGAGCATATGCAGCGCACCTGGGACATGTTCCAATGGATCCCGAGCGAGGCCCCCGATGACCCGCTTGAGGATATGGCATGACGGCACCGCTGCGGCTTGTCATCTTTGATGTCGACGGCACGCTGGTCGATAGCCAGGGCGATATCGTGGCGGCGATGACCCATGCTTTTGAACGCGCGGATCACCCGGCGCCGGATCATTCGGCGGTTCTGGGGATTGTCGGGCTGTCGCTTGACGTGGCGATCCCGCGTCTGGCGCCGGATTTGCCCGCGACGATCCATGCCGAGATCGTGCAGGCCTATAAGGATGCCTATATGGGCCTTCGGGCGCAATCGGGCGTGGCGGTCTCTTCGCCGCTTTATCCACATGCGCGCGACACGCTTGAGGCGCTGCATGCTGTGCCCGAAACCCTGCTTGGCGTGGCCACGGGGAAATCCATGCGCGGGCTGGACAAGCTTTTGGACGGGCATGACCTGCGGCATCTTTTCGTCACCCGCCAGGTCAGCGACCACCATCCATCAAAACCGCATCCCTCGATGATTCAAGCCGCCCTCTCGGAGACCGGGGTTGCGCCTGAAAACGCGGTGATGATTGGCGATACCAGCTTTGACATGGAAATGGCGCGCGCCGCCGGGGTGCGGGGGATCGGGGTCACCTGGGGCTATCACGCCCCCGAGGCGCTTGGCGCAGCGAGCACGATCCTGAGCGATTTTCGCGATTTGCCCGGCGTGCTTGACCAGCTTTGGAGATAACGAGATGAGCGCATGGAAAGCCAAGCGGTTCTGGAAGACCGCAACCGTGACCGAGGCACCGGGCGGTTTTGCCGTGCATCTTGACGCGCGCCCCGTGCGGACCCCCGCCAAGGCGCCGCTGGTGGTGCCAACCCGCGCGTTGGCCGAAGAAATCGCGCGTGAATGGGATGCGGTGGACGAGAAGATCGACCCGTCGAAAATGCCCTATACCCGCTCGGCCAATGCGGCGATCGACAAGGTCGCGCACCAGCACGCCGAAGTGGCCCAGATGATTGCCGATTACGGCGATGCCGATCTTGTATGTTACCGGGCTGAAACGCCCCAGGAATTGACCGAGCGTCAGGCCGAGGCCTGGGACCCGCTCTTGGATTGGGCCGATTCGGTCCTTAAGGTTAAACTCCTTCCGGTTGTGGGTGTTGTGCATTCTCCCCAGGATCCGATCGCGCTTGCGCATCTGCATCACCGGGTGGAAGCGCTGGATTCTTGGGCACTTACCGCGTTTCACGATCTCGTGAGCCTCAGCGGATCACTGGTGATTGGCTTTGCCGCTTTGCATGATCTGCACCCGGCTGAAACGCTCTGGGGGCTGTCCCGGGTGGACGAAACCTGGCAACAAGAGCAATGGGGTAGCGATGAAGAGGCGCTATTCATGGCGTCGCGGAAAGAAAGTGACTTTCTGCACGCCAAGCGCTTTTATGACATTTCGCGGGCCGGTGCCGCGCCACGCCAGTCTAGGTTTACCTAGGGGAAACACTTGGTTTTGCCAGTGTTTTTCGTGAACTATGACTTGACGTTTCGTGATGAATCCACACAAACTTGCGGGCACTGATAGGGGCACTCACCCCTTTAACAGTATGACACCGGCCAATCGGGGCCGAACGAACCACCCTTTAAGGGTGGAAAATCAGGAAGAGGTAAACATGAAAAAAACCGTATTTTTGGGTGCGCTGACTGTCGCTGGCCTTGCGGCTGGCGCTGCTGCTGCCGGCACGTTGGATGACGTGAAAGCGCGCGGCAAGCTGAACTGCGGCGTGACCACAGGTCTGGTTGGCTTCGCAGCCCCCGACGCCAACGGCGTTTGGGAAGGCTTTGACGTTGGCGTATGCCGCGCCGTTGCCGCCGCCGTTCTGGGCGATGCCACAGCCGTCGAATTCGTGCCGACAACCGGCAAGACCCGCTTTACCGCTCTGGCGTCGGGTGAAATCGACATGCTGGCGCGTAACACCACCTGGACATTCTCGCGCGATACCGATCTCAAGTTCGATTTCGTCGGCGTGAACTATTACGACGGCCAGGGCTTTATGGTTCCAAAGGCGCTTGGCGTGACATCGGCCAAGGATCTGAACGGCGCGACCGTTTGTATCCAGACCGGCACCACAACCGAGCTTAACCTTGCGGACTTCTTCCGTAAGAACAACATGGAATACGAGCCCGTTCCGATCGAAACAAATGCTGAAGGCCAGCAGCAGTACCTTGCCGGTGCCTGCGACACCTACACGACAGACGCGTCGGGCCTTGCCTCGACCCGTGCGGCATTTGAAAACCCGACCGAGCACGTCATTCTGCCCGAAATCATCTCGAAAGAGCCGCTTGGCCCGCTCGTGCGCCATGGCGACAACGAATGGGGTGATATCGCGCGTTGGACTTTGAACGCTCTGATCGCGGCCGAAGAACTGGGTATCACCAGCGCGAATGTTGCTGAACTCGGCGCAGCCGCTGGCGGCAGCCCGGAAGTGAACCGTATCCTTGGCACCGAGGGCAACCTTGGCGAGATGATCGGCCTTGACGCCCAGTGGGCCATGCGCGCGATTGCCGCTGGTGGCAACTATGGCGAACTGTTCGAAAAGAACATCGGTGAGAAAACCCCGATCGGTCTGGCCCGTGGCCTGAACGCTCAGTGGACCGATGGCGGCATTCTCTACACACCGCCGTTCCGCTAAAACCTGACCACAAGAGGGCGCGGACATTCCGCGCCCTCTGCATTTCATGGCAATGCAGTGCGGTGCCTCTAGCAAGACGACCAAAATGAACCGGACATGCATCACCAAGATGCGCCTATAAAAAGTTCGGGACACAGGGAACATTTCAATGACAACTCTCACCGACCCTCCTCAGGAGTCGTTCAAGCTCTCTATGCTGCTGAACGATTCGCGTTACAGGTCCATCACGATGCAAGTCATCGCGTTGATCCTTTTGATCACGGCGTTCTGGTATTTGGGTTCAAACCTGATGGCGAACCTACGGGCGCAGGGTCTGAACATTTCTTACGAGTTTCTGAACAGCGCGGCTGGATATGACATCAACCAGACGCTTATCCCCTACACAAGTCAGTCGACCAACCTTCAAGCTGCGCTTGTCGGGATAATCAACACGCTGCTTGTTGCCTTCCTCGCCTGTATTACGGCGACGGTGTTCGGGGTTCTGGCCGGTGTTCTGCGCCTGTCCAACAACTGGCTCGTGCGCAAGCTGATGTCGGTTTACGTCGAGATTTTCCGTAATATTCCCGTGCTGATCTGGATCCTGATCATCTATACGGTCATGACAGTGTCGATGCCGGCCCCGAATGCGTTTCGCGGCGAGACCCCGACAGCCACGATGCTGTTTGACGCCGTGGCGTTTACTAACCGTGGCGTCTATATTCCCGCGCCCATCTGGGGCGCAGGGTCTATGGTGGTCGTTGCGACCTTCTTTGCCTCGCTGATCGGTGTCTTCGCCTATCGGCGCTACGCGACCAAGCTGCTTTTCGATACCGGCCGCCTTCTGCCGATGCTGTGGCCGTCCATCGCGATCCTGATCGTACCGACAGTTCTGATGTTTTTCATCATGGGCTCGCCGATTGGGTTGGAATATCCTGCGCTCAAGGGTTTTAACTTTCGCGGTGGCACACAGATCGGCGCGCCGCTGATTGCGCTCTGGTTCGCTCTGTCGATCTATACCGGGGCCTTCATTGCCGAAAACGTCCGCGCCGGCATCATGGCCGTCAGCCGCGGGCAGACCGAAGCCGCCTCGGCCCTTGGTCTGAGGCCCGGTCGCGTCATGAACCTTGTGGTCCTGCCGCAGGCACTTCGCGTGATCATCCCGCCGCTGATTTCACAATACCTCAACATCACCAAGAACTCGTCTCTGGCGATCCTTGTCGGATACGCCGATATCACCGCGACCCTGGGGGGCATCACCCTCAACCAGACCGGCCGGGCGATTGAATGCGTGCTGTTGCTGATGTTGTTCTATCTCATCATCTCGCTGCTTATTTCGGCGGTGATGAATGTCTACAACAATGCCACCAGGCTGAAGGAGCGCTGAGCGATGTCAGATACACACGCAAAATCCGTTGCCTTCGTGCGCGAAACGACGATCCCGCAATCCGCGCCGCCAATGGCCGCCAGTGGCCCTGTGCTCTGGATGCGGACCAACCTCTTTGCCACGTGGTCAAATACGCTTTTGACCATTGCGGCGCTTTACGTTCTCTATCTGGTGCTGACGGCGACGATGCCCTGGATGCTGAACGGTGTCTGGAACACCGAGAGCCTGCGGGCCTGTCGCGAAGTGCTGGACGGCACCAGCGGCGCCTGTTTCTCGGTCCTGACCGAACGATGGAACCAGTTGTTGTTCGGCTTCACCTATCCGAGCGAACTCTACTGGCGTCCGGGATTGGCCTTTGCGCTGTTGTTTGTTGCGGCGGCGCCGGTGCTGTTTTTCGATCTGCCGCGCAAGTTGTTGTTCTTTACGGCGATATATCCGTTCCTGGCCTACTGGCTGATCTGGGGCGGCAGCGTGCTTTATCCGCTGTTGGCATTGGCTGGCGTGGTCGTGGGCTACCTGGTCTATAGCAAACTTGTCGCTCGCAACTTTGCGGCAGGTTTCTTTGGGGGCATTGCCGCAGCTGTGGCTTTCATTTGGATCGGCGGGCTTCTTATCCCCGAAACCGCATCCGACAACGCGATGCTCGAGGCCGTGCCAAGCCGCGACCTCGGGGGCTTCATGCTCAACATGATGTTGGGCGTGACCTGTGTGTCGCTGTCTGTGCCGATCGGCATTGCGCTGGCTTTGGGGCGGCAATCGGATCTGCCGATCGTCAAGATGATCTGCGTGGTTTTCATCGAGTTCATCCGTGGCGTGCCGCTGATTACCTTGCTGTTCGTGGCAAGCGTGATGCTGGCGTATTTCTTTCCGCCTGAATCCACCGTCGACCTTTTCCTGCGGGTTGTGATCATGATCACCATGTTCTCTTCGGCCTATATCGCCGAGGTGATCCGCGGGGGTCTGGCCGCTCTGCCCAAGGGGCAGTACGAGGCGGGCGATTCACTGGGGCTCGATTATCCGCAAAAGATGCGGCTGATCGTTTTGCCGCAGGCCTTGAAGATTTCGATCCCCGGCATCGTGAACATCGCAGTGGGCCTGTTCAAGGACACGACCCTGGTCTCGGTGATTTCGCTCTTTGATATCATCGGCATGATCCGCGGGCCGATCCTTGCCTCGACCGATTGGGCCGGGGTGTACTGGGAGTTGTTCATGTTCGCCGGCGCGTTGTTCTTCATCGTGTGCTACGGCATTTCGCAATATTCGCAGTGGCTGGAACGCCGCCTCGCGACAGATCATCGTTAAGAAAGGGCTAAGACATGGCCAAGGCTGCAGAGATGAAAGTATCGGACGAGGTCGCGATCTCGATCCAGAAAATGAACAAATGGTACGGCACCTTCCACGTGCTGCGTGATATTGACCTGACGGTTTATCGCGGCGAGCGGATCGTGATCTGCGGGCCGTCGGGGTCGGGTAAATCGACGCTGATCCGCTGTATCAATGCGCTGGAAGAGCATCAGAAAGGTTCGATCGAGGTGGATGGCACGGTTCTGTCGTCGGACCTCAAGAACATCGACAAGATCCGCTCCGAGGTCGGGATGTGCTTTCAGCATTTCAACCTGTTTCCGCATTTGACGATCCTCGAAAACTGTACGCTGGCCCCGATCTGGGTGCGCAAGACGCCCAAGAAAGAGGCCGAGGAAACGGCGATGCATTTCCTTGAAAAGGTGAAAATCCCGGATCAGGCCGACAAGTATCCCGGTCAGCTTTCTGGTGGTCAGCAGCAGCGCGTGGCGATTGCCCGCAGCCTGTGCATGCGCCCGCGGATCATGCTGTTCGACGAACCGACATCGGCGCTTGATCCAGAAATGATCAAGGAAGTTCTCGACACCATGATCGAGCTTGCCGAAGAAGGCATGACAATGCTTTGCGTGACGCATGAAATGGGCTTTGCCCGTCAGGTTGCAAACCGCGTGATCTTTATGGATCAGGGCCAGATCGTCGAACAGAACGAACCGGAAGAGTTCTTTAACAACCCGAAGTCCGAGCGGACCCAGTTGTTCCTGAGCCAGATTCTGGGGCATTAAATCACAACGGTCGCGCCGTTTTGCGGTGTCGGATCGAGTATTTTTGCCAAGAAGAAACAGGGGACCGGTTTTCGTGCCGGTCCCTTTTCTTTTGTCCGTTGAAATGGCGGGATGGGGGACGTTTCAGTCGCGCATCGCCACGGCCTGATAAATCGTGCGCGCGGGCGGGTTTGTGAACAGCGCGCCATAAAGCGCGTTTATGGCCGCGACGTCGCGGGTCATGTCGATAAAGGCGATGTCCACATAAACGATATCAGAGCGTTCAAAACCGGCATGTTCGGCGATACGGAACAACAGCTCGAACGCGTGCTCGGCCTCTTCATGCGAACTGCCGGGGCGATAGCCGTCGTCGTAGGTCGCGAGCTGTCCCGAGATGTGACAGGTGTTGCCAACCACCACAGCCTGAGAAATTGGCGAGAGCGGGATCGGCGTGCCGGGAACCTGAGTGATAAAGTGTTTGGCCATGCGCTTTGGGTTACCTTTTTTGGGGGCGCCGGACATTCCGGCGCTTGACAGCGCCAGTCTGGATGAAATCAGGTGATGGCGGAATAACGAAAACATATCAAAATCGGACAGCTTCTGATGCATGACGCCTATCCTGTCACCGTTGTTACCTTTCCGCAGGCGTTGCTTTTGGATATCGCCGGGCCGGTGCAGGTCTATACCACCGCGAACACGCTTGCGGGAAAGCCGCTCTACCGGGTGCAGCTTGCGGCGATGCCGGATGTGCCAAACCCCGTCACCGATAGCGGCCTGTGCCTGTCGCCGACACTGGATTTCACCGGGACCTTGCCGCGCGGCGATCTTTTGGTGCCGGGCGGGCCGGGGGTGGATGCGCTGATTGGCGACAGCGCCTTTATCGCCACAGTGGCCAGACAGGCGGCGCGCCAGACCCGGCTTGTCTCGATCTGCTCGGGGAGCCTGCTGAGTGCGGCGGCGGGCCTGTTGGATGGCAAGGAGGCCACCAGCCACTGGGTGCGCGGCCCTGACCTTCATACGCGATTTCCGGCGGTTCGCTGGCGTCCCGATGCGATCTTTACGATTGACGGCGCGACCTGCTGTTCGGCTGGGGTAACTGCGGGGATTGATCTTATCCTTGCCCTGGTCGAGCGTGACCACGGCAGCGCCCTTGCGCTTGAGATCGCCCGCGAGATGGTGGTCTATCTGCGCCGTTCGGGCGGGCAAACGCAATATTCCCGCCCGTTGCAGGCGCAACAGGCCACCGGGCCGCGCATTACGCCGCTTTGCGCGGCCATTGCCGATAACCCCGGCGCCGATTGGACCGTGGGGCGTATGGCCGCGTTCGCCAATATGACGGATCGCACGCTGCAACGGCACTTCCTGCGCGATCTTGGTCAAAGCCCGTCAGCCTATGTGATGACCTTGCGCCTTGACCTTGCCCGGAGCCTTCTTGATCAGGGCGCACGCAATGTGGCGCAGGTGGCCCGTACGGCGGGGTTTCGCAACGAACAGGCCATGCACCGCGCGTTTTCACAGGCGCTTGGCACGCCTCCGGGGGCTTACCGGGATCGCTTTGGCGGGCGGGGCGCAAGGGCGGATTAAATCCAGACCTTCTGGCGCGCCTTGAGCTCTGCGATCTGGTGGCGGAGATCATCGTCAATCTTGCCCTCGCGTGGGGCATCGCGCAGGGTCTCTAACAAATGGTCGCCTGGAACCCTTGGTTGGCGCGTCCAGCTCAGGGCAGCGAGAACCGCGCGGGCGGGTTCGGGCAGCCGGGCAGGTATCTCATGCCCGTTCAGCGTAGCCCAGACCCCGGCCCAGAGCCGCCCCACAGTCCAGGGGTTATAGCCGCCCCCACCGAGGACCAAAAACCGCAGCGAGAGCGCACGCAGCGCAGCCACCGTGGCCCAATGGGCGTTGTTGGACAGCTCAAGCCGCGCCAGCGGGTCCTCAGTCACCGCATCGGCCCCGCATTGCAGCAGGATCGCCTCTGGTCGCATTACCTGAAGCGCGGGCAGGATCACCTCGTGAAGGGCCATGGCAAAGCCGCTGTCGTTGGTGCCGCGCGCCAGCGGCAGGTTGATCGCCTGACCGCCTGCGCGGTCGTCAAGCGCGCCGGTAAAGGGCCAGCGACGCGCCTCGTGGGTCGAGATCATCAAAACGCGCGGTTCGCCGTGAAATGCCGCCGCCACGCCATCACAGTGATGCGCGTCGATATCCACATAGGCCACGCGGGTAAGGCCCTGCGCGAGGAAGGCCTTGATCGCCAGAACAGGGTCGTTGAGATAGCAAAACCCACCGGCGTGATCGGCCATGCCATGATGGGTGCCGCCGCCGGGATTGTAGGCCACGCCGCCCTGCGCCAAAAGCGCTGCGGCCAGCAGAGAGCCGCCCGCAGCGGTCGCCGGACGGCGAAACATTTCGCCAAAGACCGGGTTGGAGAGCGTCCCAAGGTGATGGCGTGCGCGGGTCGCTGCATCGACCGCGCCGTCGGTTTCGGCGGCTTGCAGGGCCGCGATATAGCGCGGAGTATGAAAGGCCATCAGGGCGGCGGGTTTGGCACGGGGGCTGTTGATGTACTGGGCTTGCGTGAGCCAGCCCATCGCGCGGCACAGGTCGATCACGGTGGGCACGCGCGGGATGCTCAGCGGATGGCGCGCGCCATAGCTTGAGCCGCGATAAATCTCGGATCCGATGAACAGCGGTGCCTGCATCGCGCGCGGGATCTCAGATCAGGTCGCGGGGGATCACGAAGGCCTCGACCTCTGCGGTGCAGGACCTGAGTTCGGCCCAATCGGCAATCTCAAACCGCAACAGAAGGGTCGCGCCGGTGGGATAATCGCCAAAGCGCTCGTGGTCGGGCGGCTCGGCCACAAGATCTTCGGCAAATTCCGCGATGCCGGGATTGTGGCCAATCATCAGGACGGTCTTGCCGGTTGCGCCTTGCAGGACTGCAAGCATCTCTTGGGCTTCGGCAAGGTAAAGCGATTTCAGGAGTGTGGGCGGCGTCGATAGCCCCAAAAGGCTACAGGTTTCCTGCGTGCGCTTGGCCGAGGAACACAGGATCTCGTCGGGGAGGAGCTTGCGCGCCTGCAACCACTTCCCAAGCGCCTTGGCCGAGGCCCTGCCGCGCGCGTTCAGCGGGCGGTCATGGTCGCGCTGTCCGGCGCTTCCCCAGTCGGATTTTGCATGCCGCATCAGGATCAGGTGACGTGTCATCGAAAGGCCCTCATGTGAAAGGCGGATTGCGCGGGCTGGCGGCCATAGTTCTGGCTAAGCGGACAGGCGCGACGCACCGCGCAGCCTTGATCCATACAGTCGTTTGCGCGCCGGTCCAGATCATTCTTGCAGAGCGGCACGTCATAATGATCGCCCTTGAGGGCATTCACCGGACAGGCGCCGCGACAGGGCTGTGTTGCGCAGGTGCCGCAGGGCGACGCGGCGGCGGGCGGCAGCGCAATGCGCTCGGCAAAGGCAAGGGCGCCGCGATAGGACACCATAAGCCCGGCGCGGTCATGCACCAACAGGCCCACAGGCGAAAGATGCGCCCGCCCGCTGCGCCTGGCCCAGTCAATGAAGGGCTGATAGGGTGCCCCGCCAAAGGGAAAGACGGCGCGCGCGTCAAGGGTGCGTGCCAGATCGCCGATCACCCGCTCTGACCAGCGGTTCATCGGGTCGGGCGCGCCGTCATTATATTCGGGCGAGGCGGTGAAATGCGCCCAAAAGCCGGGCTCGTCGGGGCCAAGCAGGATCAGGCTCTGCATGCCGGGCAGCTCGTCGGCGCGAAGGTGCAGCGCGCCGAAGGGCGCAAGGCGCACATCGGCGGCAAGGGCGCTTAGCTTTTCAAGCATCATGGGCACCGAAATGGCACTTGGGTTTCGGGGGAAGGGCGTTGGTTTCCATAAGCCGGAACCTAACCCAATGGCGCCCCCGCACAAGGCCTCTGCACAAGGCCAGGGCGCGCGCCGTCGCGCGAATGACCGCTTTAGGCGCGAATCAGCGAGCCGGCGCCATGTTCGGTGAACAGTTCGAGCAGCGTGGCATTGGGCGCACGCCCATCAAGGATCACCACGGCGCGCACGCCGCCCTCAATCGCGGCAAGCGCGGTTTCAGTCTTGGGAATCATGCCGCCGGCGATCACACCATCGGCGGTCATATGGCGAATCTGTTCCGGTGTAAGCTCGGTTACGACACGCCCCGAGGCATCGCGCACCCCGTCGATATCGGTCAAAAGCAAGAGCCGATCCGCCTTGAGAGCGGCGGCTATCGCGCCGGCGGCGGTGTCGCCGTTGATATTATAGGTCTCGCCATTGCGCCCCGCACCAAGCGGCGCAATCACCGGGATGGCATCATCGTTGAACAGGGTATGAAGGAAATCGACATTGATCTCGCTCGGCTCACCCACAAGCCCAAGATCGGGGCTGGCAGGGTCACAGGTGATCATATTGGCATCCTTGCCCGAGAGGCCGACCGCCTTGCCGCCCTGACGGTTGATCGCCTGAACGATGCGTTTGTTGACCCGACCGGAGAGCACCATTTCGACCACTTCCATCGTGGCCTCATCGGTGACGCGCTTGCCATTGACGAATTCGGATTTGATATCGAGCTTGTCGAGCATCTGGTTGATCATCGGCCCGCCGCCATGCACGATCACCGGGTTCACGCCGACCTGTTGCATCAGCACGACATCGCGCGCGAAGGTGTCCATCGCCTCGTCGCTGCCCATGGCGTGACCGCCAAGCTTGATGACGACAATCGCATCCGTGTAGCGCTGCAGATAGGGCAGCGCCTCGGACAGGGTGCGGGCTGTGGCGATCCAATCGCGGTTCATATCTCTGGTCTTCATCTCTGTTGTCCCTTGGCCCTTGCGGTTATCCCCGCAAGTCGACCCTCATGCAAGTGCCCGCGTGCGGGCGCTATTCCAGCGTGGCGATGGTGGCGCGCAGGGTGGCGATCCCCTCGCCCTTTTCGCTTGAGGTCAGGATAAGTTCGGGAAAGGCCGCCGGATGCGGGGCCAAGCGGCTGCGCACCTGCGCCAAAAGCGCCTCGCGGTCACCGTCTTTGATCTTGTCGGTCTTGGTCAAAACGCATTGAAAGGTCACGGCGGCGCTGTCGAGCAGGCTCATGATTTCTTCGTCAACGGGTTTGATGCCGTGGCGCGCATCCACAAGCACAAAGGCCCGGCGCAGGGTTTGGCGCCCGGACAGGTATTGCTTGAGCAAGGCCTGCCATTTTTGCACGACGGCCACCGGCGCATTGGCAAAACCATAGCCCGGCAAATCGACAAGATAGTGGCTCTCACCCATGGTGAAATAGTTGATTTCCTGGGTCCGGCCGGGGGTGTTTGAGGCCCGCGCAAGCGCCTTGCGCCCGGTCAGCGCATTGATCAGCGTCGACTTGCCGACATTCGAGCGCCCGGCAAAGCAGACCTCAAGCCGGTCGGCGGGCGGCAGGCCGGACATATCAACCACACCCTTGAGAAAGTTGATCTCGCCGGCAAACATCTTGCGGCCAAGCTCGGATGTGGCGTGATCTGGCTCGTCGGCGATGGGAAAGGGAAGCTGCTGCATCATAGCACCTGAACGCTGTCGCCCACGGTGATCCGGCCCGTGGTCGTGACCTCGGCATAAATGCCAAAGTTCTGATGATCCCAATGGGTGTTCAGCGCGGCCAGCGTTTCCAGATCACGCAGGCCGGTCTTGGGGTTGGCGGTGGTGGCGAGGCAGCGCACGATAGGTTCCTTCACCGCAAGCTCTGCGGTGCCGATCCGAAGGGTCTTGCCGATTAAGTCGAATTCCTGCCAGGGCTCCAGCCCGTCAAGATGCAGGTTGCAGCGCCACCGCAGGACAGAGATGTTATCCGTACCCATCTTGTCGGCCAGATCGGCGTTTGACGCCAGATTAAGCAGGCTGATCGAAGGGTAATCGGTATCGGTCAGGCCGCGACCTTCGAGCTTGAAAAGGCGGGCAGGCTGTGCGCGGTCGGCATCCACCAGCGGGCGCACCCAGTCGAGAAACCTGTCCTGCTCCTGATCGGGGTCAAAGGCGAGGTCGGGGCGTTCGGGATGGGTGAGGGTCACCCGGCTGGTCTCCTCGTCGCAGGTGGCACTGATCGCCATCAGCGAGGCGGATTTCGACCCGCGCGAGAAATTGACGCAAGGGCCCCATTTACCATCGGTGAGCTTGGCCGCCTCATGCGCCACGCCCCAACGGCGATCCCACGGCATCGCCTGACCCTTGGCGAGGGTCACGGTGCTCAGCGCCTCACGTCCATGCGATTTGATGGGGTGGCGCCAAAGGGCGCTGACCGTTGCCATTACTTCTTCTTGTCCGCTTCGGCCTTGGCCTTCGCCTCGCCGCGCTTGAAGCTTGAGGTGATATTGCCAAACACGTCCGGCTTATATCCCTGGCTACGCATGATCAGGTACTGCTGGGTGAAGGTGATCGTGTTGTTGGCGATCCAGTAGATCACCAGCCCGCTGGCAAAGCTGCCGAGCATGAACATGAACACCCAAGGCATCCAGGCGAAGATCATCTTTTGCGTCGGATCGGTCGGCGCCGGATTTAGCTTTTGCTGAAGCCACATCGACACACCAAGGCAGAGCGGCAGGATACCGATGAAGATCAGCGCCAGGATCGAACCCGGTTCCGGTGTGCCCCAAGGCAGGATGCCCCAGAGGTTATAAAGCGACGAGGTGTCGGGTGCCGAGAGATCCTTGATCCAGCCGATCCATGGCGCATGGCGCAGTTCGAGCGTGACGAAGATCACCTTGTAGAGCGAGAAAAAGATCGGGATCTGCAACAGGATCGGCAAACAACCCGAGGCGGGGTTTACCTTTTCCTTCTTGTAGAGCGCCATCATCTCTTTTTGCAGGGCCTGACGGTCGTCGCCTGCGGTTTCCTTGATCTTCTCCATCTGCGGCTGAAGCTCTTTCATCTTCGCCATGGAGACATAGGATTTATAGGCCAGCGGCAGAACGAGCGCCTTGATCAGCAAGGTCAGCCCGATGATCGCCCAGCCCATGTTGCCGATCACGGCATTAAGCCAGTGCAGCACGGAAAAGATCGGCTTGGTCAGGAAAAAGAACCAGCCCCAGTCGATCGAATCAACGAAGCGGTCAACGCCTTCCTCGTCCTGATATTGCTTGATCGTCGCCCATTCCTTGGCGCCGGCAAACAGGCGGCTATCGGCGCTCGCGGTTGCGCCCGGTGCAACGGTCTGCGTCGCAAGCACGGTCTCGGTCTGGTAAATCCCGCGCTGTGGGTCAAACTTGGTCACGGCCTTGTAGGGCGACCCGGGGGCGGGGATCAGCGTGGCCATCCAATAATGGTCGGTAAAGCCGATCCAGCCACCTTCGGCGACTTGCGTCACATCGGCGGGCGCGCCTTCGCGCGGGTTGAAGGCGTAATCCTCGACATCGTCATAGTCGGTTTCGCTCAACTCGCCATCGGACAGCGCGATCAGGCCTTCATGCAGGATGAAGAAATTCTTGATGTCAGCAGGAATCCCGTGGCGCGCCAGAATGCCGTAGGGCGCAAGGCTGACCGGGGTGCTGCCGGTGTTTTCAACCGATTGGTGAACCGAGAACATGAAATCCTTGTCAACGCTCAGCTCGCGACGGAACTTGAGGCCCGCGCCATTGTCCCAGCTGAGGATGATCGGGCTGTCGGGTGCAAGGGTTTCACCGCTCTCGACGCTCCAGATGGTGTTGGCGCCGGGAACGCTCTCGCCGGTCAGGCCGGCGCCGGGCGCCCAGCCATAAAGCGCGTAATAGGGCTCATCGCTGCCCACCGGCGCCAAGAGGCTGACGATGTCAGAGTCTGGTTCGATGGTTTCGCGATAGTTTTTCAGGAACAATTCGTCGATACGACCCCCCTGAAGGGAAATCGAGCCCTGCAGGCTCGGCGTGTCGATGGTCAGACGCGGCGCGCTTGCCTCGGCTACGACGGCTTCGGTGCTTGCGGCATCGGCCGTGGTCACGTCACCTGAGGTGGCCACCGGTGCAGTGGCGTCCTGAGGGGCGGTGGCGACCGGCGCGTTCGGATCGACTGCCGGTGTTTCGGGCGGTGGAAACACCACGAACCACACCAGAATAACGATGAAACTTAGCGCAGTCGCAAGGATTAGGTTCTTGTTCTGATCATCCATGTCCATTGACCACTTCTTTGTTGCATGTCAGGGGCGGTTCAACAGAGTGCGGATCAAAAGGTCAAGCGGATTCCGGGTTTTGGGCCGAATGCGCGGGGATTCATCGCAGGCTTTAGCCGGAGATGCGGCCAATAACCGGCGGCGCGTGAACTTTGGCCTGATGGGTGGCGATCCAATCGGCGGTTTCATCAAGCGGCATCGGGCGGGCAATGCCATAGCCCTGAACGTGACCACAGCCAAGCTGCGCCAGAATCGTGTGCTCGCCTGCGCTCTCTACGCCCTCGGCAAGGGTTTCGAGCCCCAAACGCTCTGCCATCGAGAAAATCGCCGAAATCATGCGCTGTTGTTCGACGTCGCGGTCGACCTTCATCACGAACGACCGGTCGATCTTGAGGCGGTGAACCGCAAAGCGGCGCACCGAGGAAATAGAGGCGTGGCCGGTGCCGAAATCATCCAAGTCAATCATACAGCCCATCTCGGCCAGGGCATTTATGTTGCGTGTGATTGTGTCATCCGGCGATGTGGCCACAACGGTTTCCAAAATTTCGACGGTCAGTCGCTTTGGCGCGACGTTGCAACGGTCAAGTTCCCATTCAATCTTTTCGGCCAGACGCGGATTACGCAGCTCTTCAGGCGAAAAATTCACGCCGACATGGGGGATGTCAAAACCAATTTTATCCCAGGTCTGGATCGCCTTGAGGGCATTGCGCAACATCGCATCACCAAGTTGTTCCAGCCGCCCGGTAGAGGCAAGCACCGGGAGGAATTCCGCCGGCAGCATCAGGCCAGCCCGCGGATGAACCCAACGCGCCAGTGCCTCAAAGCCGCTGATCTGGCCGGTGTCGGTGGAAATCTGAGGCTGAAACCAGCTTACGAACTGGCCGCTTTCAAGAGCTTTTTCTAATTCATCGGCAATCCGGTGGGGCGCGGTGCCGCGCATGCCCCGGCTGTAGGCACGCACCTTTGACGGGCCGTGGCGCGAGGCGTCTTTCAGGGCCGTGATGGTGGCATCAAACATCGATTTGCCGCTGTTGTTGGGGGCTTGCCCGTCAAGGCAAAGACCGATGGAGACCGAAATATAGGCGGTCGTGGTGCTGATCGAAATCGGCTCTTCGACCGTGGATTGCAGACGCTCGGCCAGTTCCAGGGCGGGTTCAAGCCCGAATTGGCGCACTGGGGCAAGCAGAATGCCGATCTAGCCGTTTGCCAGGTTGAACAGCTGATCAGAGCTGCGCAGCGCGCGGTCCAGCCGGTCAAGACAGCGGGTGGTGATCATATCGGCTGTGGCGCGGCCATAGCGGTTCAGCAGCATATCAAAGTCGTCTATCTGAATGGCCATGCATGCCGATTGAAGCGATTTCTGGCGCGCCCGCGCCAGAACACGGTCAAGCTCGTTTCGCATCAGGTTGGTGTCGCCGCTATCTGGCACCTGAAGCTCAATTGTCTCGCCGATCGTGCGATGGCTGGGGTAAAATGCCAATAATATCAGGGGTATAGCCAAAATAATCGCCGCCGCCCCAAGCCAATAGGCGGCCAAGACAGAGGCGGATAAAAAGGCCACCGATTGCGGCCCGCGAGAGGCCTGCGAAAACGCGAGTCTTGCGTTGTGAAACAGGGACTTGAGATAGATGTGCATCGCGGATCCTGAGCTTTTGCAGATCAGGTTAGCGTGCATCGGTTAATGAAGTTTGGGCATCGCCTCGGGATTTGCGTCAAGTTTTATCGAGTTGGTCTCGAGTCCTGCAAAATCAAACAGCTTCGGATCAAGAAGATGCGAGGGGCGCGCATTCATCAGCGCGCGGAACATTACCTGGCGGCGACCGGGCGAATTGGCCTCCCATCCGTCAAGGATCTGCTTGACCTGCTGGCGTTGCAGGCCGTCTTGCGAGCCGCAGAGATCGCAGGGGATGATCGGATAGTTCATCGCGCGGGCAAAGCGGTCGCAATCGACCTCGGCCACATGCGCCAGAGGGCGATAAAGGAACAAATCGCCCTCTTCATTGACCAGTTTCGGCGGCATCGTTGCAAGACGCCCGCCGTGAAAGAGGTTCATGAAGAACGTCTCCAGGATATCGTCGCGATGATGGCCCAGTACCACCGCCGAACAGCCCTCTTCGCGGGCAATGCGGTAAAGGTTGCCGCGCCGCAGCCGCGAACAGAGCGCGCAAAACGTGCGCCCGGCGGGGATCTTGTCCATGACGATAGAATAGGTGTCCTGATATTCGATCCGGTGGGGCACGCCGCGCGCTGCAAGGAACTCTGGCAGAACCGTCGCGGGAAAGCCGGGCTGGCCCTGATCAAGGTTGCAGGCCAGAAGATCGACCGGCAACAGGCCGCGCCATTTCAACTCGTAGAGCACGGCCAGAAGGGTATAACTGTCCTTGCCGCCGGATAGGCAGACCAGCCACTTAGGTGTTTGCCCGCCTTCGGCGTGACGCGCGCCGGGCTCGATCATGCCATATTGCTCGATCGCCTCGCGGGTCTGGCGGACAATGCGTTTGCGCAGCTTTTTGAACTCGGTGCTTGAGGGCGTCCCGGCAAACAGCGGATGGATATCGTCGTTATCGTCTAACATGGGCTGGCTTTAGGGGGTTTGCGCGCGTCACACAAGGGTCGTGAGGGGCCCTCAAGGGCGCTATGGGTAAGGAATGGAACGGGTGCGGACCCTTTCAAAGGGTCCGGTCCGTTTTCTTTTGAAGAAAACGGGGGCGCGGGGTGAGAGTGGGCTGGATGTCGGAAGTGGCGGCTCTGATGCCAGCGTCGCCGCGATTGACATCGTGCTTAAGCCACCTGATGTTCTAAATCCCGAGATCGATAGTGTCGTAGCGCTGTCAAACGGCGGGCACTTGATGAAATGGGAAGGGCCGCTGAAACATGACCGCTTTCGTAATTGGCCGGATGCAGATCCATAGTCGCGGCTGGATGGAGGAATATTTTTCCAAAATCCCGACCGTCGTTTCTGATAACAGAGGGACGTTCTTGGTACGTGGTGGCGATCCTGAGCATTTGGAGGGCGAAGATCCGATGCCAGACGCGGCCTTTATTATCGAATTTCCGGACAGGGATCATGCGCGAAAATTCTGGAATTCTGATGACTTTCAAAAACTTGCCGTTCTGCGGCGTTCAGGCTCTTCGCTTAACGCCCTCTTGGTTGATAAATTACCCTAGGCGAAAGTCAGGACGGTTCTGCAAAGCTGCCACTCCGGAACGGGTCTTATGCCCTCAACTCTCACCAACGCCGTCAATGAGGGCCTGAAGAATCGCCTTGGCGCTATCGGAATCCCAATGCGCATCGCCTTGCAGACGCGCTATTTCGCGCCCGTCAGGGTCGATGATCAGGGTGATCGGCAGGCCGAAGATGCCCAATTGTCGGGCAAGCGCACTTTTGGGGTCACGGTGAAGCGGCAGGTTTTCAACGCCGATTTCGTCAAAGAACTTTGTCATCGCTGTGGGTGCGTTGCGGCCCGTAGCGATGGTGACGACCTTGAAATCATCTCCGCCCAAGGCGGTTTGCAGATTCGACAGCGTCGGCATTTCCACCCGGCAGGGGGCACACCACGTGGCCCAGAAATTCAGCAGGATATATTGCCCGCGATAATCGGCCAGCGTGCCGGTGCCGCCCTCGCCGCGTTCAAAGGCGGTGTCGGGCACGGTTTTGGGCGCGCTGTGGAAATTCAGCTTTTTCATGTCACCATCGCGCAACGCCTCTAGCGCCGCGGTTGTCGGGCTTTCGGCAAAAGCGGCATTTGCACCAAGAGCGAGGGCCATATAAAGGACGATCTGACGAATGATTTTCATAAATCCCTCCGAAGGGCGTGAACGATGACTGACAAGACCTCGAACCAGATGTGGGGTGGCCGCTTTGCCGCCGGACCGGATGCGATCATGGAAGCAATTAATGCTTCGATCGGGTTCGACAAGCGGATGGCGGCCCAGGATATCGCCGGCTCAAGGGCCCATGCCGCGATGTTGGCGGCGACGGGTATTGTCAGTGATAGTGATGCAAGCGCCATGAGGGAAGGCCTTCTCACGGTCTTGTCAGAGATCGAGGGCGGAAGTTTTGAATTTTCCACCGCGCTTGAGGATATTCACATGAATGTCGAGGCGCGCCTCAAGGATATCATCGGTGAACCGGCGGGGCGGTTGCACACGGGCCGGTCGCGCAACGATCAGGTGGCAACCGATTTCAAACTCTGGGTGCGTGATCAGCTTGACGCCGTGGCTGGCGCGCTAGAGGCGCTGATCCGGGCGCTTTTGACTCAGGCCGAGGCGGGCGCCGATTGGGTCATGCCGGGATTCACCCATTTGCAGGTGGCCCAGCCGGTGACATGGGGCCATCACATGATGGCCTATGTCGAGATGTTTGGCCGTGACCTGAGCCGTGTGCGCGATGCGCGCGCGCGGATGAACGAATGCCCGCTTGGGGCGGCGGCCCTTGCAGGCACGTCCTTTCCGATTGATCGTGAGATGACCGCGCGCGAGCTTGGCTTTGATCGGCCCTCGGCGAATTCGCTTGATGCGGTGAGCGATCGCGACTTTGCGCTCGAATTCCTGGCTGCGGCCAGCATCAGCGCCATGCACCTGAGCCGGATGGCCGAGGAATTGGTGATCTGGTCCAGCGCGCAGTTTCGCTTTGTGATGCTGTCGGATAGGTTTTCAACCGGGTCGAGCATCATGCCGCAAAAGAAGAACCCCGATGCCGCCGAATTGATCCGCGCCAAGGTGGGCCGGATTTTCGGGGCCAACGTGGCCTTGATGATGGTGATGAAAGGGCTGCCGCTGGCCTATTCCAAGGACATGCAGGAAGACAAGGAACAGGTGTTTGACGCCGCCGACAACCTGATGCTGGCGCTCGCGGCGATGGAGGGCATGGTCAAGGATATGGCCGCCAACCGCCCCAGCCTTGAAGTGGCGGCGGCCAGCGGGTTCAGCACTGCAACCGATCTTGCCGATTGGCTTGTGCGGGTGCTGGATATGCCGTTCCGAGATGCCCATCACGTCACCGGAAGCCTTGTGGCCATGGCCGAGGCCAAGGGCTGTGATTTGCCGGAACTGAGCCTTGAGGACATGCAATCGGTGCATGGCGAAATTAACGCATCGGTCTATGATGTGCTCGGGGTGCATAATTCGGTGGCCTCGCGGCAAAGCTATGGCGGGACAGCGCCGGTGCGCGTGCGCGAACAGATCGCGCGCTGGAAAGAGAGGGTGGGATGACAAAGTTATTCGGTGCGGCGCTTGCGCTTTTGGTGCTGGCGGGATGCGGTGTTGATGGCGAGCCGCTGCGGCCCAAGCTGAACACCACCCTGAAGGCTGGCAGCGGAGGTCATGCCTCGGTCGGAGTTGGAGTCGGCGTTGATGTGGGCAATGTGAACATCGCCACCAACGGCAGCAAGGTGAACGTCGGCATGGGCCTTGATCTTTGAGGTGGCTGTTTCTGGCGCTGGCGATCTGGGGGGCGATCCACCCGATGGCCTATTTCCTGCAGTGGTTTGGCGAAAATGGCTATGACCTGATGGGCATGGTGGATGCCTGGCATGCGAATGCGGCGTCAAGCGGGCTGGTCTGGGATCTGACGATTGCCGCGATTGCCCTGACGGTCTGGATCGTGGCCGAGGTGGTCCAGCGGCGCATGTGGCTTGGCCTGATCGCCATACCGGCGACGTTTTGTATTGGCGTGAGCTGTGGCTTGCCGCTCTATCTTTTTCTGCGGGCACGGCCCGGCGGACAGGGCGGAATTTGAGTATTTTTGGAAAGATGAAAGTCAGCATTGGGCCGATGCGGCCGGGCTTGGCGAAACGAATGCGGGCTGATCAAGGGCGATGGGTCACGTGATCGGCGAGACCTGATTTGTAACCACGGTTGTAGGCATCCGTTGCGAGGAGGGATAGGAAAAGGTCTCTGGAAATAGGCATGAGTTACTCCTAAAAAAGCTCTATCGCGAATAAAACTTCCGCGAGATCAGCCTTTGCCAGCCGGTCTTCAGCGGAGATCGCACTTAACCTAAGACCGTCCAACAGCCCGCCACCAAGCGCCGCCGCCACCCCCCAACACCCATCGACCACACCCGTCGTCGTCGGCGCATCGGTGATCTCAAGGGTCACCTCGCGCAGCGCATAGCCCTGGCCGAAGCTGGCCGCGAGGTCATCGGGGGCCACCTGCCTCACACTTGTCGGGTCTGCGATATCGCCGAAGGTCACCAACATCGGTAGCGCTTTGAGCGGCACCGGCGCTGTGTCGCACAGCTTGGACAGTGCACGCGCCTTGTCCGTCGGGGCATCGGTCAGCCGGTCCTGAAACACCCGGCACGCGAAGGCCTCGCCATTGCCGGACAGCAACGCAAGGAGATACCGACCCGTGCCCAGATCGACCACAGTCGCCTGGTCGCAGAGCAGCAGCGCGATCCGCAAAAACCGCTCCATAGTGCCAGCCTTGCGGCAAAACGCGTCGCATTTCGAATGGAATGCTTGGTCGGCAAACCGGCAGAGCGGATTGGAGACTCACACAACGAGCAGGCCTACCAGGGTTTCTTGTGGCGACGGGCCGTGGGCTGACGCGCGCAATCGAAGATTGCCGAGCTTAACCGGCTGTTTGAACGTTGCAATCCCAAAGGGGCTTTCTTTCAGGTCTGACACGGCTGGAATTGCATTGTCGTCAGGCTTTGATATTAGGCAGAGGCGGACATGAAGGGCGCTGGACATGGATCATTTCAATTATCAAAGCGGTGAGTTGTTTGCCGAGGATGTGCCGGTGGCCGAGATTGCGGCGGCCGTGGGCACGCCGTTTTATTGCTATTCCACCGCCACGCTGGAGCGGCATTTTCGCCTGTTTGACGAGGCCCTTGAGGGCATGCCGCATCTTGTGTGCTATGCGATGAAGGCGGCAAGCAACCAGGCGATCCTCAAGACGCTGGCGGCGCTTGGGGCCGGGATGGATGTGGTGTCGGGCGGCGAATATGCCCGCGCGCGCGCCGCCGGTGTGCCGGGCGAGCGGATCGTGTTTTCCGGTGTCGGCAAGACCCGCGACGAGATGCGCATGGCGCTCACGGGCGGCATTCGCCAGTTCAACGTGGAAAGCGAGCCCGAGATGGTGGCACTTAATGCCGTGGCGCTTGAGCTTGGTGTCAAGGCGCCGATCACCATTCGCGTGAACCCGGATGTCGATGCCAAGACCCATGCCAAGATCGCCACCGGCAAGTCGGAGAACAAGTTTGGCATTCCGATTTCGCGCGCCCGTGCCGTTTACGCCGAGGCCGCCGCGATGCCGGGGCTTGAGGTGATCGGGATCGACGTGCATATCGGCAGCCAACTGACCGAGCTTGAGCCGTTCCGGCAGGCCTATGAGAAGGTGGCCGAATTGACCGAGACCCTGCGCGCCGACGGGCATGATATCCGGCGGCTTGATCTCGGTGGTGGCCTTGGCATTCCTTATACCCGGAGCAACGATGCGCCGCCCTTGCCGACGGATTATGGCCGGTTGATCAAGGAAACGCTGGGCCATCTTGGCTGTGAGATTGAGATCGAGCCGGGGCGCCTTGTGGTGGGCAATGCCGGCATTCTGGTCAGCGGTGTGATCTATGTGAAATCCGGCGAGGGGCGCGATTTTCTGATCCTCGATGCGGCGATGAACGATCTTATCCGCCCGGCGATGTATGACGCGCATCACGATATCGTCCCGGTGGTCGAACCGGCACCCGGCGTCGAGCAGGTGCCTTATGACGTGGTCGGCCCGGTCTGCGAATCGGGCGATACCTTTGCCAAGGGGCGGATGATGCCGCCGGTCAAAGATGGTGATCTTGTGGCGTTTCGCAGCGCCGGCGCTTACGGCGCGGTGATGTCGAGCGAGTATAATACGCGGCCTCTGATCCCCGAGGTTCTGGTGAATGGGCGTGAATTTGCCGTGATCCGCGCAAGACCAACCTTTGACGAGATCATAAATCGAGATACCATTCCCGAATGGCTGTGACGCGATTGGCGCGTCGGGACGAGGAATGGTGCGGCGCATGGCAAAGACGCAAAACCCCCTGACGCCGGTTCTGGCCCGGTTGCGACGGCCCCTTAGCCTGACGTGGGCGGGGCTGATCGCAGAGCGGCTCGTGCGGGCATTCTGGCCGGTCTGGAGCCTTTTGGCGGCGGGCGCGGCGATGCTTATGCTTGGCCTTCAGGACATGGCGCCGGTCGAGGTGGTCTGGTCGGCTCTCATGCTGGGCGGGCTTGCGGTGCTGGCGTTTGCACTGCAGGGCGCGCGGCGGTTTCGCTTTCCGCGCCGGAGCGAGGCGCTTGCGCGACTGGATGAGGCCCTGCCGGGGCGACCCTTGGCGGCACTGGCGGATGAACAGGCGATTGGCGCCACCGATCCGGGATCGCAAGCCCTGTGGCGTGCGCATCTTGCGCGGATGGCGGTGCGTGCCGCAGAGGCGAAAGCGGTCGAACCCGATCTGAAACTGTCCCGGCAAGACCCGTTTGGTTTGCGTTACATCGCCCTTCTGGGGCTGGTGGTGGCGCTTTTGTTCGGCTCGGTCTGGCGCGCGGGATCGGTGGCGCAGATGGTGCCGGGCGGCGGCAATGGCGCGGCGCTTGCCAGCGGCCCCACGTGGGAGGGTTGGGTTGAGCCGCCCGCCTATACCGGCCTGCCGAGCCTTTATCTCAACGATCAGGACGAGACCCTGCGCGCGCCGGTTGGCAGCCGCATCACGCTAAGATTTTATGGCGAGGTCGGCGCGCTGAGCCTTGCCGAAACGGTGTCACAGCGGACCGAAAATATCGGTGCGGCAACCGATGCGGAGCACCGCTTTGAGCTGCGCCAGAGCGGCGAAATGCGGATTGATGGTCCGGGCGGTCGCGCGTGGCAGGTCGAGGCAACGCCGGATATGGCGCCGATGGTGAGCCTGTCGCAAGAGGGCGCAAAGACCGCCTTTGACGGGCAGATGAGCCAGCCGTTTCAGGCCAGCGATGATTACGGCGTGACCGGCGGCCGCGCGGTTTTTGCGCTTGATCTGGCGCAGGTTGATCGCCGCTATGGCCTTGCCGTCGCGCCGGAACCGCGCGCGCCGATCGAGCTTGATCTGCCGATGCCGATTGCAGGCGACCGGGCCGAGTTTGGCGAAACCCTGATCGAGAACCTGTCAGAGCATCCTTGGGCGCATTTGCCGGTGGTGCTTGATGTGCGGGTCGAGGATGCGATTGGCCAGCAGGGCATGGCCGAACCGATGCAGATGACACTTCCGGCGCGGCGGTTTTTCAATCCGCTTGCTGCGGCGGTGATCGAACAGCGCCGTGATCTTCTGTGGTCGCGCGAAAACGCGCCCCGCGTGGCGCAGGTGTTGCGCGCGGTATCCTACAAGCCGGGGCCAAGCCTGTTTCGCTCCGAGGCGGCCTATCTGCGGATGCGGGTGATCCTGCGGCGGCTAGAGGTGATGACGGCGAGCGATGGTCTTGACGGCGATGAGCGCGACGAGATTGCACAGGCGCTCTGGGATCTGGGCGTGTTGCTTGAGGATGGCGATGTCGGTGACGCGCTGGAGCGGATGCGCGCGGCGCAGGAACGCCTGAGCGAGGCGATGAAGAACGACGCCAGCGAAGAGGAAATCGCCCGCCTGATGCAGGAATTGCGCGATGCCACGCAGGATTATCTTCGTCAGAAGATGCAGCAGGCACAGCGCGAAAACCCCGAACAGGGTGATCAGCAGAGCGCCGAGAACACCATGCAGATGACCCAGCAGGATCTGCAGGACATGATGGACCGCATCCAGGAATTGATGGAACAGGGCCGCATGGCCGAGGCGCAGCAGGCGCTGGAAGAGTTCCAGCAGATGATGGAAAACATGCAGGTCACCCAGGGCCAGACTGGCCAGTCGCCGGGGCAAGAGGCGATGGAGGGGCTGGCCGATACGCTGCGCGAGCAGCAGGGCCTGTCGGATCAGGCGTTCCGCGATTTGCAGGAACAGTTCAACCCCGGTGCCCAATCGGGTCAGTCGCAGGGCAATGAGGGCCGCAATGGCGGGCAAGGCCGCGGCCAGAGCCATGACGGCCAGCAAGGCCAGGGCGGCGGCGAAGGCGGCGAACAACCCGGCCAGCAGGGCGAAGGCCAACAGGATCAGGCCGACGAACAGGATCAGGCCGGATCGCTGGCCGAGCGGCAAGAGGCGCTGCGTCAGGAATTGGAGCGCCAGAGCCAGGGCCTGCCACAGCTTGGTGGCGAGGCCGGAGATGCCGCGCGTGAGGCGCTTGGGCGCGCCGGTCGCGCCATGGAAGGTGCCGAAGAGGCGCTGCGCAATGACGATCTTGCCGATGCCATCGACAATCAGGCCGAGGCGATGGATGCGCTGCGCGAGGGCATGCGCAACATGGACGAGGCGATGGCCGAACAGCGAAATCCTGGCGGGCAGGGCGAAGCCTTTGGCGAGGCGGGCAAGCAGCAGTCCGACCCCTTGGGGCGCAACCCCGGTCAGGGCCGTCAGGCGGGCACGCAGGATGATCTGTTGCAGGGCGAGGATGTCTATCGGCGCGCCCGCGAATTGCTTGACGAAATTCGCCGCCGCTCTGGCGAGGGCGCGCGACCCGATGTCGAGCTAGAGTACCTCAAGCGGCTGCTGGAGCGGTTCTAGCGCCGCGCGATTACCGCAAGCCGGGCGCCAAAACGAAAACGGCCGCGCAATGATATGCGCGGCCGATGTCTTTTGCGATCTCGGGGTTTACTGAGTGGCGGTGTCGACGATGGAGCGCCAGCTTTCTTCGTTGGCAGCGATCCAATCGGCAGCCACATCGGCCACCGGGCGGCCATCACGCTCGACTTCGACCATCAGCGCCTGCTGTTGCCCGTTGGTCATCTGATAGGCTTCGAGGATCTTGTAGGCGGCCGGCCATGTCCGCTTGAAGTCCTTGACGACGGCCTTGATCACCTCGGTGCTGACGAAATCACAATCGCCAACCTCGTTCGGGTTCTCGCCCCATGCCGGGTTCTCATGGCACTCGGCCTCGCCTGCGGGCATTTCGACAAAGCGCAGGTCATAAGCGGCAACGGCCCAATGCGGGCTCCAGAATGTCGCCAGAATCGGCGTTTCGTTTTTGCTGGCGTTGACCAGAGCATCGACAAGCGCCTCTTCCGAGGCTGCAGGAGTGGCGGTAAAGGGCAAATCGAACGCCGTCATCAAATCGGCGCCGGGGCCTTCCCAATCTTCGGGGTAGTCGAGCAATTCCGCCGCGCCATTGGTGGCAAAGGCATCGGCGCAGTTGCGCAGCGCGTCCCAATTGGGCAGGCCGGGGCATTTTGCCTCCATGTGGGCGGGATAGGCCAGACCCTCTTTCGGGGCAATGCCAAGGTCGCCGATCTCGACGATATCCTTCGAGCGCACGTAATCGGTAAAGCGGATCACCGCGGTGGCGCGCCAGATTTCAAGCGCGCCGTCGACATTTTCCTTGATCATTTCGCGGAACATCGCGTCGTATTCGACCGGAACATATTCAACTTTGTAGCCAGCGGCCTCAAGCATATCTCCTGCGATATGGGTGGTGATCTGTTGCCCGGTCCAATCGTTGATCGCCAGTTTGATCGCCGAATCGGTATCGCCCAATTCAACCGCAAAGGCGGGCAGGGCAAACCCGGTGAGGGCAATCGCGAGACAGGTGGATTTCATTATAAACTCCTTAGTGAATATCTTCCGACGATAATTGTCGGCGTTTTAATTGGTCTGATCGGGCAACGTTGTTCAGAGTAAACGTTTTGTGAGTAATGTGTTTGCGCAGCCCGATTCCCGCCAAAGGATAGCACGTCCAACGGCGGGTGCATCCTTTTTAGCTGTCGATTTCAAGTCGTTGAAGGGTAATACCCTTCGCAATCCCCGGATTATCCGCCGCTGGCAGGGGCGCCCATATCCGAGAGCCATCCGGTGACAGAGCCGATCAGATCATTCAGCCCAAGCCGGAGCCCATTCACCGCAGTGACAAAAGCATCGAGCGGCGCCTCGGCGGCGGGGAGCATCGCGGCGATCTGCGGGGCGAAGGCATATGCTAGAGTGCCAAGCACAAAAAGCAGCAATGAGAGCCGGAAACCGGTGCGAAACCCGCTGCGCCGCTTGGGCAGGGGGAGGCCATCCGGCATCGGGGCGGCCGTCGGTTCATCGTGATCATTGACCGAGGTAAGCGACGAATTGATTTCCTCGATATCGGGCAAAAGATTGCGCCGCGACGAGGGGTCAATGTCGGGGTGATCATCGGTCTCGTCCGAGGTCACGCCATCGGGGGCGGGGGCCTCGCCGCGCAAGCGTTCCATCCGGGCGCGGGCCTGTTGGCTGCGCTCGTCCGGGGCCGTGGGGGGCTCTGTCAGGCCAAGGTCGGGCTGTGTTTCAAGGCCACCCGCGCTTTCGCTGGCGCGGACCTGTTGTTCATGCGCGGCCTCTTGGCGCAGGATATCGGCGACACCGGGATCAACCGAGCGGCGGGTTGGCGGCGGCGGGGCCTCGGCGGCCTCTTCGCTCTCGGCGCTCGGCTCATCCTCGTCGGGCGCGTCTTGGTCTGGCCCGTCTTGGCCCGACTCGACTTGGCCCGACTCCTCTTGGTCTCGTTCATTGGCGGCGGTGACGGGCTCTTCGGGTGTTGGTTCTTGCTCGGCGGCGGGCTCTGAGCGCGCGGGTGCGGTCTCGGGCTTTTCCCACTCGCGCGGCGCATCCTGTTCATCATCGTCGGAGGGCGCGCCGCTCTTCAGATGGTTCTGAAACCATGTGTCACCACAATTGGAACATTGCACATCCCGTCCACCTGTCGGGATGACCTCATCGGGAACTTCGTATTGCGCCCCGCAATTCGGACAAATCAGCCGCATTTTGCCACCTGTATCCTGCCGCCGTTAACCGGCTCCTATCATTATCCTATACCATAGGCTGTTCTTCGCCTTGGGAAAAGAGCAAAGGAATTCACCGCAAGGATCATTGCACATATGTGACCTCTGAGGCATTTAGGGGCTGTATGCATGAAGGGGACGGCCGTGATCGAGCTTGAAAACGTGGCCTATAGCTATGGCGGGGGTGAATTGCTTAGCGATCTGTCGCTAAGTCTGAGCCCCGGATCGTTTCACTTTCTGACCGGGCCGTCGGGCGCCGGTAAAACCACGCTGTTAAAGCTGTGCTACGGCGCGCTTGTACCGACCTCTGGGCAGGTGCGGCTTTTCGGGCAGGACCGGCGCACGATGGAGCGCGACGATATCGCCATGGCGCGGCGACGGATCGGAGTGGTGCACCAGGATTGCAAGTTTCTCGATCACCTGAGCGTGTCAGACAATATCGCCCTGCCCTTGATGGTCTCGGGGCGTGATCTGTTGAACGAGGGGGCAAACCTCAAGGAACTTACCGGCTGGGTTGGCCTGCGCGAACGCGCCGGGGCCCTGCCGCCGGAATTGTCGGGCGGTGAACGCCAGCGGGCCGCTCTTGCGCGCGCGGTGATCATGTCGCCGGACGTGGTGCTGGCCGACGAGCCAACCGGCAATGTCGATTGGGAAATGTCGCAGCGCCTGTTGCGCCTGTTGATCGAGCTGAACCACATGGGCAAGACCATCATGATCGCCACCCATGACCTTGCGCTGATCCGGGCGGCCAAAAGCCAGGTTCAGGCGCGGGTCTTGCGGATTGCCTCGCGGCGTTTGCATTTGGCGGGGGCTGATCTGTGAAGATTGAGCTGTCGCCCGTGACCGAATTCCTGCTGGCCGATGCTCAGGCTGACCGGGTGGTTCCGCCGACCGGCTTTACCGCCTGGCTGACCCTGTTCAGCGCGGCGGCAATGGGGTTTCTGGCGGTTTTCGCTCTGGCGCTGTCGCTGGCCACCGGGCGGCTTGCGGATCGGTGGGGAAATGAGCTTGCGCGCAGCTCGACCATCCGGATTTCCGCGCCCGAGGGGCAGATGGCCGCACAGACCGAGGCCGCGCTCCGCCTGCTTGAGACCACTGCCGGCGTGGCCAGTGCGCGCGCGCTCAGTTCCGAGGAAGAGGCCGCGCTTTTGGCGCCCTGGTTCGGGCCGGACCTTCCGATTGACACGCTCCCGATCCCGCAGCTTATCGAGGTGGTCGAGGAGGGGGCCGGGTTTGACGCCGAGGGCCTGCGCCTGCGGCTTGCGGCCGAGGTGCCCGGTGCGGTTTTGGATGATCACACCCGCTGGCGGCGCCCGCTGGTGCGCGCGGCCGAACGTCTTCGCCTTCTTGGCTGGCTGTCGCTTGTGCTGATCGGTGCGGCGGTGGCGGCGATGATCACGCTTGCGGCCAATGCGGCGCTTGCGGCCAATAGTCAGTTGATCGGCGTGCTGCGCCTTGTGGGCGCGCGCGACACCTTCATTGCCCGCGCCTTTGTGCGCCGCTTTACCCTGCGCGCACTTGGTGGCGCGGCGCTTGGGGTGGTGCTTGGCTGTCTGGCGGTTCTTATCTTGCCCGGCGCCGAGGCCGAGGGCGGGTTCCTCACCGGGCTTGGGTTTCAGGGCTGGCATTGGCTCTGGCCGCTTGTGATCCCGCCACTGGCGGCGATGGTGGCGTTTTTCGCCACCCGAATGGCGGCCCATAAAACGCTAAAGGATATGCCATGAGATATGCGGTGCAATGGCTGCGGTCGCTGGTTTTTGTCGGGCAGATGTATGTGATGCTGCCGGTGATCGGGCTTCTGTACATGCCCGGTGCCATTGTTAGCCGCAAGGGTGCGGTGCGGGGCTGTAAGGCCTATTGTCTCTGGGTGCGCTGGACCGCGCGCTGGATGATTGGCTTGCGCACCGAAGTGCGCGGCACGCCGCCCGAGGGGCAGGTTCTTATTGCCTCCAAGCATCAGTCGTTTCTCGATATCCTGCTGATCTACGCCGAGCTTCCGGCGGGGCGCTTTATCATGAAGCGCGAAATCCTCTGGACGCCGGTGGTCGGGCTTTACGGCATGCGGATCGGCTGTGTTGCGGTCAATCGCGGCAAACGTGGGGCGGCGATCAAGAAGATGGCTCAGGATGTGGCGCGCGGCGCTCAAAAGCCCGGACAGTTGATCATTTACGCCCAGGGCACCCGCGTCGCCCCCGGTGTGAAGGCGCCCTACAAGATTGGCGTCGGCGTGCTTTATGAACAGATGGGCGTCACCTGCGTGCCTGCGGCGACCAATGTCGGGGTGTTCTGGCCAAAGCGCGGGATTTACCGCAAGCCGGGCGTGGCCGTGGTCGAGTTTCTAGAGCCGATTGATGCGGGCCTTGGCAAAGAAGCCTTTATGGCGCGTCTTGAGGAGGAGGTTGAAACCGCCTCTGATGCGTTGTTGCAGGAGGCGGGATTTCCGGTTGATCGACGCACCTGAGACCGGGGGCGGCATCCGGCGATTCCACTACGCCGTTTTCTCTATCATTTGAGCGACCTGCCGCGCAGGTGAAAGGCGGCAGACCCGAGGTCAGCCACCCTTTTTTGTGGCGAGATTACTGCCTGCGGCAAGGGCGCGTTGCCCGCCGCCGTTACGCGTGGATGGCCCCGTCGCCGCAAGCCAGGGCCGCTTCGCGCACGGCCTCGGAATAGGTCGGGTGGGCGTGGCAGGTGAGGGCCAGATCCTGCGCGCTTGCGCCGAATTCCATAGCAACGCAGATCTCGTGGATCAGGTCACCCGCAGCAGGCCCGATGATATGCGCCCCCAAAATGCGATCGGTTTCCTTGTCCGCCAGGATTTTCACAAAGCCGTCTCCGGCAAAGACAGCCTTGGCGCGACCATTGCCCATGAACGAGAATTTGCCGACCTTATAGGCGCGACCGGCCTCTTTCAGGGTCTGTTCGGTCTCGCCGACATTGGCGACCTCGGGGTGGGTGTAGATCACGCCGGGGATGACGCCATAGTTGACGTGGCCATGTTTGCCCGCCAGAACCTCGGCGCAGGCCATGCCTTCGTCCTCGGCCTTATGGGCCAGCATCGGGCCGGTGATCGCGTCGCCGATGGCATAGATGCCCTTGACGCTTGTCTGCCAGTGGTCGTCGGTCTTGATCTGGCCGCGATCGGTCATCTCGACGCCAAGATCGGCAAGGCCAAGCCCGTCGGTATAGGGTTTGCGCCCGGTGGCCAGAAGCACGATATCGGCGTCGATGGTTTCTTCCTTGCCGGTCTTGCGCAGCTTGTAGGTGACCTTGGCCTTGGTCTTGAGCGTCTCGACCGATTGCACGGCGGCGCCCATGACAAAGTTTAGCCCTTGCTTTTTCAGCATGCGCTGGAAGGTTTTCTGTACTTCGGCGTCCATGCCGGGGGTGATCGCGTCAAGGTATTCGACCACCGTGACCTGCGCGCCGAGGCGGGCATAGACCGAACCCATTTCTAGGCCGATCACGCCGGCACCGATCACCACCAGAGATTTCGGAATTTTGCCAAGCTCAAGCGCGCCGGTCGAGGTGACGACGATTTTCTCATCAACCTCGACACCGGGCAGGGACGAGGGCACGGAGCCGGAGGCGATGATGATGTTCTTGGCCTCGTGCACGTCGTCGCCGACCTTGACGCGGCCCGCTTCAGGGATCGAGCCCCAGCCCTTGAGCCAGTCGATCTTGTTCTTCTTGAACAGGAATTCGATGCCCTTGGTGTTCTGGCCGATGACGTCATCCTTGTAGGAGAGCATCTGTTTCCAGTCGACCGAGGGGGATTTGCCCTTGAGGCCCATGGCGGCAAAGTTGTGCTCGGCCTCGTGCAGCATATGGCTGGCGTGGAGCAGGGCCTTGGAGGGGATGCAGCCGACGTTGAGGCAGGTGCCACCAAGGGTGTCGCGGCCCTCGACCACGGCGGTTTTCAGGCCCAGTTGCGCACAGCGGATGGCGGCGACATAGCCGCCGGGGCCTGCGCCGATGATGATCACGTCATAGTTTGCCATTGGGTATCCTTTTCGTTGCAGGAGTCGTTGGGGGCGCTGCCCCTCTGGCCCGTTCCGGGCCATTCACCCCGGAGTATTTTGGCCAAGAAGAAGATCATAAGAGCGCGGCCAGAAGCATCAGTGTGGTCGCGAAGAACCCCACGGCCCAGATCAGCGAGCGCCAGGGGTGCAGGCCAAGGTAATAGGCCGGGATATAGAGGATGCGGGCGCCGAGATAGGTGAAGGCACAGGCGGCAGTGAAGGGGCTGGAGCCGTTCGAGAGGGTGATCACCCCGCAGGCGATGGTGAAGAGGGTCAGCCCTTCGAAGTGGTTGTTGAGCGCGCGTTGCAGGCGCGCGGTCTTGACCGAGAGCTCCCGCGAGGGCGCGCGGTCGCGCGCGGAGCTGGTATAGCCGGGGCCAAGTTCAAGGTTCGCGGGAATCGCGAAGAGGATGAACTGGACCACTTGCAGCAGCGCGGCGAGAGTGAGGGCGGTGAGTTCGGGTGTCATGTGCGGATATGCGGTCGGTCGCCACCCACCCTGCGCGCAAAGCTGCACGCAGGGTGGGTGCAACCCACCATTCCCTTAGAGGTCCATCAGCAACCGGCGCGGATCTTCGAGCGCGTCTTTGACGCGCACGAGGAAGGTCACGGCGCCTTTGCCGTCGACGATGCGGTGGTCATAGCTGAGCGCGAGATACATCATCGGGCGGATCACCACCTGGCCGTTGATTGCCATCGGGCGGTCCTGGATCTTGTGCATGCCGAGGATACCGGATTGCGGCGGGTTCAGGATCGGCGAGGACATCAGCGAGCCGTAGACGCCACCGTTCGAGATGGTGAAGGTGCCACCCTGCATTTCGGCCATCGAAAGCTTGCCATCACGGGCGCGGGCGCCTTTCTCAGAAATGGCCTTTTCGATATCGGCAAAGCTCATCTGGTCGGCGTCGCGGATCACCGGCACCACAAGACCGGTTGGCGTGCCGGCGGCGATGCCCATGTGGACGAAGTTCTTATAGACCACATCGGTGCCGTCGATTTCGGCGTTCACCTCAGGGACCTCACGCAGGGCGTGACAGCAGGCCTTGGTGAAGAACGACATGAAGCCAAGTTTGACGCCGTGTTTCTTGTAAAACTCGTCCTTGTATTCGTTGCGCAGGGTCATCACCCCGGTCATGTCCACCTCATTATAGGTGGTGAGCATGGCGGCGGTGTTCTGGCTTTCCTTGAGGCGGCGCGCGATGGTCTGGCGCAGGCGGGTCATTTTCACGCGTTCCTCGCGCGAAGCGTCCTCGGCCGGCGAGGGCGCGCGCGGTGCGGCGGCCGCGGGGGCCGGGGCAGAGGAGGGAGCGCTTGCGGCTTTTGCGACGTCTTCTTTCATGATGCGGCCGTCGCGGCCGGTGCCGGTGACCTGATCGCGGCTGATGCTGGCTTCGGCCATCGCCTTTTTGGCCGACGGCGCGTCTTCGACGTCACGGCCCGCAGGAGGCGTGGTGTATTGTTCGCCACCAGAGCTTTTGGTGGGTTCGCTGACCTGTGCCTTTTGTTCGGCGCCCTCGCCCGAGGACAGCAGGGCAAGCTTGCCGCCGGCCTGAACGGTGTCGCCCTCATTGGCGAGGATTTCGGTCAGGACGCCGGCGGCGGGGGCGGGCACTTCGACCGAGACCTTGTCGGTTTCCAGCTCGCAGAGCATCTCATCGGCCTCGACGCTATCACCGACCTTCTTGAACCAGGTCGAAACGGTGGCCTCGGAGACGGATTCGCCAAGGGTGGGCACCATCACATCAACGCTTGCACCGCCAGAGGCGGGGGCGCTTGACGCGGGCTTCTCGGCTTTCTCGGCCTTTGAGGGCGCGCTTTTGGCCTCGCCTTCGGTGATCGTCGCCAAAAGCGCGTCGACGCCGACGGTCTCGCCCTCTTTCGCGACGATCTCGCCCATGGTGCCGGCGGCGGGGGCGGGCACTTCGACGGTGACCTTGTCGGTTTCCAGCTCGCAGAGCATTTCATCTGCGGCGACAGGATCGCCGGGTTTCTTGAACCAGGTGGCCACGGTGGCCTCGGTCACGGATTCGCCAAGCGTGGGGACGCGGACTTCGGTTGTCATGGGTTATTTCCCTTCGATGGTCAGCGCGGCATCGACCAGCGCTTCTTGTTGTTCTTTATGCATTTTTGCGAGGCCCGTGGCCGGCGAAGCGGCGGCCGGGCGACCGGCATAGGCGGGGCGAGAGTGCTTGGCCTTGATCCGGGTCAGCACCCATTCGATATTGGGCTCGATAAACGACCAGGCGCCCTGGTTCTTGGGCTCTTCCTGGCACCAGACCATTTCGGCGCCCTTGAAACGTTCGAGTTCCTTGACCAGCGACATTGCAGGGAACGGATAAAACTGTTCGATGCGCATCAGGTAGACATCGTCTATGCCGCGTGCGTCGCGCTCTTCCAGAAGGTCGAAGTAGACCTTGCCCGAGCACATGACGACGCGCTTGATCTTTTTGTCGGCCACAAGCTTGGTCTCGGAATTTCCGTATTGCGCATCATCCCACAGAACCCGGTGAAAGCTTGACCCGGTGGTGAATTCCTCGGTCTTGCTGACGGCCATCTTGTGACGCAAAAGCGATTTCGGCGTCATCATGATAAGCGGCTTGCGGAAGGTGCGGTGCATCTGGCGGCGCAGGATGTGGAAATAGTTTGCCGGCGTGGTGCAATTGGCCACGATCCAGTTGTCGCCGCCGCACATGGTCAGGAACCGCTCAAGACGCGCCGAAGAGTGTTCGGGCCCTTGCCCTTCATAGCCATGCGGCAAGAGGCAGACGAGGCCGGACATGCGCAGCCATTTGCTCTCGCCGGACGAGATGAACTGATCGAACATGATCTGGGCGCCGTTGGCGAAATCGCCAAACTGCGCCTCCCAGAGGGTCAGGGCGTTCGGCTCGGCAAGGCTATAGCCATATTCAAAGCCCAGCACGGCGTATTCCGACAGCATCGAGTCGATGACTTCGTATTGCGCCTGCCCCTCGCGGATATTGTTGAGCGGATAGTAACGCTCTTCGTTGTCCTGATTGATCAGGCCGGAATGGCGCTGGCTAAAGGTGCCGCGGGTGCAATCCTGGCCCGAAAGACGCACGGGGAAGCCTTCGGTCATCAGCGAGCCAAAGGCCAATGCCTCGGCGGTGGCCCAGTCAAACCCGACGCCCGTCTCAAACATCTTGGCCTTGGCGTCAAGCAGGCGTTCCACGGTTTTGTGCAGCGGAAAGTCGTTGGGAGCGGTGCTTAGCGCGCGACCGACCTCGGCCATGGTTTCGGGCGAAATAGAGGTTTCGCCGCGCTCGTATTTGCCGCGATGGGCGGCAAGATCGGACCATTTCCCGTCAAGCCAGTCAGCCTTGTTGGGGCGGTATTCCTTGCCTGCCTCGAATTCATCCGCGAGATGGGATTGAAAGGCGGTCTTCATATCTTCGATCTCGCCCTCGGGGATCAGGCCGTCTTTCACAAGCCGCTCTGTATAAAGCGAAAGAGTTGTCTTTTGCTTTTTGATCTTCTTGTACATCACCGGGTTGGTGAACATCGGCTCGTCGCCTTCGTTATGGCCAAAGCGGCGATAACAGATCAGGTCGATCACGACGTCCTTGTGGAACTTCTGGCGGAATTCGGTGGCGACGCGGGCGGCGTGAACGCAGGCCTCGGGATCATCGCCGTTGACGTGGAAAATCGGCGCCTCGACCATCAGCGCGATATCGGTGGGATAGGGCGATGAGCGCGAGAAATGCGGCGCGGTGGTAAAGCCGATCTGGTTGTTGACGACCACATGCATGGTGCCGCCGGTCTTGTGCCCCTTGAGACCCGACAGGCCAAAGCCCTCGGCGATGACGCCCTGGCCGGCAAAGGCCGCATCACCGTGCAGCAGGATCGGCAGCACACGTGTGCGGTCGGTATCGCCAAGCTGATCCTGCTTGGCGCGGACCTTGCCAAGAACGACGGGGTTTACCGCCTCAAGGTGGCTTGGGTTCGCGGTCAGCGACAGGTGAACCTTGTTGCCGTCGAATTCACGGTCGCTTGACGCACCGAGGTGGTATTTCACATCGCCCGAGCCGTCGACCTCTTCGGGCTTGAAGCTGCCGCCCTGGAATTCGTTGAAAATCGCGCGATAGGGTTTGCTCATCACGTTGGCGAGCACCGACAGGCGGCCCCGGTGGGGCATGCCGATCACGATGTCGCGCACGCCAAGCTGGCCGCCGCGCTTGATGATCTGCTCCATCGCGGGAATAAGGCTTTCGCCGCCATCCAGACCAAAGCGCTTGGTGCCCATGTATTTGACGTGCAGGTATTTCTCGAACCCTTCGGCCTCGACCAGCTTGTTGAGGATCGCCTTGCGGCCCTCGCGGGTAAAGGTGATTTCCTTGTCATACCCCTCGATCCGCTCTTTGAGCCAGGCGGCTTGTTCGGGGTCAGAGATATGCATGTATTGAAGCGCGAAGGTGCCGCAATAGGTGCGCCGCACGATGGCAAGGATTTCGCGCATTGATGCGATCTGAAGGCCAAGCACGTTGTCGATAAAGATCGGGCGATCCATGTCGGTTTCGGTGAAGCCGTAGGATTTGGGGTCAAGCTCTGGGCGGGTCGACTGTTCGCGCAGGCCGAGCGGATCAAGATCGGCGGCGAGATGGCCACGGATGCGATAGGCGCGGATCAGCATGAGGGCGCGCACAGAATCAAGCACGGCGCGTTTGACGTCTTCATCGGTAAGCTTGATGCCCTTTTCACCGGCTTTGGCGGCGATCTTCTTGCCGGCATCCTTGGCCTCTGGTGCGGCGGGATATTCGCCGGTCAGCGCGCTGGTCAGGTCGTCGTTGGGCACAGGCGGCCAATCGGCACGCGCCCATGACGGGCCAGCGGCCTCGGCCCGGACATCATCCTCACCGTCGCCCAATTGGTCGAAAAACGTCTTCCACGCCTCATCGACCGCATTCGGGTCATTGGCATAGCGCGCGTAAAGCTGTTCGAGATATTCGGCATTATGCCCCTGCATGAAGCTTGAGGCATGGAACTGGTCGTTGGAGGATTGATCGGTCATCTCTGGTTCTCCCTGAAGGCGCGCGCCCGGATGTGGTAGGGCGCGCCCCGGTCATGATGCCGGGACGCGCCGAAGGGTCTTAGCCAATCGCCTCAAGCACGGCTTCGCCGAGACCTGCGGGGCTTTCGGCGACGACGATACCGGCGGCTTTCATGGCCTCGATCTTGTCATCTGCGCCGCCTTTGCCGCCCGCCACGATGGCACCGGCATGGCCCATGCGACGGCCCGGAGGAGCGGTGCGGCCAGCGATGAAACCAGCGGTCGGTTTCCAGCGGCCGCGCTTTTTCTCGTCAGCGAGGAACTGTGCGGCTTCTTCTTCGGCGGAGCCGCCGATTTCGCCGATCATGATGATCGACTGGGTCTCGTCATCGGCCAGGAACCATTCAAGCACGTCGATATGCTCGGTGCCCTTGATCGGGTCGCCGCCGATGCCGACGCAGGTCGATTGGCCAAGGCCCACATCGGTGGTCTGTTTGACCGCCTCATAGGTCAGCGTGCCCGAGCGCGACACAACACCGACGCTGCCGCGTTTGTGGATGTGGCCGGGCATGATGCCGATCTTGCAGGCGTCAGGCGTGATGATACCGGGGCAGTTGGGCCCGATCAGGCGGCTTTTGCTGCCTTCCAGCGCGCGCTTGACGCGCATCATGTCAAGCACCGGGATGCCTTCGGTGATGCAAACGATAAGCTCCATTTCGGCGTCGATCGCCTCGAGGATCGAATCGGCGGCAAAGGGCGGCGGCACGTAGATAACAGAGGCGTTGGCCTCGGTCACATGCTTGGCCTCATGGACCGAGTTGAAGACCGGCAGGTCAAGATGGGTGCTGCCACCCTTGCCGGGGGTCACGCCGCCGACCATCTTGGTGCCATAGGCGATCGCCTGTTCGGAGTGGAATGTGCCCTGCGAGCCGGTGAGGCCCTGACAGATCACCTTGGTGTTTTCGTTTACGAGGACTGCCATTTTGGCGTTCTCCTTAAATAATTCGTGGGGAAGGTGCGCCATGAATGCGCACCCTACGGGATCAGCCTTTGACGGCTTTCACGATCTTCTGGGCGCCATCCTTGAGGTCATCGGCGGCAATCACGTCGAGGCCAGAGGTCGAAATGATCTCTTTGCCTTTTTCGACGTTGGTGCCTTCGAGACGTACCACCAGCGGCACCTTGAGGCCCACTTCTTTCACCGCGGCAATCACGCCCTCGGCGATCACGTCACAGCGCATGATGCCACCGAAGATGTTGACCAGGATGCCTTTGACCTGCGGATCAGAGGTGATGATCTTGAACGCCTCGGTGACCTTTTCCTTGGTCGCGCCACCCCCCACATCAAGGAAGTTGGCCGGCTCGGCCCCGTAAAGCTTGATGATGTCCATGGTCGCCATCGCAAGACCGGCACCATTCACCATGCAACCGATTTCGCCATCGAGGGCGATATAGTTGAGGTCGTATTTGGAGGCCTCAAGTTCCTTGGGGTCCTCTTCGGTGGTGTCGCGCAGTTCGGCGATGTCGGCATGGCGATAGGTCGCGTTGCCATCAAAGCTTACCTTGGCATCAAGCACCTTGAGATCGCCCTTGTCGGTCACGATCAGCGGGTTGATTTCCAGCATCTCCATGTCTTTTTCGACGAAGGCCTTGTAGAGCATGCCCATCAGCGCGACGCACTGTTTGATCTGTGCGCCGGTCAGGCCAAGGTTGAAGGCGATGCGGCGGCCGTGAAAGGCCTGATAGCCGGTCGCGGGATCAACGCTAAAGCTGAGGATCTTTTCGGGGGTCGCCTCGGCGACTTCCTCGATGTCCATGCCGCCCTCGGTCGAGCAGACGAAGGACACGCGGCTTGTGACGCGATCAACCAGAAGCGCGAGGTACATCTCGGTCTCGATGCCCGAGCCGTCTTCGATGTAGATGCGGTTGACCTGCTTGCCGGCGGGGCCGGTCTGTTTGGTCACAAGGGTGCGGCCGAGCATGCGCTTGGCTTCTTCGGCGGCTTCCTCGACGGATTTGGCAAGGCGCACACCGCCTGCTTCGCCGGCGCCGGCCTCTTTGAATTTACCTTTGCCACGGCCACCTGCGTGGATCTGGGCTTTGACAACCCAAAGCGGGCCGTCAAGGGCGCCTGCGGCGGTTTTGGCTTCTTCTGCGCGCAGAACCACGCGGCCGTCCGACACCGGGGCGCCGTAAGAGCGAAGCAGTGCTTTCGCCTGATACTCATGGATATTCATGAAATTGTCCCGTTTTGCTACGATTGGAACAGGTATAGGCATATATTTAAGGGCGTATTAAACGGTTTCTTCCGAATTGCAGCTTTTTCGGCAATTTTTCCGGATTTGTGATCACAGGATTAAAACGTGTGATCACAAATCCGGATTGGACCGACCGCAGAGGCCAAAAAGAATCGGGGCCGGATGTGATCCGGCCCCGTTCGATACTGTGGTTTATGGCGATCAGGCCAGCGAGGGGTCGATTTCCTTGCACGCCTTGACCAGACCTTTGACCGCATCAACCGATTTGTCGAACATTGCCTGCTCGTCTTTGTTCATGTTGATGTCGATAACTTTTTCGATGCCGCCCGCACCGATCACGGTGGGAACGCCAACGTAAAAGCCGTTCAGGCCAAAGGCACCGTCCACATAGGCGGCACAGGGCAGAACGCGCTTTTGGTCTTTCAGATAGGCCTCGGCCATTTCAATGGCACTGGTCGCCGGGGCGTAGAACGCCGAACCGGTTTTCAGCAGGCCAACGATCTCTGCGCCGCCATCGCGGGTGCGCTGAATGATGGCATCCAGCTTGTCCTGTGTGGTCCAGCCCATATCGACCAGATCCGGCAGCGGAATGCCACCAACGGTCGAATAGCGCGCCAGCGGCACCATGGTGTCGCCATGCCCACCAAGCACAAAGGCGGTGACATCGCGCATCGACACGCCGAATTCCAGCGAGAGGAAGTGACGGAAGCGTGCGCTGTCCAGAACACCGGCCATGCCGCAGACTTTCTCATGCGGCAGACCCGAGAATTCGCGCAGCGCCCAGACCATCGCATCAAGCGGGTTGGTGATGCAGATGACGAATGCGTTCGGCGCGTGGGCGGCAATGCCTTCGCCAACCGATTTCATGACCTTGAGGTTGATCCCCAGAAGGTCATCGCGGCTCATGCCCGGCTTGCGGGCGACACCGGCGGTGACGATGCAGACATCGGCGCCTGCGATATCGGCGTAGGATTGGGTGCCGCTGAGGGTTGCGTCGAACCCTTCCGAGGGGCCGGATTCGGCGATGTCGAGCGCTTTGCCTTCGGGGGTGCCTTCGGCAATGTCGAACAGAACGATATCGCCCAGTTCTTTAAGCGCGGCGAGATGGGCGAGGGTGCCGCCGATCTGTCCGGCGCCAATAAGCGCAATCTTGGGTCTGGCCATCGGATGTATCTCCAGTCGGTTGAAAAGTTGCGCTTGGGCCTAGTCCTATTTTCTGTCGCTGGCAAGGGTGCTGCAACGCGGCAAAAAGGGATGTCCGGGGTGTCGCACCGGCCTCCGGGTGGCTAAAGTGTTTGTGGCAGAGGGATTTACGGGATGCAGACCATGGGGCTTGAAGTCTTTGCGATTGGTGTCTTTGCGGCGCTTTTCGCGGGTATTTCCAAGGGTGGATTCGGCTCTGGTGCGGCGTTTGCGGGGGCGGCGATTCTGGCGATCGTGATTTCGCCCGGCGTAGCGCTCGGGCTCATGCTGCCAATCCTGATGTTGATTGATCTGGCCAGTTTGCGCGCCTACTGGCGGCAATGGAGCGGTCGCGATGCGGCGCTGCTTGTGGTCGGTGGGCTGCCGGGGGTCGCGCTTGGGGTGGTTCTGCTTCAACGCACCGATGCGGATGTGTTGCGGCTGTTGATCGGGGGAATCGCGATTGGCTTCGTGCTCTGGCAGCTTGCCATGCGGGCCGGTCTCCGGCGCCGCTCAACAAGGCCGATGCCGGTTTGGGGCGGGGCGCTGGCCGGGATGGTCGCCGGATTCACCAGCTTTGTCAGCCATGCCGGCGGGCCACCGGCCGCCGTGTACCTCTTGTCGCGCGGTCTTGACAAAACCCGCTATCAGGCGACGACGGTGCTTGTCTTCTGGGCGCTCAACATGGCCAAGGCGGTGCCCTATGCGATGCTGGGCCTGTTCACCCGCGACACGCTGCTGTTTGCTCTGGCGCTGGCGCCCTTCGCGCTTTTGGGGGCCTGGATCGGCGTGCGCGCGCACCGGCGGGTGCCGGAGCGCGTGTTTTTCGCCATCACCTATATCCTGCTGGTCGTGACCGGGGTCAAACTTGTCTGGGACGGTCTAAGCTAGGCGTCATTGCCAAGGGCGGGCAGGCTCTCTGCCATCGCCTCGAAGGCCTGACCGCTGGCGACAAGGCAGGTGATGCCATTGGTGCCGGTCACGGTGATCGTCCAACTGCCGGATTTGTCCGAGGCGAAGACCTCGATCACGGCATTATTGGCGCCAAGCCCCATGGATTGCCGGGTTTCTCCGTAAGAACTTGCCAGCCGTTCGACAACGGCGTCACGCGGGGCACAGTTCGCGGCTTGCGCAAGCGCCGGGCCGGTCAACAGCATCAGGGCCGCAGTGGCGCCTGTCAGCAATCGTTTGATCATCGTCATAGCCTTTCCTGTGGTGTGGTCCCTGCCGTCACAGCTGAAGGATGCCGACTCAGGCGTGAAAAGATGGTTAATGGAGCGCACCGAGGCCTTTTACGGGGTGAAAAGTGATCAATTGCTGCAATGCGGCGATAAAGTGCTTGAACATTTCCACCGAAAAATGCCATTCCTGCGCAAGATTATTACAAAATAGAATCCACGCGAGGGCAGATCCATGGACAGCAGCATGCACCCCTACCGTTCGGTGCTTTACATTCCCGGCTCGAAAGAGCGCGCGTTGGACAAGGCCCGAAGCCTTCCCACCGACGCCATCATCTTTGATCTTGAGGATGCCGTTGCCCCCGATGCCAAGGCCGAGGCGCGCCACCTTCTTGTCGCGGCGCTGCGCCAGGGCGGCTATGGCAAACGCTCCAAGATTGTGCGCATCAACGCGCTGACCACCGAATGGGGGCTGGAAGATGCCCGCGCGCTGCGCGATGCGGGAGCGGATGCGATCCTGTTGCCCAAGGTCAATACATCGTCTGACATCGACAACCTGTCGGATGTGATTGGCAGCGACCTGCCGATCTGGACGATGATGGAAACCCCGGTAAGCGTGTTCAACGCCCGCGAAATCGCGTCGCACGCGCAGGTGGCCGGGCTTGTGGCGGGGACCAATGATCTGACCAAGGATCTTGGCTGTCGCGCCCGCGCGGATCGTCTTCCGCTTATGATGGCGTTGCAGATGATCGTGATGGCGGCGCGCGCCGCGCGTATCGTTGCGGTGGACGGGGTTTACAACCGGTTCCGTGACGGCGATGGCCTCAAGGCGGAATGCGAGCAGGGCCGCGATCTTGGGTTTGACGGCAAGACCCTGATCCACCCGGCGCAGGTCGAGATTGCCAATACCGCCTTTGCCCCGACCAATTCCGAGATTGAACTGGCCGCGCGCCAGATCGCCGCCTATGAAGAAAGCCGCGCCTCGGGTCAGGGGATCGCGGTTGTCGACGGGCAGATCGTCGAGAACCTGCATGTTGTGGCAGCGCAGCGTATCCAGGCCAAGGCGCAGGCAATTGCGGAAATGGCAGCGGAGTAACCTGCGATGATTTATCTGATCCTTGGTCTCGCCCTCTGGGTGGCGGCGCATCTTTTCAAACGTGTGGCCCCCGATCTTCGGGCGCAGATGGGCAATGTCGGCAAGGCCGTGGTTGCGTTTGGCATTCTGGCCGGTCTTGGCCTGATGATCCTTGGGTATAAACAGGCCGAGGTCGTCAACCTGTGGTACCCGCCGACATGGGCGGTGCATGTCAACAACCTTTTGATGCTGGTGGCGGTGTTCGTCTACGGGATGAGCGCGACGACGGGCCGCTTGCGCGGTCGCATGCGCCATCCGCAGCTGACGGCGGTCAAGATCTGGGCGGTGGCGCACCTGCTGGTCAATGGCGATCTGGCCTCGGTTGTCCTGTTCGGCGGCATGCTGATCTGGGCGGTGCTTGAGGTGATCGTAATCAACCGCTCGCAGGATTGGGATCGCCCCGCGCCGGGCCCGGCGAAAAAGGATATCATCCTGGTGATCATCACGCTGGTCATGTTCGTCGTGATTGCGGGCATTCACATGTGGCTTGGCGTGCGGCCGTTTCCGGGGTGAAGCTTATGAAGCTCTATCGTTTTCTCTCGGCCGATGACACGTCGGAGTTTTGCCACAAGGTCACCCAAGCGCTGAACAAGGGCTGGGTGCTGCAGGGCGATCCGACCTATGCCTATGACCACGCCAAGGGCGTCATGCGCTGTGGTCAGGCGGTGGTGAAAGAGACCGAGGGCACCTATACGCCCGACATCAAGCTAGGAGAGCAGTAAGCATGGCAAAGACCAATCCGGGCCGGTTTTTCGAGGATTACACCCTAGGCGAAACCATCCAGCATGCCGTGCCGCGCACAGTGTCTGGGGGCGAACGCGCACTTTACCACGCGCTTTATCCGGCGCGTCATGCGCTTTATTCCTCGGATGAATTTGCCCGCGCCTCTGGTCTGCCTGCTAGCCCGATTGACGATCTGGCGGCCTTTCATCTGATCTTTGGCAAGACGGTGCCGGATATCTCGCTCAATGCGCTGGCCAATCTTGGCTACGCCGAAGGGCGCTGGCGGCTGCCGGTCTATCCCGGTGATACGCTTAGTGCCTCCTCGACCGTGATCGGGCTCAAGCAGAATTCGAACGGCAAGTCGGGCGTGGTTTATGTGCGCACCAAAGGCATCAATCAGCGCGACGAGGTGGTGATCGACTATGTGCGCTGGGTGATGGTGCGCAAAGGCGATCTTGACGCGCCCGCGCCCGAAACGGTGATCCCCGATCTTGCGCCCGCTCTGAGCGCCAAGGATCTCACGATCCCCGAGGGCCTTGATTTCACCAGCTATGATTTTGACCTTGCGGGCGAGCGGCATCGCTGGGGCGATTACGCGGTGGGCGAACAAATCGACCATGTCGATGGCGTCACCGTCGAAGAGGCCGAGCATATGATCGCCACCCGCCTCTGGCAGAACACGGCCAAGGTGCATTTCGATGTGGGCTCGCGGCCTGATGGGCGCCGTCTTATCTATGGTGGGCATGTGATTTCGATGGCGCGCACCCTGTCGTTCAACGGTCTGGCAAATGCACAGATGGTGGTCGGGCTCAATGCCGGGGCGCATGCCAATCCCTGTTACTCCGGCGATACGATCAAGGCCTGGTCCGAGGTGATCGACAAGGCCGAGACCTCCGCGCCGGGCGTCGGCGCGCTGCGCCTGCGGCTGGTGGCGACCAAGGGCGGCGAGCCGTTCACGCTCAAGGGCGAGGATGGCAAGTACCTGCCGCATGTGATGCTTGATCTGGATTACTGGGCGCTTATCCCGCTCTGATCGCGATTGCCCAGACACGCGGTTTGTGTGTCTCTCGCGCCTGTCCGGTTGAACAGAGTGGCGGGCACATGCATCCGGTCGTGCCTCTGATTTGCTTCAGCTCGCCTCACGACGGCACCCCGAGGCGCATGAGCGCCTCAAGGGCAGACGTCAAAGACGCAGCTAGGCCTTAGAGCGTCTCGAACATGCGACATGCTCTAGGCGCTCAGGCTGTTGAGGATATAGAAGATCACCGCAGACATCAGCGCGGCGGCGGGCACCGTGATCACCCAGGCCGCGATGATCGTCATGAAGTGGCTGCGGCGCACAAGCTTGCGGCGGCGGCGTTCTTCGGCGGCGATCTTGACCTTGGGGGCGACGGGCATGTTCTTGCGGCGGCGATTTTCCATGTGCCATTCGCGGAAAAACCCGACACCAAAGACACCGCCTACGGCGATGTGGGTCGAGCTGACCGGAAGGCCAAGCCAGCTTGCCACGATCACCGTGATCGCTGCGGAAAGCGCCACGCAATAGGCGCGCATCGGGTTGAGCTTGGTGATCTGGCTTCCGACCATGCGGATAAGTTTCGGGCCAAACAGGAACAGGCCGAACGAGATGCCAAAGGCGCCGATCACCATGACCCACATCGGGATGGCCACTTTGCTGGCGAAATCCCCGGCCTCGGCGGCGTGGACGATGGCGGCCAGCGGCCCCACAGCATTGGCCACGTCGTTGGCGCCATGGGCAAACGACAGCATCGCGGCGGAAAACACCAGCGGCAGGCCGAACAGAACCTTCACCGACTTGTTGCGGTTTTCAAGGCCCTCGGACTGGCGGCGGATCATCGGGCGGGTGATGAAATAGGTCGCCATGCCCAGCACGAGGCCGATGAGCAGGGCCGTCTGCATGTCGATCTTGATGAGCTTCTTGAAGCCCTTGAGCGCAAGATAGCTTGAAAAGGCGGCGGCCATGATGGCGACCAGGATGGGCACCCATTTGCGCGCGGCGGCGATCTTGTCGTCCTGATAGATGATGCGGCTTTTGATCAGCGCCAGAAACGCGGCGGCAATCACCCCGCCCAGCACCGGGGAAATCACCCAGCTGGCGGCGATCGCGCCCATCGTCGGCCAATTGACGGCGGCAAAGCCGGCGGCGGCAATGCCCGCGCCCATCACACCGCCCACCACCGAATGGGTGGTCGAGACCGGCGCGCCGACCTTGGTGGCAAGGTTGACCCACAAAGCGGCACTCAAAAGCGCGGCCATCATCGCCCAGATGAAGGTTTGGATTTCGGCCATGCCCGAGGGATCAATGATGCCCTTGGAAATCGTCGATACCACGTCGCCGCCGGCCAAGAGCGCGCCTGCGCTTTCGAAGATGGCGGCGATGATGATCGCCCCACCCATGGTCAGCGCATTCGCGCCAACCGCAGGGCCCATGTTGTTGGCGACGTCATTGGCGCCAATATTGATCGCCATATAGGCACCGATCACCGCAGCCGCGATGACGATCATGTTGACCGGAGAGGCCTGAAAAAACAAAGCGGCGGCAAGGCCGGCCAAGACCATGAAGGCAAGCGCTATGCCCGGTCCTACCAGTGGTCGCGAGACATAAGCCGCCGCATATTCGACCTGAGAAATCCGCCCGAGGTCGCGGTCAAGGGTGGTCCAGTGTTTGCTGTCTAATTTATCGGCCATGATCATCCCCGGATTCTACGCGCTCATAAAGCGGGTACCGGGGGTGGCCCTTCGTTTCAACCGACTTTTGTCTGAGAGGCGCGGATTAAGGTCAGATTTGGCGCAGGATGTCGCGCAAACCCGGCTCGTTCACAAGATTGGCGGCCTCTGCGGGGCTGAACCACTGACGTTTGCGCTCGCCGACTTCGGGATAGGTATCCTCAAGTTCATCGACCTTGACCTTGAACACATGCGCCTCGACCGGGGTTTCATAGCCCGCGTCGATCCATTTTTCGTACTCAAAGCTGCCAACGGCCTCGGCGGTGTGGGCAAAGGCTCTGACGCCGGCCTCTTCCCAGGCCTCCTGCAAGGCGGCCTCGATTGCGTTCAACCCGTCGATCGGCCACCCCTTTGGCACGATCCAGCGACCAGTGCCGCGGCTGGTGATCAAAAGCACCTCGCGGCCGGGGTTGTTGTCGCGATAGCATAGCGCGGCGACCTGAAGCCGACGCGGGCGGCGCAACAATGGCTGGACCAGTTCGGCCCATGTTTTTCTAAATCCGTCTGTCATGTTTACGTCTGACCTGCTCGTGTTTTTCTTTTTATTATCGCGCTAATATAATGTGATTTTGGAATATTACAATTCGCACCTGTGTTTAGAGGCGTGTCACCGGGGTTTGCGCGGCTTGGCGCGCAGGGTCGGATCGGCCTCGGTCGGGTCCTCGGGCCAGGGGTGTTTGGGATAACGTCCGCGCATGTCCTTGCGCACGTCGGCGTAGGAATTGGCCCAGAAACCGGGAATATCCATCGTGGTCTGGACGGGCTTGTGCCCCGGCGACAAAAGCGTGACCCGCAAGGGCGTGCGTCCGACCATCGGGTGGCTGGTCTGGCCGAACATCTCTTGCAGGCGCAGCGCGATTTCCGGGTGCTCGCCGCTGTAATCAATCGGGATTTTGCGCCCCAGCGGGGTGGTGAAGGCGCCGGGAACGGAGCGGTCAAGCGCCTGCATCTGGTCCCAGCTGAGCCGCGCGCGCAGGGCCTCGAGCATCTCGAAGCGTTTCCAGTCCTGCGCGGTCTTGACCCCCTTGAGAAAGGGTAAAAGCCACTCTTCCAGACTGTCGAGGAGGGCGGCGTCGGTCATATCCGGCAAATCCTCGCCCGCGTCGCGCATCAGCGATACCCGCGCCACGAAGCGGCGCGCAGGGGCGGACCAGTTCAGCCCGAGATCGCGCACCCCGTCCAGCATGGCGCGGGCGATGGCCTCTGGCGGGGCGTCTTTCCAGTGGCGGTCGTCAAGCACCAGGGCAGCGAGACATTCCTGTTGCCGGGCGATCACCCGGCGCTCGCGCCTTGACCAGTCGCAAACATCGCGCCAGGCGATCTGATCGGCGTAAAGCGCGCGAATTTCGCCCTCGGTGATCTGGATCGCCTGACGGATGCGGGCCTCGCGCGGGTCGCCATCAAGGTCGGTGGCGATGATCAACCGGGCCGTGGCCAGCGTGTCATCCTCGGGCAGGATCGCGCCCTTGCCGCCCGAAAGCACATAGCGCGGCTGATCGCCCTTGCGCCGCAGCCCGATGCGATCAGGATAGGCAAGCGCGGCCATTTCGGCGTCGCTCATCGCGCTCTTGGGTGCGCGCCTCGCTTGGCGGGCAAGGCGCCTGGCCTCGGTCTTGATCCGCTCGACTGTCCCGCGATTGGCGACATGCGGCGAGCGTTCGCAGAAGCCTTGGAAATCGCGAATGGCCGCCAGCCGCAAGGTCAAATCCACCGGTGCGCCGCGCGCCAGCGGGTCGCGGTCGGCCAGCAGGGCGGCCATCGGCGCCGCGTCGGGCCCGGCAATCGCAAGCATATGCGCCAGGCGCGGGTGCAACGGCAGGGCCGCAAGGGTGCGGCCATGATCGGTGATGCGCCCCTGTGCATCAAGCGCGCCAAGCATCTGCAAAAGCGCCTGCGCTTCGCCAAAGCTGGCGGGATTGGGCGGCGTCAGAAACGGCAGGTCGTCTGGCCCGGCGCCCCAAAGGGCAAGCTCAAGCGCGAGAGCACTCAGGTCGGCGGCCTCGATATCGGCCGGGGGAAAGGGCCGCAATGCGCCTTCTTCGCCCTTGGTCCAGAGCCGGTAACAGGTGCCCTCGGCCACGCGCCCGGCGCGCCCCATGCGTTGGGTCGCCTCGGCGCGCGTGACCGCTTCGGTCACCAGCCGCGACATGCCCGATCCGGGATCGAAGCGCGCCCGCCGCGAGCGTCCGCCATCCACGACCACGCGGATATCCTGAATGGTAAGCGAGGTTTCGGCAATCGCGGTGGCGAGTACCACCTTGCGGCCCTGCGACGCCGGGGCAATCGCGGCCCGTTGCGCGGCAAAATCCATCGCCCCGAACAGCGGGCGGATATTGCAATCGGGCGGCAGGCGGCCCTTGAGCCGACCCTCAAGGCGGCGAATTTCGCCCTCGCCGGGCAAAAACACCAGAATGCCGCCGGTGGTCTCGCCCGCGGCCCGCGCCACAAGGTCGGCAAGCGCCTCTTCAAAGCGTTTGCCTTTTGGCAAGGGCCGGTCAAGCCATCGGGTTTCCACCGGATAGCTGCGCCCTTCGGAGGTGATCACCGGCACATCGCCCATCAGTTCCGCCACCGGCTCGGCGTCAAGCGTCGCCGACATCGCCACAAGCAGCAGATCGTCGCGCAGCGCGCCCGCCACCTCAAGGCAAAGCGCCAGCCCGAGATCGGCGTTGAGCGAGCGTTCGTGAAATTCGTCAAAGATCACCACGCCGACGCCCGAAAGCTCTGCGTCGGATTGAATCATCCGGGTCAGAATGCCCTCGGTGACCACCTCGATCCGGGTTTGGGGCGATACTTTGGCCTCGCCCCGAATGCGATAGCCGACGGTCTCGCCGGGGTGTTCGCCCAAGGTCTGTGCCATGCGCTCGGCGGCGGCCCGCGCGGCAAGGCGGCGTGGTTCCAGCATGAGAATCCGCCCGGTGGTCAGACCTGCACGCAAGATTTCGAGCGGCACGACTGTGGTTTTCCCAGCCCCCGGCGGCGCCTGCAACACCGCGCGCCCACGCCCCCGCAGGGCATCAAGCAGCGGGGCAATCGCATCATGAATGGGCAATAGGGGCGTCATTCCCGTCTTATCGGCCATCGCGGGGCGGAATTCCATAGCCCACGCATCTGGACAAGCCTGCCCCGCCCAAGGCATGTAAGGCGCAGGATAATGATCACAGAACAGCGGGCCGCGCGCATGGATATCTCAGACCTCAAAGACCGGATTGTTGCCGGTGACCGCCGTGCCCTGTCCCGCGCGATTACCCTGATTGAAAGCACGCGCGCCGATCACCGCGATCAGGCGGCGGCGTTGATCGAGGCGCTCAAATCCGTGGATCGCGAGGCCATTCGCATCGGCCTTTCGGGCACGCCCGGGGTGGGTAAATCGACCTTCATCGAAAGTTTCGGCATGATGCTGACTGCGCAGAGATTGCGGGTTGCCGTGCTTGCGGTTGACCCAAGCTCGACCCGGTCGGGCGGCTCTATTCTGGGTGACAAGACGCGCATGGACCGGCTGAGCCGCGATCCCAATGCCTTTATCCGCCCCTCGCCAAGCCGGTCGCATCTCGGCGGCGTGGCCCGGCGCACCCGCGAAGCGGTCACCCTGTGCGAAGCGGCTGGATTTGACGTGGTGCTGATCGAAACCGTCGGGGTAGGGCAGTCCGAAACCGTGGTGGCAGAGATGTCTGACCTGTTCATCCTGTTGCTGGCACCGGCGGGCGGCGACGAATTGCAGGGCGTCAAGCGCGGCATCATGGAGATGGCCGATATCATCCTTGTGAACAAGGCCGATGGTGATCTCAAACCGGCGGCAATGCGGACCTGCTCGGATTATGCCGGCGCGCTTCGGCTCTTGCGCAAACGTCCGCAGGATCCAGAAGGGTTTCCCAAGGCGACAACCGTTTCCGCGCTTCACGAAGAAGGGCTGCGCCAGGCCTGGGACGAGATGATGACATTGGTCAACTGGCGGCGCGACCATGGCCATTTTGCCGGGCGGCGGGCCGAACAGGCGCGCTATTGGTTCGGCGAAGAGGTGCGTCAGGGCTTGTTGGCCCAGCTTGCCACCCCCAGCGCGCAGGCCGTGATGCAGGATTACGCAGAGCGTGTGGCCAAAGGCGACATGACCCCGACCATCGCCGCGGCGGAGGTTCTGGAGAGGTTGCACAGCTAAGACGCGCAGGCTTGCGTTACTTTTTCGGGGCCTGCATGTAAACGCCCTCGGGCAGATCAAGCGCCGCCCCCAGGTCGCGCAGTTGCGCCATCGACAGGGTGATCACATGGGTCTGATCGGTGCGCGGATCGTATTGTTCGACCGTGACGCATTCTTGAAACGCGTTCACGATCACATCTTCGCCAAGAGGGGCGGGCCCCTCATCGACCAGCGTGATCACGGTTGCGTCGAATTCGTGTTCAATTGAAAACATGGCCTCAGCCTAGCGGGTTGGCGGGTCTTTGCAAGTCCGCAGATCAAGCCGGTGCAAGGGGCTGTCAGCATGACGAAACCCTGCTAAACACGAGGGGAGAAATCGTTGGATAATGAGGTGCGTGATGCGTTTGATCCCCATTCTTGGCCTGCTTGCGATGGCGGGCTGTGTCTCGACGGTCGAGTCAGGACAGGCAAGCCGCCCGGCCCCGGCGCAGGCTGTGCAAAAGGCGCCGTCAACGCCAACGCGTAATAATATTCAACAATTCCAAAGTGTTGTAAGCACGGTAGAGCCGGTGGCAGAGCGGGAATGCCGCGCGCGGACCTCTGGGGCGAATTGTGATTTTCGGATCGTCGTGGATGATCGCAAGGGCCAGCCCTCCAATGCCTATCAGACCGTTGATAAGTCCGGGCGTCCGATTCTGGCCTTCACGCTTGCGCTGATCGCCGACGTGCGCAACCGCGACGAGCTTGCCTTTGTGATGGGGCATGAGGCCGCGCATCACATCGAGGGGCACATCCCGCGCCAGCAACAAAATGCGGCGGCGGGAGCTATATTGCTGGGCGGGCTTGCGGCCTTGACCGGCGCCAGCTCGACGGTGATCGACCAGGCGGTTGATATCGGTGCGGGCGTTGGCGCGCGCAGCTATTCCAAGAACTTCGAGCTTGAGGCCGATGCTCTTGGTACGGTGATCACCAAGCGGGCGGGCTATAACCCGGTGAAGGGCGCCGAGTTCTTCACGCAAATCCCCGATCCGGGTGATCGTTTTCTTGGCACGCATCCGCCCAACTCCAAGCGGATCGAAACCGTGCGGCGCGTCAACGCCGGGCTCTGACATGCGCCAATTGCGCGGCGTGATCAGCGACCGTGGCTCAAGCTATGCGGTTTCCGGCGGGGCGGTGCGCAGCCGCGCGGATGTCGAGGCCTTTTTGAAAGAGCTGAAACGCGACAAGAAATTCGCGCGGGCCACGCATAACACCTGGGCGGTTTTGCTGGCGGACGGCACGGCGCTTAAGGGTGATGATGGTGAATCCGGCGCAGGCATGGTGATTTTGCGGATGCTGGAGCGCGAGGGTTTGAGCGATCACGTGATTGTTGTAACCCGTTGGTACGGTGGTAAAAAGCTTGGCGGTGACCGGTTTCGCCATGTACAGGATTGCGTGCGCGCGTATTTCGAGGATCGCGCTGCTTGATCTAGGTCAAAGTCAAAAACTCCAAAGCCCCGCATCCTGAGGCCAGCAACAGGAGAACGGGCATGCAAAGCACCAGCACATTAAAGCGCCACGCCGATCTGGTTGACCGGATGGCCAACACGATGGGTGTTGATCTGGAAGAAAAGATGATGGCCGGGCAGTTGCGCCCAAGTGATCTGGGCGATGCGATTCTGGCCTGCACCGGCTGCGCCAATCCCGAGGCCTGCGGTCATTGGCTGGCGGAGCAGGGCGGCTCGGCAGAGCAAGGCCCAGACTATTGCCGCAACACCGATCTGTTCTCGCTTTTGAAAGCGGGCAAGCGCGCCTGAGTGCATTTCAGTTCTGGATAGGGTGCCAAGGTAACTTGGGCGCCCCATTCATGATTGCCCCTCAGAGGGTCGTCGCCAGAGCACCCGAAATCCCAAGGAAAAAGCAGGTCGAAGCCAGGGCCACGAAGACATGCCAGATCGCATTGGCAAAGCGCAGGCTTTCCCAAGCGTAAAATACCACCCCAGCCGTATAAAGAAGCCCGCCCGACGTCATCAGCCAGATGCTCGTGCTCGGCAGGATGTCCATCAGCGGAACAAACAGCGCCACACCGAACCAGCCAAGCGCCACATAGGGCAGCCAGCCCGTGGTCATCTGGCCCCGTTTCGCCAAGAGTTTGGCCGCGGCCCCGATCAACGCCAGAACCCAGACCAGCGCCAGAATGACATAGCCGAACCCGGTTCCCAAAAGCACGCTCAGCGGGGTGAAAGTCCCCGCAATCTTAAGGTAAATCGCCGCATGATCGAGCCGCCGCAAAATCGGGCGCGCGGTGGTATGAGCGGCGAGGTGATAGACGGCCGAGGCGGCCAGCATCAGGATCAAAGCGCCGGAATAAACGATGGTCGAGGCCAGCGTGACCCCATCCATCCGCAGCGCCCACATGGCAAACAGAACGCTGACACCGGCGATGGCGGCCAGAAGGCCCACGATATGAACCGCGCCATCGGCCACACGTTCGGCCCGTGAGTAGTTTGGATAAGACATATCAATCATCGCTCCTGTTTGGCAGGAAAACGTTTACAAACTCATGATGCCAGAAATTTTTGGCTTTTATAGGGTGACGTTGCGGCAATTGCGGCGCTCGCGCGCAAGGTGGCGGGCGTAAAGCCGGGGCGCAAGAATGCGGTTATAGATCACCCCTGCGAGGTGTCGCAGCCCCGGCAGCGCAACCACACGCGCAACAAGCCGATAGCGCGGCATCGCCGTCCAGAGCATCACAAAGGCCTCAACCCCGGAAGTGACGCGCCCGCCTTTCCGCACATGCAACCGGCGCGCGGCCGCATCGGCGCTTATCTCCCAATGCTCAAGCGCATCGGAGTTGAGGTCATGAAACGTAATCGGCAGATCATGTCGCCGCGCATAGCCCGCATAATGCTCAATCTCGGCCCGGCAGACGGGGCAACGGGCGTTATAAAGGACTTGGGTTTCGCGGGTCATATCGGGGCCTCCTTTGAGGTGGTAGATAGCGCGGTTTTGGGGTTGGGGTAGGGAGGAAACCATTTAAGGTTGAATGATCATTCAACGTTGGTCTAACGTTGAGAGGCATTTCAAAGGAAATTAGCCATGGATCGCCCAGAATATTTGACACAAGGCGAGGCGGCACGGCTTTTCCCCGTTCTTGCAACGACTTCCAAGGAGGGACGCACAACGTCCATCGTACTTGCCTGTATCTCTAAGATAGAAGAATTCGGCACGGAATTGATGATGTCGCTGGGGCAACGTGTCGGTAAGAGAACCAAAATCGAGACATATACAGAGATCGTTTTCAAGAACGAAAAGATCAAGATGAAGGACCGTCCGGATGGTCTTGTCATATTGCGCAACGGCCCAAAGGAATGGCGTGCTCTGGTCGAAGCCAAGGTCGGAAGTAATGATCTTACAGCGGATCAAATAGAAAAATATCGGGAAATTGCAAAAGAGCAGAGCATTAACTGTGTCATCACTATTTCCAACCAATTTTGTACAACAGCCGCGAACCACCCTTTAGAAGAGGTTCGAAAAAGTCGATCCAAAATCCCAGTTTATCATTGGTCATGGATGTCAATTTTGACGGTATCCGACTTGCTTCTTAACCGAGATGCAGTCGCAGATGAGGATCAAAAACTGCTTTTGCACGAATTGCGGCGGTTTCTGACCCATGAAAGCGCCGGGATTAAGGGCTTTGATCGGATGCCCCCAGAATGGGCGGAAATAAACCGATTGGTTTCAGCCGGTGGAAAGATCCCCGCAAAATCCAATGATGCTGTCATCGTTTTGGATGCGTGGCATCAGGAGACGCGCGATCTTTCTTTAATTCTGAGCCGTCAAACCGAAGCAGCCGTTCAGGAAAGGTTGCCGCGAAAGCACCGCGGCGATCCGGCCGAGCGGCGCAAAGATGAGATTCTAGTGCTGCGCGAAACTGCTCAATTGAGGTCAGTTTTGGAAATTCCAGACGCTGCTGCCCCTTTAGAGGTTGTCGCCGACATTGCGCGACGCACAATTGACGTTGGAATGACTTTGCGCGCGCCTGAAGATAAAATGTCTTCAAAGGCGCGATTGAACTGGCTCTTACGTCAAATTAAAATAGAGCCCGACCCCGATGTCTTCGTAAGGCTCAATTGGCCAGGAAGAAGTGACGCAACGCAGTTTTCGTTAACCGAGCTCATTGGTGATCCAAACCTATGTGAAAAAGACAAGTCCGGGCTACAGGTGATTAGCTTTCATGTGTTTATTGCACGCCGTCTTGGCGCAAAGTTCACTCAGCAAGTCAATTTCATCAAAGAGTTGGAGGATGTTGTGCCCTTCTTTTATCACCAGATTGGTCAGAACCTTTTTGAGTGGAGGAAACCGGCACCGCGTATCAAGCCCGATAGGCTCTCGGCAGGAGATGTAAGTGTTGCAGCTTTGCAAGAAGAGACTGAGGAGTGGCAGGAAGAATGATAACAGCGACGGGGCTACGCCCGTCCATCCCGGAAACGCTCCCCCGGAGCGTTTCTATTTCGGGATGCACCCCCACAAATCATACTCCCCAGCCTCATCAACTAAAACGCTAACGATATTGCCGACCGACAACCCCCCTGTCCCCTCATCAATAAACAGGTTCCCGTCGATCTCGGGGGCATCTGCCTTGGTGCGGCAGGTGGCGATGCCGTCGCTGTCGATGTCGTCGATGATCACGTCGATGCGCTGACCGACCTTGGCGGCCAGCTTGGCCTCGGAGATGGCTTGCGCCTTTTCCATGAAGCGGTCCCAGCGGTCCTGTTTGACCTCATCGGCCACGTGATCCGGCAAATCGTTGCTGCGCGCGCCGGCGACATTTTCGTATTGAAAGCAGCCGACGCGATCAAGTTGCGCCTCGTCTAGCCAATCCAGAAGGGTCTGAAATTCGGCCTCGGTCTCGCCCGGATAGCCGACGATAAAGGTCGAGCGCAGCGTCAGGTCGGGGCACACACTGCGCCATGCGGCGATCTCATCAAGGGTGCGGGCCGCCGCCGCCGGGCGGGCCATACGGCGCAGCGTCTCGGGATGGGCATGCTGAAACGGGATATCGAGATAGGGCAGCACAAGTCCCTCGGCCATCAGCGGAATAAGGTTGCGCACATGCGGATAGGGATAGACGTAATGCAGCCTCACCCAGGCCCCGAGCGAACCAAGATCACGCGCCAGGTCGGTGATATGCGCACGGTGCCCGTTGGCCTCGGCATGTTTGATGTCAACGCCATAGGCGCTGGTGTCCTGTGAGATCACCAAAAGCTCTTTCACGCCATTCTCGACAAGCTTTTCCGCCTCGCGCAGCACCGCATGGGCCGGGCGCGACGCAAGGCGGCCGCGCATGTCGGGGATGATGCAGAACTTGCACTTGTGGTTACAGCCCTCGGAAATCTTGAGATAGCTGTAGTGGCGCGGTGTCAGGCTTACGCCCGAGGCGGGCAACAGGTCGATGAACGGATCGGGCGAGGGCGGCACGGCGGCGTGCACGGCATCGAGCACCTGTTCGTATTGATGCGGCCCGGTGACGGCCAGAATTCGCGGGTGATGCTCGCGGATATAATCCGGCTCGGCACCAAGGCATCCGGTGACAATCACCCGCCCGTTTTCCGCCAGGGCCTCACCGATGGCATCAAGGCTTTCGGCCTTGGCGCTATCGAGAAAACCGCAGGTGTTGACGATCACCGCATCCGCCCCGGTGTAGTCGGGCGAGATGCCATAGCCTTCGGCGCGCAGCCGGGTCAGGATACGTTCGCTATCCACAAGCGCCTTGGGACAGCCGAGGCTGACCATGCCGATGGTCGGCTGGCCCTTGCGGGGGGTGTCGGTCAGTTTGGCGCGGGGCGCCAGATCCGGGCGGAGGCTGGGTGGGTTCTGTGACATGCCCGCCTCATACCGCTTGCGCGCGCCGGGGGGAAGGGGATCTGGGAAGAGGATTGCGCGCGCCAAGACGTGATCCAAAAGCGGTTGCCCCGGTGCGCGCGGCGGGCCTACACTTGAGACGAGGCAAAGAAGGGGTTTTTACCATGCGTTGGGTGTTTCGGCTGATCGGGCTTTTGATTGTGATCGTGGTGGTCATCGTGGGGTCGCTGTTCCTGTTGCCTGGCGACCGGATCGCGCGGATCGCGGCGGATCAGATCACCAGTGCCACGGGTCGCAAGGTAACCATGCAGGGCGACACCAAGATCAGCTTTTACCCGGTTCTGGGCGTCAGCACCGGCGTCGTTGAGGTGGCCAATGCCGAGTGGTCCGACGCGGGGCCGATGCTGCGCGCCGACAGCCTTAAGATCGGGGTTGAGCCGAATGCGCTTTTTGGTGGCGATATCCGGATTACCGGGCTTGAGATGGTCAACCCCGAAATCCAGCTTGAGCGCGCCGCCAATGGTCGCGTCAACTGGGAGCTTGGGGTTGAGGGCGTCGCGCCCTCTGGTCAATCCGGCGGGAGCAGCGGCGCACCGGCGCAATCCAAGCGGCTTGCCCTGACGCTTGACCGGGCTTTGATCACCGGCGCGTCGCTGAAATACACCGATCACGGCACCGGCGAGGTGCAGGATTTCCGCAACATGGATTTCGAACTGCGCTGGCCAAGCTATGACGGCACCGCGACGTTCGAGGCCACCCTGCGCCCGGCGGGCGAGGCGGTGCGCATCTCTGGCCAGCTTGAGCAGGTCGGCCAATTCATCGACGGCGCGGTGACCGGCGTTGCGGCCAAGCTGACCTCGCCGGGGGGCAGCCTTGGCTTTGCCGGGCGCGCCGGGTTGCAGCCACAGCTTGAAGGCCGCCTTGACGTCGATATCGCCAGCACGCCGGGCTTTATGGCGGGGCTTGGCCTTGGCGCGGTCGATGTGCCCAAAGGCTTTGGCCGCAGCATCAAGGGCAGCAGCCAGATCACCCTGACCGACGACATGCGCCTGTCACTGCGCGATCTTGCGCTTGCGCTTGGCGGCAATCAGATCGCGGGCGGGGCGGATATCATGCTTGGCGAAACGGTGCCGCGGATCAATGCACAGCTCAATGCCGGCGCGCTCGACCTGTCGTCGCTTGCCGGGGCCGATAGCAATGGCGGCGGTGGCGGAAGCGGTTCGGGCGGCGGTGGTGGCGATAGCGGCTGGTCCAAGGCGGCGATTGATGCCAGTGCCTTGGCGCTTGCCAATGGCGAAGTGGCGCTTGTGGCCGATAGCGTCAATCTGGGCGATCTCAAGCTCGGCAAGACCCGGACGTTGATGACGCTCGACCGCTCTCGCGCGGTCTTTGGCCTGCGCGAATTACGCGCCTATGACGGGCTGATCACCGGCGAATTCGTGGTCAACAACCGCTCTGGCCTGTCGGTGGGTGGCAATATGAACGTCAGCGGCATCAACCTTGAGACCTTCCTTGCCGATGCGATTGATGTGAGCCGGTTTTCCGCGCGCGGCGACAGCACCCTCAGCTTTCTGGGCTCAGGGCGCTCGGTGCATGCCATCATGAACAGCCTGAGCGGCAAAGGCTCGGTCAAGACCGGGCGCGGGGTAATCAGCGGCTTTGATCTTGATCGGTTGATGCGCTCGGGCGACATGACTGGCGGCACCACGGTATTTGACGAGATGAGCGCCAGTTTCACCATGGACAAGGGCAACCTGTTCAACAGCGACCTGTTGATGAACCTGCCTCTGGCCAAGGCCACCGGCAAGGGGCGTGTCGGGCTTGGGGCGCGCGATATCGACTATCTCTTCACGCCGGTTCTGCTTGAGGGCGAGAACAGTCGCGGCCTTGCCATTCCGGTGCGCATAAGGGGGCCATGGGCCAATCCGCGGATCACGCCCGATCTGGAAAAGGCACTTGATTTGAATCTCAAGGAAGAGCGCAAGAAGCTTGAAACCAAGGCCAAGGAAGAACTTAACCGCGCGGTCGAGAAAAAGCTGCGTGTGACGCCGGAAGAGGGGCAATCGGTCGAGGATGCGGTGAAAGACAAGCTTGAAGAGCGCGCCAAACGCGAGTTGCGCAAGCTGTTCAAGTGAGACCGTCGCCAGTTCCGGACTTAGCTTAGGTGTCCTGACGATCTGCAAGCTGTTTTGCGCCGCGATCCGCCATCGGCCCGGTGCCGTCTTTCCAGCGGCGGTGAATCCAGAACCACTGATCCATGCGTTCGCGTACCTGGCGTTCCAGCCGGTCGTTGACCTCTTGGGTCATGGTGACGGGATCACTCGGCTCCACAGGCTCTTCGACGAGAATCTCAAAATCCAGCCCATTTTCCGAACGAATGCCCCATGTCGGGACAAGCGGCGCGTTGAATTTCAGGGCAAGTTCGGCGGTGGCCAGAGGCGAGAGCGCCGGCTTGCCGAAGAAATCGAGCGGCACCCCGTCGTGAGCGTTGAGATCGGTGAGAATCGCCAGAACTCCACCGCCGCGCAGGTGCTTGACCATCTGCATCATGCCGCGTCGCCCCTGTTCAAACATCGGCTGGCTTAGCGCGGCCATGGCGGCAATGTAGCGGGTGTTGAACCATTTGTTTGCCATCGGGCGATAGAACACGCCCATCTCGAATCCCTGTTCGATCATCGCGATGCGCGCGGCATTGAAGCTTCCGAAATGGCCGGTGACAAAGATGATCGGGCGACCTTCGGCCTGGGCCGCGCGGATCGCCTCGACGCCTGGGCCATAGACCCGAGACTTGCGGGTGCGGGCGATGAACTCTGGTGTCGAATAGAGCTCTGCCATGTTGCGCCCGGCGTTGTTGGGCACGGCGCGCATCAGGCGGCGCACCTCGGCTTCGGGCAGGTCGGGCAAGACATGCGCAAGATTGTCGCGCACGCGCTTGTCATAGCCTGCGATCGGCGCGATCACGCGCGCGGTCAGCCAGCCCATGAACGGAATGCGCAGGTGGTATGGCAAAATTTTTGCCAGCGCGATCGGCCCGTACATGGCCATGCCAATGGCGGTGTCGGTGATGCGTTTCAGGATCGGGGCGGGTGTGTCGCTCATGCAGGGTGCCTTGGTTTTGACCGCCAGACATACGCCGCCGCGCGCCCGATCACAAGCCTGTCAGGGGGTGCGCGCCAGTCCCGTGCCGATCATCGCGTCGCGGGTGACGAGGTTGGCCAATTCGACCTCGGTCATCTGCTCGGTGCCCTCTGGTCGGGCGGGCAGCACGATATAGCGCATGTCGGCGGTGCTGTCATGCACGCGGATCCGGGTGCTGTCAGGCAGATCAACGCCAAACTCGCGCAACACGGCGCGCGGTTCGCGTACGGCGCGGCTTCGGTACTCACGGGTTTTGTACCAATCGGGCGGAAGACCCAACAGATTGCGCGGATAGCAAGAGCAGAGCGTGCAGACGATCAGATTATGAACGGTCTCGGTGTTTTCCACCGCGATCAGGTTGAGCGGGCCGATATCAAACCCCATTTCGCGGCTGGCCGCCCCGGCGTCGGCCAAAAGCCTCGCCTTGAAGGCCGGATCGCTCCAGGCGCGGGCAACCACGGCGGCGCCGTTGGCCGGGCTGCGGGCATCCATTGCCTCGATCTGAGCGGCGATTTCGGCCGGGCTGATCTTGGCCTTTTCGATCAAAAGCTCGCGCACCGCGATTTCCATGCGCTGCCAATAGGTCAACGGTTCGTCATTGTCGGCGCGGTAGGGATGGCCAGAGGGGCTTAGACCGTGATCGTGGTCATGCGTATGGTCGGGGTGGTCATGGGGCATCTTTCAGAGCCTTTCGAGCCAGTGATCATAGAGTTCCGCATCAAGCGTATCGCCGGGATTTTCCGCCGCATCGCCCCAAAGTTCATCCATGCGAAAGCGCACCCGGTAGAGGGGCTTTTTCTCGGCAGGCAGACCATAGGCCAGCTGTTCCGGATTGTGAAAGGCGCCGAGCGGGCGCTCAACGACGCCTTGCTTGCCGCGCAGATAGGCCGGTGCGCGCACATGGCCCGGCGGCATCATCGCCTTGACGCGGACCCGTTCAACCATCTTGCGCCTCGCCATAGGTCGGCCCGCGTGCGGCAATCTCTTCCATCCGTGCGCCAAGCTCTTCGAGGTTGTAAACCCCGGCCTCGATCAGGTTCTGATTCACGGCGGCGATCCAGCGCTCGTAATAGCTGTGTTTTTCAAAGGCATCTTCGCCCATGTCTTCCAGCGCACGACGCAGTCCGTCAACGGTGAAAAACCCCTTGGACCCGCACAAGACCATCAGCGCATCCACGCGCTTTTCCCAGAGGGCAAAGTCATGCCCCTCCATCGGCACAGGCCCTGCGGCCTGTCCACCCATATCATGCCAGCGGCGTCCGTCCGTATCACTCATGGGGTGGATCGTAGGGCGCAGCTGCGCGCCTGTCTAGCGCCTTTGACCTGATCTAATCGTCTTCGTCCTCGCTGTCCTCCTCGGCCACCACGAGGGTGATTTCGCCCCCGGCTTCGAGGGTGCGAACGGCATTGACCACGGCCGTCATCGCCTCTTCGCCATCACGCCCTTTCACGCGGCCAAGCTCTTGCATCTCTTCGCGGATCGCTTCGGCCATCCGCTTGCTCATATTCTCAAGAATGAACTCGGAAACCGGTGCCAGTGCCCCGGCCGAGGCCGCCGCAAGCGCCGTGACAAGAACCGGTTGATCGACCTCGCGGATCACACGCGGGATATCGACGGCATTCACCCGCTCGGGAATGTGGACAAAGGTAAAGATCGCGCGCCGCACGAGGGCGGCAAAATCCTGATCGGTTTCATCCAGCCCGATCAGAACATCGTCGCGCGTTGCCGCAGGCGACGAATTCAGGATCGCGCCAACCCGTTCCACGGCGCCCTGGGCAAAGGCGGTCTCGGGGACGTCATGCAACTGTGCCGCAAGCGCAAGCCCGATCCGGTCCACCGCTGCCGGGCTGACTGACCCGGTTTGCGACACGGCATAGGTGATCCGCCGCGCCTTGTCGCCCGGCAGTTTGCCAAGCAATTCGGCCGCGCGGGCGACATCCAATTTGGATAACATGACCGCCGCCACCTCGGCACTTTCGGTTTCGACGATCGGTATCAGGTCTTTCAGATCAGCCTGTCTGATCAACTCCCAGGGGTCGCCATACTGGCGCACACCCGCCTCTTTGCGTAGCCTCGCGGCGGTTTGCGGGCTGATCCGCCCATCAAGCGCCGTCAGCGCCCCAGACATGCCACGCGGAAAGGTAAGGCCCATCCCCTCCAACTCCTGCGCGAACTCGGCAACAACATCGGCAAGGGTTGACCGGTCAACATAGCGCATCGAGCCCATTTCCGTCGTAAGCTGCGCCTGAAGCGGCTCCGGCAAATCGGTCAACGGCACGTCCGCGCCTTCGTTCAGCAAGAACCGCACGATAATGGCCGCCTTCTGGCGACGTGACAAATGGCTGGTTGCACCTGCACGCGGTGATGCAGAAATGCGCGCCAATGGTGTGGAATTGCTCATGCCGTCCCCTTATCCGAAAGCTTTCCGGATCATAGGGCGGCAAGAGTGAAGAAATATCTAAGCGTCCCGGATTTTTGCAGGCCCGTTTCTTCTGGCCATAAATATCCCCGCGCGGAGCGCATCCCGCACTCGCCAATTGCGCAGAGGGGACGAGCCGACAAAACTGCCGGTCCCCCACGCGCCAATCAGGAAAACAGCGCGCGCGTCACCGCGCACCACTTTTTCAAACGGGTCAGGCGGGATGTTACCGCTTGCGGTCGCGGCGGCTGCTCATCGGCTGAAAGGCGACGCCGACATGGGCTTCGCAATAGGGCTTGCCCGATTGCACCGGCAGACCACAGAACCAGAAATCCGGCGTCGCGGGGTCGCCCACCGGCCATTTACAGGTCCGCTCGGTCAGCTCCATCAAGGTCAGGCGCTTGGCCTTCTTCTCGACTTCGCTCACCTTGGCAAGGGCCGCGGGGTCGATCTCATTGGCCGAGGGCTGCGGCGGCAGGGGCTGGCCTGCGGGAATGATCGCCTTGATCCGGCTAACCGGCGCGGGGGCCGGGGGCGCTTCGACAGCGGCCTCGGGTTTGGGCGCGGGCTTTGGCGCGGGTTTCGGGGCGGCGGGTTTCGCCTTGGCCTTGGCCTCTGGCGCGGCTTTCGCCTTGGCATCAGACGCGGCACCCGCAGTGGTGGCGCTGCCCCCTGATCCGTTGCGGTTCGACAGGCCAAGACGATGCACCTTACCGATCACGGCATTGCGGGTCACTCCGCCAAGCTCTTTTGCGATCTGGCTGGCCGACTGACCTTCCCCCCACATCTTTTTCAACAGTTCAACGCGTTCGTCGTTCCAGGACATCGGGGCTTCCTCATGTCAAAAGGCGGCCCGGGCCATCGGCCCGCCGCCTTGCAAATTCGATCAAGGCCCTATTCTAATCACTGGCGGCTGAGTTACAAGGCATCGAATCGACCCACGACGCGCCAATTTCGGCCTGCAAGGGGCCGAAAGCGGGCCCGGCCCGGACGGGCGCAGCAAAAGCGCCACCAGAAATGAGGATAACGAGATGACACAGGCAAGCGGTCAGGACCGGCCATCCCCACAGATGACAATGGGCACACGGCGCTTTGGCCGGGTCAACTGGCTTGGGCTGGCAACACTGGCCGAGCGCGAAGTGCGCCGCTTCCTGGCGGTCTGGACCCAGACCTTGCTGGCGCCGCTCGTCACGGCCGGCCTGTTCCTTTTGATCTTCAGCATCGCCATCGGCCCGCGCCGGGGCGATGTGATGGGGGTCAGCTTTACCACCTTCATCGCGCCGGGCATCCTGATGATGACGGTGATCCAGAACGCCTTCGCCAATGCCTCTTCCTCGATCGTGATTTCCAAGGTTCAGGGCAATATCGTCGACACGCTGATGCCTCCGCTGAGCGGCGGCGAGCTGGTGCTGGGCTATCTTGCGGGAGGAACCGGGCGCGGCCTGTTGGTGGCCTTTGCCATCGGTTTTGGCCTGTTGGTGTTCCTCGGCATCGGGGTGCAGCATCCGCTCTGGGCCCTGGCCTTTGTCTTTCTCGGAGCGGCCTTCATGAGCGGCGTTGGCATCATCGCGGGCATCTATGCCAACAAGTTTGATCAAATGGCGGCGATCACCAATTTCATCGTCACGCCACTCGCGTTCCTGTCAGGCACGTTTTACTCGGTTGATGCCTTGCCGCCGGTGCTCAATACGATCACCCATTTCAACCCGATCTTCTATCTGATCGACGGCGCACGCTATGGTGTGATCGGCGTCTCGGACAGCTCTCCGATGCTGGGTCTTGCGGTTGGTGTCGGCTCCACGCTGGCGGTCTGCCTTGTGGCCTGGCGGATGCTTGCGACGGGCTATCGCCTCAAGGCCTAGCCTTGGATGACCTAGCGACAGATCCGCTCCGCGCGCTCTGAATAGGCCTTGTAAGAGCGCCAGAACCGTTCGTCACCCGGACGATCCGACTGGCGGACATCCTGCGCCTCTTGCGGGTCGCGATAAAACCGGACCGCGCGGCGCTGTTCAGAGCCGGAAAGGGTCTGGTTTGCCACAGCCTGAATACAGCCGCACAATGCGCGCGAGCGGGCCTTGCGATCTGAACTCATGCAGGCATTGCTGATCGGGCCAGAGGCCATCGGCGCGGCGCGCGGCACATTGCGCGTGTCACTCTTGAAGCCGTTCGCCCCGCCACAGCCTGCCAGGAACAGCATCATGCCAAGGGTTGAAAGTCGTTTCATCACCGCGCCTCTTGTTTGCCTATAGGCCCTGACGGCCATTTTTTATGTGCTCGTTACACCGATCAATGCCTGATCACGGCCGGATTTTCAATTCACATCGTGACCAAGGCCTGCGACAGTTGCGCAAAGCGCCCGACGGGCGGTCATCGTTTGAAAGAAAGAAGTATCCGCGTTATGGATTTCAACCTCTCGACCGTTTTCTTCGTGTTTTTCCTGATCATGGTGCTGCAACCGATCCTTATGGGGCGGATGTTTGCCCTGCGCCGGGCGCAGGCGATCCGCGCGATCGAACGCAAGCGGGGCTCGCGGGTGATCACCATGATCCACCGACAGGAAAAGCGCAGCCTGTTCGGCTTTAGCATGTCGAGCCAGATCGGGCTGGAAGATGCGCAAAGCATCATCTCGGCGATCAAGGCCACGCCGGACAACACGCCGATTGATATCGTTCTGCACACGCCCGGCGGGCTTGTGATCGCCTCAATGCAAATCGCCCGCGCGATTGAGGCGCACCCCGCAAAGGTCACGGTGTTCGTGCCGATCTATGCCATGTCCGGCGGCACCCTGATGGCCCTCGCCGCCGATGAAATCGTGATGGGCGAGTTTTCGATGCTGGGGCCGATTGACCCGCAGATCATGGGAATTTCCGCCGCCTCGATCATCGCTGCACGCGATGCCAAGCCGATAGAACACGTCTCGGATATCGCCCTTGTGCTGGCCGATGTCAGTGACAAGGCCACCGCTCAGGTGAAACGCGGCGCGGTCGAGATCATGACCCCACGTCTGGCGCGCGACAAGGCCGAGGCCCTGGCCGAAACGCTGACCTCAGGGCAATGGACCCACGATTACGCGCTTACCCCGGTCGAGGCCACCGATCTCGGCCTGCCAATCACGGTTGGCTTGCCACAAGGGGTGCTTGATCTGATGACGCTCTATCCGTCTCCGGTCAAGCAGTCTGCGGTGGAATTCCTGCCCTTCGATCCGCCGGGTCGGCGCATGGGCTAGCGGACCCGGCGCGTGTATGTCAGGTTTGAGCCTATTCCGTTGAAAAACTCGCCTGATCGCTCGAAAGGGCAAGATCAGCAGAATATTGTCCCGCTAAAACGCCATTCTGGAAGTACCGTTTGTCAATTGGCCTGTGACGAGAACAGTGTTCCAAGTTTCCGAGGCGATTTTGGCGTAGCGGAGTTTTTCAACAGAATAAGCCCTTACCAGACCTCAGCCGCAACCGAAGCATTAGGCACTTCGGGCGAAGAGGTGCCGTTCGCTTAGTCAGCACTGAACGTCAGATCATTCAGGTGTAAGGGTGACACTGCGTCATAATCTTTGGTGGATGTGGAGGATGCATCGATGGTTACGAAGCCTAAAGCTTTTCCAACTGTCCTTCTTTGTTTTGGGCAAGGCGATTTACCATCAATCGCGTCAGAAATAGAGCGAATTCAGGGTTGTAGCTGCATACACGCATGATCGTATCGCGGTCGATCCAAGTTAATTTGACCGGGCCTAAGGCACGTACGGTCGCTGTACGATTGCCATCTGCGACGAAGAAGGCAATTTCACCAAAGATTGATCCCTCTTGCAAAATCCGCCCAAATTCCTCTACGACAACCGTACCTTCAGCTAAGACATAGAATCTGTCAGCAGCTTCACCCGAACGGAAGATGACAGCACCGTCCGCATAATTCGCACTTGTCATGAACGGCAGGAGAATGGTGAGGTTCGGCTCCTCCATAAGGGCCGCGCGCATACGTTTGCGAGTTTGCAGTTGTTCGAAAATACGCCACAAATTCATAGGTAAAAGGAGAAGGTGCAAGGCGAGTATGGGCATGAGCCCTGCCGCGATGCTGTAGGTGATGAAGAAGAGGTTTGATGTAATCGCGACGAGACGCAGGGGCAGTAGTGTGCGCATGCAGAACGTCAGGAATACAAGCGCCGACGCGGCATAGCCAATGATGTCGACGATTGAGAACATATCAGTCCCAGCTAATGTTTCGTGCTATGCATGCATGTCTTGCAACTGCGCAGAAAACGCAAAACGAATCCTACTGTAGCGACTTGTGTATAGCTACACGCGCCGGAAGTGTTAAAAAATCCTTCTGTGCCGAGAGGTATGGTAAATCGCGCGTAAGCCAAGGTCCGCAAAGTCCGCAAAATGGGCATTGACCATCCCAAGAATTTGCAATGAAAAGGCGCCCTGCGCTGTCTTCATCAGTAGCGGCTCTTGCCCTTCAGGGCGTCGCGAGCCCGTTTTGCATCATCTACTGCAAAGGGCTGGGCTGAAACCGGATCACCTCGCGGCCTTGTGCCGTTGTGCTGCGATAAACGATCTGATCAGGCAGGCGCAGGGTGATGGCCTTTCCCGAGTTATGCGCCGACCAGGGGCGGCCGGTGTCCAGACAGGTTGCATCGACGCCGGAGTACTCCGCGCGCGTCCGCACGCGCCGCAACCCGCTCAGATCGCTCAGCACGGTCTTGCCCGCCTGTCGCACGGTGGCGCGGCGCAGGATCTCGCGGCCAAGCTGCGTGGTCCGCTCGCTCTGTCCCGCCAGATCAGACCACACCCCGCACACATGCGCGGTGCCATTCACCGACACCAATTCGGCCGCCACGCGCACCCCGCCGCCCGAGCTATAGCGCCCTTCGGCGATGCTGGCACCGGGCGCGAGGCGCACGAGGCGGCTGTTGCGGGTCAGGAACGGCACCACCTCAAGGCCGTGGCCCATGGCGCCATTGCCGGTCTGGCGAAAGGTGATGTGGGGATCGCTGCCGCCGCCATTGCCGCGGCTGATCGTCTGGCGGGGCAGAAAGACCTCGGGGATGCGCCCCGCGCGCCAAGGCAGGTCGGTCAGTACACAGCGCGCGGGCGCGCCGGCGTAATCCAGACGCGGCGCGGTTTGCGCCATAAAGCCGAGGTCCTGATAAATCCGCTGCCCTTCGACATAGACACTGGCCAGTTTCACGATGTTGCGCGCGGTGCCCGATTTATAGCTCGACTGGCTTTCGCTTTGCGCCCATGTGCCGCAAAGCGCGGTGCGGCCATCCTTGGGGCGCAACTCGGCGGCGATGGTGATGCCGCCGCCCGAAGTATAGCTGCCATGGCTCAGGGTGACCCGCTCGGAGAGCGTATTCTGGGCCTGTGCCGAGGTGGCAATCCCAAGGATCAGGGCAAGAACGAACGCGTGTTTCATGGCGGGCCTCCGGGGCTGTTTCATCCAGCCTAGCAGGGCTTGCGCCAGGGCTCAATTCACGGCTTTGCGTATGCGCGTCAGGTGGCGTCAGACAGCCACCTGCAAAAGCTGATCTTCGATCATCCGGTCGGCAACACGCGCGGGGCTGAGGTCTTCGCCTTCTGCGCGGGTCAGGATTTTCGCCATGGTGGCCTGCATCGCGTCAAGGCGTTCGGCGACCCATGGTCCGCTATCGGGGATCTGCAAAATCTCGGCGGCAACATTGATGATCCCGCCGCCATTGGCCACGTAATCGGGCAGATAGAGAATGCCGCGCGTGTGCAGTGTGGCGGCGTCTTCGGGCGTCGCAAGCTGATTGTTGGCGGCGCCGGCCACAAGGCGGGCCTGTATTTCCGGGATGGTGCGGGCGTTCAGGATGCCGCCAATCGCGCAGGGCGCGAAAATATCGGCCTGGGTGGCGTGAATGCGGCTCAGGGGTACGACGTTTGCGCCAAGCTCCCTGACGGCCCTGGTCACGCATCGCGCATCCATATCCGCCACGCTCAGCCGCGCGCCCACCTCGTGCAGCAGCCGACACAGATGCCAGCCGACATGGCCAAGCCCCTGAACGGCGACGTGACGTCCGGCCAAATCGTCGCTGCCAAAGACCTGCGCCGCCCCGGCGCGCATGGCGTTGAACACGCCCTTTGCGGTGATCGGCGAAGGGTCGCCGCTGGCGTATTGCCCGTGATCAAGCCCGGCGACAAAGCGCGTCTCGCGGGCAATTTCGGCCATGTCCTCGGGGGCCATGCCCATATCTTCGGCGGTCCAGTAGCGGCCCTGCAAGGCATTGATCGCCCGGCCCATGGCGCGCAGCATTTCGGGGGTCTTGTCGCGGCTCGGATCGCCCATGATCACGGCCTTGCCGCCCCCCAAAGGAAGGCCCGCCGCGGCATTCTTATAGCTCATGCCGCGCGACAGGTTGAGCACATCGTCAATCGCCGCCGCGTCGCTGTCATAGGTCCGCATCCGCAGACCGCCCGCCGCCGGCCCAAGCCGTGTGGAATGCAGCGCGATATACCCGCGCAGGCCGCTGTCACGGTCCTCGACCCGGTGCAATTCTTCGTGGCTGGTTGACGCAAGACGTGTGAGCATGGTGGTATTCTCCTTTGCACTAGCGTAATGGCTCGCCTGCGCGGAAAAACAGCAAACTTTGATCACTTGCACGTGACATTTGGGGGAACCCCCTAAACTGGCCCGGGATTTTAGGCGAATGGACAAGATAGACCGTCAGATCATTTCTGCCCTGCAACGCGATGGTCGGATAAAACTGGCTGACCTCTCAGAGCAGGTTGGCCTGTCGACGACGCCACTGGCCCGGCGCATTGCCCGGCTTGAAACCTCGGGCATGATCACCGGATATGCCGCGCGCGTGGATCAGGAAAAGCTTGGGCTGCCGCTCAACGTGTTCATCTTTGTCGAGCTGGAGCATCATACCCGCGACGCCATTTCCAAATTCGAGACCTGGCTGCGCCGGTTTGACGAGGTGATGGAATGCTATTTGTTGACCGGCACGCGCGATGTTCTTATCCGGGTCGTGGCCGCTGACCTTGCCGACTTTGACCGGTTTCTGGAAGATGGGTTGATGCAAACCCCCGGTATCCGCTCGATGCGGTCAAGTTTTGCCTTGCGCACGATGATCCGGCGCGATGCCCTGCCCGAGGTGTGATGCATGAAACCAGAGTTCGACATCGTTGTGATTGGCGCGGGCCCGGCGGGTGGGGCGGCGGCGTTCACCGCCGCCAAGGCCGGGTTGCGGGTGGCGCTGATTGATCGCAATACGTTCCCGCGCGACAAGCTCTGCGGGGGGCTGATCACCGGGCGGGCACGGCGTCATTATGCCGAGATTTTCGGCCATGAAATGCCGTTTGATCCCGAGGATCGCAAGACAACCGTCGATTTCCGCTTTCGCGGTGCGCCGATGGGCGTGATCAGTCATGCGCCGCCGCTTTGCACGACCATGCGGTTCGATATGGATGCGATGATCTGCGCGCAGGCGCTTGGCGCCGGGGCGGCGGATTTTACTGGGGTGAGCGTCGCCGAGATTGACCCCGAGGTCAAATCCCTGACCCTCAAGGATGGGCGGCGGATCGGGTTTGGCGTGTTGATCGGGGCCGATGGCGCCAATAGCCAGGTGGGCAAGGCCCTGTTCGGTGAGGCCTTTGATCGTGCCGAGGTCGGCTTTGGCCTTGAGATCGAGGCCGTGGGCGAACACGTCGACCCAAGCGCGCCCATTCGGATTGATCTTGCGGCGGCGAAATGGGGCTATGGCTGGTCCTTTCCCAAGCGCTGTTCGACTACGATTGGGGTCGGCGGGTTGCTGGCCAAGAACCCCGACATGAAGGTCGCCATGGCCGAGTATTGCGCGCTTTTGGGGGTTGAGGCCGAGGCCAGCACCTTCAAGGGGCAGTTCCTGCCGTTCGGCGATTTTCGCAAGGTGCCGGGGCGAGGGCCGGTTTTGTTGGCTGGCGATGCCGCGGGGCTTGTCGATCCGATCACCGGCGAGGGCATCGGCTATGCGATGCAAAGCGGGCATCTTGCCGCGCAGGCCGGGATCGAGGCGCTGCGCACCGCGCGACCCGAGCGCGCGCTATCGCTTTATCGTCGTGGCCTTCGGCCCGTGCACCGGGCGTTGCGCATGGCGCGGCTGATCAGGCCGGTCATCTTTCTGCCCGCGATGGAGGCCGGATTCGCGCGGGCCTTCCGGCGCTCATCCACGCTTCGGATGCAATACCTGCGCCTGATGGCAGGCGAGGTGGAATATGGCGATATCCTTGCCCGCGTTATCCTTCGCCTGCCGCGCCTGACGGTGCTGGCGATCCGGGCCAAGCTTTGACGGCTCGGCCCGGATCAGGGAAAGGATGGGGGACGCTGTCCCCCAAGCCCCTGGGATATTTAAAGCAAGAAGAAGCCAAAACGAGGCTTGGTTTCAGAGGGCGGCCTGAAACAGCGCCGTCAGGTTGGCCTCGGTCAACTGGACCGGGTTGCCGCCACAGCTTGGGTCAGTGAGGGCGCCCGCGACAAGATCGGGGATCGAGTCAGGCGTGACGCCAAGATCGGACAGTTTGCGCGGAATGCCGAGGCTGTCGTTGAACTCCTGCACAAAGCTTCGAAAGCCGTCGAACCCGCCCGCTATGCCAAGATAGCCGGTCGCGCGGTCAAACCGCTTGGCGATTACATCGGCGTTGAGGTCAAGCACCGCTGGCATGCAGACCGCGTTGGTCGTGCCGTGATGGGTGTTGAAATAGGCGCCGATGGGGTGGCTCATGGCGTGGATCGCGCCAAGGCCTTTCTGGAAGGCAGTGGCGCCCATGGCGGCGGCGCTCATCATTTGGGCGCGGGCCTCGATATCGGTCCCATCACTATAGGCGCGCGGCAGGTAGTCGATGACAAGGCGCATGCCCTCAAGCGCAATGCCCTGGCTCATCGGGTGGTAATGCGGGCTGCTGAAGGCCTCGACGCAATGGGCAAAGGCATCAAGCCCGGTGCCGGCGGTGATGAATTTCGGCATGCCGACGGTCAGCTCTGGATCGCAGATCACCACGGTGGGCAGGACCTTGGGGTGGAAGATGATCTTTTTCACATGGGTCACGGAATTGGTGATCACCGATGCGCGGCCGACCTCTGATCCGGTGCCCGCAGTTGTGGGTACGGCGATGATCGGGGCAATGGCATCGCTGTCGGCGCGGGTCCACCAATCGCCGACATCCTCGTAATCCCAGACGGGCCGGGTTTGCCCGGCCATGAAGGCCACCATCTTGCCAAGGTCGAGCCCCGAGCCGCCGCCAAAGGCGATCACGCCGTCATGGCCACCGGCCTTATAGGCTGCGACACCGGCGGCAAGGTTGATCTCATTGGGGTTCGGGTCAACCTCGGAAAACATCGCGCGGCCAAGGCCTGCGGCCTCGATGATATCAAGCGTCGCTTGGGTGACGGGCAGGCCCGCAAGTCCTTTGTCGGTCACCAGAAGCGGGCGCTTGATCCCGGCCTGGGCACAGGCGGCAGGCAGTTCAGATATCCGGTCGGCGCCGAATTTGATTGCGGTCGGGTACGACCAGTTTCCTGTCAGGCTCATTGTGTCACCTTCTTGAGATGGTAGGATTTGGGACGTGTCAGATTGTGATAGCCGATGACCGAGAGGCCGCCGCCGCGCCCGGTATTCTTGCACCCGGTCCAGCACAGGCCCGGATCAAGGTAATCGGCGCGATTAAGAAAAACGGTGCCGGTCTCGATCTGGTCACCCACCCTTTGGGCGCGCGCAAGATCGGCGGTCCAGAGGCTGGCGGTCAGTCCGAATTCGCTGTCGTTCATAAGAGCGATGGCCGCGGCGTCATCCTTGACCGGCATGATACCCACGACGGGGCCAAAGCTCTCGTCGCGCATGACCCGCATCTCGTGGCTGACATTGGTCAGGATCTGTGGCGTCAGGTAAGCCGCACCATCATCGCCCGGCATGGTGGCGATATGCGCGACCGCCCCCATCTTCAGCGCCTCGGCAATCTGGCCGCGCACCTCATTGGCAAAGCGCACATTGGCCATCGGACCGATCGTGGTCTCTGGGTCCAGCGGATTGCCAAGGCGATAGCCCTGCACAATCGCCACGGCCTTTTCGACAAAGGCGTCAAACAGGCTCTCGTGGACATAAATCCGTTCGATCCCGCAGCAGCACTGGCCGGAATTGAACATCGCTCCGTCAATCAGCGTATCAACCGCGGCGTCAAGATCGGCGTCCTCCATGACATAGCCGGGGTCCTTCCCGCCAAGCTCAAGGCCAAGACCGGTAAAGGTGCCTGCCGCGGCCCGCTCCATCGCGCGCCCACCGCCGACCGAGCCGGTGAAGTTGACGAAATCAAACGCGCGGGCAGCGATCAGGGCGCTGGTGGTGTCGTGATCCAGAAACACGTTCTGAAAGACATCCTCTGGCACACCGGCGGCGTGAAAGGCGCGCGCCATGCGCTCGCCCACCAACAACGTTTGCGTGGCATGCTTCAACACCACCGTATTGCCGGCGATCAAGGCGGGCGCGAGGGTGTTGATCGCGGTCATATAGGGGTAATTCCACGGCGCAACGACAAACACCACGCCATGCGGCACGCGCTTGATATAGCGCAGAAAGGTCTCATCCTCGCCCACGGCGATATCGGCAAGCGCGTCCTTGACAATAGCGGCCATGTGACTGGCGCGCTCGTTAAAGCCGCCAAACTCGCCGCCATAGCGCATCGGGCGCCCCATCATATGGGCCAGTTCCGGCACGATTTCGTCGTTCATTGCGCCCACGGCGGCGACGCCTGCCATGACAAGGTCGATCCGCTCCTGAAGCGGTCGCGCCGCCCAAGCGGATTGCGCCGCCCGCGCGCGCGTCGCGGCGTCCTGTGCCGCCTCGACACTCAAAACCTCGCGGGTGGCAAAGACCGATCCGTCGATGGGGGATATACAGTTCAATGTCTGCATGATTGCATCCTTGGTCACGGGCAAGCGCACTCGCCCTGCTTCTTCTTGGCAAAAATACTCAAATCCTGCGGCGCGGTTGTCACGCCCGCTCGAACCCGCGTGCCACCTCGTAGTCTGTCACGACGCGGTCAAAATCCTCGATCTCGACCTCGGCGGCGCGGGCATAGTGGTCGATCACATCATCGCCAAAGGCCGCGCGCAGCATATCCGAGGCCTTGAGCGTCACATAGGCATCGCGCAGGGTTTGCGGGATAAGCCCGGTGTCGCCCGCATAGGCATCGCCCACCGTGGGTGGAGCAAGGTCAAGCGCGTCCTCGATGCCCTTGATGCCCGCCGCCAATTGCACGGCCATGGCGAGATAAGGGTTCAGGTCGGAGCCGCCAACCCGGCATTCGACGCGCACGGCCTTGCTGCCTTCGCCACACAGGCGGAATCCGGCGGTGCGGTTGTCCACGGACCAGATCGTGCGCGTGGGCGCGAATGTGCCCTTTTGAAAGCGCTTGTAGCTGTTGATATAGGGCGCCAGGAAATAGGTGTAATCGGGCGCGTATTTCAGCAGGCCGGCCATGTAATGCTTCATCAGCTGGCTCATGCCAAGGCTGTCGCTCGGGTCATAAAACGCGGGCTTGCCATCCTTCCAGAGCGATTGGTGCACGTGGCTGGACGAGCCGACACGGTCGTGATCCCATTTCGACAAAAAGCTCACCGCGTGCCCCTTGGCCCAGGCGATTTCCTTGATCGCGTGCTTGGCGATGGTGTGGTAATCGGCGGTATCAAGCGCGGGGGCGTATTTGATGTTCAGCTCTTCCTGACCGGCCTCGGCCTCGCCCTTGGAATTCTCGATCGGCAGTCCGGCGTTCCACAGATGATTGCGCACCGGTCGCATCACGTGTTCTTCCTTGGTGGTCTGGAAGATGTTGTAATCCTCGTTATAGCCCGAGATCGGCACAAGGTTGCGATAGCCAGATTTGCGCAGCTCTTCAAAGCTTTGCTCGAAGAGGAAGAACTCTAGTTCGGTCGCCATCATCGCGTCAAAGCCAAGCCCCTCAAGCCGTTTGATCTGTGTCTTGAGCATGGCGCGCGGCGAATGCGGTACATCCTCGTGGGTGTGGTGATCAAGCACATCGCAGAGCACCATAACCGTGCCCTCAAGCCATGGCATCGGGCGCAGGGTGCTCAGGTCGGGCTTCATCACGTAATCGCCATAGCCCTTTTCCCAGCTGGTCGAGGCAAAGCCCTCGGGCGTGCTCATTTCAAGGTCGGTGGCCAGCAGGTAGTTGCAGCAATGGGTTTCTTCCCAGGCGCTGGCGATGAAATGGCCCGCGTGAAACCGTTTGCCCATCAGGCGGCCCTGCATGTCGACAAGACAGGCCAGAACGGTATCTACCTCGCCGGTCGCGACTTGGGATTTTAGGGTCTCGAAACTGAGCGGGCCTGACATGGGGAATTTCCTGTATGGTTGGTAGCATCATTATCGGTGCGCCCCGGCGCGGGTATTGCGCCGGGGCAAAGGGCTTAACCGAAGGTATAAGGCGGGCCTGCCTTGCTTGTCACTTCGTTATAATCGCGGAAGATCTGGACGATTTTCGCGTGAATTTCGCCCTCTTCGGCGATTTCATCCCAGAATTTCACCGCCGCGTCTTCGACGGTCTTCCATTCTTCCTGCGGGATCGAGCGCAGCTTGAGTTGATCACCCGTCGAGCGCAGGCGCGCCTCGCCGCCCCAGTACCACTGGTTGCGATAGGTGTGGCTGGCCTCGATGCCGGCCATCACGATCGCCTTGAGATGCTCTGGCAGGTCGGCCCACATCTTCTGGTTCACGTAGAACGACCCGATCCAGGCGCCCGAGATATTGTTGGTCAGGAAATAGTCGGTCACATTGGCCCAGCCGACGGTGTAATCCTCGGTGATGCCCGACCATGCCATGCCGTCAAGCTCGCCGGTCTGCACGGCGACTTCGGCATCCTCATAGGGGATCGACACCGGCACCACGCCGAATTGCGACAGGAACCGCCCGGCCGTGGGGAAGGTATAAAGCTTGAGCCCGTCAAGATCGGCCAGCGATGTGATCTCTTTCTTGGTGTTGAAGTTGCACGGGTCCTGACCCGCCGCCGAGAGCCATGTCACGCCGACTTTTTCGTATTCAGAGCGCCAGATATCGGCCAGACCGTATTGCTGAAACAGCACCGGCACATCGAGCGCGTGCTTGGTGGCCAGCGGGAAGTAGCCGCCAAAGACCTGAAGCGGCGTCGGCGAGGCCATTGAATCGTCGTCGGAATGAACCGCGTCGATGGTGCCGCGCTGAAGCGCCTGGAAAAGCTCGCCGGTGGGCACGATCTGATCGGCGTAATAAAGCTCGATCTCCATCTCGCCATTGGCGGCCTTGTTGATGTAATCTACGACCGGCTTGGTCACGAATTCGCCCAATGCGGCGCCGGCATAGGTCTGAAAACGCCATTTGATAGGGGCCTGGGCGTGCACGATGGCCGGGCTGGCCAATGTCGCGGCGCCGCCCAAAGTTGCGGCGCGAAGGAATGAACGTCTGGTACTGGTCATTGATCTCTCCTTGGTTGGTTTGATGTCATGCTCCGTTGGCGGAGTTCTTGGGGTTATTTTCCGTAGACGTAATTCGGCAGCCAAAGCGCGACCTGCGGGAAGATGATCACCACGGCCAGCGCAAAACTCATCACGATCACGAACGGTATGATCGAGCGATAGATGTCGCGGATCGAAATCTCGGGCGGGGCCATCGCGCGCATCAAGAACAGGTTATAGCCGAACGGCGGCGTCATATAGGCGATCTGACAGGTGATCGTGTAGAGCACACCATACCACACAAGATCGAAGCCCATGTTGCCGACCAGCGGCACGTAAAGCGGCGCCACGATCACAAGCATTGCGGTATCGTCAAGGAATGTCCCCATCAGGATAAAGCTGAGCTGCATCAGGATCAGGATCGTCCAGGGGCCAAGGCCCAGCTGATCGGTAAAGAGGTGGTCAATCGCCTTGACCGCGCCAAGCCCGTCAAAGATCGCGCCAAAGCCGAGCGCGGCGAGGATGATCCACATGAACATGCAGGAAATCGCCAGCGTCTGGCGCACCGAGGTTTCAAACACCTCGCGGTTCATCCGCCCCTTGATCACCGCCGCGACGAATGCCGCCATCGCCCCGATGGCAGAGCTTTCGACAAGCGAGGTATAGCCTTTGACAAAGGGCACCATCATCACCGCGAAAATCACCAGCGGCAAAAGCCCCGCGCGCAGCAGGCGCAGCTTTTCGGCCATTGGTACGTTGCGCTCTTCGGGCGGAAGGGCGGGGCCAAGCTCTGGCTGCAACCGACAGCGCACGTAGATATAGATGATGAACATTGTCGCCATCATCAGCCCCGGAATGACGCCGGCAAGCCAAAGCTGCCCGACCGGCTGGCGCGCGATCATCGCGTAAAGCACAAGAACGACGGAGGGCGGCACAAGGATGCCAAGACTTGATCCGGCCTGAATCACGCCGGTCACCATGATCTTGTCATACCCGCGTTTCAAAAGCTCGGGCAGGGCGATGGTGGCGCCGATGGCCATGCCTGCCACGCTTAGGCCGTTCATCGCCGAAATAAGCACCATCAACCCGATCGTGCCAATCGCCAAGCCACCGCGCACCGGGCCCATCCAGACGTGAAACATCTTGTAAAGATCATCCGCAATCTTGGATTCCGACAGGACATAGCCCATGAAAATGAACATCGGCAGCGTCAGAAGCGGATACCATTTCATCAGCTTCATGGCGGCGGAAAACGGCATGTCCGCCCCGCCCGTGCCCCAGAGCATCAGCCCGGCAAAGGCCCCGACAAATCCAATCGCGCCGAACACCCGCTGCCCGGTCAAAAGCATCAGGATCATCGAGCTGAACATCAAAATGGCGATCATTTCATAGGACATCAGAGGCCTCTTCGCGGATACGGCCGATGTCGCGGAAAAATTCGGCTAGGGATTGCAGCAGCATCAGGAAGACCCCGATGCACAGGATGGTCTTGACCGGCCAGAGATAGGGACGCCAAGAGGTCGGGCTTCGTTCCATAAAGCCGATCTTCTCGGATGCGCCGCTTGGGCCTTGGGTGATGAAGGTCACGAATAGATCCCAGAAAAAGGCAAACGGTTCGGTGCCGAAATAGCCAAGCGAATAGGCGGTCGAGCTTATCGCGCCGTATAAAAGCATGCCGAGGTAGAACAGCAGGAACAGCACGGTAAAGGCATCAAACCACGCGCGCTGGCGCGCCGACCAGCCGCCATAGAACAAATCCATCCGCACGTTCGAGCCAAGCTGAATCGAATAGGGCCCGCCAAGCACGTAATAGGCGACCATCACGAATTGCGCGGTTTCAAGCGTCCAGTGCGACGGCGTGAAAAACGCCTTGGAAAACGACGACCAGAGCAGCACGCCGATCAGCGCAAAGATCAGGTACATCGCAAAGCGCCCGATAAAACGGTTCATCGCGTCAATCGCGCGGATATAGGACAGGATAAATTTAGGCATGCGTCCCTCCGGGGGGCTGCTGATCAAGCGTTGCCATCGCCGGGCGCAAGAGCGTCAAAAGCTCGTCGGCAATCGCGGCTTGCGCCTCTGTGCCGACCAATAGGTCATTGCGCACTTCGATCATCACATTCGCCAGACCCTGCGCGATCCCGTGCAGCTTGAGCGAATGGGTCACGCCATCCTCGGGCCCATAGGGATCGTTGCGCCGGATCACGCGGTCGGGCAATTGGTCGGCCTCGGCAAGCATCGCATCGGCCAAACGGCTGTCGCTGTCGTGTAGAATGCCGATCTCGCAATCGCGCTGGGAGCCGAAATATAGCGGCGTAAAGCTGTGGATGGTGATCAGGTGGGGGACAAGACCGGCGGCCTTGCGCGCGGCGATCATATCGCTGACGGCAGTGCAAAACGGGGTGTAGACGGTTTGCACGCGTTCGGCGCGCGCCGCCTCGCTCAGGTCGCGATTGCCCGGCACTTCGATATATTCGGATTGCTCGGGCATCGCACTTGGCGCGTCGGGCGGGCGATTACAGTCATACACCAGCCGCGAGACGGTCGAGGCGATCATCGGCGCATCAAGCGCGCGAGACAGGGCAAGGGCAAGATCGCGCGCGCCGGGGTCCCAGGCGGCGTGGCTTTGCTGGTCGCTCTCGCTCAGACCAAGGTCTTGATAACGATCAGGGATTTTGTTTGATGCATGTTCGCACAGGATCAGGGCCGCACCGCGGCCTTGCGGATTGAGCACCTCAACGGCGTCAGAATCATCCCTGTTCGGATTGCCTTGCATCTTGCCCCCATTGGCGTTTGTAAAGATGTTTCCACGAGGCAATATTTATGTCAATATATTTTCAGGTGTATCGGGGTGATTGTCCTGTCGCACCGCGCTATGCTGGGCAACCTGCCCAAAACGGCAGCACCCAGACCAGACCTTGCACAGGATTTGCGATGTGACCACGACCCCGATCCAGCCGACGGCAACGGTGCGCGAACTGATCCGTGATCATTACAACGCGCTCACCCAATCCGAGCGCAAGTTCGCGCAGGCCTTGCTGGATAGCTATCCGGCGGCGGGGCTGGCGTCGATCACCATCGTGGCGGCGAATGCGGGCGTCTCAACCCCGACAGTGGCGCGGATGGTGCAAAAGCTTGGCTTCAAGGGCTATCCGCAATTCCATCAGGCGCTGTTGAAAGAGCTTGAAGCCAAGGTCTCCGGCCCCACGCAACGCCGTGCCAATTGGGCAAGCGAGGCGCCCGCGACGCATCACCTCAACCGCTTTGCCCAGGCCGTGACCCAGAACCTTGAACAGACCTTTGCCAATATCGACAGCGATGGCTTTGATCAGGCGGCGCGCGATCTGGCGGATACATCGGGGCGGCTTTACGTGGTGGGCGGGCGCATCACGCGAGCGCTTGCCGATTATGCCTTTACCCATTTTCAGGCGGTGCGCGAACGCGTCACCCATATGACCGCCTCGTCGGCGACATGGCCGCATTACCTGTTGGATATGGCCGAGGGCGACACGCTTTTGATGTTCGACATCCGGCGCTATGAAACCAACCTCTTGCGGCTGGCGGAACTCGCCACGGCGCGTGGCGTGCGGGTTATCCTGATCACCGATCAATGGGTTAGCCCGATTTCAGATCTGGCGCGCCACACCTTCAATTGCTGGGTCGAAATCCCCTCGGCGTGGGATTCCAATGTCTCGACGATGATGTTGCTTGAGGCGCTGATTGCCGCCGCTCAGGAAGAACGCTGGCCTGCCACGCGTGAGCGATACGAGCGGCTTGACGAGTTGTTCAACGCGACCCGCCTGTTTCAGAAATAGCGGCCAGACCGGCCTGCATATCCGCCTGAAGCTCGGCCACATGACCCGCCAGATGCGCGCAAAACGCCGCCGCGATCACCGATTGCGGGCTATGGGCGGGCGTCAGGATCGACACCTTGCTGGTGATCGCGGGCTCAAAGCGGCGAAACCGGATCGTGCCTGCGCTGTTGCTTTGAAGGTGGGTATGGGCGGTGATCATATCGCAGATCATGGCGCATAAGCCGGCCTCGACAAAGCGTAGGCCGGGCAGGAAGGTCTGCAATTCGAACCGGCGCTGAAAGGTGCAATCGGCCACCTCAAAGGCGCGACAGGTCTGGCCATAGGTGGTGTGCTCGGCAAACAGCGTGGCAAGGGCCCCACCGTCAAGATCGCGCGCGGTGATCGCGTCGCGCGCCGCCAGAGGATCATCCGCAGGCAGGGCACAGACGCATTCCATATCGAAATCCTGTTGCTTGATCGAGGCGCGCGGGATTGGCGCCTCGGCAAAGCCCACATCGAATTGTTGCGAGGCGATCAGATCTTCGATCACGGTGGAAGAGCGCATCATCAGCGACACCTCGATCCCCGGTTTGTCACGCAGGAAATCGGTCAGGACCATCGGCATGAAAAACCCCGATGCCGCCGGGTGACAGGCGATGCGCAACCGCCCCTCCGAGAGATTGCCGATGCCCCCCAAAGTGCGCTTGGTCTGATCCAAACGGTCGAGAATTTCCTCGCATTCCTCAAGGAAAAACCGCGCCTCGGGAGTCGGGGTAAGCTTGCCATGTTCGCGCAGGAACAGGGCAAAACCCAACTCATCCTCAAGTCCGGCGATCATCGAACTGACGGCGGGTTGCGTGCGCCCGAGAGTGCGCGCCGCGCCGCTGATTGACCCGGAACGGATCACCTCGCGGAAGGTGTGAAGCTGGCGAAACGATAGGTTCATGGTGGGGTATAAGCCTAATCTATGGATTGAACGTTTTTTCCAATTTGATTTTATATGCGCCTGCACGTCAAGCTAATGGTTAACGACCAGTCGAGTCGCCGGGGGAATTATGGACAGGTTTTCAAAGTATCTGCTGACAGGTCTGATCTGCGTGGTGGCGCTTGGTCAGTTCGTACAGGTGATCACGCGCTATGTTCTGCAAATCCCGGTGATGGGGCTTGAGGAAACCATGCTTTATCCGACGCTCTGGCTATATATCCTCGGGGCGGTCAATGCCTCGCGGGAAAATACGCATATCCGGGCCAACGTTCTGGAAATATTCGTGAAAACGGATCGTGGCCATACCATTCTGGCGATTGTCGGCGAGATCATAAGCCTTGTCGTGGGCCTTTGGTTGCTAAGTTGGGCCTGGGATTACACGCGCTATGCCTGGCGGGTATGGCGCGAAAGCCCGACGCTTTACATCCCGACGTTTTACTCCGACGTGGCGCTGTTTATCGGGCTGTTGCTGATGATGCTCTACACTGTCTCGCACCTTTTGACCCATATCCGCGCGTTAACCAAAGGATCGGCCCAATGATCGAAGTTGCCCTTCTGGCCATCGCCGTTCTGGTGCTGTTCCTGACGCTTGGCGTGCCGCTGCCCTACTGCTTCGGGGGCGCGTTGATGGTGATGTATTTCATCGGTGACGTGACCATGAAAGGCAATATGCTCTGGGGGTTTCAACAACTTAGCAATCCGGTCCTGCTTGCCATTCCGCTGTTCGTTCTGGCCGGTACGATCATGTCCGAAAGCGGAATTGCCGCCTCTTTGCTGCGCTTCGTGAGTGCCTTTATCGGCCATATCCGTGGCGGGCTTGGCGTGGTTGCGGCGGTGTCTTGCGCGGTGATCGGCGCGATTTCCGGCTCTGGTCTGACCGGGATTGCCGCGATCGGGCCGCTGTTGATCCCCGAGATGGAAAAGCGCGGCTATCCGCGTGAATATGCCACCGCTTTGATCGCCAATTCGTCGATCCTTGGCCTCTTGATCCCGCCGTCGGTGACGATGATCGTCTATGGCTGGGTGACCGATACCTCGATCCTGGCCTGCTTTCTGGCGACGCTTGGGCCGGGCCTTTTGATCATGTTCAATTTCTCGGTGGTGAACCTCTGGATGAGCCGCAAGTTCAACCTGATCCTGGATGACAAGCCGACGTTTTCGGAGTTGAGCACACAGGTCGCAGAGCGCGGCATCCATGCCTTTCCCGCGCTTTTGATGCCGGTGATCATTCTTGGCGGCATCTATGGCGGCATCATGACCCCGACCGAGGCCGCTGCGGTGGCGGTGATCTATGCGGTTCCGGTTGGTTTCCTGATCTACAAGGGGCTGCGGTGGGACAACTTCCTGAGTGCCGGTCAAGAGGCGGCGACGGCGGTGGGCGCGATCATGCTGATGATCCTGTTCTCGATGATCCTGAGCCAGATTTTCGTGATGGAGGCGATCCCGCAGGCGCTTGTCAGCTCGATCTTTTCGCTGACCGATGACAAGGTTCTGTTGCTGATCCTGATCAACATCCTGCTGTTTCTGGTCGGCATGGTGGTCAATGACGTCACCGCCATCATCCTGATTGCGCCGCTTTTGCTGCCGCTGATGAATGCGATTGGCGTCAGCCCGGTACAGTTTGCCGCGATCATGGGCGTCAATACCGCGATGGGCGGGGTGACGCCGCCTTATGCCTCGATCCTTTATCTCGGGGCGCGGATCGGCAAGGTCAAGGTGACCAAGGTGATCCCGCCTGCCATGCTCTTGATCGTGACTGGTTATGTGCCTGTCGTGTTCCTGACCTCGCTTTGGCCTGACCTGTCGCTCTATCTGCCGCGACTGTTTGGCTATGCTCCGTAACCACAAAAAACCACTCTGAAAAAACCAACAAGGAGAAACTGAAATGAAACACTTTATGCTTGGCACGGCGACCGCCGCCCTTCTGGCCCTTGGCAGCATCGCCTCGGCGGCCGACCTCAAGATGAGCCACGTGCGCCCGCAGGACGCCACCATTGACGTCGAATTGCGCGCCTTTGCCGAAAAGGTCGATGCGGCCACCGGCGGTGACGTCAAGATCACCCTCTTCCCGGCCTCGGCGCTTGGCGATTACACCTCGGTGCAGGAACGCATCAGCGTTGGCGCGATCGACATGGCAACCCAGCCTGCCGCAACGGCGGCCGACCGCAAGATGCAGATCAGCTCTTTCCCGTACCTTGCCGCCAACTGGGCGCAGGCGCGTGAAATTTACGGCCCCGGCGGCGTTGTGCGTGACGTGATGGCCGATCTTTATGCCAAGCAGGATATCACCATGCTGGCCGCCTATCCGGTCTATTTCGGCGGGATTTCCCTGAATACCGATGCGGTGCATCCCGGCGATCCCTCGCCCAACGGCATCAAGGTGCGCGTGCCTGGCATAAAATCGTTCCAGCTGACCGGCGAAGCGCTTGGCTATATCCCCTCGCCGATCCCGTTCTCCGAGGCCTTCACCGCCATTCAGACCGGTGTTGTTGATGGCGTCATCGGCTCAGGCGCCGAGGGCTATTACGCCTCGTTCCGCGATGTGACCAAGACCTATATCCCGGCCAATACCCATTTCGAGGTCTGGTACATGATCATCTCGAACGAGAGCCTGGCCGAGCTTGACGCCGAGGATCAGGCCGCGCTCAAGGCCGAGGCCGAGGCGTTTGAGGCGACCCGCTGGACCGTGGCCGAGGCCGATCAGGGCAAGAACGAACAGCGCCTTGCCGATGACCTTGGCACCACCGTGGTCGAACTGTCCGATGCAGAGCTTGCCGCCATGGCCGCCAAGGTGCGCGCCGATGTCTGGCCGGTTGTGCTTGAGGATGTGGGCGTTGAATGGGGTCAGGGCATTCTTGACCAAATCGGCAAGTAAGGCTGGTTTCCGACGCATTTCGCGACATCTAAAACAATGACTCCGGGGGGCATGATCCCCCGGACCCATCCCCGAGCCAAAGGACATGACATGGAGGCGGACTACACCATCATCGGCGGCGGGGTTGTCGGCCTCTCGGTGGCTTGGGGCCTTTTGAACAAGGGACGCCGGGTGATCGTTCTGGATGGCGATGACGGATCGTTTCGCGCCAGCCGGGGCAATTTTGGTCTTGTCTGGGTGCAATCCAAGGGCATGAAACAACCCCGATACGCAAGTTGGTCACAGACCTCTGCCGCCGCCTGGCGCGGCTTTGCCGACCGGCTTGGCGATGCGACGGGGCGCGATGTGGGGCTTGAGCAGGATGGCGGCTATGACCTGCATTTCTCGGAAGAGAGCCTTGCCGCGCGGGTTGAGGAATACGAGGGCCTCAAGGCCAAGTTGGGCGGTGATTACCCCTACGAGGTGTTGGGCCATAACGCCCTGCGCAAGGAAGAACCCGCCATCGGCCCCAAGGTCATTGGCGCGATCCTGCATCATCAGGACGGGCACGCCAATCCGCTGCGCCTGTTGAAGGCGCTTGCCGATGACGTGCGCCGACTTGGCGGTCAGGTTCTGACCGGCAAGATGGTCACCGATGTGACCAAGAAAGACATGTTTACCGTGACCTGCGCCGATGGCACGGTGGTGACCTCCGCCAAGGTGATCCTCTCGGCCGGGCTTGGCGCGATGACGCTTGGCCCCAAGCTTGGGTTTATCGCGCCGATCCGGGCACAGCGTGGTCAGGTTCTGATCACCGAAAAACTTCCGAAAATGATCAACCGCCCCTCGCTTATCGCGCGTCAGGTCGATGAGGGCGGTATTCAGATCGGCGCTACCAATGAAGAGGTCGGCCTTGACGATCGCGTGACGCAGCCGGGTCTGTCGGCCCTTGCCGCCGAGGCGATTGCCGCTTTTCCCGCCCTTGCGCGTGCGCAACTGGTGCGCAGCTGGGGCGCGCTTCGGGTTTTGTCGCCCGATGGCCTGCCGATCTATCAGCAAAGCGAAACGATGCCGGGGGCTTACCTTGTGACCTGTCACAGCGGCATCACCCTTGCCGCCGCGCATGCGACGATCCTGCCCGAGTGGCTAGAGGGCACCGACAAGGCCCCTGATCTGGAGGTGTTCAGTGAACAACGCTTTGCCGTTTGAGGGTCTTGGCGAGGGCCGCGCGCTTGTTGCGGTGAGTTTTACCGGACAAGAGTTGCGCCTGCCTTTGGGGGCCAACCTTGCCGCAGCCCTGCTTGGGGCCGGGATCACGACCTTTCGCCATACACCGGTTTCCGGCGCGCCGCGCGGGCCGTTTTGCATGATGGGGGCCTGTTTTGACTGTCTGGTCGAGGTCGATGGCATAAGCCGTCAGGCCTGCATGATGGAGGTCAGCGAGGGGCTGATCCTGAACATGCCACCCGTAGGAGAGAGATGATGGCGCGGGTTGATCTGGCGATTATCGGTGCCGGCCCTGCGGGCATGGCGGCGGCGCAAGTGGCGGCAAGCAAGGGCCTGTCGGTCTGTATTCTGGATGAGCAGCCGCGCGCAGGCGGCCAGATTTACCGCGATGTTGACCGGGTTGCGCCCCTGCGCGGTGACCTCTTGGGCAAGGATTACACCGAAGGGCGCGCTCTGACTCAAGGGCTTGGCGCGCCGGGGATTACCCATCTGGCGGGGGCTGTGGTCTGGGCGATCGAAGACGGCCCGCGCATTGCCTATACCAAGGATGGCAAGGGCGCGCTGATCGACGCGCGTCATGTCTTGCTGGCCACCGGAGCGCTGGAGCGGCCGATGCCTCTGCCGGGTTGGACCTTGCCGGGCGTGATGACTGCGGGCGCGGGCCAGATCCTGCTCAAGCAATCGGGCGTTCTTGCGCGGCGCGCGGTGCTGATCGGCTCTGGCCCTCTGCTCTATCTTATCGCGGCCCAGATGGTGCGCGCGGGCACGCCGCCGCTGGCGATGGTCGAAACCCAGACACGCGGCGACTTCATGGGCGCGCTTAAATATCTTGGCGGGGCGCTGCGCGGCTGGCGCTATCTGCTCAAGGGGCTTGGCCTTTTGAACGAAATTCGCCGCGCCGGGGTGGTGCGTCATACGGGGGCGCATGACATTGCGATCACCGGCGAGGGGCGTGCCGAGGCGGTCGAGTTTACCGCCGGGGGCAGGGTGCATCGCATTGCCTGTTATACGGTGCTTCAGCATCACGGGGTGGTGCCGAATACTCAGGCCGCGCGCTCGGTTGGTGTGGCGCATCGCTGGAATGCAGAGCAACAGTGTTTCGTGCCAGAGCTTGACGGCTTTGGTGCCACCTCGGTGGAGTACCTGCATATCGCCGGGGATGGGGCCGGGATCGGCGGGGCCAAGGTGGCCGCGCTTGCCGGGCGTCTGGCGGCGCTTGATATCGCGACGTGGTTGGGGGCGATTGAGGTCGCAACGCGGGACGGCGAGGGCGCGCCCCTGCGCCGCGCCATGCAGGGCGAATTGGCCGCGCGCCCGTTTCTGGATGCCGCCTATCCGCCGCTGCCAGAGGCGCTTGCGCCGACCGACAAGACGGTGATCTGTCGCTGTGAAGAGGTGACGGCGGGGGATATTCGCGGCTATGCCAAGCTTGGCTGTATCGGCCCGAACCAGACCAAGGCCTTTGGCCGCGCGGGCATGGGCCCCTGTCAGGGGCGCTATTGCGGGTTGAGCGTGACGCAGATTTTGGCGACGGAAAACCGCCAGAGCCAGGACGCAACCGGATACTATCGCATCCGCCCGCCGCTCAAGCCGGTGACGCTTGGTGAATTGGCGGCGATGGACGAGGGGCCTCGCGCGGCGGAGTAACACACCCTTGGTAATCTAGGGTCTGGACCTGAAAATTCCAAAGTGCCAAATGCGACAAATCGGTCGGGCGCTGCCCGGCTGCGCGATGCGCCTTGTTCCGGGCGTTGGGGCCAAGTCTGCTATGGGCGTATTTTGTTGAAAAACTCTTCCTTGATCGAGGCGTGCATCACTGATTCAATTCCCATATTGATCGGGGGATTTTGCCATGTTGGGACCGAGGCAGGAAGCACAGGCGGCGCTGTTTTATGAGTTCTCGCTGGAGGATCACATCCCGCAAAATCACTTGCTTCGTTCGATTGACCGGTTTGTCGATCTGAGCGGCATCCGCCAGTATCTGGCTGAGTTTTATAGCCACACGGGCCGTCCTTCCATCGATCCAGAGTTACTGATCCGCATGCTTTTGGTGGGCTACTGCCTTGGCATCCGGTCCGAACGCCGCCTGTGTGAGGAGGTTCATCTCAACCTTGCATATCGCTGGTTCTGCCGTCTTGATCTGAGTGGCCGCGTGCCTGATCACTCGACATTTTCCAAGAACCGGCATGGGCGGTTTCGCGAGAGCGAACTGTTGCGCCATTTGTTTGAGACGACCGTGGCGCGGTGTATCGCTGAAGGCTTGGTGAGTGGGCAACGCATGGCGATCGACGCAAGCCTGATTGAAGCGGACGCCAATAAACAGAACTCGACGCCCAAAGAAAATTGGGACGCGTCAGCCATTGATCCGACCGATGCCCCCCCGCGCGGTTCGCGAGTATCTCGACAGGTTGGATGAGGCCGCTTTTGGTGCCGCCAGCGAGGTGCAGCCCAAATTCACCTCCCATTCTGATCCCGCAAGCCAATGGACAGCGGCCCGTAAAGGACCTGCATTCTTCAGTATCCACGCCGTGGAGCAAACCCTCCGACTTCCAGTCGGACCCGCTTCAGCGTGAAAGAATCGCTTTATGATCGTACCCTCAGAAAAATGAGCCGCAGCCGGGTCGGAGGCTCATTTTTCTGAGG
>NZ_FWFJ01000065.1 GCF_900172365.1 Roseovarius gaetbuli
CAGAAAAATGAGCCTCCGACCCGGCTGCGGCTCATTTTTCTGAGGGTACGATCATAAAGCGATTCTTTCACGCTGAAGCGGGTCCGACTGGAAGTCGGAGGGTTTGCTCCACGGCGTGGATACTAAAGTCGTAGGAGTGACCCCGTCAGAAGCGTTGACAAGTCGAGGTTGCAAATATCTAATTCAAGGGTCTAGCCACGAACCCAAGGGAGGATTGATCATGGCATGGAGTAAACCTGTTCTGCGTGAGTTGAACTGCGGCATGGAAATCAACATGTACGGCCCGGCCGAAGAACGCGACGGCGGCGGCGTCCTATTCTAAATAATTCAATCTCGGGCGGAGCGAGGTAGCAGGTGTTCAAAGCTTTGATACTTGGTGCTGCGGCCGGGGGCGGGCTTCCGCAATGGAATTGCGGATGCGACAATTGCAATCTGGCCCGCGCGGGTAAAATCCCGTCATCTACACAATCCTCGCTCGCCATCAGCATTGATGGCGAGCGTTGGGTCGTTTTGAACGCCTCGCCGGATATCCGCAGCCAGATCGCCGATAATCCGGCGCTGCATCCGACGGGCCTGCGCGAGTCCCCGATCGCAGCCGTGCTTTTGACCAATGGTGATATCGACCACGTTGCGGGGCTTTTGTCGCTGCGCGAGCAACAGCCCTTTGCCCTGCATGCCACCGGCGAAATTCACGAGGTTCTGGCGGCCAACCCGCTGTTGAATGCGGTTGATCCGGTCCGCGTGCCGCGCGTCACGATTGCGCTCGACAAGGAGACCACGCTTTTGCCCGGCCTGACCGCCACGCTGTTTTCGGTGCCCGGCAAGGTGCCGCTTTACATGGAAGGCGCCGAGGTCAAGACCGACCTTGAGGGCGAACAGACCACCGGCGTGCATATCCACGCCGAGGGGCGCGACATCTATTACATCCCCGGCTGCGCCGCCGTGACCAAGCGGTTGGCGGGTCGTTTGAAAGGGGCCGATATGGTGTTTTTCGACGGCACGCTCTGGCGCGATGACGAGATGCTTGAAATGGGCCTGAGCCAAAAGACCGGCAAGCGCATGGGGCATATCTCGATGAGCGGGCCAGAGGGCTCTATCGCGGCGCTGCGCGACCTTGGGATCGGGCGCAAAGTCTTTGTGCATATGAACAATTCCAACCCGGTGTTCCGCCCCGATGCGGGCGAACGGGCCGAGGCCGAGGCCGCCGGCTGGATCATCGGGCAGGATGGAATGGAGCTGACCTTATGACCGCCACGCACCCCGCCACCGCTGCTGAATTCGAGGCCCGCCTGCGCCAAATCGGCGCCGAGCGCTATCACGATCGCCACCCGTTTCATCACCTTTTGCATTCGGGCGGCTGTACCCCCGATCAGGTGCGCGCCTGGGTAATCAACCGCTATTATTACCAAGCGCGCATCCCGATGAAGGATGCCGCCTTTCTAAGCCGCGTCGAGGACCCCGCCCTGCGCCGCATCTGGCGCTCGCGGATCGAAGATCACGATGGCACCGCCGAGAATGAGGGCGGAATTCGCCGCTGGCTGCGCCTTGCGCAGGCGGTCGGGCTTGACCCCGACTATGTGGCAAGCACCGATGGCGTGCTGCCTGCCACCAAATTCGCGGTCGATGCCTATGTGCATTTCGTGCGCGACAGGCCCCTGCTTGAGGCAGTCGCGGCCTCGCTTACGGAACTTTTTGCGCCCAAGATTCACGCCGAGCGGATCGAAGGCCTTTTGGCCAATTACGCCTTTGCCGATGACAGCAGCCTTGCCTATTTCCGCAATCGCCTGAAAGAGGCGCCCAAGGACGTGGCTTTTGGGCTGAAATGGGTGCTCGATCACGCCGATACGGCCGAGAAACAGGATGCCGCCGCCGCCGCCCTGGTGTTCAAGACCGATGTGCTCTGGTCACAGCTTGACGCGCTATACTCGGCCTATGTCGATCCTGCGCGCATCCCTCCCGGTGCATGGCACCCCGGCGAGGGATTGCTTGCGAAAGGTGCGGCATGACCCCCGAGGGCACACCCTTTCTGCCGCGTGGCGTGCGGCTTCATTTTGACAAGGTCCGCGACAATTGGGTTCTTTTGGCCCCCGAGCGCGCGATCCGGCTTGACCCCATCGGTCACGCCATCCTGAGCCGCGTTGACGGGAAAACCACACTTGCGGCCATCGCCGCCGACCTCTCGGCGACCTTCGAGGCGCCGCTAGAGGATGTGACCCGCGACAGCACGGATTTTTTGCAAGAGCTGGCCAATCGCCGCTTTCTAGAGGTGACATGATGCAGGTTCAGCCCCCCATCGCGATGCTTGCGGAACTCACCCATCGCTGTCCTTTGTCCTGTCCCTATTGCTCCAACCCGGTCGAGTTGACCGCGCGCGAAAGCGAGCTTTCGACAGACGACTGGCGCTCGGTGTTTGAACAGGCCGCCGCCATGGGCGTGTTGCAATTGCACCTCTCGGGGGGCGAGCCGGCCTCGCGCCGTGACCTCACCGATCTTGTGCGCGCGGCGCGCGAGGCGGGGCTTTACACCAACCTGATCACCTCTGGCATCGGCCTGACCGAAAAGCGCCTGGCCGAATTGGACGAGGCGGGCCTTGATCACGTGCAGCTGTCGCTTCAAGGCACCGACGCGGCGATGGCCGACCGGATCGGCGGCTATAAGGGCGGCTATGACCGCAAGATGACCGTGGCCAAATGGATCGGCGCAATCGGCTTTCCCTTGACGCTGAACTTCGTGATGCACCGGGGCAATATGCACCAGTTGAGCCGCGCGATAGAAATGGCGCAGGAGATGGGCGCGCGCCGGATCGAGGTGGCGACAGTACAATTTCACGGCTGGGCGATGCAGAATCGCGGCGCCCTGATGCCCACCCGCGAGCAGGCGACAGAGGCAAATCGCACCGTCGCCGAGGCCCGCGCGCGGCTTAAGGGCACACTGGTGATCGACTATGTGCCTGCCGATTATCACGCCGATTACCCCAAGCCCTGCATGGGCGGATGGGCCAGCACCGGCATCAATGTCGCGCCTGACGGGCTTGTCCTGCCGTGTCATGCGGCGCAGACGATCAAGACCCTTGAGTTTGACAATGTGCGCGACCGCCCGCTTGCCGATATCTGGCAGAACGGCAGCGCGTTCAACGCCTATCGCGGCACCGACTGGATGCAGGAACCCTGCCGCTCCTGCGAGCGCAAGACGATTGATTTCGGCGGTTGCCGCTGTCAGGCGATGGCGATTGCCGGTGATCCCACGGCAACCGATCCGGTCTGTGTCAAATCCCCCGATCACGCCAAGATCCGCGACCTTGCTGCGGATTTTTCCGGTCAGGATGAGGCGACGCTGACGTGGCGGGTGATGGATAAGACGCCGGGTTAACGCGGGAATAGCGCCAAAGGTGCCGCGCGATCACCCATCGACCCTGTTCGAGACCTCAATCAGGTTGCCGTCCGGGTCGCGCAGGTAAAGCGAAAGGATCGGCCCCGTGGCCCCGGTGCGGCGTATCGGACCCTCGACAACCGCGATTCCACAGCGCGCGAAATGCGCCTGCCAGTCGGAGATCGACGTCTCACTCAGAAAACACAGATCCGCCGAGCCGGGCATGGCGCGGCGTGCCTTGGGTTCAAACTCGGCCCCTGCCAGATGCAGGTTGATCTTTTGCGCGCCGAACTTGAGCGCCCAACGGGCCGTGCCGTCAGCGGGTGTAAAGGCCTCTGCCGTCATCCCCAGAGCATCGCGGTAAAAGGCAATGCTCGCATCAAGATCGGCCACGGTCAAAACCAGATGATCCAGCGCCGTTAGCGTGGGGTGCATGGCATGTCCTTTCAATACGAGGCGTCGGGGCGGAACCCCTCGGGGATAGCATCCACCCCGTCAAGGATCAGGTCGGCCATCACCTCGGCAACCTTGGGGGCCATGCCAAAGCCGATCTTGAAGCCGCCATTGGCGATGAATTCACCGGCCCGCAGGGGATGCGCCCCAAGGATAGGCCCGCGGCTTCGGCTTCGGGGGCGAATGCCGGCCCATCGCGCCAGAACCGGCGCATCGGCCAGAACCGGCACCGCCGCGCGCGCCCGCGCGATCACCGCGTCAAGCTGCGCATCGGTGCTGGTGGGGTCGTCATAGGTGTTCTCGGTGGTTGATCCGATGGCGGTGGTGCCGTCCTCATGCGGAATAATGTGGAGCATGTCGGCAAAAAGCTGCGGCAGGTGGGCGGCGTCATAGGCCAAAAGCGCGCCCTGTCCCTTGACGCCACTGCCGACGCTGCGGGTGTGGGCGCGGCTCAACTCGTGCAACCCCGCAACGCCAGTGGCCCAGATCACCCGTCCCTCGGGCGCGCCCGAGGTCACCACCTCGCCGCCCTTTGCCCGAATCGCCGCAGCGAGCGCGATGCAGGCAAGGCGCGGATGCACGCGCCCGCTTAGCGTATCCTCGATCATATATCCGCTCGGGCTAAAAGGGGCCCAGTCAACGTCTGCGGCAATCACGCGCCATGTCGCCTTGCCCTGCCAGAGCGTGCGCGCATTTTCCGCCCGCGCATGCGCCAGCGTCAAGGCGGCCTCATCCGCAACCGGTTGCAAGCGCCCAAGGCGGGCATATCCCGGCGATTGCCCAGAGGCCTCGGCGACGCTGGCCCAAAATCGTTCGGCCATGATCAGGCTTTTGAATTGAAACTCTTTCTTTTCATTCCATTTTTCCGGCACATGCGGCGCGAGTGCCCCGATGATGCCGCCCGAGGCCCCGGCGCCGGGGCCATAGGGATCAATCACGCGCACGTGGGCACCGCGCTGCGCGCAGATCCAGGCCACCGAAAGGCCGAAAATTCCTGCGCCCATCACCGTTACATCGGCCATTGCCAAAACGCCTGTCCCCCTGCATGGTCTCGCCAGTCTACCCCCGCTTTAAAGGATCAACGCATGCAGGGCCAGCAGGCCGATGTCCTCTGGCGTGACGGCGATATTCCCGTCTCGACCCAGTTCGACGACCCCTATTTCAGCCTTGAAAACGGGCTGGCGGAAACGCAGCATGTGTTTCTGGCGGGCAATGACCTTCCGGCGCGGTTTTGCGACGGGTTTCACATTGCCGAGCTGGGTTTTGGCACCGGGCTGAACCTTTTGGCAAGCCTTGCCGTGTGGCGCGCGACCAAGATCACCGGGCGGCTCTATTTCACGACGTTCGAGGCCTATCCAATGAGCCCCGAACAGATGCGGCGCGCGCAATCGGCCTTTCCCGAGCTGTCGGATATCGCCGCCGAGCTTGCCCCCCATTGGCAGGGCGGCGCACAGGTGATCACCCTGCCGGACCTTACATTTACCCTGATCGCGGGCGATGCGCGCCAGACCCTTGCCATGTGGTCGGCGCGCGCCGATGCCTGGTTTCTCGACGGGTTTTCCCCGGCCAAGAACCCCGAGTTGTGGCAAGACGACCTTTTGGCCGAGGTCGCCGGTCACACATCCGACACCGGAACCGCCGCCACCTATACCGCCGCCGGTTTCGTGCGTCGCGGGCTTGAGGCGGCGGGGTTTATCGTTACCCGTCAGCCGGGTTTCGGGCGCAAGCGCCATATGACCACCGCCACGAAGGGCACGATATGAACGCGCAAAACACCCGGCTGGGGATCTGGCTGATGATCACCACGACGTTCATCTTCGCGATGCAGGACGGCATTTCGCGCCATCTTGCCAGCGAATACAACGTGCTGATGGTGGTGATGATCCGCTATTGGTTCTTTGCCGCCTTCGTCATGACCATCGCCAGCCGCAAGGCCGGTGGTCTGCGCGCCGCCGCTGCCACGAGCCAGCCGTTGATGCAGGCATTTCGTTCGCTGCTTCTGGTGACGGAAATCTGCGTGATGATCCTTGGGTTCACCCTTTTGGGTCTGGTCGAAAGCCACGCGGTCTTTGCCTGTTATCCGCTGTTGATTGCCGCGCTCTCGGGGCCGGTTCTGGGCGAAAAGGTGGGGTGGCGGCGGTGGGTCGCGATCGCGGTTGGCTTTGTCGGGGTGATCATCATCTTGGAGCCCGGCTTTGGGGTGTTCAAACCGCAAGCCATCGTGCCGCTGATCGCCGCGTTGATGTTTGCGCTTTACGGTCTCTTGACGCGCTACGTGGCGCGCCGCGATACCGCCGCGACAAGCTTTTTCTGGACCGGCACAGTCGGTTCCGTGGCGATGACCGCCGTCGGCATGTGGTTCTGGGAGCCGATGATTGGCTCTGACTGGGTCTGGATGGGGGCGCTTTGCGTCGCCGGCGCGGCGGGGCACTGGACGCTGATCAAATGCTACGAGGTCGCCGAGGCGAGCGCGGTACAGCCCTTTGCCTATCTGCAGCTATTGTTCGCAAGCACCATCGGCATTCTGATCTTTTCGGAATCGATCCGCCTGAACGTGGCGCTTGGTGGCGCTTTGATCGTGGGGGCGGGGTTGTTCACGCTCTGGCGACAACGCCGCGCCGCATAACGGATTAGGGCGCGACAAGGGGGCGTGACAATCCGCCACAGGCTCAAGCCCCACCTCTCGGGGTACGCTTACCCATCCGCAGACCTCATTCATTACTCGGGCCAGCGATAGATTTTGGAACAATCGGCCTGTGTTATTGGGGTCGGGGATTTGGTGACGATGAAAGTCGGCAGAATCATCAACGCGATAAAGGGCGTGGGCACGTTCCCCGCACTGCTTGTCCTGTTGCTTGCCCTGCGCGTCGTCGCCGCCCCCGCGATCGAGTGTCAGCACGAGCTGGCGGCCAAGGCCGCACAGGCCAAGACCGCCGCGCATGCGCAGCACATGGACGGTGGGCAGGTCCCATCCGACAAACACCATCTTTACACGCCCTGCCCGTTTTTCACGGCTGCCAGGGTGTTGCCAGATTGTGGCGCCGAACCGGATGCCACTAACCTTGTCTACTCACGGACACGCGTACAGAGTGATGATTTTCGGGTCGCGGCAGGCGCGTTGCCTGCCGCGTACAGCCCGCGAGCGCCCCTTGGGTCGGCCTTGGGATAGCTGGCATTCGCCGATTGGTCCTGCCCGTGCGCCCTGTCGAATTTACGACATCGGTGCATCTCCAGCGGGACATCCGGCGCTCGCGCGCCTGCCGCATAGCTACCTGTTCAGCCAAATCGCTTTTCCGCCCCTTTGACGGGGCCGGTGGGTGCTTCGGAACCGGTAAACAGGGCCATGTCGGCCATGCCAGCCCCAATGCGGCATGACCTTTCCGTCTTCGGTTTCGTCCGGTGATCTCGCCAAATACATTAAATAAATACAAATAGTTACCTCACATGACACAGGGTTTCCTGCGCACAGCCTCACTCTGCGCAAGCCTCTCGCTTTTTGCCCTCGCCACACCGGCCCTTGCCCACTAGGACGATCCCGTTCCCGCCGCAGACGCCGCTACCGGCCTTACCGTAACAACGACCGCCCTGCCGCCTCTGCGGGCCGATAGCCATGCGCCGATTGGCGTGATGGGCGAACACCGCCACAAACGCGCCTAGGTGATGCTATCCTATCGGTTCATGCACATGGACATGCGCGGCAATCAGATCGGCACCAACAACGTCAGCAATGACACCATCGTCACCACCGTTCCGAACCGGTTTTTTCGGCGCTCCCGGCCAGCCGCCCACACTCCGGATCCTGCCCACCGACATGCAGATGCAAATGCATATGTTAGGCGCGATGTATGCCCCGAATGACCGCATCACCCTGATGGCGATGCTGCCCTATATCACCAAGCAGATGGACCACCTGACCTATCAGGGCGGCGCCGGCACCACGGTTCTGGGCGGGTTTCGTACCAAATCCGAAGGGATCGGTGATGTTAAAGTCTCGGCTTTGATTGGCCATATGACCAGCGGCAATCACAAGCTTCACCTCAACATGGGGGGTCAGCCTTCCGACCGGGTCGACCTCGGAATCCGGAACCATTCTTGCCGCCAATGGCGCTCGTCCCACCGTGCGCTTGCCCTACGCGATGCAGCTTGGCTCGGGCACTTTCGACCTGTTGCCCGGCATCACCTATAATGGCGGCCAGGGGCTTACCAAGTAGGGCGCACAGCTTTCGGGTGTGATCCGCACCGGCAAGACCGACGGCTATCGCCTTGGCGATCAGGCCGCGATCACCACCTGGGCCAGCTATCAGCCGCAGCCCTGGATCGGCCTTTCGGGCCGTATCGAGGCGCGCAACACCGTGACGCTTTATGGCGGTTTCAACCTCATGGGTCAGCGCGGCGGCCTGCGTGGGCATCGTCTGGCGTTCGAGCTGGGTGTACCGGTCTATCAGGATCTGAATGGCCCCCAGATGGAAACCGACTGGACCGCGACATTGGGCTGGCAACTGGCCTTCCAAGACGAAAGCCGGGCGCGCAGTCCAGCCTGCGCGCCCGACCCTGCGTCAAAACGGGCCAATCGGGTCGGTCGCACTTCACAAATTCGTGATCTCGAATATAATGACCGCACACCACCATCAAGGCAGTCATGCGGCGCACCATCCCACACATCAAATCAGCCGCGCGGGGTCTTGCCGCGATCCTGATCGCCTGCTTGCTGGCGCTGCGCGTGGCGGCCTTGCCGATGGTGATGGCCGAGGGCGCCCCCGGCCCCGGCATGATGGCGATCTGTACCGGCGCCGAGATCATCTATATCCCCATCGGCAGCCAGAGCATGCCCGCAGAGGACACAGCGGACGACGGCGAGCCCCTGCACGACCCCTGCCCGGCCTTTGGCATCACCGCCGCTTTGCTGACCCCCGATCAACCGGTGACCGCGCCAACCCGCGCGGTCACCACCGCGCCCACTGCACCGATGGCCTCGCTTTGGGCCAATGGCGATGGCCAAGGCCCTTATCACTCGCGCGCGCCGCCGCGCCTTCGGTCCTGAAGACCTGACATTTTCACGTTCCAAGACCGAAATAACGGGCCGCCCAGGGGCGTGCCCGATCTGAAAGATACGATGATGATCAACCGAACAGTTGGCGCGGCTCTTGTCTGCGCCGGGCTTTTGGCGCCGATGGCCAATGCCCAGACCATGATGCCCGAGGGCGACGAGATGACGATGGGTGAGATGTCTCACGCCAAGGAACACCACAAGATGCACCGCCATGGCCCGATTGGCGTACCGGCGCGTCACCAACTGCCCAAGGGCAAGCTGGTGCTGACCTATCGCTATGGCACGATGGAGATGTCGGGCATTCGCGAAGGCACCAACGACATGGATGCCAACACGCTTGTCACCACCGTGCCCAACGCCTTTGCCGCCCTTCCCGGTCAGCCGCCCACCATTCGCGTGGCCCCCGTCAGCATGAGCATGAACATGCATATGCTCGGCGCGATCTATGCGCCGAGCCATCGCCTGACCCTGATGGGGATGCTGCCCTATGTTGAGAAATCCATGACCATGCGCACCTGTGCAGGGCCTGCGGGCACCACGGTTCTGGGCGACAACACCAGCACATCCAACGGGCTTGGCGATATCCGGCTCGGGGCCTTGCTGGCGTTGAAAAAGACTCCCAAAGGCAGCGCGCGCGTCGGGCTTGGGCTTAGCCTGCCGACCGGGTCGATCACCGAGACCGGGCAGATGCTCTCGCCGATGAACACCCGCCCCACCCGGCGGCTTGCCTATTCGATGCAGCTTGGATCTGGCACCTATGACCTTCACCCAAGCCTGACCTATGAGACCGGCAAGGGTGCGCTGAACTGGGGCGGGCAGGTGCGCGGCATCATCCGCTTGGGCGAGAATGACGAGGGGTATCGCTTTGGGCACGAGGCCGCCCTGACCGGCTGGCTTAGCTATCGCGCCGCCCCTTGGATAAGCTATTCAGGTCGCGCCGAGTATCGCCATGCCGGGCGGATCAAAGGCCGGGACACCAACATTGCCGGGCCGTCGCTTGGGGCCGATCCGCGCAATTATGGCGGCGATTACATCACGCTTTACGCCGGCGCCGACATGACCCCGCGCCGCGGGCTTCTCAAGGGGCAACTCTTGGGCGTCGAACTTGGCGTACCGGTCTATCAAAACCTCAACGGGGTGCAGTCCAAGACCGATTGGTCACTGGCAGTCGCCTGGCGCAAACCGTTCTAAGATCACGCCCCCTTTGGCCTAATCGCCAAGGGGGGCGACAGTTTTGCCGCGCAACTCCTGCGTAAACGGCAGGGGCAACGCCTCTTTTCCCAAGCGCGCGCGATAGGCCGGCAGGCTTTCAGCGACGCGCATCACGTAATTGCGGGTCTCGCGAAACGGGATATGCTCGATCCAGTCGATGATCGCATCGCCCTTGGTGGCGCGCGGATCGCCGTAGTCCTCGACCCATTGCGTCGCCCGCGCGGGCCCGGCGTTATACCCGGTCGCGACCAGCACCACATTGCCGTCAAACCGCGCGCCGAGTTGCGCCAGATAGGTCGCGCCAAGCCGCGCGTTATAGGCCCAATCGGTCAGCACCTTGTCACGCTCATGCTCGATACCAAGATCGCGCGCCACATCGCGCGCGGTGCCCGGCATGACCTGCATCAGCCCCTGCGCCCCGGCGCCGCTGACCACCAGATGATTGAACTCGCTTTCGCGCCGGGCAATCGCAAGCGCCATTTCGGTCGGAACCGCAAGCGCCATCTCGGCGACCGGATGCAGGGCGTAATAGGGCGACTCGATCACGATGCCGCGCCCGGCGGCCGCCTTGCCAAGCATCACCTGCAAATGCGGCTGCTTGAGATCGGCCAGCATTTGGCCCATCTGACCCAAACCTGTGCGATCCTGCGCCTCTGAGAGGTGAATGATGAACCGCCGCGCAAGCCCGAGATCCCCCATCGCAAGGGCCAGCGTGCCGATCTCTTTCAAGTCACTTTTTGCAAAATCCGCCGCGCGCCAGGGCGGGAACATTTCCCGTCCGGCCAACATCGGATCAACCGGCAGCTCGGCCTTCTCGGCGGCCAGCAAGCCGTAAAAGCTGGTCTGATAGGCAGCCCCTTCGCCATAGGCCAGCTTCGCCGCCTGCGGATCACCAAGCGCCTCTTGCGCCCGCCCGATCCAATAGCCCGCGCGCCCAAGCGAAATCGGGGTGGCCACCGCCGCGCGGAACCGCTGAAAGTGATCAAGCGCCAATTCCGGGGCCTCAAGATACCGCAGCGCCAGATAGCCCGAGAGCCATTCAAGATCGGCGTAGTTCGCCCCCTCAACGAGCTGATGCACCGAGGCCAGATCATAGGCCAGCTGCGCCTCGCCCTCGCGCATCTTCTGACGGGCAAGCGCGCGCCGCCAACTGGCCCAACGCTCTGGCTCGCCAAGACCCGCCTTGATCCGGCTCTGGCGCAGGATCACTTCGATGGCCTTGTCGGGATCGTTCTGCAGGTGCCTGTTGAAAAGCTCATAGGCGATGCCGGGGTGGCGCTGCTGCGCCTCGCTCAATCCCTCACCACCCTCATTCTCGACCGTCCCGCGCAGCTTGGCGAGGCTGCGGTCGGCTTCGCTCACCAGCGGGAGAATATCCGCCACATCGCGCAGCCCCCGCCAAAGCGCCATCTCAAGGCGTGCGGCGTGGTGCGGGGCCAATAATGCGCCATGCTCGGCCATGAACGCATCATGCTCCTCGGAAGACAGATCAAGCGTGCGCCAGCCAAGCACGACACTGGCCTCGGCCTCACCCACCCGACCGCGCGCGACAAGTGCGCGGGCCAGACTCAAAACCCCGGTGCCGGTCTGCGGGCGGTACCCGTCGTAAAACGCCAGCACATCGTCAAACGCCGCATCGGCCATCGCCTCTTCGCTCTGACGGCGCAGATAATCCAACCCCGGCCAATGGCTGTTTCGCCGCAGGAATGCCAAGACCTCGGCAGGTTCCCCAAGCCCCGCGCGCAGGTGATACCATTCGATCAATTCGCCAGCCGCAGGCCCGTCGCGCCGCGCCAATTGCGCCGCCGCGTCCCATCGCCCGCCTTGCATCGCCTCAAGCGCACTGGCCAGGGGGCGCGGCGCAATGCGTGGCAAATCGGCGGCATGCGCCGTCAAAACCGACCCAAGAAACCCCAGAACAAGGGTGCAAACGCGCAACATCTCTTGCATTTCCCGCCATTGCGAAGGATAGACAGCGCCAGCCTATGCGTCACGCGCGCCCGCGTCCATTCACAACCCGGGACCATGCGCGCCGAACCGCCCAGGCGACCCTGATCACACCGGGCGCCGCCCGCCATCACGTGAAGTCAAAAGGAGCGTGTCATGTTCAAAGGATCTTTTCCTGCCTTGGTCACGCCGTTCAAGAACGGCGAGCTGGATCTGGATACGCTCAAGAAACTCGTCGACTGGCATGTTGCTGAAGGCAGCAACGGCCTCGTGCCGGTTGGCACCACTGGCGAAAGCCCGACGCTGACCCACGCCGAACATGAAACCGTCGTCGCCGAGGTGGTCAAGGCCGCCGCCGGGCGTATTCCGGTGATTGCCGGAGCCGGGTCCAACAACACGCTAGAATCGATGCGCCTGATGCGCCATGCCCTCTCGGTCGGCGCCGATGCCGCACTGGTGGTGACACCCTATTACAACAAGCCGACACAGGCCGGACTTATCGCGCATTTCACCGCACTGCACGAGTGCTGCGACCTGCCTATCGTGATCTATAACATCCCCGGCCGCTCGGCTGTTGACATGAGTCCCGACACCATGGGCCAACTGGCGAAACTGCCGCGCATTGTCGGCGTCAAGGATGCCACCGGCGATCTGGCCCGCGTCTGCGCACAACGGATCACCTGCGGCAAGGATTTCGCCCAGATTTCCGGCGAAGACGGCACCGCGCATGGCTTTAACGCCCAGGGCGGACAAGGCGTGATCTCGGTCACCGCCAATGTCGCCCCCAAACTCGTGGCCCAGGTCCAAGCGGCAACGCTTGCCGGCGATTACGCCACCGCGCTCGAGATCCAGGATCGCCTGATGCCGCTGCACCGCGCGATCTTCACCGAGCCGGGGCTCGTTGGCGTCAAATACGCCATGTCCCGCCTTGGCCTGTGCAGTGACGAGGTCCGCTTGCCGCTGACCCCGCTAACCGATCCAACCAAGGCCCTGGTCGATGCCGGTCTGCGCCACGCCGGTCTGCTTACCTAGTTGTTTGATCCGATGGTTTGATGGTGCGATCCTTTCTCAGGAATGGAAGGAAGCATTATGGGCCAAGTTCGTCACGGGAGCGCCACGACCACGCACGCTGTCAGAGCAGCTATACAGCGATCGCAAGC
>NZ_FWFJ01000125.1 GCF_900172365.1 Roseovarius gaetbuli
GATTCTGTGGAAAAACAACGTGTTGCTGTTGCAGAAAGTGTGGTTCTGAACAGAGCGCGAGCGCCTTTTCTATCAGGCTTTGCGCGTTTGCTGCGGTGCAGGAAGGATCTTGGCCAGTTTGCGGAGGTTTTGGGCGGTGGCGGCGAGGAGGAATTCGTCATTTGCACCGCATGGGCCGCGTAATCGCAATCGTCCCAACCCGAGAATGCGTTTGAGGTGGGCAAAGAGCATCTCGACCTTCTTTCGGAGCTTCATCGAGATGTCGTATTGCTTGGTTTTGGCGATGTCGCGCGCGACCTGGCGGGCGTCTTCGTGCTCCTCGCGGGTGATGGATCTGGCATCGGCGTTCGGGCAGCATTTCTGTTTCGACGGGCAGGCCTGACAGGTCAGTTTCAGGGCACGGTATTTGGCCCGACCTCCACTGGTTGGCCCCCGGTTCGGGTCGGAATAGTTCCGACGGAACTGCTTCAGTGTCTGGCCCTCGGGGCAGACGTATTGGTCGTTCTCGGCGTCCCACTCGAAGTCCGCCCGGCTCCATGTGCCATCGCTGCGGCCAGACTTGTCGAAGACCGGGATGTGCGGGGCGATCTTGCGGTCGACCAGCCAGCCCAGCATCGGCCCGGTACCATATGCGGTGTCGGCGATCAGGCGTTCGGGATGCAGGTCAAACCTGGTCTTCACCCGATCCAGCATGGTCTTGGTCGAGCCGACCTCTGCCTGCCGGATTGACCGCGTGGCCTCGACATCGACGATCACGCCGTGATCCGTGTCGATCAGGTAGTTGTCGGAATAGCTGAAGAATGCCGGTCCTTTGCGCGCTGCCGTCCACTGGCTCGCCGGGTCCGAATGCGAGGTGAACTTGGGCTGGACCTCGCTCGCGGCACCGAATGCGGCCTCGTCCAGTGTGTCGAGATACTCGCGCACGGCGCGGGGCGCATCGGCTGGATCAATCTGCGAGACGTCCCAGTCCTCCTTCGGCGTCGAGTTCTGTTTGTTGGCATCTGCTTCGATCAGGCTTGCATCAATCGCCTTGCGCTGACCGCTGACCAGACCTTCCGCGATGCAGCGCGCGACGGTCCCCTCGAACAGATGGCGCAGCAGTTCGCTGTCGCGAAACCGACCATGCCGGTTTTTTGAAAACGTCGAGTGATC
>NZ_FWFJ01000074.1 GCF_900172365.1 Roseovarius gaetbuli
TCCTCTGGCCGTTCAACGCCGCTCAGCAGCTCATCCAGTAGTTCTTTGGAAATCGTCATTGTCATCATGCTCCTTCGTTTTGGAAGCATGGGCCAAATTACTCATACACAGAAGGTCGGACACTCTCGGATTGCTTGGTGTCATCTTGCAGATGACGATGGTCATGATGACCTCGATCGCGCTGACACGCGAGATAGAGCGGGGCACCATGGAAAACCTGCTCGCCATGCCGACAACGCCGCTCGAGATCATGTTGGGCAAGATCCTGCCGTTCTTCGGCGTTGGTGCAGTACAGGTTCTTGTGATCCTGTTTGCCGCAAAGGTTCTCTTCGGCGTGCCATTTATCGGCTCGTTCGGTCTGCTTCTTGCCGCGATTCTCATTTTCGTGCTGGCAATGGTGTTGATCGGCTACACGATCTCGACGTTTTCGCGCACCCAGATGCAGGCAATGTAGCTGGCCTTCTTTTTCTTCCTTCCTTCCTTCGATCCTTCTGTCGGGGTTCATGTTTCCGTTTGGCGGCATGCCACGTTGGGCGCAGCTATTGGGCGAAGGCTTGCCGCTGACCCATTTCCTGCGTCTGGTCCGCGCAATCATGTTGAAGGGCGCGCAAGCCCCGGATGTCGCGAGACCGATCCTTGCACTGGTTGTAATCGTCCTGGCCTACGCGGTGGTCGCACTCTTGCGCTTCCGGCGAACGCTTGATTGACGGTTTTTTTGACTGAAAACCGGGAGCCCGCCTGTTCAGCGAGAACGGCCAAAGCCAAATGGCTTTTTCCAAGCCGACAGGGTCCCACGAAATGGGCGAGATTCATCGGCGTATCTGTCAGCGCTCTTGGATATGGGCGCGCCGTCTGAAAAAATCGGTGAGGGCGAAGGTAGGGGGGCTGACAACATTGACGCGGCCTGCGGTCAAGGAAGAGCTTGAGCCTGAGTGGCCCCCGGGCAGAGAAGGAAGAGAACGATGATAAGAAATTTTGGTGACCACGCAGCGAATGAGCGCACCTTTCTGGCATGGGTTCGAACCGCTGTCTCCATTGTTGGTTTCGGGCTGGTGGTCGCACGGGTCGGCCCACCGCAAAACACGCACTGGTCAGAGATGGCCTTGCTGATCTCGGGCGCCGTCGTGGTTGTAGTTGCGTATTTGCGAAAACGCGCTCTGCGAAAACGTATCGCGCAGGCGCGGGAAGCCGACGACGACACAATTCCGGCTGATACGCTTTTGCTGCTTATGGTCGTCGCCATGTTTGCGTCACTTGCATTTTTTGCGGTCAACGTGTCCTAGAAATCTGCCGATGTTTTGCGGCGAACGGACAAGTCTCCGACGCTCTCGTAATCCGGACAGACCTGCGGGACAGTTTTGCGATCCCCTCAGCCAGTCTCCGAGAGCTTCATGCGGCCTGGCGATGTTGGAAAATCGCCCCCCGTTTGTTCAGCTCTGCTTGTGGAGTGTGTCATCCCTTTGACCTCGGCGTGATTGACGGGTCAAAAGTTGCACATTTCATGGGCCGACTTCCCCAAGCTCTGCGAGATTGAGAATGCTGTCCCAAGGCGCGTCTCAAACAGGCATTAGTCCAATATCTCAAGTGCCAGGGCGATCCCCTGACCCCCGCCGATGCACAGTGTGACGATGCCCCGTTTCAACCCATCCCGCGCCATTGAATAAACCAGCCGCGTCGTCAAAACAGCGCCAGTGGCGCCAATTGGATGTCCATGCGCAATCGCACCCCCTTCAACATTGACAATATCTTCAGGCAGGCCAAGTTCCGTCATCACCGCGAGCGCGATAGCGGCAAAGGCCTCGTTGATTTCAAACCGTTGAACATCACCAATCGCCCATCCGGCGCGTTCAAGGGCTTGGTGCACTGCGGGGACCGGCCCCAGACCGAACATGCCGGGCTCAACGGCGCATATTCCGTAACTGACCAAACGGGCCATTGGCTCGACGCCCCGTGCCTCGGCCCAATCAGCATTTGCAACGATCATCGCCGCAGAGCCGCTGTTCAGACCCGGCGCATTGCCGGCAGTGATCGTGCCGTCCTTGCGGAATGCGGGTTTGAGGCGGGCCAGGCTTTCCTTCGTGGTATCCGGTCGATTGTGTTCGTCCTTCTGAAATGTCACTGATCCCTTGCGGGTTTTCAGGACGACCGGCACAATCTCTTTTTCAAAAACGCCAGCGGATTGCGCTGCGGCAAACCGCTTTTGGGATCGCAAGGCCCAGGTATCCTGTGCCTCACGAGATATGGCGAACTTGTTTACCAAATCCTCCGTGTGCCAGCCTGAGTGTTCACCCGAAAACGCATCGTTCAGACCATCGCGAAGCATGCTGTCAAAAATCTCGGCAGTGCCCATGCGGTATCCCCAGCGACCGGCATTCAGAAGATAGGGGGCCATATCCATATTCTCCATGCCGCCCGCCACGGCGCAATTGAGGTGGCCCAGCCAAATCTCCTGAGCGGCAGAGACAATTGCCTGGGCGCCCGAGCCGCAAACGCGATTGACGGTCATGGCCGGAACCGAAACCGGCAAACCTGCCGATATTACTGCCTGACGTGCTGAATTCATCTTGCAGCCTGCTTGAATGACGTGCCCCATGAATGCGGCCTGCACATCACTCTTCTGCAGCTTTGCCTGCTCCAGGGTGGCATGGATCGCCAGCCCGGCCAGATCCGAGGCGGGCATTCGTTTCAGCGTACCACCAAAGGTTCCGACAGGCGTTCGTTTCGGCGCGCAAAGAACGACATGTGTGCGGGACATTTTCGTTTCCAATCAGGTTTGAGCTTTCTCAAAGGATAGCTCTCGCACAGAGATGGAAATTGACCCGGATCAATCAGTATGGTCGCCGATGTCTATCCTGCAGCCTGAGCAATTTGCGTCTCTTGCGGGTCTTCGCTCAGAGGTAAACCCGTCAGCGTGTCTGACGGGGAGGGGCGGCGCGCGTCGTGTAGATATGTACGGACTATCGGGACACTTGTAAGCGTTAGCTAACCCGCTGGTTCTGTTCAGCTAACGCTTACATACCAGAGAGGCTGGAGTCCGTACATATCTACACTCTGGACTGACAACAACGAGCGACCCAACATGGGCATCGGCGGTATCACACCCGCTATAAAGCTAAAAACAGCTGCGTGAATTCTACGGCTGGACCCCATTAAAAATGGGGGGATTGCCCTGACGCCACATACGTTCATGTCAGCTTTGGATATTTGGTCGTTTCGGTTTTGGCATCGTCAATCTCCTTTGTGTTGAAGATCAACAGACTGCAAATCGCAGCTTGCGTCAGTGTCCGAATTTCGCGGGGTAGCTCACTTATGGGCCTGCCAGTGTCTCGAACACCCTCTCACGATCCGACAGCACCAGCAAAAGGACCAGATCACCCGGTTGCACCTGGTCAAGTATCACCTTTGCGCCCTTGGACGGGGAGCTGGCGCGCAGGATGTTTTCGGGTTTGATCCCGGCGGCGATGGCCGACGCCTCGATCAGACGTGGTGTTTCGTTCAGGGCACGCCCGCGCAAATAATCCGCGATTTCTGCGGCAACGATCAGGTCGGGCTGAAACTGCAGCGCCGTCGTTGCCGCATCATCAATATCCTGATCTGAGCGGTCTCCGGGTTGGCTCAGCATGAGGAAGCGCCGGGTCGAGGGAAACACCGACAATGCATCGCACACCGCCGCAATCGAATGGGGGTTATGCGCAAAATCAATGAACACGCGCGCGCCATTGTAGCGGAACTCATTGAAGCGGCCGGGGTTGTCGCGAGGATCGGAGACAAAGCCTGTAAGCCCCTCCCGGATAGCGTTCTGCGGGATGCCGAGCGCCGTGCAGACACCAAGCGCCGCAAGCGCGTTGCGGACATTGTGCTTGGCCGCGCCCGAAAAGGTGATCGGCACGTCCGCGATGGCAATCGACCATGTCTCGGTGGTACCGTCGAAAAACACCAGCGCGTCGCCCTTGCGATAGGCGCAAGGCTGGCCTTGCGTGCGCGCCTGCGTGATCAGGGGGGCCGCGGCATCAAGCGAAAACCACCAGATTGCCGCGCTGACGTTGGCGGCCTCAAGCACCACATTCGGATCATCCGCGTTCAGGACAAGAACGCCATCTGCCGCCAAGGCGCGCGCCACCGCAAACTTGGCCTGGGCCAGTTCGGGCAGTGTCATCACCCCATATTCGCCAAGGTGGTCGCGGGCCACGTTTGTGACCACGGCCACGCGGGCGCGGCGGCTTGGCAGGCCCCGGCGCAAGATGCCGCCGCGCGCCACTTCCAGGCAGGCAATCTGAACCCGCGGGTCGCGCAGAACCATCCGCGCGCCGCCGGGGCCGGAATAGTCGCCGCGATCAAGGATATCATCCCCGACCTGCACCACATCAGTCGAGGTCAGCCCAACCACCTTGCCCGCCGCGCGCGCAATCGCGGCACACAGGCGTGTTGTGGTGGTCTTGCCATTGGTGCCGGTGATAAAGGCCAATGGGATATCATGAATGTCCGACCAGGCAACATCCTGCGGGGCAGGCAAGCCTTGGGTCGGCCATATGCGCGAGCCTACCCCATGGCCAAGCGAAACCGCATGATCATCGCACAGGATATCAACATCATGCGCAGAGGCGGCCGCGATCAAGGCGATCAGAGCCGGGTTTTCCTCTTGCGCCATCACCGTTTTCAGATCGTTGATCATGTCATCGAACGGCATCGGCCCGGTCTGCAACAGCTCTGCGGCGCAAAAATGCCACGCCGTCTGGGCGGCGAATATCGCCGAGTAAAGCTGATCAGGCGGCGCGGAGATCGCCAGATTGACACCCCCCCGGAAACGGCGCCAGATCAGGTCTTCGCCCGCCCAGCCAAGCGCATCAAGCACACGGCGCGCATGTTTCTGCCAGAGACCTGTCAGGATATCGGGCTCGACATCCTCAAAGTAGATATCCAGTACCGCGCCGGGGCGGTCCCAGATAAGGCCCGGCCCGGTCAGGCGGCGCGCGGGCTCGACACGGATATGCTTGACCTCGGGCAAGGCGATCTCAAGGGCGCTTTCAAGCTGTTCGATACGGTCCATCAGAGCACCCTGCTCAATCGCCGTCTTCGACATCATCGCGGGCAAGGCGCACACCGCGCGCATCGCGCACCATGCTTGAATCCCCGTCGATCATTTCTTCAAACGGGACAGCCTGCTGAAGGCTGACGGAACTGGAAACAGCAGTGGTGTTTTGATCGGGCGCGTTGAAATAGATGATCTGCTTCCAGCAGCGCGCGGAGCTATCCCCGAAGATGATCACAAGATCGCCCGGCTTGGCCATTTCAAGGCTGGCCGCAACTGCGTCTTCCTCGTTGGGAATGACCGAAATCTGATCCTCGGCAATGCCGTTCTTCAGAAACTCGGCGCGGAACATCTGGGGAATTTCGTCATGGCCGCGCTTGCGCCGGTCGTCATCGGCCTTGCAGATGAAGTGATCGAAATGCCCGGCAAGCGTGCGCGCCGCATCGGCCACGTCACAATCGCGCCGATCCCCCGGCACCGAGAGCACGACAATCCGCCGCCCCTTGACCTCAAGACGGTCGGCAAGATCGGCCATCGCCGCAAGAGCCGCGGGGTTATGGCCGTAATCAAGGATCACCTTGAAGGGATGCTCGTCAAACACGTTCATGCGGCCCGGCGCCTGAAAATAGCTGGTGTCGAAGGTCCGCAACCCGTGGCGGATATTGTCGAGATCAACGCCGAAACTATACGCCATCGCTGCCGCGAACATCGCGTTCTGAACGTTATGTATAGCCTTGCCTTCAAGCGTTGCAGGGATCAGGTGCGACCACAGCACAGGCATGTGCAGCCCGTTGTCATAGATCGTCAGCATATCGCCGTTCATGCCCTGCTCCAGCACGATCGCCTTGCCGCCTGCCTTGATATGTTCTTTCACCAGGGTGTGGCCCGGGTTGACGGTGACATAAAAGATTGAACCAACATCGGCATAATCGGCCATTTTCAGGCAATTGATGTCGTCGGCATTCAGCACCGCAGTTTCCGTGGCACTCTCAATCACCACGCGCTTGACCACGGCCAGTTGCTCGACTGTCTCGACGCCCCCCAGACCAAGATGGTCGGCTGATACGTTCAGACAGGCCGCAACGTTGGAATGCTGATAGCCAAGACCGCTGCGCATAAGGCCGCCACGGGCGGTTTCCATCACCGCGAAATCGACCTTGGGATCGCGCAGCACGATCTGCGCCGATTTAGGGCCGGTCATGTCGCCTTTGACGCTGAGCTTGCCATCCACATAGACCCCGTCGGTCGAGGTCATGCCGACGATCTTGCCGCTGGCCTTCATGATATGGCCCAGCATCCGCGAGGTCGTCGTCTTGCCATTGGTGCCGGTGATCGCGGCAATCGGAATCCGGCTTTGATGTCCCAGCGGGAACAGCATGTCGATCACCCGGCCAGCCACATCTCGCGGCTGCCCCTCGGACGGGGCAACATGCATGCGAAAGCCGGGTGCTGCGTTCACTTCGACAATCGCGCCGCCGATATCCTTGTAGGAATGGGTGATATCATCAATCAGGAAATCGACCCCGCCGACATCCAGCCCCACGGCCATGATCGCGCGTTCGGCCATGTCGCGATTGTCCGGGTGAACCACATCCGTAAGGTCAATCGCCGTGCCCCCGGTCGACAGGTTCGCCGTCGAGCGCAGGTAAAACACCTCGCCCTTGGGCAGGACGGTCCCGGTGCTATAGCCGGCCTCGGCGATCAGGCGCTTGGCCTGATTGTCGATCTCGAGCATGGTCAGCACCTTCTGGTGGCCAATGCCACGGCGCGGGTCCTCGTTCACGATATCCACAAGCTCGGCAATTGTGTGCGTGCCGTCGCCTATCACATGGCCCGGCACCCGCTTGGCCACCGCGACCAGCTTGTTGTCGACCACCAGCATGCGGTGATCAAACCCGGTGACAAAGCTTTCGACCAGAATAGCGGCACTTTTGGAATGGGCCTCGGCCTCGGCAAAACCAGCCTCGACGTCCTCGTCTTTGGTCAGGTTGATCGACACGCCGCGCCCGTGATTGGCATCCAGCGGCTTGACCACAACCGGAAAGCCGATCCTGTGGGCGGCCTGAACCGCCTGTTGGGCGTTATAGACAATGCGCTGTTGCGGCACCGGCAGGCCGAGATCGTTCAACAGGTTATGAGTGTCTTCCTTGTCACAGGAAATTTCGACGGCGATATGTTTGGTCTCGGAGGTGATCGTGGCCTGAATGCGCTTTTGGTATTTGCCATGACCGAACTGCACCAAGGAGCCTTCATTGAGGCGAATCCACGGGATATCGCGATCCTGTGCGGCCTTGACCAGCGAGCCGGTTGAGGGGCCGAATTCCTTGCGCTGCGCGTGGAGGACAAAGCTGCGCAATTCGGCCTGCAAATCGAAGTCCGGGTCGCATTCATAGGCAACCTGCGCCTGCAATTCTTGTGGCAGAAGATGCATCAAAAGCCTGAGAGCAAGGTCGCCGGCGGCCAGACCTACGTCGCGCTGTCGATAGGCATAGACCATGTTGTACTGGCCCGGCACCCCGGTGCTGCGCGTGCGCCCAAAGCTGACATCGGTGCCCGCGACGTTTTGAATTTCAATCGCGCAATGCTCAAGGATATGACCCATCCAGGTACCTTCATCCTCGCGCAAGCGACGCAAAAAACCGCCCGGTTCGCCGTAGGAACAGCCATGGCTTGCCAGCCCCGGCAAGGCCTCGGCGAGCCCCTCGGTGAAATCAGGGCCGATTTTCACAGAGGGCCAATCTTCCAATACTCCAAGATCAATCACATGCCTGATAACAGGAAAACTTGCCCAGACGTTCGGCCCGACAAAGACATTGGTTGAGAGTATTTTCAAATGGCTACCTCGTTGATTGATAATGAACCGCCCCGCAGGGTGGCATGTTTAAACGTCTGAGACCGGCAAGGTGCAAATTGGCAAATGCTCTTGCGGTGGATACCCGACGCGGGCCTTTAGATCATAACGACATCCCTCGCCCATCACGTCAAGGCGCAGCCCCAAAAGGCTTAGCGCCTCGCCGGGTCTGGCATCCCACATGGAAGAATGGGTCAGCTGGCTGGCATCCACCACCGTGACCGTGCCACTGCCGACCACTTCCAGCACGTTGTCAGGGCCGATAAAGGCGGCGGTGTCTTCGTCGATGCCAAGCCCTACCAGAAACGGATTATACGATGACGCCGTCAGCAGACGGCCCAGGCGGTTGCGCTGTGTGAAATGCTGATCGATGATCACCGCATTGGTCAGCCCGATGCCCGGCGCAAGACTGACGGTACCCTCTGCCGGGGCCTCGTTATCGGCGCCGCCTGCCACCATATGCTCGGACATGATCGAGGCCCCCGCCGACGTGCCCGCGACCGGAACACCCGCTGCGTTGCGACGCCTGATCTTTTGCGCCACCAGCGTCCCGCCAAGAATGGCCGAAAGCCGCACCTGGTTTCCGCCGGTCATGAATATGCCAGTGGCCTTGTCGAGCATCTTGGAAAACTCGGGATTATCGCAATCGGCACGGTGTGTGATCGGCAGGAAGTCGACATTGCCCGCGCCCAGACTGGAGAAGATGCGATGATAATCCGGCCCTGTCTGGTCCAGCATCGACGCGGTCGGGATAACCACGATATAGGCATCCGCGCCGCCCGACATCTCAACAAACCTGCGGTGAATTTGCATTTCCTTGACGCGATCTTCGCCCCCGCCGATCGGGATGATAAACCCGCGTTCGCTTTCATCGGCCAATGATGCTGGACACATAATGCTTTTATATCCTTCGACTGCCTCAATCAGGTCGCGCTTTACGACCCGCACAGGTCCATCCTATGGCGTCGACACCACCAAAATACCACGCAAAAGTCGAGATAATGGCCGAAAGTCAAAGGACTTTATCAAGAACATTCACATCCGCACCTTATCTTGCGCACAAAAGCAGGCTTTCAAACAACTATCAAGAGATCCACCAGGCTATTTCCGAGGGCGCAAATACATCGCAAACTGTGGGCGGCCCGCAAAGCGTTAATCTCGAACGCGCCATCACAACGAGCGTGTTTTCTGTCGGTCGGCCATCGTAAATCGCTACCGGATCTTTTGGCGGTGCAGCGGATGACCGTTCTCCGCCGATTCTGTGGAAAAACAACGTGTTGCTGTTGCAGAAAGTGTGGTTCTGAACAGAGCGCGAGCGCCTTTTCTATCAGGCTTTGCGCGTTTGCTGCGGTGCAGGAAGGATCTTGGCCAGTTTGCGGAGG
>NZ_FWFJ01000072.1 GCF_900172365.1 Roseovarius gaetbuli
TAAAACGGCGTTTGATGCGCCCAGAGATGAGATCATGGCTGGCGTCTAAAGCACCACCACGATCCAAAGGAGTTCGCTATAGATAGAAAGCATGGAACGGAAATATTACGCCCCCAGAGTCTGACGGCCCAAATGGTCATAATCGACCTGTCCGGTAATGAGATCACGGCGCGTGCGTAACCCCAACAAGGCCACGACCCGCGTGTCGATCAACAGGCCGGATACATATGAGCGACTTCCGAGAACATGCCAGAAATCATTTGCGAACAGCAGCCGGTACATACATTTGGGCCGGTCGCGTTTTCGAAAAGCGCCTAAAGGGGGCGCGACTTGTAGATGTTTCCTGTGCTTGGCTCTGAGTTCGGCACTTTGCGAGACTTGGCTGGCGGTTATGACGGTTTGACCGGCTTGAGCCATTGGCGGTATCCTGATCCGGTAGATGTGAAGGAACATGACGATGCCGATGGAAACTTACGTGCTCTACCTCGCAGCCGTCGCCGTGTTCTTCGCAACGCCTCCTGACACGAGCCAGCTTCTCATCATATCAAACAGTGTCCGGCACGGGCTCCGACGGAGCGTCTATACCATCGCGGGGAATTTGACGGCCAATAGCCTGCAAATGACGGGGGCGGCGTTTGGGCTGGCGGCAATCATCGCAACATCGGCAAGCGCGTTTATCTGGATCAAATGGTTTGGGGTTGCCTATCTGGGTTGGATTGGCGTGCAACTTATCTTGTCGAAAGATCAGCCGGATGACGTCACCGCCAACGCGTCCGGTTACTCTTTTCGCCTGTTCCGGCTGGGTTTCGTCACCTCGATGGCGAACCCGTTTGCCGTCGTGTTTTTCGGGGCGCTATTCCCGCAGTTCATCGACCCGACGATGCCGATCCTGCCGCAGTTGTTCATCCTCGGTACGACATATCTGGTGGTCGATGGGGCGATTTTGCTGCTTTGGGGCTGGTTGGGCGTGCGCGCGGCGACGGCATTGAAGCAGGTTTCCTTCGGTGTGGTGAACAGAGTTTGCGGCGCGCTCATGATTGGCGCGGCGGTGTTGCTGGCAACCAGGGATTTTCAACCAGATAGATAGGCTTGCGGTTCGATTGCGGACAGCCATGCACGCTACAGCATCGGGTCAAACCCGCTATGCGGCCCGGTTGAGGGCCAGCGTGATCGCTTCAAAGGGTTTGAGAACCGGCCAGATCGGCTTGGGGTGTTCGGGCAGGCGCGCGCGGTCACAGCCCGACAGAATCCCCGCGCCAAAGAGGTCCGCATTGCGCCGCAACCGGCCGACATAAAGGCTCTCGGTCGAGGCCCCGGCGGCGATGATCGCCTCATGTCCCGGCAGCAAAAGGTGATGATAGGTCACCACGTCCGGGGAGTCGGCGTAGAGCGCCGAGAACCCGTTCACGAGGTGGCGGGCAGGCACAAGAACCGCCTCGGAGCCGAACAGGTATTCCACCTCTGAGCCGCGGATCACCAGCCGCTGTTGCGGCGCCACCACGATATCGCGGCGCAATCCGAAATAGGGCGCGCGCAGGCGCACGGGGCGAAAGCTTCCGAAGGCGGGCACGCTACGGCTTACGTTTTGCAGCACGGGCACGATCTGCCCGTCATCCGTATCCACGCAATCCCCGCGTTTGAGCTCGCTTGCCGCCACGAACCCGGTCGGCGTGCACACCGGCACATTGGCACTGAGGCCCGGCATCGGGCCGATCGGCTCGATCTGGTCAGAGATGGCGATGAAGATCACGTCCGGGTCAAGCTGACGCTGGCGCGGGTCGGTGATGATGGTGTGCATATCCGCAAGCGGCATCGGATGCGGCGGCGGCAGAGAAATCGCATGCACGCGATCATTTTCGGGCCGCTCAAGCGACAAGCGCCCCCATTTCGCAGGCGCATCCCAGCAATAGGTCAGCCGAAGCGTATCGGTGCGGTCATCGGGCTGATAGGGCAGGGTGGCGTGACGCACATCCCCGGCCTGTGTCTCGATCAGAACGATGCCGCCATCGGGCAGCGCCTGAAGCGAAAAGCTGCCGCTCCAGGGGTGGCTGCGGCTAAAGGACAGAAGGGTTTGCGGACGCCCCTCGGAGGACAGGCGCGTCTCGATCATCAACGTGCCGCGCGGCATCAGCGCGCAATCATCAAGCAGGGCGGCATCAGCCATGGCTGGCGCCGCACCGCCAAGGCCGCCAAGGGCAAAGCGCCCCTCGGTCTGATCAGAGATGCCGATCCATCCCATCCTAGGCGGCCCGCCCCTGTGCCATCAAAAGCCGCGCTTCATAGCGTTTCAGGGTACGCCGCGCCGCGCCGCTATAGCCACGACCGGTTTCGGGGGCGATCTCGGGAAACAGCGCACAGATTTCGCGCACGATCTCGGCTTCGAAGCTGTGGTTGATCTTTGGCCCCGGCAGAAAGCTTTCGGTCGCGAGCCCTTCGGAGAACACCACCTGATGGCGATCAAACAGGATGTGGACATAGTCGACCGTTCCGCCCTCAATCCGGCGCACCGAGCAGTCATTGACCAGATCGCGCGCCGCCACGAGAACCTCGCCCTCGCCGAACAACTGCTCTGCAAGGCTGTCACGGATCAGCACGCGATGCAGGGGCGAAAGCAGCAATTCACGATGGCTGCCAAAGGTGTTGGCTGCGATCCGTATCGGCGCAAATTCACCCTGCGCGGCCACCCGACGCTGACCGATCCAGCGCAGCGGCTGCGCCCCGTCATCCTGCGTCATCACCAGATCACCCGGCGCAAGCGTTTCGACCGCGACTTCGCCGTCCGGCGTGCGGATCAGGGTGCCGGCAACAAAACAGGGCACGGAATCGACGGTGACAATGCCGACATCGGTCTGCCCGGTGCTGCTTTGCACGCCGTAGGTAAAGTTGAACACCTCGGTGTCGCCATCGCCGACCACTTCGATCGTGCCATCGCCGTTCAGCATCAACTGCTGACCCGAGTTGAGCGTGACAATATCGCCCGCCTGCACCGCCTGACCGTTGAGATGGGTGATCGTCAGGGTGCCCGCCGTGTTGTTGGCGTCATTGGCCAGTACATCAAGCGTGCGGGTGCCGTCGGGGAACAAGGTGGTGGCGTCATCCATCGCCACAAGCGTGGTCTGCACGCTGTTCCCGGCAATCAGAAGCGTGGAGTCGTAATTGCTGTCGGTGACATCCGCGATGCCGATCCGGATCGAGTTCAGCTCTCCGGCATTCACCGGAATGGTCAGGGTCAGAGTGGCAGTAAAGCCGTCCATCTCGGTGTTGAACTGATCCTGGGTGTTGTCGATGAACAGGTTGCTCGCGGATCCGGCATTGAGGTTGTTGGGGTCGATATCGCCATCGCCCACGCCAAGCGGCACAAGGTTGCCGTTGATCCAGACCCCGACAAAATCCTGAAAGGCCCCGGTGGCATATTCGGGATATTCCTCGGACGAAAAGACGAACTGCATCGTCATCACATCGCCGGTCGGGATGAAATCGACGTCAAGATAGGAGGCGTCGAAGGTCCGTGCCCCGGCGGCGGCGTCAAAACTCGGGTCGCCATTCGGCCCGCTTGAGGACGTCGTGGTCGAGCTGCTTTGGTTGGACTGAAAGAAGTTACGGTTGGTAAAGCCGCGCAAATCCCCGGTCGAGAACATCACGCCGGTATCAGAGGGCGTGACACCGGGGGCGATGCTATCGCCATTGGTGTAGATGCCCGAGGAATCCCGGTCGCCGGTATAGGATGCGCTGATCACCTGAACGCCATCGCCAAAGATGGTCTGCGCCATCTCTGTTGCAGAGGCCTCGCGATCAATCGGAATTTCTACGCCTGAAACCATCTTTGCCTCGACCCAATGTCAAAGGCAGCGCAATAACAGAACCAATGCCGGGTTTCCCCGCCAAACATGGGTGGCAAAGACGCGTCGTGATGTGCCTGGTGGCGCCTTGCTGCTCGTCGTGGGGCCGATTTGTCCTTTGCGGATCTGGCGGCCCTGGTTCGTCTTACCCTGCCTCGGGTGTTTTTTTATTGGCCTATGGTTAGCAAATTATCCGACTCTTGTTAAGGTTTAATCGTCTTTACGCTAGGTAATGTATGAGGGGGGTGCGCGCGTGAGATTTGCGCTCGGGCGAAATCCGCGCTAGGGCGCTTGAAATCGCGCTGAAGCCAGGATGACACTCCGATGCCCCATAGCCCTGTTGACCCCGTAAATCTGACCGCCGATCTGGTGCGCTGCGCCTCGGTGACGCCTGACGAGGGCGGTGCTCTGACGCTGCTCGAAGGCGTGTTGAGCGAGGCGGGTTTTGCTTGTACCCGGATTGATCGCGGCGGGGTCTGCAACCTCTTTGCCCGCTGGGGCGACAAGGGCGCGGTGCGCGCCTTTGGCTTTAACGGGCATACCGATGTGGTGCCCGTGGGCGACGCCGACGCCTGGAGCGTGCCGCCCTTTGGCGCGGTGCAAAAGGACGGCTGGCTTTGGGGGCGCGGCGCCACCGATATGAAATCGGGCGTCGCGGCCTTTGTGGCGGCGGCGGTCGATTTCGTGCGCACCACCCCGCCCGAGGGCGCCGTCATCATCACCATCACCGGCGATGAAGAGGGCGACGCGGAGGACGGCACCGTGGCGATCCTTGACTGGATGGAGCGCGAGGGCGAGGCGATGCGCGTCTGCCTTGTGGGCGAGCCGACCTGCCCCGAGCGCCTTGGCGACATGATCAAGATCGGGCGGCGCGGATCGCTTTCGGCCTGGTTCACCCTCACCGGAGTGCAGGGGCATGCGGCCTATCCGCATCGCGCGAAAAACCCGCTGCCTGCGATGGCGCGGCTGATGGATCGGCTCGCGAGCCATGAGCTTGATTCTGGCACCGAGCATTTCGATGCCTCGACGCTGGCCGTCGTGACCATCGACACCGGCAACCCGGCGACCAACGTTATCCCGGCCACGTGCCGCGCAACCGTCAATCTTCGCTTTAACGATGCCCATGACAGCACCTCGCTGATCGACTGGTTGCAGGGCGAGCTTGACCGCGTTGCGCAAGAATTCGAAGTGGCTGGCGAGATGACGGTCAAAGTCTCGGGCGAAAGTTTCATCACCCCGCCGGGGGAGTTGTCCGATCTGGTCGCCGCCGCGGTTGAGGCCGAAACCGGACGGGTGCCGGACTTATCCACCACCGGCGGCACCTCGGATGCGCGCTTTGTCAAAAGCCATTGCCCGGTGGTGGAATTCGGCCTTGTCGGGCAGAACATGCACCAAGTCGATGAACGCGCTGAAGTCGCGCAAATTCATGCGCTCAAGGCGATTTATGGCCGAATCTTGCGCGATTATTTCGCCTGATCATGCGTGGCCAACTGATTGTCATGCTCAAAGAGCCGCATCCCGGCCGGGTCAAAACCCGGCTTGGGCGCGATATGGGCATGGTCGGCGCGGCCTGGTGGTTTCGCCATCAGGTGATGCGGCTTTTGCGCGAGATCGACGATCCCCGCTGGCAGGTGACCCTCGCCGTCAGCCCCGATGCCGAAGGGCTTCAAAGCCGGTTTTGGCCCTTGCGGTTTGCCCGCGTGGCGCAGGGGCGGGGCGATCTTGGCGACCGGATGGGGCGGATCATGCGCTCGTGCCCGCCGGGGCCGGTCTGTATCATCGGAGGCGATATTCCCGGGATCAGGGCGGCCCATATCGCGCGCGCCTTTAAGGCGCTTGGGCGTAATGAGGCGGTGTTTGGCCCGGCCCCTGATGGCGGGTATTGGCTTGTCGGGCTCAAACGGGTGCAGGTGCCCGCGACGCTGTTTCAAGGGGTACGCTGGTCAAGCGAGCATGCCCTTGCCGACACCATCCAGAGCCTTGGTGGCGCGAGGGTGGTGCTTGTGGATCGCTTGCGCGATGTCGATACCATCGCGGATCTGGGGGCGGCGCGTCGCGCCCTTGCCTTCGCGCCTCGCGAGGCTGGCTGACAGGTCGGAAGAGCGGTTTTCCCGGATGACGGCGGGCTTGCTTCGTGCTAGGGCACCCTAATGAGCCATTTGCCAGATAAGAAAGAAATCCTGCAATGGATTTCGGATAACCCGACCCTCACCTCGAAGCGCGATATTGCCAAGGCTTTTGGCATCAAGGGCGCGGCGCGGATCGACCTCAAACGCATCCTCAAGGAGCTTGCGGAAGAGGGCCATCTTGAAAAACGCCGCAAGACCTACAGCGACCCTGACCGCCTTCCGCCGGTCAGTGTGCTTCAGGTTCAGGGCCAGACCGGCGATGGTGAACTTTTGGCCAAGCCGCTGGAATGGCAGGGCAAGGGCGTTGAGCCGGTTGTTCTCTTGATTCCGCGCGCCAGTGATCCGGCTCTCGGCGAAGGCGACCGCATTCTGGCCCGTCTGCAAGAGGTAAAGGGCGAGGCACATCATTACGAGGCCCGCCTGATCCGGCGCATCGGCACCAACCCGCACAAGGTCTTGGGGGTTTTCCGCCAAGGCTCGGATTCCGCCCGGATCGTGCCGATCGACAAGGGCGATGGCAAGGAGTGGCTGGTGGCAAACGACGCCACGGGTGGTGCCAAGGATGGCGAGTTGGTCGAGGCCGAGCAGGCCGGGCCTGCCGGGCGCATGGGCCTGCCGCGCGCCCGCGTGGTGGCGCGTCTTGGCGATCCGTCGGCGCCCAAGGCGGTGTCGCTGATTGCCATTCACCAGCACGGCATTCCCGATGATTTCTCCGACGAGGTGATGGCCGAGGCCGACGCGATGAAGCCTGCCGATCTTGACGGGCGCAAGGACATGCGGGACATGCCCCTGATCACCATCGACCCGGCCGATGCGCGCGATCACGACGATGCCTGTTGGGCGCACGCCGATGACGACCCCAAGAACGAGGGCGGGCATGTGATCTGGGTCGCGATCGCCGATGTGGCGCATTACGTGCGCCCCGGCACCGCGCTTGACGCCGAGGCCCGCAAGCGGGGCAATTCAAGCTATTTCCCTGACCGGGTGGTGCCGATGCTGCCGGATCGGTTGTCTGGCGATCTGTGTAGTCTTCATGAGGGCGTGCCGCGCGCCTGTATCGCCGTGCGCATGCAGATCAACGCGCAGGGCGACAAGATCGGTCATCGGTTCGAGCGTGGCTTGATGCGCTCGGTTGCCTCGCTGACCTATCAGCAGGTGCAGGCCGCGATGGATGGTGCGCCGGACGAGCAATGCGCGCCCCTGATGGAGGAGGTGATCAAGCCGCTCTATGCCGCGCATGACGCCCTCAAGAAGGCCCGCCACCGGCGCCAGCCGCTCGACCTTGATCTGCCCGAACGCAAGGTGGTGCTGAGCGACGAAGGCAAGGTTTTGTCGGTCAATTTCACCGACCGTCTTGAGGCGCATAAACTGATCGAAGAGTTCATGGTGCTGGCCAATGTGGCCGCCGCCGAGGCGCTGATCGCGCGCAAATCGGCGCTGCTGTTCCGGGTCCACGAAGAACCCGCGCCCGAAAAGCTTGAAACCCTGCGCGATGTCGCCGAAGCGGCGGGGCTTGTGCTTGCCAAGGGGCAGGTCCTCAAGACCGCGCATCTCAATGCGCTTTTGCATGCCGCGCGCGACACCGATCATGCCGAGGTGATCAACATGTCGACCCTGCGCTCGATGACGCAGGCCTATTACGGGCCGCAGAATTTCGGGCATTTCGGCCTTGCGCTTCAGGCCTATGCGCATTTCACCTCGCCGATCCGGCGCTATGCCGACCTTGTGGTGCACCGCGCGCTGATCTCGGCGCATGGCTGGGGCGATGACGGGCTAAGCCACGAGGAAGAGGCCCGCCTTGACGCCACCGGCCAACATATTTCCGAAACCGAGCGGCGCTCGATGGTGGCCGAGCGCGACACCAATGACCGCTATCTCGCGGCCTTTTTGTCGGAACGGTTGGGCGAGGAATTCACCGGTCGGATCAGCGGCGTGGCCAAGTTCGGCGTCTTTGTGCGGCTTGATGAGACCGGCGCCGATGGTCTTATTCCGGTGCGCAGTCTGGGGCGGGAATTTTTCCACTTTGACCGCGAGGCGGGCACCTTGATGGGTTCAGACACGGGGCTTACGATCGGGCTTGGGCAGCGGGTGACCGTCAAACTCTCCGAGGCGGCGCCGGTCACCGGCGGGATCGCGCTTGAGCTGATCAGCCTTGAGGGCAAGACCATGCCGCGCGGGCCACGCGGCGCAAAGGGCGGGGCGCGCGGCAAGACAGGCCATCGCAAAATGGGCAGCGCGAAACGCAGGGCGGCCAAGGTGAAGCGCAAAACGGCACGCGGCCAGCGATAGATTGCCAAGCTTGTGGCGACGGTTCGCCCGGTTTCAGCAAGATTGCTTTTGATTCGGCAACAATCAGGCTATGATTGAGCAAAGCCGAACTCAAAAAAGGGCTAGAGCATGCAGGCGTCGATCATTGGACTTACAAGCGTTTTCCTGATGGTGAGCACCGCTTTGGCAGGTGCTGTCGAGGTGTCGTTAAGGCCGCAAATGCGTCCCGGATCAGGGATTGTGACGGCGGCGGCGGTGGTGTCGATCGACGTGCCGATCCGATCCTTGCGGCCCCAGATGCGGCCCAAGGCCCTTGCCGACGGCGAGGCGCGGATCATTCCGGCAAGTGCCAACAAGGCGTTTGACCGCTGGATTTCAGGGTTTCGGGGCCGTGCGGCGCAACAAGGCATTCGCACAGGAGTTTTCGATCGCGCCTTTCGCGGCGTGCAATATAACACCTCGGTCATTCAGAAGGACCGCAACCAGTCGGAATTCAAAAGCCAAATCTGGGATTACCTCGATAGCGCCGCCTCGCCGGTGCGCGTCAAGAACGGGCAGGCGGCCCTGCGCAAGCATCGTCGCACCCTGACGCGGATCGAACAGAAATATGGCGTTGAGAAAGAGGTCGTAGCGGCGGTTTGGGGCCTTGAAAGCACCTACGGCGAGCGGCGCGGGGAGATCCCGCTTATCGAGGCGCTTGCAACGCTGTCCTTTGATGGGCGGCGCGGCAAGTTCTTTGAAAGCCAGCTGATCGCCGCCCTCAAGATCTTGCAGGCCGGAGATGTGAGCCCGGCCGACATGAAAGGGTCCTGGGCCGGGGCAATGGGGCATACCCAGTTTATACCGACGTCTTACCTGGCCTATGCAGTTGATTTCACCGGCGATGGCAAGCGCGATATCTGGTCGGATGATCCAAGTGACGCGCTTGCCTCGACCGCCGCCTATCTCAAGCGGTTCGGCTGGACCAAGGGCCAGCCCTGGGGGGTTGAGGTGCGTCTGCCGCGCGGGTTCAACCATGCCTCGGCGGCGCGCAAGAACATGAAGTCACCGGCGCAATGGGCGGCGCAGGGGGTTGTCGGGCTTGATGGCAAGCCAGTGCCGAATTACGGCAAGGCCTCGATCCTTTTGCCCGCGGGCGCGCAGGGCGCGGCCTTTATGATCTTCAACAATTTCGCGGTGATCGAGCGCTATAACAAGGCCGACGCCTATGTGATCGGGGTCGGGCATCTGTCGGATCGCCTGAAAGGTGGGCCGGAAATTCAGGCCAGCTGGCCGCGCGGGTACAAACCCTTGTCGTTTGATGAGAGAATGGAAATGCAGCGGCGCCTGCAGCGCAAGGGCTTTGGCGTCGAAAAGATCGACGGGATCATCGGTCCCAATACGGTCGAGGCGATTCGCAGCTTTCAGAAATCGGTCGGGGCGACGCCGGATGGCTTTCCCTCGCAAGAGCTTTTGGCGCTGTTGAAGCGATCCTGAGGCGGGCAGAAGCGAACCACCGCCGAGGCGAGAGAGTGAGATCAGGGCGGATTTGAGTATCCACGCCGTGGAGCAAACCCTCCGACTTCCAGTCGGACCCGCTTCAGCGTGAAAGAATCGCTTTATGATCGTACCCTCAGAAAAATGAGCCGCAGCCGGGTCGGAGGCTCATTTTTCTGAGG
>NZ_FWFJ01000013.1 GCF_900172365.1 Roseovarius gaetbuli
CCTCAGAAAAATGAGCCTCCGACCCGGCTGCGGCTCATTTTTCTGAGGGTACGATCATAAAGCGATTCTTTCACGCTGAAGCGGGTCCGACTGGAAGTCGGAGGGTTTGCTCCACGGCGTGGATACTAAACTTCAATTATGCTGAATTAAATTCAACTATTTTACGTTTGTCCTGAAGTTTGATCTGTGCCCTTTTATGCGCGACGCAAGGAAAGGGATCAAACCATGGCCAAGACATATCTCAACTATATCGCCGGTGACTGGGTTGCCGGGGACGCAGAGATCGAAAACCGCAATCCGTCCGATATCAGCGACCTGATCGGGCTTTATGCGCAGGCCAAACCCGATCAGCTTGAGCACGCGCTTGACGCCGCCCGCGCCGCCCAGATCGAATGGGCCGCCTATGGGATGGAGCGCAAGCAGGCGGCACTGATGTCGATCGGCAACGAGATGATGGCACGCGCCGAAGAGCTTGGCCGCCTGCTCAGCCGCGAAGAGGGCAAGCCGCTGGCCGAGGGCAAGGGCGAGGTGTTTCGCGCCGGTCAGTTCTTTACCTATTACGCCGCCGAATGCCTGCGCCAGCTTGGCGAGAATGCCGATTCCGTGCGCCCCGGTGTCGAGGTCGATGTGCGCCGCGAACCCATCGGCACCGTCGCCGTGATCAGCCCCTGGAACTTTCCCACCGCCACCGCCAGCTGGAAGATCGCACCGGCGCTTTGCTATGGCAACGCGGTGATCTGGAAGCCCGCCAACATGACCCCCGCCTCGGCCTATGCGCTGAGCGAGATCATCTCGCGCCAGGATATCCCGAAGGGCCTGTTCAACCTCGTCATGGGGGCCGGCGGAAGCATCGGCCAGCGTCTGGTCGAAAGCCCGAAAGTGACCGCGATTTCCTTTACCGGCTCTGTGCCGGTGGGCAAGGGCATCGCAACCGCCGCGATCCAGAACCTCACCAAGGTCCAGATGGAAATGGGCAGCAAGAACGCCCTTGCGGTGATGGATGACGCCGATCTTGATCTCGCCGTCACCCTCGCGCTTGGCGGCGCCTTTGGCGGCACGGGGCAGAAATGCACCGCCTCCTCGCGCCTTGTGGTGCATGCGGGCATCCACGACGCCTTTGTCGAAAAGCTTGTCGCAGGCGCAGAGGCGATGACCGTCGGCCACGCGTTTGAGGCCGGCACACAGATCGGCCCGGTGGTCAGCGAAACCCAGCTTAACGAGAACCTCGCCTATGTCGATCTCGGCAAATCCGAGGGCGCCGAGCTTGCCTGTGGCGGCACGCGCGTTACCCGCGAAACCGAGGGCTATTACATGACCCCCGGCGTATTTCTCAACACCACCAACGCCATGCGCATCAACCGCGAGGAAATGTTCGCGCCGCTCACCTCGGTGATCAAGGTCGATGGCTATGACGAGGCGCTGTCGGTCGTCAACGACACCAACTTCGGCCTGACCTCTGGCATCGTGACGCAAAGCCTTGCGCGCGCCACGCATTTCCGGCGCAACGCGCGCACCGGGGTGGTCACCGTCAACCTGCCGACGGCGGGCACCGATTATCACGTGCCCTTCGGCGGGCGCGGCGACAGTTCGTATGGCTCGCGTGAACAGGGCCGCGCGGCGGCGGAATTCTATACCACCGTCAAGACCGCCTATATCGCAGCAGGTACGCCGAAATGAACGTGGTGATCGACGGGCTGCAATATGCCAACTGGTCGGAAAAGGTGTTCCGCGAGATGCGCGCGGGCGGCGTGGACGCGGTGCATGTCACCATTTCCTATCACGAGAATTTCCGCGAAACCGTGCTCAACTTCGAGGCCTGGAACCGCTGGTTCGAGCGTTTTCCAGAGCTGATCTTTCAGGGGTTCACCGGCGATGATGTGCGCCGCGCGAAAGAGACCGGGCGCACCGCGATTTTCTTTGGCTTTCAGAACCCCAGCCCGATCGAGGACGATATCGGGCTGGTCGAGATCCTGCACCGCCTTGGCGCGCGTTTCATGCAGCTGAGCTATAACAACCAGTCGCTTTTGGCTACGGGGTGTTACGAGGCCGAGGACCCCGGCATCACCCGCATGGGCCGTCAGGTGATCAAAGAGATGAACCGCGTCGGCCTTGTCGTCGACATGAGCCATTCCGCCGACCGCTCGACCATCGAGGCGGCCGATATCTCGACCCGCCCGATCACCATCACCCATGCCAATCTTCATAGCTGGCAGCCGGCCCTGCGCAACAAGCGCGACGATGTGATCCGCGCGGTGACGCAAAACGGCGGCATGATGGGATTTTCGCTTTATCCGCATCACCTCAAGGATAAATCCGACTGCACTGTCGACAGCTTTAGCGAGATGATCGCGCGCGCCGCGGAAACCTTTGGCGTCGCCCATTTCGGTATCGGCAGCGACCTGTGCCAGGATCAGCCCGACAGCATTGTCGAGTGGATGCGCACCGGGCGCTGGACCAAGGAGATCGACTATGGCGAAGGCTCTGCTTCTGCCCCCGGTTTCCCGCCCCAGCCCGTGTGGTTCCGCGACAACCGCGATTTCGGCAATATCCGCGAAGGGCTTGCCCGCACCGGCTTTGACGCAACCGAAGTTGACGCACTGATGGGCGGCAACTGGCTCCGGTTCTTTGACGAAAACTTCACCCCGGCAGACGCGCCGCCGGACCACTAGGGCATCCTCGCCCCCCCACGGACAACCCTTACGGAGGAATACATGTCCGACATCACCAACACGGATGCAGCCAAAGGGCAGATGCATCACATCAACAAGCCTCTGTTTGCCATAACCGGCGGCTTTATCGCGCTTTTCTGCGTGATTGCCCTGTTTGACCTCGATCTGTTGTCAAGCATGGTCGACACCGGCTTTGCCTGGTCGGCCAAGTATTTCGGCCTCTATTGGCAGCTTTTGTTGCTGGCCACCTTCCTGATCGGGCTTGTGCTTGTGGTTCTGCCCGGTGGGCGCGCGATCATGGGCGGGCTTGCCGCGCCTGAATTTCCGCTGTTCCAGTGGGGCGCGATGATCATGTGCACGCTTCTGGCCGGGGGCGGTGTGTTCTGGGCCGCTGGCGAGCCGATGGCGCATTTCCTGTCGTCACCGCCGCATTTTGGGGCCGAGGCCGCCAGTGCCGCCGCCGTAAACCCCGCGCTTGCGCAAAGCTTCATGCATTGGGGCTTTCTGGCTTGGGCGATCCTTGGCGCGCTGACCACGGTCATGCTGATGCATTACCACTATGAAAAGGGCCTGCCGCTGGCACCGCGCACCCTGCTTTACCCGGTGTTTGGCGATGCGGCGATCAAGGGGCCGATCGGTCTTATTGCCGATGCCTCCTGCATCATCGCCGTGGTGGCGGGCACCGTGGGGCCGATCGGTTTTCTCGGACTTCAGGTCAGCTATGGTCTGAACGCGCTGTTCGGCATTCCCGACGGCTTTGCCACCCAGGCGATGGTGATCCTTGCGCTTGTGGCGCTCTATACCGCCTCTGCGGCGTCGGGGCTGACCAAGGGCATTCAGATCCTGAGCCGGGTGAACGTGCTTCTTGCCGCCGCCTTGTTGGTGTTCATGCTGGTGGCCGGGCCGACGATGTTCATCTTCAAAAGCTTCTTTGGCGGCTTTGCCACCTACCTGAGCGATTTCTTCCCGATGGCGCTTTATCGTGGCGAGGCGGGTGTGTTTGGCGATCCCGGCTGGCTTGGCTGGTGGACCGTCTTCTTCTGGGGCTGGTTCCTTGGCTATGGCCCGCTGATGGCGATGTTCATCGCGCGCGTGAGTAGGGGGCGCTCGATCCGCTCTATCGTGATCATGCTGTCGATTGTGGCACCTATCGTGACCGCATTCTGGTTCACCATCGTCGGCGGCTCTGGCATTGCGTTCGAGCTGGCCAATCAGGGCTCGGTCTCGACCGCGTTTGAGGGCTTCAACCTGCCGGCCGCCCTTCTGGCGATCACCCAGCAATTGCCGATGGGCTTTATCGTGTCGGTGCTGTTCCTGATCCTGACCACGATCTTCGTGGCCACGACCGGCGACTCGATGACCTATGTGATCTCGGTTGCCATGTCCAACGAGGACCGGCCGGCCCTGCCCGTCCGCCTGTTCTGGGGCGTGGCAATGGGGGTGATGGCGATCATCCTGATCTATACAGGGGCCGGCGGTGTCGGCAAATTGCAGAGCTTTATCGTGGTCACGGCCGTGCCGGTGTCGCTTGTGCTTTTGCCCTCACTTTGGGATGCGATCCGTATCACCCTTGCCAAAGGCCGCGAGATGCGCTGACATTTCGGGGCGGCCCTTTACCGGGGCCGCCCCGTTTAAATTCAAGACCGGAAAAGGACAGGCCAATGCAACAGACCGACAGCATTCGCATCGCGCCCCGCGACCCCAATGTGGTCATGCGTCTGGCGCGGCTTGGGTCTTTTCATCAATCCCGGCTGTCGTTCATGCGCGTGCTTTTGCGCCGCCTCAAGGCCGAGAACTGGCAGTTCGAGCGCGGTGTTTTCGACATCGACGCGCGCGGCGTTGGCCGTGCGGTTTATACCGCGCATGGGCCGCAGCGCAGCTATTCGCTGATTGCCTTTGCCAATGATCTGCCGCCCGAGAAACGCTCGGACCGGGTGATTGCCACCGAATGGGACGCGACATTTACCCTGTTTGACGGCATCCCCACCCCCTCCGATCTTGACCGCCTGTCGCAAAACGTCCCCCGCCAGGAGGCCGGGCGCATCACCGAGACCGAGCTGTCGCTGAGCCGCGCCAACCGTTCGGTCCGGCTCTGGGATTACGTCGTGGATTGCCTTGCGCGCGGGCAACAGCCCGATCAGGCGCGGATTGACGATGTCGGCTATCTGATGCGCACCACCGCCGTTTATGGCTCGGGCAAGTTTGGCGCCGCGGATCGCGAAACCACCGCTGATCGCGATGAATTTCAGGCCCCCTTCCAGATCGAGATGCTGTCGGTCTTCCTGACCCGCGCCGTCGTGATGGATCTGGTCGAGCATATGGCCGCCCTGCGCGCGCCCGAGACCGCCGTGCCGCTGGCGCCCAAGCTGCGTCGCCGCTTTGGCATCGGCAATTCAACCGGGCTTGGCATGGCGCCGTTCCTGCTCAATCACCCGGCCTTGCTCAACAATTGGATCGCGGCGCGCGAAGAGGCCTTGGCCCGCATCCGCGCCCTGCCCGAGGCCACCGCAGAGGCCGCGCAGAGCTTTTGCGACTTTGCCAAGCGCGCGCGCCTGCACGCGCTAAGCTGGCAATCAGAGCACCCGATCCAGATTGCGAAACTGCACGACCTGCGCGCCGATATGGAGGCGCTGATTGCGCATTTGACCGAGGCCGACCTGACACGCGATACGCCCTGGAACCGCCTCTGGCTCTGGGGTGAAACCGCGCTTGCCGTCGAGGGGCAAGAGCTTTTGGCCTCGCTTTTGATGGAGCCCTACGGCGATCTGGTGGATGGGCTAAGCTGTTGCATGGCCGCCGATGAGGGTGCCACCTGGCGCATCGACGGGGCGATGCAGGTGAGCGATCTGCGCGCCATCACCCAAGACGTCTATGGCTGGGCGCTTGAGATCGACTGGGCCGAGCGGGACGCAACCGCGCGGGTCTGGTACACCTCCGAGGCAAAGCTTGAACCGCGCCTTGGCGAGCGGTTTGACGAGCCAATCGAACCCTATGAGCAACCGCTTTGCCCGGGGCGCGACGCCGCACGCATGTTTGCCGATCTGGCGGATTTTCCCGACGGGCCGGTGGCTGGTTTCCTGCTCAAGCACCCCGAGCATCGCCACGTGGTGCGCCGCGCCCAGATCGCCGCGCGCCTGCCCTACGCAGAAATCCGCGACAACACGATTGACGCCAGCGTTCTGCCCATCGACATGCTGCGCGCCAAGCTGTCGTTCTTCGGGGCCTGCCATTTCGATCCGCGCTCGGATCGCTGGCTGCGCATCAACATGTTTCAGCACGCGCCTTTCCCCGGTGAATTGGCGGGCGGCAATGCCGATGACTGGACCTACCCGTATCTGGAGGGCCGCGCATGACCTGGTCGCTGAACGAGATCGAGGGCCTGTCACGCAAGGCGGCGCGCGGGGCCGGGCTAAGCTGGGGATTGGCGGAAGAGGCCGGCAAGGCGACCCGCTGGCTCTGTGCGGCTGGCTTGCCGGGGGCCGAGGCCCTGGCGGGGCTCTTGCGCCAGAATGATGGCGCGGAATACGAAACCCTCTGCCCGCTTGAAGACACCGGCACATGGGCGGCCAAGGGTGGCGCGCTTTGTCCGTTGATCAGCGGCGCGGCGATTTGCGATCACGCCAAAGACATCGCAGAGGGCAAACCACTTGAGCTTGGCGAGACATCCTTTCCGCTGTTGCTTTTGCCCTATGTGGCGGCCGCCGCGCAGGAAAATGAGACCACGCTGAAGCTGGAATGGCCCGGCGTCACCGTGACCTTCGGCGCTGAGACCTGCATCAAGCAGACCATTGCCGGCGCGCTCGACCTTGACTGCACCAAAGCGGTGCGCATCGCCCTGACCAGTGCCGAGGATATTCCGCCGCTCGCGCCCATAACGCGCGGCGATATCGACCCCGAGATCGCGCAGGTCCTGAGCGCGTTCGCCCATCGCACCTATGCGCCCGACACGGCCCAAAGCCGCCTTGCCGGGGCCGGCGCGGGGCTAAGCGATAACGACTAACCCGCCTCGGCCAGCCGTGCCACGTAACGCGCCAGCGTGTCGATTTCGAGGTTGATCTTATCCCCGAGCGCCACATCGCCCCATGTGGTGACCTCTTTGGTGTGGGGGATGAAATTGATGCCAAAGTCACAGCCCGAGACCTCGTTCACCGTCAGCGACGTGCCGTTCAGCGCGACCGAGCCCTTGGAGGCGATGAAGCGCGCTAGCTCTTTGGGGGCGCGCAATGTCACGCGGGTGCTGTCGCCCTCGTCGCGCAGGCCCACCACCTCGGCCAGACCATCGACATGACCCGACACGATATGCCCGCCAAGCTCATCCCCGACCTTGAGCGCGCGTTCAAGGTTAACACGCCGCCCTTCGCCCCATGCCGAAAGGTTAGTCTTTGAGACTGTCTCGGCCGAGATATCCACCTCAAACCAATCGGGGCCAAGCGCCACCACCGTCAGACACACCCCGTCACAGGCAATCGAGGCGCCGATGTCGATACGGGTCGTGTCATACTTGGTGGCGATGCGCGCGCGCAGATCGCCGCGTTGTTCAACCTGCCGAATGCGGCCCACATCCGTGACGATGCCAGTAAACATTTAACCTGTCTCCCCTAGTCTCATGTCTTCGACCTAGCGGTGGCGCCCGCCCATGGCAAGCAAGGCGCGCATCACGGGGCTTATTTTTGCCAAAATGCTGCGCTATGAGGGGCGTGGTGAGTGGAAAAGGACAGCAAAGGCCATGACAGGTCTGACCGGGCAAAACCGCGCGTTCCTGTTTCTTCAGGGGCCGCACGGGCCGTTTTTTCAGAAACTCGGGCAGATGCTGCGCCGGGCCAATGCCGAGGTCTGGCGTGTCGGCTTTAACGCCGGTGATCAGGCGTTTTGGCGTGACCGCAAGGCCTATATCCCCTTTACCGGCTGTGCCGCCGACTGGCCCGCGACGTTCCGCCAGATCCTGAGCGACAAAAACATCACCGATATCGTGCTTTACGGCGATACCCGCCCCATTCATGCCCAAGCCGTCGAGATTGCGCGCGAGGCGGGGCTGACGGTGCATGTCTATGAAGAGGGCTATATGCGGCCCTATTGGGTCACCTATGAACGCGACGGCACCAATGGCAACTCCAGGCTGATGGAAATGAGCGTGCCGCAGATGCGCACGGCGCTGGAAAACTCGGATATGGACACCGCCCTGCCGCCGGCAAGCTGGGGCGACATGCGCCAGCATATCTTCTACGGCGCGCTTTACCACGGCTTTGTCCTGCTCGCAAACCGGCGCTATCGCGATTTCCGCCCGCATCGGGCGCTGAGCGTGCGCGAAGAGTTTCACCTTTATATCAAGCGTCTGTTGCTGATGCCGTTTCAGGCGATCGAGCGCCGCCTCGCCACCTGGCGCATCCGCCATGGCGGCTTTCCCTATCATCTTGCCCTTTTACAGCTTGAACACGACTCGTCCTTTCAGGCGCATTCGCCGTTCTCAAGCATGACCGAGTTTCTGGAAACCGTGATCGAGGGTTTTGCCCTTGGCGCGCCGCCGCATCATCATCTGGTGATCAAGGCGCATCCGCTTGAAGATGGCCGCGCCCCGATCCGCGCCGAGCTGCGCCGTCTGGTGCGTGGGCACGGGGTAAAGGGGCGGGTGCATTATGTGCGCGGCGGCAAGCTTGCACAACTTCTGGACGAGTCACGCAGCGCGGTCACCGTCAATTCCACGGCCGCGCAACAGGTGCTTTGGCGCGGCATTCCGCTGCGCACTTTCGGGCAGGCGGTCTATGCCAAACCCGAGTTCGTGAGCACCAAACCGCTGCGCGATTTCTTTGCCGGGGCCGAACGCCCAGACCGGCGCGCCTATACCGATTATCGCCGCTATCTGCTTGAAACCAGCCAAATTGCCGGCGGTTTCTACTCGGCCCAGGGGCGGCGCCAATTGCTGCGCCAAGCGGTCGATATGATGCTCGCGCCAGAAGACCCCTATGACGCGCTCAAATCCGGCACCGCGGCCCCAAGGCAACAGTTGCGGATTGTCCCCTGACCTCTGACCTCACTAACGCTGGATTTAAACTTACGATTCCTGTAGGTTGACAAAAAAAGACCGAGGCAGAACAAAAACAGGTCGAGGAGACCGAGCAGTGAAACCCCAACATTTCCGATGGGCGAAGCCCGTCGCCGCTTTGGCCATTGTGTCAATCGTCGCCTCTTGTGGCGTTCTGCCCCGTGTCGGGCCGAACAAGCGCGAGATTTACTCAGGCTCGGTTCAACGACAGGGCGACGCCTTTGTCGTGACCGTGAACGACCGCGTCACCCGTGCCACCGCTGTGCAACCCGCGCTTGGATTTACCGATGATTTCAAGAACGCAGGCCTGCTTGGGTCTGACACGATCAGCCCCGGTGACACGCTTGGCCTGACGATCTGGGAGAACGTCGATGACGGGCTTCTGGCGGGCGAGGCCACCAACCAGACCATTCTGCAAGAGGTGCAGGTTGACGGCTCGGGCTTTATCTTTGTGCCCTATGCCGGGCGTATCCGCGCCGCTGGCAACTCGCCCGAAGGCATCCGCCGGATCATCACCGCCAAGCTTGACGAGCAAACCCCCGACCCCCAGGTCGAGGTGCGCCGCCTTGCGGGCAATGGATCAACCGTGTCGCTGAGTGGCGCGGTCGGCGGGCAAGGCGTCTATCCGATCGAGCGCCCGACGCGCACCCTGTCAAGCATGATTGCCTCGGCCGGCGGTATCGCGATCGAACCCGAAGTCGCGCTGATCACCGTGATCCGGGGCGACAAGCGCAGCAAGGTCTGGTTCCAGGACCTGTTCAAATATCCGCAGTTCGACATCGCCCTGCGCGGCGGTGACCGCATTCTGGTCGAATCCGACACCCGCGCCTATACCGCGCTTGGCGCGACCGGCGCCCAGGCCCGCGTAACCTTTCAGACCCAGACCCTCAGCGCCATCGAGGCGATTGCGCAGGTCGGTGGCCTGACCACCACCGCCGCTGATCCGACAGGTGTCTTCGTGCTGCGCAACGAACCGGCGGAAATCGCCAATCAGGTGCTTGGCCGCGACGATCTCGTCGGCGCACAGCGGATGATCTATGTGCTTGACCTGACCAAGCCGAACGGCATGTTTGTCGCGCGCGATTTCGCGATCCGTGACGATGACACGCTCTATGTGACAGAGGCGCCCTTCGCCCAGTGGGCCAAGGTTATCTCGGCCCTCACCGGCACGCTTGGCGCGGTCGGCTCGTTCTCGACCGCAGGCGATACGCTTGGCGGCAGTGGACTCTGACACCGCCCGCAGATCTGACCCCGCCGGGACCACCACATCCCGGCGGGTTTTCTATTACAACGCCGGATTTCTGCGCCAACGCCGCGTGTCCCGCATCCTGTCTCTTGCGGGTTATGACCTGACGCTTGGCACGCCCGGCGCCGATGATCTGATCGCGGTCTGGGGCCACAGCCCCTATGCCCATCGCGGCGAGGCCATGGCGAGGCGCAGCGGGGCGGGGCTGATCCGTGTCGAGGATGCCTTCTTGCGCTCGGTTCATCCGGGGCGCGACGGCGAGCCGCCGCTCGGCCTTGTGATCGACCATCGCGGCGCCGCATTCGATAGCGCGCAACCCTCTGATCTTGAACATATTCTAAAGACGCTTCCGCTGGATGATACCGCCCTTTTGGACCGCGCGCGCGCAGGCATCGCGCGTCTGGCCGAGGCGCATCTGTCGAAATACAATACCTTTGATCCAAGCGCCCCCTGCCCCGATCCGGGGTATGTTCTGGTGATCGACCAGACCCGGGGCGATGCCAGCGTCACCCGTGGCGGCGCCGATGCCAATACCTTTCGCGAGATGCTCTATTACGCGCAGGAAGATAACCCCGGCGCGCGCATTCTGATCAAGACCCACCCGGAAACCGATGCCGGGCATCGTCAGGGCTATTTCAGTGCCAAGGACGAAACCGACCGCATCACCCTGTTCAGCGATCCGGTCAGCCCGTTTTCCCTGCTGGAAGGGGCGATTGCCGTGTATACCGTCACCTCGCAGCTCGGCTTCGAGGCGATTTTTGCGGGCCACCGCCCACGGGTCTTTGGCCAGCCGTTTTATGCCGGGTGGGATTTGACCGACGACCGCCATCCGATCCGCCTTGAGCGGCGCGCGCGCAGCCTGACGCGAGCGCAGCTTTTTGCCGGGGCGATGCTGCTTTATCCCAAATGGTACGACCCCTATCGCGACGAATTATGTGATCTCGACACCGCGATCAGCGCGCTTGAGGCCCAAACCCGCGCCTGGCGCGAGGATCGCAACGGCTGGGCTGCGCATGGCATGCGCCTGTGGAAACGCGCGCCGCTTCAGCGGTTTTTCGGCAAGTATCGCCGGGTGCAGTTCGCCAAATCCGTCAGGAATTCCACCAGTGCCCTGCCGGATCGCCCGGCGATGGTCTGGGCCTCCAAACCCGAGGTCGGCCCTGAGGGCGCGGTGCGTGTCGAGGATGGCTTTCTGCGCTCGCGCGGGCTTGGGGCCGATCTGGTGCCGCCGCTGTCGCTGGTCTGTGACGATCTCGGGATTTACTACGATCCGACCGGCGAGAGCCGCCTTGAGCGCCTGATTGCCGCCCGCGCCGCGCTGCGTCCGGATCAGAACCTGCGCGCCGAAACTCTGATCCGGCGCCTGACGGGGGCTGGCCTGAGCAAGTATAACCTTGGCGGGGCTGCGCCCGATCTTCCGCCCGGCCATCGCATTCTGGTGCCCGGCCAGGTCGAGGACGATGCCTCGATCCGGCTTGGCGCGGGGGCGGTCAACACCAATCTGGCGCTGCTGGAACTGGTGCGCGACAAGAACCCCGAGGCGGTGATCCTCTATAAGCCTCACCCCGATGTCGAAGCGGGTCTGCGCCCCGGCGCCATTGCCCCCGAACGCCTTGGCGCGCTTGCCGATCTGGTGGTGGGTGGTGCCGATCCGGCCGCGCTTTTGGGCGAGGTTCAAGAGGTCTGGACCATGACCTCGCTTCTGGGCTTCGAGGCGCTGTTGCGCGGGGTGCGCGTCACCACCACCGGGGCGCCGTTTTATGCAGGCTGGGGCCTGACCCGCGACCTCGGAGAGCCGCCCCGCCGGCGGCGGCGCGCGTCGCCAACGCTTGAGGGGCTGGTGCATGCCAGTTTGATTGACTACCCGCGCTATTTCGATCCCAAAACCCGCGCGGCCTGCCCGGTCGAGGTGGTCATCGACCGCCTGAGCACCGGCGATCTGCCGCGTGTCGGCACCGCCAATCGCGCCTTGGCCAAGCTTCAGGGGGTGTTTGCCTCTTACGCCGGGTTCTGGCGCTGAGGAAATGGGCGCTAGTCTGAGGGTTCCAGCGTGCCCAGTACTTCGGCCAGCTTCAGACGTTGAATTTTGCCCGAAGGGCCCTTGGGCAGCTCATCAATGATATGCACCACATCCGGCGCCTTGAACGCGCCTACACGCTCAACGCAGATTTGCCGCAAATCCCCCCCCGACACATCCGAGCCATCACGCAGGCGCACCGCCGCCTCGACGCGCTCGCCATAGCTTTTGCAGGGGCGCGCAAAGGCCGCCGCCTCGATCACGTCAGCGTGGCTGTAAAGCGCCTCGTCAATCTCGCGCGGGGCGATGTTTTCGCCGCCCTTGATGATCAATTCCTTAAGTCGCCCGGTGACATAGACATAGCCATCCGCATCAATCCGACCAAGATCGCCGGTGCGCAGCCAATCCCCGGTAAAGGTTCCGGCGGTCGCCTCGGGGTTCTTGAGGTATTCCAGCATGACATTGGGCCCGCGGATCGCGATTTCGCCTTCGACCTCGGGCAGACAAGGCCGAAGGTCAGCGCCCAAGATCGCGACCTCATTGCCATAGGCCACACCGGGCGAGCCGATCTTGCGCACCCCCGGCGGCAGCGGGTTGGACAGGATTTGCGCCGCCGTTTCCGTCAGGCCCATGGTTTCCACGATCGGCACGTCAAAGCGCGTCTCGAACGCGGTCTGCACATCCGGCGCGAGCGCCGATGAGGCCGAGCGCCCAAAGCGCAGCCGCTGCCGGGTGATCGCATCGGGGTCATTGGCGCCGTGCAACAGGTGGCTGATGATCGTGGGCACGACCGAAAACCACGTCGCCCCGGATGCCCCGGCATCGGCCCAGAACTGACCGGCGGAAAACTTCGGCGACATGGCGATCGAGCCCCCCGACACAAGCGCGCCCATGACCGAGACGCACAACCCGTTGATATGATAGATCGGCAAGACGCAAAGCCCGCGATCCACGGGGCGCAAGCCATGCGCGATGCTCGTGGTCCAGCCACCGGCCAACAGGCTGGCGTGGGTGTGCACCACGCCCTTGGGCCGCCCCGTGGTGCCCGAGGTATACATCAAAAGCGCATGATCCTGCGGACCCACATCGTGAAGCACCGTCGCCGCCGGGATCGCCCCCGCCACAAAGCGGGTCATCGCCGCGGGTTTGGCGGCGTCAAACAGCTCGGCGGCGCTTTCGTGCACGAAAGCGGTGCGCGCGTCGCTGTGCTCAAGCGCATAGGCAATCGCGTCGCGCCCGGCGGCAAGGTTGATCATCGTCGCGCGAAACCCGCCGTAAAGCGCGCCGTAAAGCGCGATGACGCCTGCGCGCCCGTTGGGGTGCAGGATGGCGACGCTCTCGCCCTTGGCATGGCCCGCCATGCTCAGCTGCGAGGCGATCTGCGCCGCTTCGGCGCGCAACTCGGACCAGCGCAGGGTCGCGCCGTCGTCGGTAAAGATGAAGGCAATGCCATCCTCGCCCGCGCGATGATCAAGCCAATCGCGCACCGTGCCTTTTGGCGGGGTGTCCTGGTCCAGTCTCATCGCCCCGCCACGTCCCAATAGGCGGCGAAGATATCCTCGACCTTGGGTTCGCGCGGCGGAATTTCGCGGATCACCTTGGTGGTCTGCATGAAGTGTTTCCAATGCAGGTTGTCATCAATCGAATTGCCACCCCAGCTTCCACAGCCCATCGAGAGCGAAAACGGCATGCCGTTGTTGAAGGCCCCGCCGGTGGCAAAGCAATGCGCCTGGTTGACGATCACCCGACAGGTCGGAATGACCTGACCAATCGCAATCGCGCGCGCGTCAACGGTGGAATGCAACCCGACAGAATGCCCTGCCCCCTGATGGGCCAGAATGCGCGCTGTGATCGCCATCGCATCCTCGAAATCGCGCGCCCGGTACAAGGCCGCCACCCGCGACAGCTTTTCGCCAGAAAGCGGATGTTCGGGGCCGATGCCGGTGGTCTCGACCGCGAGGAATTTGGTGTCGGCGGGCACCTCGCCCGCCATGCCAAGCGCCGCGAGCATCTTGTCGGCGTCCTGCGCAATCACCGCGCGGTTGAGGTGGCCGTCGGGCCAGAGCTTGGACACGATTTTCACCACGTCCGTCACATGCGCCCCGCCGGTCATGGCAAGCTCGGCCATGAACGGCTCAAAGATCGCATCAACCACCACGATGGCGTTTTCCGAGCTGCACGAGGTCGCGTTGTCAAAGGTCTTGGAGGCGGTGATTTTCTCGGCGGCGGCGCGCAGATCAGAGGTTTCATCGACGATCACGGTGACATTGCCGGCCCCGACCGCAAGGGCCGGCGTGCCCGAGGTATAGGCGCGTTTGACGTTGTTTTGCGAGCCGGTGACGACGATCAGATCGCTGATCTCAAGCAGGCGCTGCGTCTTGTCCTTGGAGCCCGGCGCCGGCACCATCTGGACAAGGTCATGATCCTCGCCGATCTTGTCGAACTCGGCGTGGATATAGCCCAAGAGAACCTCGCAGGCGGGCACGCCCTTGGGCGAGGGCGACAGCACGATTGCATTGCCGCATTTCAAAGCGTTGATGATATTGTTGGCCGGCGTCGCCGCCGGGTTGGTCGAGGGCACCACCGCGCCGATCACCCCCATCGGGCGGGCGATGGTGGTAATGCCGGTTTCGTCATCCTCGGCGATCACGCCATAGGTCTTGGCCTGCGCGATATCGCGCATCAAGCCAAGCGTCTTGCGGTGGTTCTTGATGATCTTGTCGGCCACATTGCCAAGGCCGGTGGTTTCAACCGCAAGCTCTGCCAGGTGGCGGTTGCGGGCGGGTTCCATGATGGCCCATGCGGCGGCCTGTGCGGCGCGATCATAGCGCGCCTGCGAGCCGTTCGCCTCATAGGCCTTTTGGGCCGCATGGGCACGGGCGACGATGGCATCGACTTGGGCAATTGCATCAGGGGCATTCATGATTTTCGGTCCTTGGTCAGAGGAACCCCCCACCCCGTAACGGGGGGTGGGGGGCAGTGGTTTCAGAGGCCTGCAAGCAGCTCTTTGAGGGTCGCCGCGCGGTCGGCCCACATCTGCTTGACCTCGTCGCGGGTCATCACCTTCATCGGCGAGCCGCCCGCTTTCATCTTGTCGGCAACCTTGCCGTTCTCGAACATCGCGGGCACCGTCGCGGCCAGCTTTTCGATCACGTCTTCGGGTGTGCCCTTGGGCACCATGATGCCGCGAAAGTTGACCGAAGCGTTGTCGATGTCATAGCCCTGCTCCTTGAGCGTCGGCACGTCGGGCAGGAACTCGTTGCGCTCAAGATCGAACACGCCGAGGATCTTGACGTTGCCCGCCTGTTCGGCGCGGAAGGCATCCGAGAGGTTGTTGATCCCGCCCATGACTTCGCCTGCGATGACGGCCTTCATGGCGCCGGCGCCGCCCTTGTTGTTCGGGATATAGGCCATCTTGACGTCCGCCGCCTTTTCAAGCTGAAGCGCCGCGATGTGGTGCCCCACGAAAAGACCCGCGCCCGAGAAGGTCAGCTTGCCGGGGTTTTCCTTGGCGAAGGCAACCACATCCTGCATCGAGGTGAAGTCGCTGTCGGCCCCGACCACAAAGACCGCCGGATCGGCGCCCCAGTTTGCAATCGGCTCAAAGCTGTCGGTGGAATACTCGACCCCGCCCTTGATCGACTGAGCGATAAAGTGCGGCACGTTATAGGCGCCAAGCGTATAGCCGTCGGCATCGGCCTGCGTGGCCAGCCAGTTCCAGCCGACACGCCCGCCGGCCCCCGGCTTGTTGAGGATCGCGATGGGCATGCCAAGTGCATCCTCATTGCCCGCCGTCATGGTGACGATGCGCGCCTGAAAGTCGGTGGCGCCGCCGGCACCATAGCTGACCATCATCATGACGGGGCGTTCGGGGTAATTTTCGGCGCCCTCTGCGGTTGCTGTGGTGGTCAGGCCCATAAGGGCGATTGCGGCCCCTGCTAGCAGTTGTTTCATTGGTTGGTTCCTCCCTGGGATGATGAATTCTGCCGCTGTTACGGTTCAGAAGAATATCTCTCGCGGTGTGTACACTTTTAGAAGTTTTGCGAAGAGACCGTACATGACGGCCACGAAACAGGCCGTTATGAAAAGACGTTTGAGCCATGATTTCACCTCGCGGTGCGAGGCCGGGTCATAAAGGCTCAGCAGGATGAAAAAGGCGATCGGGGTGGCGGTATAAAACCCAAGCCCCTTGGCCGCCCAAAAGATATAGATCAGCGTCACGATCAGGCCCGGCGTCAGGTTTGCCATCTGGCTTATTGAAATGCCATTGCCGACCTTGGTCCAGCCAAGACAGGCCTTGCCAAAGGTCCAGAGCGCAAGAACCACGAACACCGTGGCGATCAGGCGCGGAAACAGGAACGCCTCGGAGGGTTGCTGGGTATAGCTCACATAGGCGACCCAGAGGCCGACAGCGGCCACGATGCCAGAGCCGATAACATTCTGAAGACGCGGCAGGTTCGGGGTCATGCCATGATCTCCTCTTTGCTGGTATAGCGCCGGGTGCGCAGCTCCATGTAGGCGGAATAGAGAACCGACAGGATCACCACCGCAATCAGGAAGATATTGAGCGGCCCGACAAGGAAATAGGGCCCAAGCCCGTCAGTGGCGCGCGCAATCATCGCGCCCTGGATAAAGTTGGCCTCGGCGATCGGCCCGAGGATCAGACCAAGCACCAGAGGGGCGGCGGAAAAGCCGAAGCGTTCGAGGAAATACATCATCACCCCAAGGGCTGCCATGACATAGACATCGCCCATGCTCGATTGCACCGAATAGCTCCCAAACACGGCCAGACCAAGCACCACCGCCGCCATCACCGATTGCGGCACCTGCGCGACCCGCGCCGCCATGCCCGCCACGTAAAGCCCGAAGACGCACATCAAAATCTGCCCGATCAGCATCGAGTTGATAAAGGTCCAGGCCACATCGGGGTGATTGTCAAACAAATCAGTGCCCGGAAAAATCCCGTGGATCAACAGCCCGCCAAGCAAGACGGCGGCGGTCGGCGAACCGGGGATCGACAGCGTCAGAAGCGGCACGAGGCTCGGACCGACCATGGCGTTATTGGCGGCCTCGGCTGCGATCACGCCCTCGGGGTGGCCGGTGCCGAACTTGTCGCGATCGGGGCTGAACTTCTTGGCCTGATCATAGGCGACAAGCCCCGCGATCTGACCGCCGACACCGGGGATAAGGCCGATGATCGAGCCGGTGATCGTGCCGATCCCCATGGCGCGCTTGTTGCGCATCAATTCTTTCATTGCATCAAGGATCGAGTGTTTTTGCACCGTGATCACCTCGGCGCCGTCATTGCGACGGCCCTTGGCGAACATGGTGATCACCTGCGGGATCGCGAACAGGCCGATCAGCGCCGCGATGATGTTGATGCCGCCACCAAGCGAGGGGTGAAAGATAAAGCGCTGCGCGCCCATGATATCGTCAAACCCGATGGTCGAGAGCCACAGCCCGATACAGCCCGACAACAGCCCCTTGACCACCGAGCGGCTGTCAAGCGTGCCGATCACCGTCACCCCGAGGATCGCCAGCCAAAACAGGTGGCTCGGCCCAAAGGCCAGCGCCCATTTCGCCAGCACCGGCGTCAGGAAGATCAGCAACATCACCCCAAAGACGCCGCCCACCGCAGAGGACAGGAAGCTGAGCTGAAGCGCCTTGGCGCCCTCGCCCTTTTGCGCCATCGTGTGCCCGTCAAGGGTTGTGGCGATATTGGCCGGGGCGCCGGGAATCTTGAGCAGGATCGCCGAAACCGCGCCCCCGGCGACGGTCGAGGTATAGGCCGCCCCCAACAGGATAAGCCCCTGCGCCGCCTCAAGCTGAAAGGTGAAGGGGATCAAAAGCGCCACCGCCATGGTCGGCGACAGGCCGGGCGTCGCCCCAAGGATAAGCCCCCCGATGGTGCCAAGCATCAACAGCGCGAAATTGATCGGCGTGAAGACGTCACCAAAATAATAGAGGAATTCCATCAAGGCCTCCCAACCCGTTTGGACAGATATTGACTTCTTAGGCTAGGGGATGAAAATAGTTTTGCAAACGTTTTCATAAAATCGTGCATTGGGCGCCCTAAATGGCTGATAAAAATAATGGAAATGCAGATATCGTCGCCGTCGCCAAGGCTGCGAAGGTGTCGATCTCGACCGTCTCGCGCGCCTATAACCACCCCGAGCTGGTCAAACCGGCGACTCGCAAGAAGATCGACGCCGCCGTGCGCCGCCTTGGCTATATCCGCAACCGCGCGGCCCAGACGATCCACGGCATTCGCAGCGGCACCATCGGATTGGTGGTGCCGACGATTGATCACGCCATCTTTGCCGAGGTGATTCAGGCCTTCTCGGACGCAGTCGAGCCTTATGGCTTTACCCTTCTGGTGGCCTCGCACGGCTATGACCTTGAGCGCGAGTATGGCGCGTTGCGCAAGTTTCTCGAACACCGCGTCGACGGGCTTGCGTTGATCGGGCTTGATCATTCTGCCGAAAGTTACAACCTGATCCAGCGACAGGACATTCCCGCGATTTCGATCTGGAACTATGACAAGACCTCGATCCTGCCCTGTGTCGGGGCCGACAACCGCCACGCCGGGGAATTGGCCGCGCGCCACCTTGTCGATCTTGGCCACCGCGACATCGGCATGGTCTTTCCCCCGACAAGGGACAACGACCGCGCCCGCGACCGCCAGCAGGGGGCGATGTCGGTGCTGGCCGACCTGCCGCGCGCCACGCCGAAGGAATGGATTGTCGAAACCCCCTATAGCATCGCCGACACCAAAGAGGCGGTCACCCGCATGCTAAGCCAGCCCGCGCTGCCGACGGCCATTTTATGTGGCAATGATGTTCTGGCGGTCGGGGCGATTTATGCGGCGATGCGCTGTGGTCTCAGGGTGCCGGATGATATTTCCATCATCGGGATCGGCGATTTCAAAGGCTCCCGCGAGATGGAGCCGGGATTGACCACCGTCCGCCTGCCCGCGCGCACCATTGGCGAGCTGGCCGGCAAAGAACTGGCCCGGCTGGTGACCAAGGAAAGTTCAGAAATTCAACGCACTAGCTGTGATATCTCTGTGGTCGCGCGCAAGACCTGTCGCAGGGTCACGGGCGTTTAGAGCATGTTGCTCAAAAGTGGGAACCGGTTTTGAGCGTCGACAACATGCGGACTCAATATGTCAGAGCATGTCGTGTGAATTTTGAGTGAACACGACACGCTCTAGGATCTGCTCCGCTGCCAGCGGTGCATCACGTCGCCGCCCACGTCGCGGGTCTCGATCAGGGTAAAGCGTCGCGCCTCTTCGAGCCGCGCCAGCCCCAATGCGCCCACGCCCGGCAGGCCCTCGGCGCCAATCGCAAGCCCGGCGGTAAAGCCGACCAACTCGTCCACAAGCCCGGCCGACAAGAGCGAAGCGGCCAGCGACCCGCCGCCTTCGCAAAACACCCGCGTCAGGCCCCGCGCGCCAAGTTCGCCCAGAACCGAGGCCATATCCATCTGTCCCGCGCGCACACCACAGGGCAAAAGCCGCGCGCCGATGCCGGTCCAGGCCTCGGTCAGGGCGGCGTCGGCCTCGGGGCCATGACAAAGCCAGAGCGGCACATCCTTGGCAGTGCGCGCCAGGTTGGACATCAGCGGCACATCAAGACGGCGCGACACCACCACGCGCACCGGCTGACGACGCGCGCCCATGTCGCGCACGTTCAACGTCGGGTCATCGGCGCGCGCCGTGCCCGCCCCCACCATGACCGCATCGTGACGCGCGCGCAGACCATGCACCGCGCGCCGCGCGGCCGGGCCGGTGATCCATTGGCTGTGGCCGGTGGCGGTGGCAATGCGCCCGTCAAAAGAGGTCGCAAGCTTGAGCGTCAGCCAGGGCCGCCCCAATTCGTTGCGCATAATGAACCCGGCCAGATCGCGCCCGGCCTCGTCGGCCATCACCCCGGTGGTGACCTCAATGCCCGCAGCGCGCAACATCGCAAAGCCGCGCCCCGAGACCCGCGCATCATTGTCGTCGAACGGCGCGACGACGCGTGCGATACCCGCGTCGATCAAGGCCTCGGCGCAGGGCGGCGTTTTGCCATGGTGGGCGCAGGGTTCAAGCGTGACATAGGCGGTGGCGCCACGCGCCGCCTCGCCCGTTTGCGCAAGCGCGCGCGTTTCGGCGTGGGGCCGCCCGCCCGGCGCGGTCCAGCCCCGCCCGACGATCCGGCCCTCGCGCACGATCACACAGCCCACGGCAGGATTGGGAAAACACTGGCCCTGCCCCCGTCGACCAAGCGACAGGGCCAAGGCCATAAAGCGCGCGTCAGGCCCCCTCACGCGTCCGGTTTGGGGTTGGTGACGGCATCTTCGGGGCGCAACTCACTGACAAACTTGTCAAAATCATCCGCCGCCTGAAAGTTCTTATAGACGCTGGCAAAGCGCACATAGGCGACGGTATCGATCCGCGCCAGGCTTTCCATCACGATCTCGCCCACGGTTTTCGAGGGGATATCGGTCTCGCCCATGCTCTCTAGCCGCCGCACGATGCCGCTGATCATCTGTTCGATACGATCGGGATCAATCGGGCGTTTCTGAAGTGCGATCCGGATCGAGCGTTCAAGCTTGTCCCGGTCGAAATCTTCGCGTCGGCCATTGGTTTTCACCACCACCAGATCGCGCAGCTGCACGCGTTCATAGGTCGTGAAACGGCCCCCGCAGGCCGGGCAAAACCGCCTGCGCCGGATCGAAACATGATCCTCGGCGGGGCGTGAATCTTTTACCTGAGTGTCAATGTTTCCGCAAAACGGGCAGCGCATCGGCCGTCCCCCTTTTCTGTCCTTGCCTCTGTGATCATGGGTCTGTCGCCCAAGTTATCCACAGCCACTATAGGACAGCCGCAAGGTTTTGGGTAGAGGGGATTTGCAGCCCCCACATCATGCGAGACCTTCCGTGGTTTTCAGGACTCGCGCCGCGCTTAATAGGTGAATTCAACGGTCCCTGCGCGACATTTCAGATGGGCAATCTCGCCTTCGCCATCCTGCAAGACGATCACACCACCGAACCGACTATCGGGGGCGTCGCGGGTCGCGGCATCCATCCGGTCAAACCCGCCATAGACCTCATAGACCACATCATTGTTGCGCAGGCGCATCGCCTCCCAGATGGTGCGCCCGATGCCGGGCCAGGGCGTGTGGGTCGCCCCCGCGCCCATCGCCAGGCCAAGCGCCAGCTCCGGCATGCCGCCCTTGGGGCCAAAGCGGTAAGTGGCCTGCTTTTCGTTCCAGCACAGCTCCAACGTCTTGCCGCCACGCTCCATATCGCAGCGCAGAAAGAGCGTCTGATCTTGCACGCATACGGCCAAAACCGGGCGCGCCAAGAGGCACAGAGCAAGGCTAGCAGCGAAAATCCGGGTCATGATCGCTCCTTTGCCGGGGAAAGCGCAAGGTGGCCCACCACCTCGCGGGACTGCGGGGCGTCGCGATGTTCAAAGAGGTAAATCCCCTGCCAGGTGCCAAGCGCCATGCGCCCGGCAATCACCGGGATCGACAGGCTGACCGGCATCATCGCCGCCTTGATATGGGCAGGCATATCATCGGGGCCCTCATAGGTATGGGTGAGATAGCGCATCGACGGATCGGTGGTCGGCGGCACCAGCCGCGCGAAAAAGGCGCGCAGATCGGTCTGCACCTCCGGGTCGGCGTTTTCCTGAACCAGAAGACTAGCCGAGGTGTGGCGGATGAACAGCGTCAAAAGCCCGCTCCCGCGCACCCATACCGCCACCTGATCGGTGAACTCGTAAAGGCCCTGGCCACGGGTCGGAATATGAAAGCTGGTGTGCATCCCCCCAAGCTGCGCCAGTTTCTGGCCAGGCTCAAGCCATTAAAAAACGCGCCACCCTTTGGGGCAGCGCGCATCTGTCCTTGGCCGGTGCAACGTGGGTTTCACCCACCCTACGGGCTTGGCGGATCAGCGGAAAATCCGCTCGCCCTGTTCGTCGATGACCTGTTTCGCCTTGCGCACCGAAAAGGCGGCGGCATCGTCCATGTTGAGGATCGCATCCGCGCGCAGAAGCTGATGCACCTTCACCTCGCCGACAATCTCTTTTTCGATGCGCGCCCCGACGCGGTAACCGCCCTCACCGGGCTGCGGCTCGGGAAAGATCACAAACCCCTTGTAGGTTTCCGCCTCGGGTGCGGGCTTGGCCATACTCTTGCCACTGCCACTGCCGCCGAACAATTTAGACCAAAGCGACATGCTGCGCCCTATTGATCCAGGAACGACCGAAGCTTGCGCGAGCGGCTCGGGTGCTTGAGCTTGCGCAGCGCCTTGGCCTCGATCTGGCGGATACGTTCGCGGGTCACGCTGAATTGCTGGCCGACCTCTTCGAGGGTGTGATCGGTGTTCATGCCGATGCCAAAACGCATCCGCAAAACCCGCTCTTCGCGCGGCGTAAGCGAGGACAGAACCCGCGTTGTGGTTTCCTTGAGGTTGTCCTGAATCGCCGAATCCAGCGGCAGGATCACGTTCTTGTCTTCGATGAAATCGCCAAGCTGGCTGTCTTCTTCGTCGCCAATCGGGGTCTCAAGCGAGATCGGCTCCTTGGCGATTTTCATCACCTTGCGCACTTTTTCAAGCGGCATCTGGAGCTTTTCAGCCAGTTCCTCGGGCGTCGGTTCGCGGCCGATTTCATGCAGCATCTGGCGGCCGGTACGCACCAGCTTGTTGATGGTCTCGATCATATGCACCGGAATACGGATGGTGCGCGCCTGATCGGCGATGGAGCGGGTGATCGCCTGACGGATCCACCAGGTGGCATAGGTCGAGAATTTATAGCCGCGGCGATATTCGAATTTATCCACCGCCTTCATCAGGCCGATGTTGCCTTCCTGAATGAGATCAAGGAATTGCAGGCCGCGGTTGGTGTACTTCTTGGCAATCGAGATCACCAGACGCAGGTTTGCCTCGACCATCTCCTTCTTGGCCTGACGCGCCTCTTTCTCGCCCTTCTGCACCTGGTTCACGATGCGGCGGAATTCCGAGATATCAAGGCCGACATATTGCCCGACCTGCGCCATGTCAGAGCGCAGCTCGGTTACTTTCTCGGGCGAGCGCTCCATGAACATCTGCCAGCCGCGACCCGGCTTTTTCGCCATGTCATCGACCCAGTTGGGATCAAGTTCGCGACCGCGATAGGCCTCGACAAATTCGCTGCGGTTGATGCGGGCCTGATCGGCGAGCTTCACCATCGCGCTGTCGATCTGCATGATCCGACGGTTGATGCCGTAAAGCTGATCGATCAGCGCTTCGATCCGGTTGTTGTGCAGGTGAAGCTCGTTCACCAGCTCGACAATCTCCGAGCGCAGCGTCTGGTAGGTGACTTCCTGCCCCTTGCTGAACGAGCCGTCCTCGTTGAGGGTGGCCGAAATCCGGCTGTCCTGCATTTCCGAGAGCTTGACGTAATCATCCGCGATCCGGTCCAGCGTCTCAAGCACGCGCGGCTTGAGGGCGGCCTCCATCGCGGCCAGGCTCATGTTGGCCTGTTCGTCCTCGTCGTCGTCATCGTCATTTGCAATCGGGTTGCCATCGGCGTCAAGCTCGGGCTGATCGGCCCCAGCAGCGGGCGCCGCGCTCGGCGCGGTGCCGACATTGGCGGCCTCGACGACGGGTTCGCCGCCCTCTTCATCGCCAAGCTGATTGCCGAATGTCGCCTCAAGGTCGATCACATCGCGTAGCAGAATGTCTTCGCCCAAAAGTTCGTCGCGCCAGATCGTGATCGCCTGAAAGGTCAGCGGGCTTTCACAAAGCCCGGCGATCATCGTGTTGCGCCCGGCCTCGATCCGCTTGGCAATCGCGATTTCGCCTTCGCGGCTCAGAAGTTCGACACTGCCCATCTCGCGCAGGTACATGCGCACCGGATCGTCGGTACGATCAAGCTTTTCCTCTTTGCCAGAGCCAAGAGTGATCTCGCCGCGACGCCCGACCTCGGCCAGGGCAGTGGTGCGGTTATCGTCTTCTTCGGCCTCTTCCGCCTCGATGATATTGATGCCCATTTCGCTGAGCATCGACATAACGTCTTCGATTTGTTCAGAAGATACCTGATCAGGAGGCAGAACTTCGTTCAGCTGATCATAGGTTATAAAGCCTTTTTCACGCGCCTCGGCGATCATTTTCTTGACCGCGGCCTGGCTCATATCAAGCGAGACTTCGGATTCCGAATTGTCGGGCTTTTGGTCGTCGGTATCTTTGGCGGCCATGAAAGACTCCTGATCTATGAACGGGACGGGTGATTCGGTTAAAACGAATCATTAGCGCGAATAAGTGATTCGCACACCCGTTTACCCTGATTTCTTTACCGCTTCCTCACCAAAATAGGTCAACGCCCCGGTTTGGAAAAACTAATCTTGCCGAGCAGTTCGTCGAACTGCTCTTTCTCGTCTCGTTTGATCCGCGCACCATTTTCGCCGAGATCGTATTCGGCGCGGTCTTCCTGTTCGCTGCGCACCGCCCGATTTCGCGCCTCTGCCGCCTGTCCAAGGCGCCATGTCATCGCCTCGTCGGCCAGCCCGTCGATATCCTCGCTGGCCTCGGACACTTCGGCGCTCAGCCCGCGCTGTGCCTCCAGCTTGGCCAACTCTTCCGAGAGGGTCATGCGGGCAATCTCTGCCTCGCCGGGATTGCGCACCGAGGCTGCTATCGCAACGTGGGGCAGTGCCATCAGCTTTTCAAGGGGCTCGGGGCCAAGGTCGGCCTCAATCAGGGCCTGAAGCGCGCCCTGCCCCGATGCGCCGTGACGCAGGATCAGGTCGCGCAGCCGGGCGTGGTCTGGGTCATGGCATTCCATCCGCTCGATGCGGGCCTCGAAGGCCTCTGTCACCGAAGGGCAGCAAATCAGCGTGGCCAGGATAACCGCCTCGCGCAGGTGGATATCGGCATGATCGCCCGAGGCCACCAGAAGCGAGGATTTGGTGGTCGCGCGCGCCGTCGGCGGCGGCGGCCATTTGCCCGCCTTGAAGCGCGGCGCATTGGGCGCGCTGCGGCGCGGGTTGAACAACTGCCACCGCATGTCCTTGATCGCCTGGCCGTAATGGCCGCGAATCGAGGGATCACGGATCAGTTTGATCTTTTCGCGCAGCACCTTGTCAAAGGCCGCCTTGCGCTCAGGGCTATCGAAATCGCGCCCGTCGGTTTCGCGCTGCCACAGGACCTGAACCATCGGCAGGGCCTTATCCAGCAAAGCCTGCACCGCCCCCGGCCCGTCAGAGCGCAACAAATCATCAGGGTCTTTACCCTCGGGCATCAGCACAAAGCGCAGCGATTTACCGGCCTCCAGCAACGGCAGCGCCAGATCAACCACCCGGTAGGCGGCGTTCAGCCCCGCCTTGTCGCCATCGAGCGCGATGATCGGCTCTGGCGCGACCCGCCAGAGCATCTGAAGCTGATGTTCGGTCACCGCAGTGCCAAGCGGCGCCACAGCCGCGCCAAACCCCGCCGCGACAAGCGCGATCACATCCATGTACCCTTCGGCCACGATAAGCGGCTGGCCCTTGCCGGCCGCCTCGCGGGCAGGGCCGTGGTTGTAAAGCGAATGGGATTTGTCAAACAGCTCGGTCTGCGGCGAGTTGAGGTACTTGGCGTTGTCATTCGGGTCCATCGCGCGCCCGCCAAAGGCAATACAGCGCCCGCGCGCATCGCGGATCGGGAACATGATCCGGTTGCGAAAGGTGTCATAGGGCTTGCCGCCCTTCTGGCTGGCCTTGGCCAGACCACAGGCAAGGATCATCTCTTCGCTGACGCCCTTGGCCGTTAGATGATCCCAAAGCCCCTGCCAGGCATCCGGCGCAAAACCGATCTCGAACCGCGCCTGCGTGTCCTCACTTAGCTTGCGACCCACAAGATAATCCCGCGCCGCCGCCCCCGCGCCGGTGCGCAGTTGCAGGGCGAAAAACTTGACCGCAAGATCCATGACCGCGACCAATTCGGTGCGCCGGTCGGCCTTGGCTTGGGCCTGGGGGTCGCGCTCGGGCATCTGCATGCCGGCCTCGGCGGCGAGGATTTTCACCGCCTCGATGAAATCGACATTCTCGCTTTCGCGCACGAAGGAAATCGCATCGCCCTTGGCGTGACAGCCAAAGCAATAGTAAAACCCCTTGCGGTCATCGACATGGAAAGAGGCGGATTTTTCCTGGTGAAACGGGCATGGCGCCCACATGTCGCCCTTGCCCTGATTGGACTTGCGCGTATCCCACATGACCTTGCGCCCGACCACCTGACTAAGCGAGATGCGGGTTTGCAATTCTTCAAGAAATCCGGGTGGCAGGCTCATACCCTATATATCGGGCGCGCGCGCGTCACTGTCCAGTGGGCGCAGATGATTTCGCTGGGGATAACCCCCCGCGCGCCGCGCTATTGCGCAAGGCAGGCCGCAAGATAGGCCTCGGCCACGCCATCGCCAAGCTGTTCCTCGGAGAGCGAATAGACCCAATCGACCAGCGGCTGAACCGCGTTCTGATAGCGCGCCTCGTCGCCGGTATACCCGGCGCTGATCGCCTCGATCGCCTCGGGCGATTCTATGCCCGCGCCGCGCGCCTCGACGGCGGCCGTTACGATATCACCAGAGGTGGCGCACATCGGGTTTTCGGCCTGCGCGGTCATCGGCAGGGCAAGAAGCGTGGCAATCAGGGCAAAACGGCGCATGGGAGACCTCGTGAACATTGGCGTCAGTTGCCCCTAACCTAGTATAACCGCAAGGCATTGTAAGGGGGGTGGCGCGGGGAAAATTGCCCGCACATTGCCCCTTGGGGCGCTATTGCAGAGCCACGACCCGGCCCATGGCGATTTTCAGCTCATGCACAAGCGTCGCCGCCATCGAACGGAACACCATAATCTGAAACGCGTCTTCGCCAAGCCGGGTGATCGAGGCGGGCATATGCGCGCAGTCACTGCGCGCCGTGTGCCCGCGCTTGAACTGCGTGGGCCGCAGGTCTAACGGCGTCATGCGCGCAAGCACATCGCCCGCGCCCTGCCCCTCAAGGCGCAATACCGCCCAGCCATCCGATTGATCGCTCAGCGCGGCAAACTTTACCAGACCGGCATCGGGCGCAGGCCCGATCAGAAGAATCATCCGTTGCCCGAACCAAAGCGCGCGCGCACCGCGCGTTCCGCTCATCCGCCCCACGCCGGGCGCGGCCATGCCATGCGCGGCTTTCAACGCCTCCGAGAGGGCGGCATCCTGCCCGAGGTAGGGCGCAATGGCAGTCATGTGCCCGGGCGCATCCTCAAGAAGAGAGAGCGGCCCAACACGCAGCGGCACAAGCCCCGCGCAGGGGGTTTTAGGTTTAAGATCAACCACGTAACCGGCCTCCGTCCTTGTCAAACTGGATCGGGTCCAGCACCTCGCAGAGCGTATCAGACCCGCGCAGGTGATCGACCATGCGCACCCTCTCGCCGATCCGCGCGCGTCCGGCTTTCAAGAACCCAAGGCCGATCACATGGCCCAATGTCGGCGAGAAACACGTCGAGGTGACATAGCCCTGATCATGCGCGCTTGTCGCCGGATCACCGGCGTTGAAAAGATGCGCCCCTGCCAGCAGCTCTTTGACGGCGCCGACGGGCTTAAGCGCCACAAGCTGCTCGCGGCCCTCCTCCACAAGACCGGGGCGCGCGGCCGCCGCCTTGCCGATACAATCCTTTTTGGCGCTGATCATCCGCTGCATGCCGATGTCAAAGGCGGTGGTGCGCCCGTGAATTTCCGCATGCGTGATAAAGCCCTTTTCGATGCGCAACACATTCAGCGCCTCCATCCCGTAAGCGCCGCCGTCCATCGCCTCGGCCCGCGCCACAAGCTCACTGAAAAGCGCCGCGCCATAGCGGGCCGGCACGGCGATCTCATAGGCATGCTCGCCCGAGAACGAAATCCGGAACAGCCGCGCATTGATCCCGCCAAGACGCACCGCACCACAGGCCATGTAAGGAAATGTCGCATCCCCAACCGGCGCATCCAACAGCCCATTCACAAGCTCGCGCGATTTCGGCCCGGCGACGGCAAACTGCGCCCAAGCCTCGGTGACCGAGGCCAGCCGGACGTCAAGATCGGGGCGCAGCGCCTGATGCACGAATTCCAGGTGCCGCATCACCTGCCCCGCCGCCGCCGTGGTGGTGGTCAGCAGATAATGTTGTGCGCCAAGCCGCGCACAGGTGCCGTCATCCATCACATGCCCGTCTTCGCGCAGCATGAGACCATAGCGCACCCGCCCGACCGCCAGAGTGGACATCATGTTGGTATAGACAAAATCGAGAAACGCACCGGCATCCGGCCCCTGCACGTCAATCTTGCCAAGGGTCGTCACGTCACAGACGCCGACGGCACCCCGCACCATGTTGACCTCACGGTCGCAGGATTGACGCCAATGGGTTTCCTTGTCTCGCGGGAAATAGCCTGGCCGATACCAAAGCCCGGCCTCGATCATCGGCGCGCCCCTTTGCCGCGTTTCATCGTGCGAGGGGGTCAGGCGCTCGGGCGCAAAGCCCTTGCCGCTTCCCCCCGCGCCGATGGCCGCAATCGGTACCGGAACATAGGGCGGTCGGAACGTGGTCGTGCCGGTCTCGGGAATGCCGCGCCCGGTCGCATCGGCCAGCACCGCAAGCGCCGCGACATTGGAATTCTTGCCCTGATCGGGCGCCATGCCTTGGGTCGTATAGCGCTTCATATGCTCGACCGAGCGAAAGTTCTCATGCGCCGCCTGCTGCACATCCTTGACCGTGACGTCGTTCTGAAAGTCAAGCCAGGCGCGCCCGCGTCCCGGCACCTGCCAGAGCGGAAAGATGTCGCAAGGCGCATCCTCGGCCATGGGAACGGCAAGCTCGCCGCCCTTGAAGCCAAGGTCACGCGCCGCCTCTTGCCCGGCGCGCGCGCCGCCCTGCAAACAGGCGCGGGTCGAGAAATCACCGGCGGCGGCCCCAGCGGCCACCATCCCCGGCAGGGCATTCTCGGGCGGCAAAAACGCCAGCAAATCGGCGTTCCAAACGGGGCGCGGATTCATGTGACAGGCCAGATGCACGCTTGGGTTCCAGCCCCCGGAAACGGCCAGACAATCGGCGCGGAGCCGCTCTTCGCCCTTGGCCGAGCGGATGGTGACGGATTCAAGCGCGCGCCGCCCCTGCGTGTCGCAAACCTCCGCGCCGGGATAAAACGGCACGTCGAGGTCGCAGGTCGCATAATGCCGCGAATCCACCAATGCGGCCACATGCACCCCCGCCTCATCGAGGTCGGCGGCGGTCCGATGCGCGCTATCGTTATTGCCAAAGACCACCACGCTTTGGCCCGGCGCCACGCCCCAGCGGTTGAGATAGGCGCGCACCGCGCCCGCCATCATCACGCCGGGTCGGTCGTTGTTGGCAAAGGCTATCGGTCGCTCAAGTGCACCCGCCGCCAGAATGCTGCGCCGCGCCACGATCCGCCAAAACGTGCCACAGGCCGCACCGGGGCGACGCGCCAGAGCATCGGCGCGCGTCTCAAGCGCTGCGTAAGTGCCCTGATCGTAGGCGCCGGTAATGGCGGTGCGCGTCATCACCCGCACATTCGGCAACGCGGCAAGCTCTGCCGCCATCTCCCTCGCCCAGGCGGCGCCAGAGATGCCATCAACCTCAATCGTCTCGGCCAAAAGCCGACCACCGGGGGCGACATCCTCATCCGCCAGAATGACATCCGCCCCGGCCTTGGCCGCACTCAGCGCGGCCATAAGCCCGGTCGGCCCCGCGCCAATCACCAACAGATCACAATGCGCAAAGGCGCGTTCATAGCGGTCTTCGTCCGGCGCACCCGACAGCGCCCCAAGCCCCGCCGCACGCCGAATAAGCGGCTCATAGACCCGCTCCCAAAAGCGGCGCGGCCACATGAAGGTCTTGTAATAAAACCCGGCGCCAAGGAAAGGCGCGGCCAGATCATTCACCGCCAGAAGATCAAACCCAAGCGTCGGCCAGCGGTTCTGACTGCGCGCCCAGAGCCCCTCTCGCAACTCGACCGTGGTGGCGCGCATGTTCGGCTCTTGCGCGGCGCCAAAGCCAAGGGTGACAAGGGCGTTCGGCTCCTCGCTGCCCGCCGTCATTACGCCGCGCGGACGGTGATACTTGAACGACCGCCCCACCATCCGCACCCCGTTGGCCAAAAGCGCCGAGGCAAGAGTATCGCCCTCAAACCCCTGATAGCGCGTGCCATCGAAGGTGAAACTGATCGGCGTCCTGCCCTCGACAAGCCCCTTGCCCTCGATCCTCATGACGCGCTCCCGGCGCGGCGCGCCTCACTTGCCAGTATGGAGCCCAACACCTCATGCGTGGCGGTGTTGCGCGTCACCACGATCCAGGCGGCACAGCCCTGTTCGTGATACCAAAGATCGCGCGTCACCCCGGCGGGATTGTCGCGATTGTGCACATAGTCGTCCCAGGCCTCCGGCCCGGCCTCTGCATCGGGGCGCTCCAACGCCACCGCCGCGCCACGATAGGTGAACTCGCGCCGATCACGCGCGCCGCAAATCGGACAGGGAAGTCTCATCGCACCCGCTCTTTCATCGTTCCATAAATACTCAATCTTGCAACGCTCATCACAGCCCCCTCAATGCAGATTATGCTGGCTGCCGGTGCCTTCTTCATCCATCAGCCCCCGCCCGGTGCGGAACCGATCAAGCCGGAACCGCGCCCCGGCGGTATGCGGCGCCCCGGTGGCAATCAGATGCGCCGTCACGTCGCCCGAGGCCGGCACCGCCTTGAACCCGCCATAACACCAACCGCAATTGAGATAGAGCCCGTCGATATGGGTGCGATCAATCACCGGCGACCCATCCGGTGACATATCCATGATCCCGCCCCAGCTGCGCAGCACCCTTGCCTTGCCGATGGCAGGCATCAACGCCATGCCCGCCTCCATCACATGCTCGACCAGCGGCAGGTTCCCGCGCGCCGCATAAGAGGCATACATGTCAAGATCGCCACCAAAGACCAGCCCACCCTTGTCAGACTGGCTGATATAGAAATGACCCATGCCAAAGCTGATGACATGATCAATCGCCGGCTTGAGGCCCTCGGTGACAAAGGCCTGCAACACATGGCTTTCGATCGGAAGCCGCATGCCCGCCATCGCCGCCACCTGGCTTGAGCGCCCGGCCACGACCATGGCCACCTTCCTGGCGCGGATCGCGCCGCGCGTGGTCTGCACGCCTTTGACGACGCCGCCCTCGATGTCGATGCCGGTGACTTCACAGTTCTGGATAAGATCGACGCCGCGCTCACTTGCGCCGCGCGCATACCCCCAGGCCACGGCGTCATGGCGCGCAGTACCGGCGCGGCGCTGAAGCATGCCGCCATAGATCGGGAACCGGGCATTGTCGTAATCGAGATAGGGCACCATCCGCCGCAAAGCGGCCCGGTCGAGCATCTCGGCATCATCGCCCTGATTGATCATCGCATTGCCCCGCCGCGCCATCGCATCGCCCTGTCCGTCGGAATGAAACAGCACGATCTGACCGCGCTGCGAATGCATGACGTTGTAATTCAGATCCTCCTCAAGCCCCTCCCAGAGCTTGAGAGAATGGCTGTAGAATTCCGAATTGCCGGGCAGGAAGTAATTGGCGCGCACAATGGTGGTGTTGCGCCCGACATTGCCGCCGCCTAGATAGCCCTTTTCAAGAACCGCGACATTGGTGATGCCATGTTTTTTGGCCAGGTAATAGGCCGTGGCAAGGCCATGCCCGCCGCCGCCGATGATCACCACGTCATACTCGGATTTCGGCGTCGCGTCGCGCCAATGGGCCTGCCAGCCCTTGTTGCCGGTCAGACCCTCTTTCAGAACACGCCAGCCCGAAAACCGCATGTAAACCCCCTCATGATGCATTGGTCCGAGTGAACCAAGTCGCGCCGGGGATAGCAATGGCAGAGCACAGGCTCTGCCATCTTTTTCACACGCTCAAAGCCCCATCGCGCGATAGCTGGCCGCAACCTTGGCGATCGACACAAGATAGGCCGCCGTGCGCAGGTCGGTCACATCCTTGCGGCCATGCCAGACCTCGCGCATCGACTGATAGGCGATGCGCATAGTGTCATCGAGCCCAGAGCGCACCAGTTCAAGCTCACCAGCCCCGCGCAGGTATTTCTGCTTGAAGCCGGGCGACATCACCCAGGCATCACCAAGGTGCTGATCCAGACGCTGCAACTCATCCACGATAAGCTGGTGGCGCGCCTCTTCCTGGCGTCGCCCCATCCGGCCAAAGCGGATATGGCTCAGGTTCTTGACCCACTCGAAATACGACACCGTCACACCCCCCGCATTGGCATACATATCGGGAATGATCACCGTGCCCTTTTCGCGCAGGACTTCATCCGCCCCGGCGGTCACCGGGCCATTGGCGGCCTCGATGATCAGCGGCGCCTTGATGCGGGCGGCGTTCTGCATGTTGATCACCCCCTCCATCGCCGCGGGGATCAGAATATCGCAGTCGGCTTCCAGAACCGCTGCCCCTTCGGCACTATGGGTGGCATCGGGAAAGCCCTTGATGGTGTCGTGTTTCTGCATCCACTCATGCACCGCTTCGACATCAAGACCCGCCTCATTGTAAAGCGCGCCATCGCGTTCGATGATGCCGGTGATCACGCAACCATCTTCCTCCTGCAAGAACTTGGCCGCGTGATAGCCCACGTTGCCAAGCCCCTGCACCACGACCCGCTTGCCATCAAGCGACCCGCTCAGACCGGTCGCCGCAACATCCTCGAGGTGGCGGAAAAACTCCTGCAAGGCGTATTGCACGCCACGCCCGGTCGCCTCGACCCGGCCCTGAATGCCCCCCGCATTGATCGGCTTGCCGGTGACGCAGGCGCGATAGTTGATATCGGTGGTGTTCATGCGCTTGTACTGATCGGCCATCCAGGCCATCTCGCGCTCGCCGGTGCCCATGTCCGGGGCCGGTACGTTTTGCGCCGGGTTGATCAGGTCGCGCTTGATCAGCTCATAGGCAAACCGCCGGGTGATCAGCTCAAGCTCGTGCTCTTCCCACTCGCGCGGATCAATCCGCAACCCGCCCTTGGAGCCACCAAACGGCGCCTCGACCAAAGCGCATTTATAGGTCATCAGCGCCGCCAGCGCCTCAACCTCGTCCTGATTGACGCCCATGGCATAGCGGATGCCGCCCTTGACCGGTTCCATATGTTCGGAATGCACGCTGCGATAGCCGGTAAAGGTATGGATTTGCCCGCGCAGACGCACCCCGAAGCGCACCGTGTAGGTGGCATTGCAGACGCGAATTTTCTCTTCAAGCCCGGGCGGCAGATCCATCAGCGCAACCGCGCGATTGAACATGAGATCCACACTTTCACGAAAACTTGGCTCTTTGATAGCGGTCATTATCCTCTCCCTTATGCGACCCGTGGCCGTCTGCATTGGTGCAGATCATTGTGCCCAGAACATTTAAACATGGTTAAGACCTGTGACCGTTTTGTCCAGTCGACAGAGAAAACCGAGCGGATTCTATCTACCTGAACGGGTACTCCACATCTTTCGTTTCCACCTTGAAAACAATACTCAACTTCTGATCCATATTGTTGTTTTCAAATGGTTAACTCTTACTGTTTCGCCAGTTTTTCGCCCTAATTCCGCCACACATCGCGGCGATAAAAAACGATGGTGGAATGCGTGGCCCGACGGCCAATGCTATCACGACAGAGGTGATGAAATGCTCATAAAGTACAACAAACGCCCCGATTCAGATGCCGCTGGGCACAACGAACAAAACCATTTGCCCGCCTGGGCAACGCGTTTCGTGCGCGAGGAAGATGGTACAGTGACCATACTCGCTTTCTTCATCGCCGTGACATTCCTAATCATGGGCGGGATCACAATTGATGCCATGCGCCACGAGATGGAGCGTTCCTCTTTGCAGGCCACGCTTGATGGTGCGGTTCTGACTGCAGCGTCTGCCAAAAACAAAAGCGAGGCCCGGTCAGCAATCGAAGACTACGTGACCAAGCACGGTAAGATAGATTACCTTTCGCCCGAACAGGATGGCGAGATAACCGCAATGTTGGATAATGCTAGTATCACGGCTCGCGGACAGAACACTCTCGAGACTTACCTGTTGAAAATGAGCGGGGTGAAAACGCTCAGCGTTGCGGCTTCATCTACAGCGGAAGTGAATATTCCGAAGCTCGAAGGAATTCTAGTTCTGGACTTGTCCGCGACGATGAAGGGTAACAAGCTCGCCAATCTCCAGAAGGGCGCTCACGAGTTCGTAGAGTTTAGTCTCGATGGTCGCACCCCGGGCAGCGTGGTGCTCTCGATTGTTCCGTTCAGCTCCTCTGTCTCGCCACCCGAGTCAATCTACAATGCGCTCGCGGTAGACGATCGACACGATTACACGACTTGCCTCGAGTTCAAGGACAACGATTATACCCATGCCACGCTCACGAGCGGCAGCTCGTCACTGAGTAGCGGCATTCCGGCTTCCCAGATGGTCTACACCTCACTCTCTGGCGGATTTGGGGCGGATTCGCTCGATCTAAACCAGCAGTCGTGTTTCAACGAAGACGCAATGCGCATCCTGCCATATTCAATCAGCGCGGGTGAACTTTACGCCAAGATCGACGGCCTTGACGGTAAGGTCGACGGTTCTTACGGAAGTATCCCTGATCCTATTCTCGACGGTCTTGGTGCAGCTGGAGACAGCTCGGGCAACGACGGCATGAACTGGGGTGCCGCCCTGCTAGATCCGACATTCCGCCAAGTGACCAGTTCGATGATCGACGCAGGATCCTTGACTCCGTCCCTCGCGAATGTGCCCGTCGATTATGATGATCCCAACACGAATAAGGTCATTATCTTCATGAGTGATGGTGTTAACACCCCGACCACCAAATTCGACCTTGATCCACCGAAATTCCGCGGGACGGCGTCCAATCTCTACGAGGTCGTCAGTACAACGAATAAGGTTGACTACGCGTTTAACATAAAAAATGTCAATGAAACGAAAACGGGGACTGACGCCGAGAGCGTTTGCGCCCACCCAAAGTGGGAATGCGTTTACGAGGGAGATGGCGCCCAAGAGTCGGTCTACTTTCTCTACAGCCCCATTGCTGGAGAATACTACAGCATCGGTGCAGCGGCTATGGGAAACCCAAAATGGTATACACCCTCGGAATTCAATAATCTGAGCCAGACAATGCCCGGCTATATTGAAACCATTCAACTCGACTGGGAAGATGCCTGGGGTCTGATGTCGCCTGATTATTACGGTGAAATAACCGGCGACTGGAGCGCTTGGAACGATTATTACTCCGAAGAAAATATCACCGCCGCCCATAAAAACACCCTTATGCAAAGCGTCTGCAGTGCCACCAAGACTGAAGGTGTTATAGTTTACACCATCGGCTTCGAAGTAAATGATGCCGCTGAGCGAGAACTCATCAAATGCGCCACCTCTGAATCGCATTACTATCATGCTACGGGCGGCAGTATCATAACCGCGTTTGGTTCGATCGCAGCGAACATCAGAAATCTGAGGTTGAGCCAATGATACCCGGGTTCAGGAATGCTCTGCACCGCTTTCGGCGTAATGAAGACGGGACAGCTTCTGTTGAGTTTGTGATCGTTGCTCCGGTGTTCATAGCGCTGATGATGTTCTCAATCGAGCTTGGCTTCATAACGCTACGCAATACCATGCTAGAACGAGGGCTGGATATTGCGGTACGTGAAGTCCGTCTTGGTACGGGCACCGCGCCGCAGCATGACGAGATCAAGCAAATCGTCTGTGAAAAGTCTGTGATCATCTACGATTGCATGAACACTCTGCAGCTTGAATTGCGGCCGACCGATATTAGGACCTTCAGCGCACTTGATGCAGCGGTCGACTGTACCGATGCGGCGGAACCAACCAAGCCGGTACGTGCCTTCATCCCCGGAGTACAGAACGAGTTAATGCTGATGCGGGCCTGCGTGAAATACGATCCGCTTTTCCCAAAGCAATTCCTCGGACGGGCTTTGCAAACGGATACCAACGGACAGGCAACGATCATTTCCACTACTGCCTTTGTTCAGGAGCCAGTTTAAAATGTATATCTTTGACATAAAACGTGCCCTGCGACGCTTTCGCAAATCCGAACAGGGAACCGTCACCATGGAGACGGTGATCATGTTGCCATTTCTTTTTGGCTTGCTGGTCTTCAGCTATGAGTTCTTCGATATGTTTCGTTACAAAAGCGTGCGCGAAAAAGCCACCTATACAGTTGCCGATATGCTGTCGCGTGAAACCAACGTCGTGGATGCAACATATATCGACAATACCAAGCTTTTGTTTGATACAATGACGAAGAACGGAAGCGACAATCAAATCAGGACATCGGTGGTTCGCTATCATCAGTATGATCCCGATAACATCGACGAATTTGAACTGCGCTGGTCAGAGGTGCGTGGCGAGGGCGAACTTCTTAAATTGACCACGGCAGATGTGAAAGAAGCGCACGCGACTTTCCCTAAAATGACCAATGGTCAGGATCTTATCATCGTGGAAACCAGATCAGTATATGATGCACATCTACCCTTTGGCGTGGCCAAGGACACACCGATCAAAACCCAAATGTTCATGTCGCTGCGCTTTGGCGCACAACTCTGCTACGTCGGGGTCTGCACGCCCTAATCCGGTGCGGCCTGCCGGTTCATCTGGTCTTCCATGATCTCGGCCATCACCTTGGCATTGGTGCTGGCAGTGACACCACCAACCCCGATACGGCGACCGACACGCCACCAAAGCCCCGGCTGCCAGGCAGCAGGGGCCTTTGTCTTGAGCCGGATCGAAAAGCCGTTTGACGGCTTGAAGGCAAACACGCCCCGCTCGACGCTGGCCAAATCCGCGATCCGCGCGATCATAACCCCGTCATCGCTGCGCAATCCCTCACGGGTCAGCTCCAGGGTATGCGATGTGGCGCGCCACATCCGCTCGGCCAGAAAGAGGATCAGCGCCCCAAGTGCCACCATGACCAATTGCCAGACCATGGCCGACGGCTGAACCAGCGCCAGGTAGAGCATCAACAGGCCAAGCGACCCAAGCGCGACGACCCCGAGAACCCGCCGTGGGGTCGAGGCCCGCAGCACCGCCAGTACTTCTGTATCTTGCATCCGAATTCTCCCTTTCGGCAGGCTTTACCCCGACAAGACGGCTTTGGCGAGAGCAAGCCCGCCAAAGCCTCTCAAAAATGCACAGCCGCGGTTGAGCGCTGAACAGAGCCGACCCATGACGCCCACACCAAGAGCGCCTATATCCCTGTTGCAAAGGAGACATGCCATGTCGATCAGACCCGTATTGGAAACCCGCAAGGCACAGGCCACCATGGAAGGGGCCGGCGTGCATCTGCACCGCGCCTTCGGGTTTCACGACCCGACCGAGCTTGACCCGTTCTTGCTGTTTGACGATTTTCGCAATGACAACCCCGCCGCGTATGAGCAGGGCTTTCCCTGGCACCCGCATCGCGGCATCGAGACGATCACCTATGTTCTGGCCGGTGAGGTGGAACATGGCGACAGCCTTGGCAATCAGGGCCGCCTCGGCGCGGGCGATGTGCAATGGATGACCGCCGGGTCGGGCATCCTGCATCAGGAAATGCCGAAAGGAAACGCCAACGGACAGATGCACGGCTTTCAGCTTTGGGCGAACCTGCCCTCTGCGCTCAAGATGACCGCGCCGCGCTATCAGGACGTGAGCGCGCCCGATATCCCGGTGGTGGTTGATGACGACGGCACCGCGGTGCGCGTGATCGTCGGCGCGTTCTGGGGCAAGCACGGCCCGGTCGACGGCATCGCGGCAGATCCGCAATACCTTGATATCTCGGTACCGCCGGGGGTGAAGAAAACCTTTCCCGTCGACACCTACCGACGCAGCTTTGCCTATGTCTTCGCGGGTGCTGGCGCCTTTGCCGATGCAAGTGCCCCCGAGGGCGTTCTGTTGGAGAAAGAGGTGGCCGGGCAAGAGGTGCACATTCGCGACCTCTCGGGCAACCGCACCCTGATCCGCTTTGGCACCGGCGACGAGGTTACCGTGCAGGCCGGCCCCGAGGGCATCCGCTTTCTGCTGATCTCGGGCGCGCCAATTGCCGAGCCGGTCGCCTGGCACGGGCCGATCGTGATGAACACCAAGGCGGAGCTGCGCACCGCCATGGCCGACCTGCGCAACGGCACCTTCATCAAACCCGCGCATTAGGCGAGTCACCCCAGATTATTCGACGAATAATCTGGGGCTGCTTGGCCGACCGCGCGTGCACAAATAATGCATGGCGACCCTAAGCGGGATATGCTTAAAACATAACATGAACGCTAACGTAAAAACGCAAGCCCCGCCTGTCGTCGCGCCCGCAGATACCGCCACTCAGGTTGACCTAAGTTGGATTTACTACCTTGATATCGCTCAAAAATGCGCTGTCATAATTGCTGCATTGGCCTTCCTCATTTCGATTTATGCCTTTTTCCGAAGCCGTCAGAACGACAGATCCTCTGCCTTCATGGCATTGCGAAGGGAATACGCCGTTATTCTGGAATAGCTTCAGGCTGATATCCCGGACCATAACAAAATGAGGCCCTTGCTTGCCTATAGCTCACTGAATCAGCGGGCACGAAAGGTATTGAAGGCGTATTGGGTTCATTCCCTGAATGAGTTCGTGATTACAAACATCGTGCACCGCAGAGATTAACTCGGACTATGGAAGCCGTTTTTCGCCCGTGCGCAGAGTTTTGCTCTGGACATGCCGTACCTCAAGGCCGCTCTCCAAGAACTTATCGTCAACGAAAACTATTCCTTCGGCGGCCAGAAAGAAGCCTATCTGAAAGCGTTGGAACAGGCCTACGAAACCCACCGGGGGAAACCAATCCAAATCCCAAGAAATCTCACCGACCAACATAAGGTCGTATCCATCCAGGACGATTTCGAAACCACGGCAACCCTGAGCGCCCAGATCATCAGGGATCTCAAGGCGCGGTTGAAAAAGTCCGACATCTCGGAAGAGCTTCGCCCCTTGATCAAAAGGACAGGGGCGCTTTTGACAAGCGACAACAGTGCGGCGTTTCAAAATCAGGCCCTGTGGGCCTGCCTTGCGCTCGAGGCCGCGGCAAACGGCGATTTTGGTGTGGGCGCCGTCCTGGTTGACCGCGAAAATCGCATCGTGGCCATGGCTAAGAATACCGTGTTTACAAGGCAGAACACCAGCTGCCACGCAGAGATGAACATTATCTCGGGGCTTCAGATCGACGGCAAGGCATTGTCCGAAAATGGCGACGGCCTGAAGGACTTGACCCTTATTTCATCTCTGGAACCCTGCCCGATGTGCCTGTCGCGTATCTCCATGACCCCGATTCAAAAGACACTCTATCTCAGCCCCGATCCGGAGGGCGGAATGGTCACCCATAAGGACCACATGCCGAAGGTGTGGAAGAGGTTTCTGAGCGATAAGTCATTCGAGAAATCACACTATGAAGCGTTGGAAAAATTGGCGAAGGACATCTTTGACTACACCGAGGCGCAGAACGAAATGCTGGGCGCCTGAGACCGCGAGATCCGCGCGACGCAAATATTAAACCCGCTGTTTCCGACGTCAGGCCGCCACGGATTTGCGCACCATGTCGCAATAAATCTCTTCGACCTCGGGCAAGCTCAGCCGCCCCTTTTCGCGAAACCAGGTATTGACCCCGGTCAGCATCGCGATCAGCGCCATGCTGGTGATCCGCGCATCGCGCACCGCAAAGCTGCCCTCGGCCACGCCGCATTGCAGGATGTCCTGAAGCTGGGTTTCATAGGTTTTGCGCAGATCTTCGATCACCGCGAAATTTTCCGGGCTGAGATTGCGCAATTCCATATAGGAAATGAACACCGCCTCGGGGCGACGCGCGTGAAAGCGGATGTGAAACCGGGTGAACGCCTCAAGCGCCGCCATCGGATCGTCTTGCTGCGGCTCGGCCGCGCGCGCGGCGAGCAGCTCATCCATATGCGCCTTCATCAACTCATAGAGCAGCGTCTGCTTGTCAGGGGTGTAGTTGTAGAGCGCCCCCGCTTGCACCCCAACCGCCCCGGCGATCTGGCGCATCGACACCGCCGCATAGCCGTGGCGCGCGAAAAGCGAAAGCGCCGCCTCGCGAACGCGGGGGCCGGTGATATCGGAATGAGAGCCTTGGGTGCGTGCCATGCCTATGATTTATCTGAACATGCGTTCAGATCAAAGCCCTTGCTTGCTCTGTGCCCCAAAAGAATGGCAATAGGGGGCGAACCTGCCCTTTGCGAAAGGACACCCACGGCATGCGCCTTTGCCCCGCCCCCCTTCTGGCCGCCCTCGCCGCAAGCCTGATCGCGGGCTGTGATCCGGTTCCGACGCTTGAGGCAAGCAAGGGCGCGCGCGACGCGCCCTATCCCGACTTTATCCCGGCCGAAGACATCCTGGCCCAGGTTACGCCGGACGCGGTAACGCCAGCAACCTCGACCGATCTTGCCGATCGCACGGCCCGCCTGCGCGCACGTGCGGCGCGCCTCAAGGGAAGCGTGGTCGATGCCGAAACGCAGGAGCGGCTGAAAAGCGGTGTCAATTGATCCCAACCGGCCAATAATCCGGTCAAGCCGCGTTGCAAGGCCCCCGCGAACCCGTTACATCGCGCATCCAAACCCTTTCAGTGACAATCGGAGAGCCCCATGAACACACCCCTGCGCCTTGGCATCGCCGGATTGGGCACTGTCGGCACCGGTGTCGTCAAGATCATCCGCCAAAAGGCAAACCTTCTGGCCACCCGCGCAGGCCGCCCGGTGGTGATCACCGCCGTTTCCGCCCGCACCCGCGACAAGGATCGCGGCGTGTCGCTGGCCGACTACGCCTGGGAAGACGATCCCGTTGCCCTTGCCAAACGCGATGACGTCGATGTGTTCATCGAGCTGATGGGCGGAAGCGACGGCCCCGCCAAGGCCGCGACCGAGGCCGCAATCGCGAGCGGCAAGGACGTGGTCACCGCCAACAAGGCGATGCTGGCGCACCACGGTCAGGCGCTTGCGCTTGCCGCCGAAGAGGCCGGTCGCGTGATCCGCTTCGAGGCCGCTGTTGCGGGTGGCATTCCGGTGATCAAGGCGCTGAGCGAAGGGCTTGCCGGCAATGACATCACCCGCGTCATGGGCGTGATGAACGGCACCTGCAACTATATCCTGACGCGCATGCTCTCGGCGGGCCTGCCCTATCAGACGGTGTTTGAAGAGGCCGACAAGCTTGGCTATCTCGAGGCCGACCCGACGCTTGACGTGGGCGGGATTGATGCCGGTCACAAACTCTCGTTGCTCTCGGCGATTGCCTTTGGGGTGCAGGTGGATTTTGGCGCCGTTGTGCTTGAGGGCATCGAAAAGGTCACCATCGAAGACATCCGCCACGCCGCCGACATGGGCTACCGCATAAAGCTTCTGGGTGTTGCCCAGATGACCGGCCGCGGCCTTGAACAGCGCATGTCGCCCTGCCTTGTCCCGGCCCAGAGCCCGCTTGGTCAACTTGAAGGCGGCACCAACATGGTGGTGCTTGAGGGCGATAATGTCGAACAGATCGTGTTGCGCGGCCCCGGTGCCGGCATGGGCCCCACCGCAAGCGCGGTGATGGGCGATGTGATGGATATCGCGCGCGGGTTTCGCCTGGCAACCTTCGGTCAGCCCGCCGCAGGCCTTGCCAAGGCCCAGGCCGCAAGCACCGCAACGCCCGCGCGCTATTACCTGCGGATGTCGCTTGACGACAAACCCGGCGCGCTTGCCAAGGTCGCGACCCTTCTGGGCGAGGCCGGAATTTCGATTGACCGGATGCGCCAGCACGACCACGACGAGACCAGCGCCGCAGTTCTGATCGTGACCCATAAAACCACCCGCAGCGCGCTTGATACCGCGCTTTCGGGCATCAACAAGCTTGATGTTCTGCAAACCGAGCCGGTCGCGCTCAGAATAGAAACCGTCTGATCGCCCCCGGGCCCGCCCTTGCCGGGTGCGGGACAGGGCGCTAAACCTTTTGGACTCCCGTTTTACAAGGACCAGAATATTATGACCTCTGACACTGCTTTCAATGACCGGTTGCTGTCTCTCGGGCTTGCCCGCGTCTCCGAGGCGGCCGCTTTGGCCTGCGCCGATCTGATTGGGCGCGGCGATGAAAAGGCCGCCGATCAGGCCGCCGTCAACGCCATGCGCGAACAGCTCAACATGCTGGCCATCAAGGGCGTGGTGGTGATTGGCGAAGGCGAGCGGGACGAGGCGCCGATGCTTTACATCGGCGAAGAGGTCGGCACCGGCGAGGGCCCCGGCGTGGATATCGCGCTTGATCCGCTTGAAGGCACAACGCTGACCGCCAAGGCGATGCCGAACGCGCTGACCGTGATTGCCATGGCGCCGCGTGGCACCCTGCTGCATGCGCCTGATACCTATATGGAAAAGCTGGCGATCGGGCCGGGTTACCCCACCGATGTGGTGTCGCTTGCGATGTCACCGCGCGAGCGAGTCGAGGCCCTTGCCAAGGCGCGCGATTGCCGCCCGTCCGAGATCACCGTTTGCGTGCTGGAACGCCCGCGTCATCAGGAGATGATCACCGAGCTGCGCGAAACCGGTGCGGCCGTGGTTCTTATCCCCGACGGGGATGTGGCCGGCGTGATCCATTGCGCCGAGGCCGAACGCACCGGCATCGACATGTATATGGGCACCGGCGGCGCGCCCGAAGGCGTGCTTGCCGCCAGCGCCCTCAAGTGCATGGGCGGCCAGATGTGGGGCCGCCTCGTGTTCCGCAACAGCGACGAACAGGCCCGCGCCACCAAAGCCGGCATCACCGATTTCAACCGCATCTATGCGCGTGACGAAATGGTGACCAGCGACGTGATCTTTGCCGCAACCGGCGTGACCGACGGGTCGATCACCGCCGGGGTCAAGCGTCGCCCCGGCTATGTGGAGACCGAAACCGTGCTCATGCGCTCGCGGACCGGATCGCTGCGCCGGATGATCTATCGCAGCCCGCGTGGCTGATCGCAGGCCCATATCGGGGGCGCTGCCCCCGTCGCCCCTTGGGCGACTCCCCCGGGATATTTCCAGCAAGAAGAAACAGGCGCGCGCGATATGACGGGTTTTCTTGGCGTTGAAACCTCGATCACAGGGCGGCAATGGTGCGGCCCCGGCATCGAGCGGGACCGGCAGGCCGAAGCGATGGCGCAGGCCACCTCCTTGCCCCGCCCGCTCTGTCAGACGCTGGCGCGGCTTGGAGTGGCCTCCGACGAGGCCGAGGCCTATCTGACACCTGCGCTACGCGATCTGTTGCCCGACCCACGCAGCCTGCGCGATATGCAAGCGGCTGCGGAGCGGTTTTTGCTGGCCGTGGCCAAGCGTCAGAAAATTGCGGTGTTTGCGGATTACGATGTCGATGGCGGCACCTCGGCCGCCTTGATCATCGACTGGTTGCGTCAGATGGAGCAGCCCGCACCGACGCTCTATATCCCGGATCGTATCGACGAAGGCTATGGGCCTAACGAGCCGGCAATGGCCGATCTCGCCGCTGCGCATGACCTGATCATCTGCGTTGACTGCGGCACCCTCAGCCATGCCCCCGTGGCCGCCGCCAAAGGCGCCGATGTGGTGATTCTTGACCACCATCTTGGCGGTGAAACCCTGCCTGATGCCTTGGCGGTGGTGAACCCGAACCGGCAGGATGAAACTGGCGATCTGGCGCATCTTTGTGCTGCTGGCGTGGTGTTTTTGATGCTGGTCGAGGCCGGGCGCCAGTTGCGCGAGGCAGGGCAAAGCGGTCCGGACCTTATGGGCTTTCTCGACCTGGTCGCCCTGGGCACCGTGGCCGATGTGGCCCCGCTGATCGGTGTCAACCGCGCCTTCGTGCGCCAAGGTCTTCGGATCATGGCGCGGCGCGAACGTGTCGGCCTTGTGGCCCTGGCCGATGTGGCGCGCATGGATGCCACGCCAAACGCCTATCACCTTGGGTTTCTGCTTGGGCCGAGGGTGAATGCGGGCGGGCGGATCGGGCGCGCCGATCTTGGGGCGCGGCTTTTGGCCTGTGACAGCCCGGCCGAGGCCCGCGCCATGGCCGAACGCCTTGATCAACTCAACACCGAACGTCGCGCCGTCGAATCAGAGGTCCGCGCCGCCGCGATGGAACAGGCCGAAACACGCGGCTTTGACGCGCCTCTTGTCTGGGCCGCCGGCGAGGGCTGGCATCCCGGTGTGGTTGGCATCGTGGCCAGCCGCCTGAAAGAGACCGCCAACCGGCCCGCCATCGTGATCGGGCTTGACGGCGATGAGGGCAAAGGCTCGGGGCGTTCGGTCGCGGGGATTGATCTTGGCGCCGCCATTCAGCGGCTCGCCGCCGAGGGGTTGCTGATCAAAGGCGGAGGCCACAAGATGGCCGCCGGCCTGAGCGTCGCGCGCGACAAGCTTGAACCGGCGATGGCACGCCTTTCTGAGCTGCTCGGCAAGCAGGGCGCGGGCACCTACGGGCCCGCTGACCTAAGGCTTGACGGGGTGCTTATGCCCGGCGCCGCGACGATCGATCTGATCACGCAAATCGAGGCCGCCGGCCCCTTTGGCGCAGGCGCGCCGGGGCCACGCTATGTCTTTCCCGACTGTCAGATCACCTTTGCCAAACAGGTCGGCGACAGCCACCTGAAACTGCGCTTCGGCGATGGTCTTGGCGCCAACCTTGATGCCATTGCCTTTGGCGCATTTGACGGCCCTCTCGGCCCCGCCCTGATGGCCCATGGCGGTGCGAGCTTTCATCTTGCCGGGCGGCTTGAGATCAACACCTGGAATGGACGACAGTCGGTGCAAATGCGCCTCGAAGACGCCGCGCCCGCCGCTCTTGGCCCCTGAACTCCGCCCGCGCGTGCCCGGCATTACAAGCGAGACGGTTTTTCTTTCAACCAAGCGAAGTTTTTACAAAATCCCTCTTGCGCAGCCCGCCCGTTTTGCCTAGTACCGCGACACGCCAACGCTGGCCCGTTCGTCTATCGGTTAGGACGCCAGGTTTTCAACCTGGAAAGAGGGGTTCGATTCCCCTACGGGCTGCCACTTCCAATTGACATCGCTGAAGATTAAGCTGGCACATTGCGCTTCGCCATGGCTTGTGGCTGTTAAGTGACCCGGCTTCTTGCTTACGGCACAAAAAAGCCCGCGCACTGCCATCGGCACGCACGCGGGCTCAAAAACAAGGCTCCCCTTTCAGGCAGCCTTATGATGTCAAAATCTGGTAAATCTTATCCTTCAATGCCGCCCGTTTCTTGCGCATTTCAACCTCGGCGAGTTCTTCCACCGGCTCCACCAGCGTTTCCGCCCGGTGCACAGCGCGATTCACCTGATGATACTCATCCGCCAATTTGCCAAAATGCGCATCTCCTTTCTTCATCTCGCTGATTTTACTTGCGAATTCCGGGAACTCTTCGTGAAGCTCATGGGGGGTGTGGGACATTGCGTAGCTCTCCTCTTTGTGTGCTTGCCCTAAATCTAGGAGCCAACAAAGACCTGTACTTTGATACGGATCAAAAAGCGCAGTCTGTCTTTCATCTTTCCATAAATACTCGAATCCAACACTTGCCGTGTGTCACGGATCTAACGCTTGGCGCGCCGCCATCCAGCGGTGCGCGCCCCCGCCTCGGTGCAGAACCAGCGCTCGCCATTCGAAAGACGGATTGACGTGCGGTCATAATGTTCCTGACCCGGCATATGATAGATTCGCCGCCCCTTGCTGTTGATATTGCCCTTGATCATACAGGCCGGATCGGGGGCCGGGTTCTGCGCCACGCGATCGGCGCGCACCGCGCGTCGATAGTCTTCGGGGCGTTCCATGACATACGCATGCAACCCGCGCCCGGCCACAACCGCGCCCTTTTCTTCAAGATCATAGGCCATGGAATATTTGCGATAGGCCAGCGCAAGGCCCTCCTGCACAAGCGTGCGGCCTAGATCCTTGCCGCGCAGGCTACAGCGCGCAACCGAGCGCCCATAAAGATCCTGGACCACCTCTTCGCAGCGTACCTTTTGCCCCTCAAAGCGGGCGCGCACCTCGGCGCTCACCCATGTACCACAATCCCATGCGACCCCGCTTGGGTTGGTGCAACTCTGGTCGATCTCGGGCGCATCGACGCCGTAAAGGCGCACACGCGTGTGGCCGACATCAAAGGTATCGCCGTCAATCACGACAAGCGGACCGTCGAAAACTTGCGCGCGCACCGGCCCGGCCAAACCGAGCGCCCCCAGAACCAACAGTGAACAAACTCTTAACATGCCCGCTTATCATCGGGCACCGAATAAAGATCAACCCATGCAGCGCAGGCTCGGTTAACGTGCTCAGCGCTGCTGCACTTGCCAGCTCGGATGCATCCAGGGCTCTGCGTTTTCCGGCGACAGGGGCGTGCGGCCAAGCACATGGTCGGCGATCTTCTCCCCCACCATGATCGAGGGCGCATTGAGATTGCCGTTGGTGATGCGCGGGAAAATGCTGCTGTCGGCAACGCGCAGACGCTCGACCCCGATCACCCGGCCCTGCGGATCAACCACCGCCTGTCTGTCGTCGGCGCGCCCCATCCGGCAGGTGCCGCAGGGGTGATAGGCGCTTTCGGCATGCGCACGGATGAAGTCGTCAAGATCGGCCTCGCTGGTCACATCTGCGCCGGGCTGAATTTCATGGCTGACAAAGGGCTTGAAGGCGTCCTGCGCGAAAATCTCGCGCGTCAGGCGGATGCATTTGCGAAAATCGACCCAATCGCTTTCCTGGCTCATGTAATTGAAGCGGATCACCGGCGCATCCGAGGGCTCATTGCTGCGCAGGCTGACCGCCCCGCGCGAGGCGCTGCGCATCGGGCCGACATGGGCCTGAAACCCGTGCCCCTCGGCCGCGGCTTTGCCGTCATAGCGCACGGCAATCGGCAGGAAATGAAACTGGATATCGGGATAATTGACGCCTGCATCGGACCGGATGAAGCCACCGCTCTCAAACTGATTGCTCGCGCCCAGACCCTTGCGCCCCAGAAGCCAGCGTGCGCCGACAAATCCCTTGCCGAGAAGGTTCCAGTATTTGAACAGGCTGACCGGCTGGCTGGCGGCCATCTGAATGTAGAGCTCAAGGTGATCCTGAAGGTTTTGCCCAACACCGGGGCGGTCCGCCTGAACGGCAATGCCATGCTCGCCAAGATGCGCGCCCGGACCAATACCGGACAGCATCAAGAGCTTGGGCGAATTGATCGACGAGGCTGCAAGGATAACTTCGGCCCTTGCGCGCACAACCTCTCGCCGCCCCTTGCGGAGCGTCTCGACCCCGACTGCGCGGCCCTCTTCAATCACCACGCGGGTCACAAGGGCGCGGATCAGATCGCAATTGTCGCGCTTCAGGGCCGGGCGCAGATAGGCGTTGGCCGCCGACCAGCGTTGCCCCTGCCAGACAGTCATGTCGAACGGGCCGACGCCCTCTTGCTGCTCGCCATTATAATCGCCGGTGCGCTGATAGCCGGCCTGCGCGCCGGCCTCGACAAAGGCGCGGGTGAGCGGATTGTCACGCGGCCCGCGGCTGACGTGCAGCGGCCCGTCCGTGCCCCGCCATGCCGGATCGCCGCCATGCCCGCCGTCATGCCAGCTTTCCATGCGCTTGAAATAGGGCAGCACATCGGCATAGCCCCAGCCGCCCGCGCCCTGATCGCGCCAGTGGTCATAGTCACAGGCATGCCCGCGCACATAAACCATGCCGTTGATGCTCGACGATCCACCAATCACCTTACCGCGCGGACAGGCGAGGCGGCGGTTGCCGAGATGCGGCTCGGGTTCGCTCTGATAGCCCCAGTCATAGCGCGCCATGTTCATCGGATAGCTCAGCGCGCCGGGCATCTGGATGAAGGGCCCGGCATCTGTGCCGCCATGCTCGATGACCAGCACCGAATGCCCGGCCTCTGACAGACGGTAGGCCATGGCGCAACCTGCGCTTCCGGCACCGACGATGACATAATCTGCTTCCATCTCAGAGCGTCCCTTCTGTGCCACACGCCGCCCTGGCGCGACGGGGTGGGTGGGTGGGCGTCGTGCCAGGGCGGCGGGCCGTCAAGAGCGGGCGGGCAGTGGTTTCAATCGGATAGGTCATTGCACCTGTCTTCGGTTGGAGTTTGAGTATTTTCGGAACAGTGAAAGCATCACTCTCCTCGGGGAAACCGCTTGTTTTCCTCAAGAACGTTAAGATCCATGTGATTGCGCATGTAACGCTCGCTGGCCTTTTGCAGGGGCTGATAATCCCAAGGGTAATAGCCGCCCTTGCGCAGGGCCTCGTAGACCACCCAGCGCCGTGCCTGACTTTCGCGCACCGCCGCGTCAAACGCCTCCAGATCCCACCGCGCTTCGGCCTTGGCCTGAAGCTGGGCCAAGGTACCGGCATGGGCCGCGTCCCCGGCCAGATTGCAAAGCTCATGCGGGTCGGCTTCAAGATCAAACAGCTGATCGGGATCAAGCGCGCAGCGGTTGTACTTCCACTTGCCATACCGCAGCGAGACCATGGGCGCATAAGACGCCTCGGCAGCATATTCCATCGCCACCGGCTCGCTGCGCGAGGCCCCCTGCCCAAGGGGGACGAGCGATTGCCCTTCGGTCCAGGGCATGACCTCGGCCATGCTGACATTCGCCAGATCGCAGAGCGTCGGGCAGACATCAACATTGCTCACCGGATCGGTGACCAGCCCCGGCGCCATGCCCGGCGCTGAAATCATCATCGGCACACGCGCCGAGCCCTCGTAAAAGCTCATCTTGAACCAAAGCCCGCGCTCGCCGAGCATGTCACCGTGATCGCTGACAAACAGGATCACCGCCTCTTGCCGGGTCGTCTCCAGCGCTTCGAGCACCTCGCCGATCTTGTCGTCGAGATAGCTGATATTAGCGAAATAGGCGCGCCGTGACCGGCAGATGTCCTCCTCGGAAATGTCAAACGAGCGCCAGTCGTTGGCATCAAAGATGCGTTTGGCATGGGCGTCGTGATCCTCGTACGCCATCGCCGGGACCTCGGGCAAAAGATGCTCGCAATCCTCGTAGAGATCCCAGTATTTCTTGCGCGCCACATAGGGGTCATGCGGATGGGTGAAGCTCACCGTCAGGCACCAGGGCCGCTCATCCTGCCCGCGCGCCAGATCATAGACCTTGGCCCGCGCGTTAAACGCGACCTCGTCGTCATATTCCATCTGGTTGGAAATCTCGGCGACGCCGGCGCCGGTGACCGAGCCCATGTTGTGATACCACCAATCAATCCGCTCGCCCGGCTTGCGATAATCCGGGGTCCAGCCGAAATCGGCGGGATAGATATCGGTGGTCAGGCGCTCTTCAAACCCGTGCATCTGATCGGGGCCGACGAAATGCATCTTGCCCGAAAGGCAGGTCTGATAGCCCGCACGCCGCAGGTGATGGGCGTAGGTCGGGATATCGGCGGCAAACTCGGCGGCATTATCATAGACCCGGCTGCGCGACGGCAGAAGCCCTGACATGAAGCTGGCCCGTCCCGGCGCGCAAAGCGGCGAGGCCGTATAGGCATTGGCAAACCGCGTAGAGCGCGCCGCCAGAGCCTTGAGGTTGGGCGCATGAAGCCAATCCGCCGGGCCGTCCGGAAACAGCGTGCCATTCAGCTGATCGACCATGATAATCAGGATGTTGGGGGCGGTCATTGGCTCTCCTTTGAGGGCAGACTTGTGTCGAGATAATGCAGCAGAACGTCCACCGCGACGTCCGGTTGCATCGGCCCTTCGCGCAGGGCCTGGCGGATATAAAGGCCGTCGATCATCGCCGCCAGGCCGCGCGTCAGAGTGCGCGATTGTGCGGGATCAAGGCGGCGAAACGCGTCATGCAGGTTCGAGCGCAAGCGCCGCTGATAGATATGAAGCAGGCGCAATGCTTCGTCCGAGCGCTGCGCCTGAACATAAAAATTCAGCCAGGCCGACACCATCTCGGGACGGAATTGCGCGGGCGTAAAGCTGGCGCGGATGATCGCCTCGACCCGGTCACGCGGGCTTTTGGCCATGATCAGCGCGCCGCGCACCTCGGCTCCGTAAAGCGTCAGGATATGGCGCATGGCGGCGGCGAAGATCTGTTCCTTGGACCCGAAGTAATGATGCGCCAGAGCGCTCGACATGCCCGCCCGGCGCGCGATCTGTGCCACGGTCACATCCAGTGAGCCCCGCGCGCCAATCTCGGAAATCGTCGCCTCGACCAGCGCGGTGCGCCGGATCGGCTCCATCCCGATTTTGGGCATTGTCATCCTCCGTTAAAATGTTGCCATACTGGCCTAATCGTGTTTAATTGACCCGTCAATCAATAAAAGACAATCGACGGATCACAGCAGGGAAAGCCAGAATAGCGTTGTAATTCACAGCGGCGTCATATTAGCCTTGCTATGGAGACACGGCAGTCGTGCAATTTGCGCACTGCGTTACCAGGACACCCCCCACCCTGCCGCGTGACGGGCAACAGGGCCGGGCAATAAAAGAAAAACCAAAGGGAGAGACCATAAATGACACTTATCAACAACGGACGGCTTAACCGACGCGGATTTCTCGCGACCACAGCCGCCACGGCAATTGCCGCCTCGCTGCCGATGGGCGGTGCGATGGCCGCGCCGAATCGCGGCGGGCATCTGCGTGCCGCTATCGGTCACGGCCAGACCACCGATACGCTGAACCCCGGCACCTATTCCAACAGCTTCACCACATCGCTGTCCTTTGCCATTCACGGTCGCCTCACCGAGGTTGCCCAGGACGGTTCGCTTATTCCCGAGGTTGCCGAAAGCTGGGAAGCATCGGATGATGCGTCGGAATGGCGGTTCAAAATCCGCAAGGGCGTGACCTTCCACTCAGGCAAGCCACTGACTGTCGAAGACGTGGTCAACTCGATCAACTTCCACCGCGGCGAAGGATCAACATCGGCCGCCGGACCGATCGTGGCGCCAATCAGCGGGATCGCCTGCGTGACTGGCTGCACCGCCGAAGGTGATGACACCGTTGTCTTTTCTCTCGATGGCGGCAATGCCGACTTCCCTTTCATTCTGAGCGACTATCACCTGGTCATCTGCAAGGCCGCTGGTGACAGCATCGACTGGCAATCCGGCGATGGCGTCGGCAGCTATATCCTGAAAGATTTCCAGCCCGGCGTTTCCTATTCGCTGGAGCGCAACCCCAACCACTGGCGCAGCGATGTTGCCTGGTTCGACAGCGCCGAGGTGATCGCCATCGTTGACCAGAACGCCCGCACCACCGCGCTTGTGTCGGGTGACGTGGACATGGCCGACCGGCTTGACCTAAAGACCGTCGGCCTTCTGGCGCGACGCCCCGACATTCAGATCAACTCGGTTTCGGGCACCCAGCACTATACCTTCGCCATGGATACCCGCGCCGAGCCCTACAGCAACGTGCATGTGCGCCATGCCCTGAAATACGGCATCAACCGCCAGGAATTGGTCGACAAGATCCTGTTCGGCTATGGCGCCGTGGGCAATGACCATCCGATCGGTCCGGGCCAGCGGTTCTTCAACAAGGACCTCGAACAGACCACCTACGATCCCGACAAGGCAAAATACCACCTCAAGCTTGCCGGTCTTGAGAGCGTCGATGTTTCGCTCTCGGCGGCGGACGCGGCCTTTGTCGGCGCGGTCGATGCGGCAGTTCTTTACCAGAACTCGGCCGCTGCGGGCGGGATCAACCTCAAGCCGGTGCGCGAACCCAATGACGGTTACTGGTCCGACGTCTGGATGAAAAAGCCGTTTGCTGCTGTCTATTGGTCGGGCCGTTCGGTCGAAGATCAGATGTTCTCGACCGCCTATCAGTGCGGCGCGTCCTGGAACGACAGCTTCTGGTGCAATGACCGCTTCGACGAACTCCTGGTCAAGGCCCGCTCGGAACTCGACGATGCCAAGCGCCGCGAGATGTATTACGAGATGCAGGCGCTGTGCAGCAGCGACGGCGGCGTGATCGTGCCGATGTTCGCGAACTATGTCTTCGGCAACTCGACCAAAGTCGCCCACACCGAGCAGATGGGCTCGAACTGGGATGTGGACGGCATGCGCTTTATCGAACGCTGGTGGTTCGCCTAAGCCTCGCCACCTCGTGGACCAACAAGGGGGGCTCGGCGCAGAATATGCTCCGGGCCCCTCGCCCAAAGGCGGGTCGGCAAGCGGCCGCTTTACGACACACCGAACATGAAAGACTGCCAAAATGACCCTTAGAACAACGCTTTCAGCCATGGCCCTCGCCGTGGCCACCGGCCCCGCCCTTGCCAATTGCGACGAGGTGGTTTTCGCCGATGTCGGCTGGACCGATATCACCGCCACCACCGCCGCCACCACCGAGGTGCTGCGCGCGCTTGGCTATGCGGCCGACATCAAGGTTCTGTCGGTGCCGGTCACCTATACCTCGATGGCCAAGGGCGATATTGACGTGTTCCTTGGCAACTGGATGCCCACCATGGAGGGCGACATCGCGCCTTATCGCGAGGCGGGCACCGTCGACACCGTGCGTGCCAATCTGGAAGGCGCGAAATACACGCTGGCCACCAATGCCGTCGGCGCGGCCCTCGGCATCACCAGCTTTGAGAGCATCGCCGCTCAGGCCGAGGCACTGGATTCAACCATCTACGGGATCGAGCCGGGCAATGATGGCAACCGCCTGATCATGGATATGATCGCCGCCGACGCCTTTGGCCTGAAAGACTTTGACGTCAAGGAAAGCTCTGAGCAGGGCATGCTCGCGCAGGTCAGCCGCGCCGATCGCCGTGAAGAACCGATTGTCTTTCTCGGCTGGGAACCGCACCCGATGAATGCCAATCACGACATGACCTATCTGACCGGTGGCGACGACTGGTTCGGCCCCGATCTTGGCGGCGCGACGGTCTATACCAACACCCGCGCGGGCTATGTCGATGAATGCCCGAACGTGGGCAAGCTGCTCGGGAACCTCTCGTTCACTCTCGCGATGGAGAACGAGATCATGGGCGCGATCCTTGACGACGGGGAAAAGCCCGAAAAGGCCGCGACCGCATGGCTTGCCGCCCATCCCGATGTGCTTGGCCCCTGGCTTGACGGCGTGACCACCCGCGAGGGCGGCGATGCAATGGAAGCGGTCAAAGCGGCGCTTGGTCTCTGATCGCTGACCCTGCCCCGGCCCAATGCGACCGGGGCAGCCCCTTTCCCCACCGCAAGAATAAAGGTGCACGCGCATGGACTGGCTGAGCGATCACAAAATCCCCGTCGGCGATGCAGCGGAGAGCTTTTTCCTCTGGCTTCAGGACAATGCCGCGTGGTTCTTTGACATGCTTTCGGCCCTGATGGAGGGGCTGATCGACGGCTTTCTCTGGCTGCTTCAGGCACCGCACCCGCTTGTGATCATGGCGATTTTCGTCGGTCTCACCTGGGTGCTGCAACGCAACTGGAAGACCTGCGCCTTCGTGTTCCTCGGCTTCCTCTTCATCCACAATCAGGACTATTGGGAAGAAACCACCGAGAGCCTCACTCTGGTGCTGTCGTCCTGCATCTTCTGCATGGCCATCGGCGTGCCCATCGGCATCGCCGCCGCGCACCGCCCACGGCTTTATGACTGGCTGCGCCCGGTGCTTGACCTGATGCAAACCCTGCCGCCCTTTGTCTACCTGATCCCGGCCATCGTGTTTTTCGGCATCGGCATGGTGCCGGGCCTGATCGCCACGGTGATCTTCGTGGTCCCCGCGCCGATCCGCCTCACCCATCTTGGCATTTCCTCCACACCCAAACCCCTGCTCGAGGCCGCACAGGCCTTTGGCGCCACCGCCCGCCAGACCCTTGTCAAGGTCGAGCTGCCCTATGCCCTGCCCCAGATCATGGCCGGTCTGAACCAGACCATCATGCTGTCGCTCTCGATGGTGGTGATCGGCGCGCTTGTCGGCGCCGACGGGCTTGGCGTGCCGGTCCTGCGCGCGATCAACACGGTCAATATCTCGCTTGGCTTTGAATCCGGGCTGATGATCGTGGTCGTCGCCATCGTGCTTGACCGCATGCTTCGGATGGGAGAGCGCAAATGACCCGCCCTTCCGATGCCCAGCCCATCGTCGATTTCCAGAACGTTTCGATCGTCTTTGGCGACACCCCGAAAACCGCCCTGCCGCTGATGGATCAGGGCCTGTCGCGCAGCGAAATTCAGGCCCAGACCGGCCAGGTGCTCGGCGTGCATGACTGTAGCCTCTCGGTCGCGCCCGGCGAAATCCTTGTTCTCATGGGGCTATCCGGGTCTGGCAAATCCACGCTTCTGCGCGCGGTGAACGGCCTTAACCCGGTGGTGCGCGGCAAGGTCGAGATCTTTGACGGCCAACAGATGGTCGATGTGACTGGCGCCGATGCCGCCACCCTGCGCCGCCTGCGCCAGCATCACGTCGCGATGGTGTTTCAGCAATTCGGCCTGCTGCCCTGGCGCTCGGTGCGCGAGAATGTCGGCCTCGGGCTTGAACTCGCCGATGTCCCCAAGCCCGAACGCGACGCGCGCGTTCAGGAACAGCTCGACCTCGTCAACCTCTCGGAGTGGGCCGACCGCAAGGTGGCCGAGCTTTCGGGCGGCATGCAACAACGCGTCGGCCTTGCCCGCGCCTTTGCCACCGACGCGCCGATCCTGCTGATGGACGAACCCTTCTCGGCGCTCGACCCGCTGATCCGAAGCCACCTTCAGGACGAGCTGATCGACCTGCAAAAAACCCTCGGGCGCACCATCATCTTCGTCAGCCACGACCTCGACGAGGCCTTCAAACTCGGCGACCGCATCGCCATCATGGAAGGCGGGCGGATCGTGCAATGCGGCACCCCGCAGGATATCTTCACCAATCCCTCGACCGATTACGTGGCCGAATTCGTCGCCCATATGAACCCTCTCGGCGTGCTTTGCGCCCGCGACGTGATGGAACCCGCCAGCGGCACGCCCGCGCATTGCGTCGCCCCCGACGCCACCATCCAACAGGTGATGGAAAAGGCCCAGGGCCACGACAACCCCGTCGGCGTCAGCGATCAGGGCCGGGTCATCGGCCAGATCACCCGCAACCGGATTCTCGCCAAGCTGCTCGATCCGCGCGCCTGATCTCGCTTTCACTGTTCCGGAAATACTCCGGGGGAGTCGCGCCCCGCGCGACGGGGGCAGCGCCCCCTGCCCGGCTCAGACCTTGGTCGCCGAGACCGGCGGCGTGATCGCGCGCCGCTTGAGCACCGCTTCGCGCCAGCTGATGAAACTGATCGCCGCCACGATCACCGTGCCGCCCAGCAGAACGAACACATCCACACCTTCGCCAAAGACCAGCGCCCCAAGCGCCACCGCCCAGACCAGTTGCAGGAAGGTCACCGGCTGCGTCACCGCCAGCGGGGCCGCCCCGAACGCCAGCGTCATGGTGTAATGCCCCGCCGTCGCAAGACAGGCCACGCCAAACAGGATCGTCAACTCGCCCAAGGTCGGCGTCACCCAGACCGCCGCCGCAAGCGGCGCCAGCCCGATCGTCACCGTGATCGACAGCATCGCCACCACGATTCCCGCGCTACAGCGCCCCGACAACACCTTGGCCGTGAGGTAAGAGGCGCCGAAAAACACCGCCGTGAACAGCATCGCGAAATGCCCAGGCCCGACCTCGCGAAATCCCGGACGCAGGATGATCAGCGCCCCGATCAAGGCCGCCACCACCGCCAGCACCCGGCGCAGGGCAAGCGTTTCACCAAGAAAAAGCGCCGCCCCGAGGGTGACGTAAATCGGCGAGAGGTAATTCATCGCCGTCACATCCGCGATCGGTATCCGCGCCATGGCAAAGAACCAGAGCGACACACCAATCGTATGCACCGCCCCGCGCGCGCCAAACATAAGCCAGATCCGCCGCTCAAGCCGCAACCGCATCAGCGGGCGCAACATCGGCAGCAGGAACACAAGCCCCATGGCATAGCGCAGAAACGCCGCCTGCGGCGCCGGCACCCGCGTGCCAAGCACCTTCACAAGCGCGGTGACCCCGACAAAAAGGATACCGGTCAGAACCATCCAGAAGATGCCCAACATCGGATTTGTGGCCACCTTGGGCGAAAGGGTTGGTTCTGCGCGCATTGCGCCATTAACTCATGCAAAACACCCGCTGTCGAGCTTTGCGCGCCCTATATGCATGCACAGGGTGCAACCCTGCGTCCCGACAGGTGCATGGCCGACTGCCCTCAGCCAAGCACCAACCGAGCCGCAATTGCCCACATCACCGCCCCGATGCCTGCAACAAGCACCCGCCAGCTTACCTCGCGGCGAAACAGCGGCGCCAAGAGCCGCGCACCGTAGCCAAGACAAAAGAAAAACACAAAACTTGCCGTGACCGCGCCGATGCCGAACCCGAGCCGGTCGTCATATTGTGACGAAACCGAGCCGACAAGAACCACCGTATCAAGGTAGACATGCGGGTTTAGCCAGGTCAGCGCCAGACAGGTCAGCATCGCGCGCCGCAGACTGCCCGTGCCCGTGCCCGCCTCAAACACCGCGCCGCCGCGCCAGGCGGCAAGAAAGTTGCGCGCGCCGTACCAGATCAGAAACGCCGCCCCGCCAAAGCGCATGACCTGTTCAAGCCCCGGCACCGCCGCCGACAGCGCGCCGAACCCGGCAACCCCGAACGCGATAAGCACGGCATCCGACAGCGCACAGATCAAGACCACGGCCAGCACATGCTCACGCCGCAATCCTTGGCGCAAGACAAAGGCATTCTGCGCCCCGATCGCCAGAATAAGGCTTAGCCCAAGGGCAAATCCCGCGATTTCTGCCTGCATGTTTCCCTCTCCCCGGTTCTCTGGCTCACTACTGCTCGCTTGCCTAAAGCGGCGCAGCACATTACCCAAACGCATAATTAACATGCTGCATAAGAGTTGCTAATGAACCTCGACCCACAACAACTCGCCGCCCTCTGCGCCATTCTGCGCTGCGGAACCTTTGACGCCGCCGCCGCAGACCTCGGCCTGACCCAATCGGCGATTTCGCAACGTCTCAAGGCGCTTGAAACCCGCGTCGGCGCTCAGCTTGTGCATCGCGGCCAGCCCTCGACCGGTACGGCGGCCGGGCTGCGCCTTGCCGCGCATGGCGATCAGATCGCCCTGCTCGAGGCCCAACTGGCGCGCCAAATCACCGGCCTTGCCCCCCGCGCCGCGGACCCGGCTGCGCCTTGCGGTCAATGCCGACAGCCTGGCCACCTGGTTGCCCGCCGCCCTGGCCGAGCTGCCCGATCACCTGTTTGATCTGGTGATTGATGATCAGGACGCCGCCCATGATCGCCTGACGCGCGGCGAGGTGCTTGGCGCGCTGACGACCCGCGCAAATCCCCTGCCCGGCTGCGATGCGGTTGCCTTGGGCAACCTGCGCTATATCGCGACGGCGAGCCCCGGTTTCATGGCTGACCACTTTTCGGCTGGGGTCACGGCCAAGTCGCTCGGCGCGGCCCCGATGCTGCGCTTTGACGCCAAGGACCGGCTTCAGGAGAAATGGATGACCCGGCACCTGGGGCGCACAGTTTCGCCGCCCTGCCACATGGTTCCGTCCTCAGAAGGCTTTGTCGCCGCTGCCCGGCTCGGGCTTGGCTGGGGCCTCAACCCCGAGCCACTGGTCGCCGATGCGCTTACCTCGGGGGCTCTGGTGCCGCTCCTGCCTGACGCCGCGCTAGATACGCCGCTCTACTGGCAGTCAAGCCGGGTGCTGGGCGCGGCCCTGACGCCGCTCACCCGCGCCTTGCGCCGCGCGGCGCGCCAGATGCTCTATCCGCCCGCCTGAAACAACAACGCCCGGCGCAGAACCCCGCGCCGGACGTCAAAAACATCGCTCTCGATTGCCCGTAGGGTGGGTGAAACCCACGCTCCTGCGGCGCTGCAGATTACTCCGCCCCGAGCTGTTCCATGACCTCGTCAGAGGCTTCGAAATTGGTGGTGACACGCTGCACGTCATCATCATCCTCAAGCGCGTCAATCAGCTTCATCAGCTTCTGCATGCCCTCAAGGTCCATCTCTGTGGTGGTCACCGGCTTCCAGACAAGCTTGGTCGAGGTGCTCTCGCCAATCTCGGTCTCAAGCGCGGTGGCAACCTCGTTGAGATCACTGTCGGCGCACCAGATTACATGCCCGTCCTCGCCGCTTTCCACATCCTCGGCGCCGGCCTCGATTGCGGCCATCATCACCGTATCACTGTCGCCCACTTCGGCGGGATAGCTGATCTCGCCCTTGCGCTCGAACATGAACCCGACCGAGCCGGTTTCGCCAAGGTTGCCGCCGTTCTTGGAAAAGGTCGAACGCACGGTGCTGGCGGTGCGGTTGCGGTTGTCGGTCATCGCTTCGACAATCACCGCCACGCCATTGGGCCCATAGCCCTCATAGCGGATTTCCTCGTAATCCTCGCCCTCGCCGCCCATCGCCTTCTTGATGGCGCGTTCGATATTGTCCTTGGGCATCGACTGGGCCTTGGCTTCCTTGATGGCAAGGCGCAGGCGCGGGTTTTTATCCGGGTCCGGGTCGCCCATTTTGGCGGCAACCGTGATTTCCTTGGAAAACTTGGAAAAAAGCTTGCCCCGCACAGCGTCCTGACGCCCTTTGCGATGTTGGATATTTGCCCATTTTGAGTGGCCGGCCATGATACCGTCTCCTGCATGTCCCGAAAATTTGGCTTGTCATATCCGCTTGACGCGCGCAGGGCAACGCCTTGCGACACTGAGCGCGCCATGTGCGCCCGCCTGTTGGCTCAAAGCGGCCAGATCAGCGGAATAAGCGCCGAGGCGAGCAAGCCCACACTCAGGTTCAGCGGCACCCCGACGCGCAGGAAATCGGTAAAGCGGTAGCCCCCCGGACCATAGACAAGCGTGTTGGTCTGATAGCCGATGGGCGTGGCGAAACTCGCGCTTGCGGCGACCATCACCGCGACCACGAGCGGGCGCGCATCAATCCCCATGGCATCGGCCAGACCGATGGCAATCGGCGTCAAAACCACCGCCACGGCGTTGTTCGACACCAGCTCGGTCAGAACCGAGGTCAGCAGGTAAATCACCCAGATCACCAGGAACCCCGGCAAAACCGAGAGCGAGGGCGCAATCGCCCCGACGATCAATTCAACCGCGCCCGAGGCCTGAAGCGCCGCGCCGATCGCCAGCATCGCAAAGATCAGCGCAAGCAATTGCCCGTCGACAAAGGAAAACGCCTCGTCCGCATCAATGCAGCGAGCCAAAAGCACCACGGCCACCGCGATCACCGCAAGCGCAAGGATCGGTGCCATGCCAAGCCCCGCAAGGATGACGATCCCCAAAAGGGCCACCACCGCCAGCGGCGCATGGCCGCGCCGAAACGCCCGCGCCGAGGGGCGCGACACATCGACCATATCCATATCGCGCGACAGGCGCTGAATATCCTCGGGCGCGCCTTCAAGCAAAAGCGTATCGCCAACCCGCACCACAAGATCGTCAAGCTGGCGACCGATATTCTGGTTCCGGCGATGCACGGCCAGCGGATAAACCCCATAACGCCGCCGCAGGCGCATGCCGCCGAGCGAGCGACCCACCATCTTGCAGCCCGGCGTGATCAGCACCTCAACGGTGCTTGTCTCAACCGCCGAAACCTGATCAACGCGCTTGAGGCTTTTGTCGCGCTGCAGGCTAAGCAATTCGGTCATCTGCGTGCGCAAAACCACCCGGTCGCCCACATGAAGCGTCACCCCGCTCAGGTTGCGGCGCAGCGATTGATCGCCCCGGATCACGTCGATAAGGCGCACGCCCTCGCGTTTGAAAAGCTGCACCCCGGTCACTTCGCGCCCGATCAGGTTGCTGTCGGGCGGGATCACCGCCTCGGTGAAAAACTTCATCCGCGAGCGATCCGTCAGCATGTCGGCCATGCTATCGCGCGCAGGCAACAGGAAAGGCCCGAAAAACCGCAGGTAAATCGCGCCCCAGATCACCAGAATGATGCCAAGCGGCGTGATTTCGAAGATGCTAAAGGCCGCCATGCCCTGCGTGCGCGCGACCCCGTCCACAAGCAGGTTGGTCGAGGTGCCGATCAGGGTCGTCGTGCCGCCCAGTATGGCCGCATAGCTGAGCGGAATCAAAAGCTTGCTGACCGGGATTTGAAGCGTGCGCGCCAGTTGCACGAACACCGGGATCATCACCACCACCACCGGCGTGTTGTTCATGAAGGCCGAAGCCACGACCACCGCCACCAAAAGCATACCGATGGCCGCGCGCGGATTGACCTGCGCCTGGCGATCCGCCAGCGAGGTAAAGGCATCAAGCGCGCCTGTGCGCACAAGCGCGCCCATCACGATGAACATCGCCGCAATCGTCCAGGGCGCCGGGTTGGAAAACACCATGAGCGCCGATTGATAGGGCAGGATACCAAAGGCCAGCAAGGCCGCGACACCTGCAATTGCCACCACTTCGGTCGGATAGGTTTCACGCACGAAAAGCACGAACATCGTCGCAACGACCGCAAGTGCCAATACTGCCTGCCCGGTCTGGGACAGGCCCAAAAGTTCGATCACGTATCACAGCCCTCGTGTGGTTTCACCCCAGTGTCCCCGATGACAGGCGCAGGGGCAAGCCCGATCCGCGCCCGCGGCTGCACCAGAAATATCCCCGCCAGCATGAGCCCAAGGGCCGCCCAGATATAAGGCGAATAGACCTCCTGCAACAGCGCGAGCGACCAGAGCACGCCAAAGCCAGTCACAAGATAGCTGGTCTGCGCCGCAAAGACCGAACCGGCCCGCCCCACCATCCAGACATAGCTCGCGTAAACCAGCGCATGAATGATCCCGCCCGCCAGAAGCGCCGCTTCGGGCGCCCCGAAGCCAGCCAGCGGATCAATCCACTGCCCTGTGACAACCGCCAGGGGCAGCATCAGTATCACCCCAAGCAAAGAGGCTGCAAACAATACCTGAAGGGAATCAAGCCCCTGCATGCCCCAGCGGGCCACGAGGTTGCCCTCGGCCGCATAAAGCAGTGGGGCTATGAGGGCGAGCGGCACAAAGGCGGCCATGGCCCGATCCGGCAGGCTTGCCTCGGGGCCGATCAACAGCAGGATTCCGGCCAGGCCAAGGCTCAGACCCAGCATCCGGCGCCAGGCAAAGCCCTCGTTTCCAAGCGCGATGGCAATCGGCAGCGAAAACAGCGGCACGGTAGAGATCAGGATCGCCATGACCCCGCCCGGCAAACGTGGCGCGGAGGCATAGAAAAACACATCCGGCAGAACCGCGCCGAACAGCGCCACCATCGCGAAGAGCCGCCAATAGGCGCGCCCCAGCTCTAACCGCTTGCCACGTGCGCGGGTGATGGTGCCAAGCACCACGACGCTAATGGTTGATTGCCAGAAGATAAGGCCAAACGGCTGATAGCCAGTGCTGACCGCGATCTTGGCAAGCGCCACCGACAGGCCCCAGCCCGCCCCCATCGCCAAAAGCGCCAGTGTCAGACCGGCGCGCTCTCTCACGGGCCTGCTTGCTCCAATCGGCCACCCTGACGGATCATCGAAACCTTGGTGGCCTTGCCGGTCTTGTCGTCGGTCTCGACGTAAACGCCCGACAAGGTTGCCGCGCCAAGCGCCGGGGTAAAGCGTTCCTTGCCCATGCCTGTCACAAAGCGGCGCATCGGCTCGGTCTTTTCCATGCCGATGACGCTTAGGTAGTCACCGCACATGCCGGCATCGCCCTGAAAGGCGGTGCCTCCCGGCAGGATTTGCGTGTCGGCAGTCGGGATATGGGTGTGGGTGCCGACCACAAGGCTGGCGCGGCCATCGCAAAAATGCCCCATCGCCATCTTTTCCGAGGTCGCCTCGCAATGCACTTCGACAATCGCGGCCTGAACCGCGCCACCGCGAGGATGCGCCCGCAGCACCTCGTCGATGGCCGAAAACGGATCGTCAAAGGCGCGCTTCATGAACACCTGGCCCAGCACCTGCGCCACCAGGATCTTGCGCCCGCGCCCGTCGGTAAAGACCCGGTGTCCGCGCCCCGGTGCGTTCTTGGCGAAATTCAGCGGCCGGATGATCCGGGTCTCATTGCCAATCGCCTGAAGCATGTCCTTTTGGTCAAACGCATGATCGCCAAGCGTGACGCAATCGGCGCCGGCCTCGAACAGCCCCTTGGCATGCGCGCCGGTTAGCCCCATCCCCCCCGAGGCATTCTCGCCATTGACCACAACGAAATCCAGCCGCCACTCTGCGCGCAAGCGCGGCAGGGTCTCGGCCACCGCCGCGCGTCCCGCACGGCCCATCACATCGCCTAAAAAGAGTATTTTCATGGAATCGGTGTTATTGACGGACTGCGCCAAGGGCAAGACTCAAACCGCACGCGCTTGGGATTGGGGCCAGTGAGGGACGCCTCCGGCGGAAGTATTTGTGCCAAGAAGAAGGGGCGAGCGCTAGGCCTTGATGCGGTAGCGCGCAGCAAAGGTGACCGGGAAATTGACCGAACGGGCGATAAAACAGGTCTTGTGTATCTCGTCGTGCAGCGCATTGGCCTTTTTGAGGTCGGTGCCCGACGGCACGCTGATCGAGGGGCGCAGGGTGGCGCGCAAGAAGCGGCTGGCGCCATTGGCATCAGTTTCGCCCACGGCGAGCGGGTCGTCCTGATAGGCATGAACGATGATGCCCGCGTCGCTGGCGAGGTGCAGGAACCACAGCATGTGACAGGCCGAGAGCGCCGCGATCAGCATATCCTCGGGGTTGTGAAGGGTCGGATCGCCGCCCAAGAGAGGGTCGTTGGAGCAGTGGATCACCGGCTTGCCGGGGGTCTCGACGTTCCAGGTGCGATCATAGCCCTTGTAATGTGCCGTGCCCTCGCCGCGATTGCCGGTCCAGACAACGCGGGCGGTATAATCATGTTCGCGCGGCAAACTCGATCACCTCTGTTTCGGTCACGACCATATCAAGCGGCTGGTCGGTGGGTTCGAGCGGCAGCGCGCTGTCTTCCTGTGCGCCGTAGGCAAAGCCTATCGCCAGCGTCGCGCGGCGCGCGCGCAGCAGTTCGAGCGTGCGGTCATAAAACCCGCCGCCATAGCCAAGCCGCCCGCCCTGTCGATCAAAGGCCACCAGCGGCACGATCAGGATTTCAGGCGTGATGAAGTCGTCCTCGGCCGGGATCATCGCACCGAACGGCCCCTCGCGCAGGGCGCAGCCCGGTGTCCAGCGGGAGAATTTGAGCGGCAGGCCGAGGCGCTGAATGACCGGTACACAGACCGGACCATGCGCCGCCGCCTCTTGCATGACAGGCAAGGGATCAATCTCGGAGCGGATCGCCATATAGGCCGCGAGAGGCACCCCGCGATAGCCCGCCAGAACGCTCGACAAGAGCGCCGCCTCACCGGCCGGGCGCGCCGCATGGGCCGCCGCACGGCGCAGAAACGCTGCCTTGCGCGCGGCCGCCTTGATTTCGCTCAGATCAGTCATACCAGAAACACCGCTGCTAGCCCAAGGAAGGCGAAGAACCCGACAACATCGGTGACCGTGGTCACGAAAGTGCCCGAGCCAAGCGCCGGATCAATGCCCATGCGATCCATAACAACTGGAATCGCCGAGCCGGCAAGCCCCGCAACGACCAGATTGATCACCATTGCGGCCGCGATCACATAACCAAGCTCTGGCCCGCCGAACCAGACGATGCCCACGATCGCCATCGTGGCGGCAAAAATCAGACCGTTGATCATCCCGACCATGATTTCGCGCCACAGCACCCGCCAGACATTCGAACCGGTCAAATCCTTGGTGGCAAGCGCGCGCACCGCGACTGTGAGGCTCTGCGTGGCGGCGTTGCCGCCCATCGAGGCCACGATCGGCATCAGCACGGCAAGCGCCACGAATTGGGTAATCGTCGCCTCGAACTGGGCGATCACCAGCGAGGCGAGGATCGCCGTCAGAAGGTTCACCGCAAGCCAGGGCACCCGCTGTTTGGAGGTCTCGATCACGCTGTCGTTCAGGCCGCCCTCGCCGACACCGGCAAGGCGCATGATGTCTTCTTCGTGCTCTTCATCGAGCACCGCCATCGCATCATCAATGGTGATCACCCCGACAAGCCGGTCATCCTCGTCGACCACGGGCGCGGAAATCAGGTGATACTGGTTGAACATATAGGCCACATCGCCCTCGTCACGGGTGACGCGGATGGTGTGAAACGTGTCCTCGACCAGATCCTTGAGGGCGGTCTCGCGGCGCGCGCCCATGATGCGGCCAAGCGTGACATTGCCAACCGGATGCAGCCGCGGATCGACCAGGATCATGTGATAGAATTGCTCCGGCAACTCTTCGACATGGCGCATGTAATCAATCGCATCGCCGACGCACCAATGCTCGGGCGCCATAACGACTTCGCGCTGCATCAGGCGGCCGGCGGAATATTCCGGGTAGGTCAGCGATTGCTGAACGGCGATCCTGTCGCTGTCTTCAAGCGCGCTCAGGATGGTGGCCTGTTGGCCGCCCTCAAGATCCTCGACAAGATCGACCACATCGTCGGAATCCAGATCCCGCACAGCATCGGCCAGCACTTCGGGCGTCAGAAGGCCGATCACCTCTTCGCGGATCGATTCATCAAGTTCCGACAGGATGTCGCCGTCGAACTCGCGGCCATAAAGCGCGATCAGGGCGCGCCGGTCGCCGCTGTTGATCTGTTCCAGAAGGTCGGCGATGTCGGCCGCATGCAGCGGCTCCATCTCGGACAAAAGCAGATCCCGGTCGCCGGTATCAACCGCCTCGATAATCCGCGCCACCGCCTGTTTGTTCAGCGGGTAATCGTCCTCGTCGCGCTCGCTCTCGGGGCCGCGGTCATAGTCCTGCTCTGCCATTTCACATCCCCCTGTCGCGCCTCTGCGAGAGGATTAAAGAAGCAGCTTCGGGAAAACAATGACAATAGGCCGATTTACCCCGATTACAGGCGGACATATCATGGAATTTGAACAGCTTTCAGACGAAAGAGGCCCGATGCCCCACGATATGCTTCTGACCGGTCAGATCCTTGGCTTTGAGCGCACTCCCTTCGGGGGCGGCGATCCCAATGATGCGGCGCGCCTCTCTGAGGCGGTGTTGATCCGGGGCGGCAAGATCGCGGCACTTGGGCGCGCTGCAGACCTGCGCGCCGAGGCGCCCGAGGCCGCGCAGGTCGACATGGGTGACGCGCTGATCTGTGCGGGATTTGTCGATGCCCATGTGCATTATCCGCAGACCGCGATGATCGCCAGCTGGGGCAAGCGGCTTCGCGATTGGCTTGAGACTTACACGTTTCCCGAGGAGCTGCGCTTTGGTGATCCGGCCTATGCGCGCGAGATCGCCAGCCGGTATTTCGACCTGACGCTGGCCAACGGCACCACGACCTGCGTCAGCTATTGCACCATCCACCCCGGCAGCGTGACCGCGTTTTTCGAGGCGGCACAGGCGCGCGGGGTGCGCGCGGTGGCGGGCAAGACCTGCATGGATCGCAACGCGCCGCCCGACCTCTGTGATACGGCGCAGTCGGGGTATGACGCCAGCAAGGCGTTGATCGGAGCATGGCACGGGGTGGACCGGTTGTCCTATGCGATCACGCCGCGATTTTCACCGACCTCGACGCGCGATCAGCTGGCCGCGCTTGGCGCGCTGTGGGCCGAGCATCCCGATTGCCTGATGCAGACCCACCTGAGCGAACAGACCGACGAGATCACTTGGGTCAAATCGCTCTACCCCGAGGCGCGCGATTACCTTGATACCTACGAGGCACACGGGCTTTTGGGGGCGCGCGGGCTTTATGGCCACGCGATCCACCTTGAGCCGCGCGAGCGGGATCGCCTGCGCGAGGTGGGGGCGGCGCTTGTTCATTGCCCGACCTCGAATACCTTCATCGGCTCTGGCCTGTTTGACATGGCCGCGCGCATCGCCGAGGGCCAGCGGGTCGGCCTTGCAACCGATACCGGCGGCGGATCAAGCTTTTCAATGCTGCGCACCATGGCCGCCGCCTATGAAATTGGCCAGCTCACCGGCACCGCCCTGCACCCGGCTCAGCTCTTGTGGCTGGCGACAGCCGGCTCTGCCGAGGCGCTGCATATGGGGGGGATGATCGGCAATATCGCTCCGGGGATGGAGGCCGACCTTGTGGCACTTGACCTTGCCTCGACCCCGGCCATCGCACAGCGCAGCGCCCGCGCCGATGATATCTGGGAGGCGCTGTTTCCCACGATCATGATGGGCGATGACCGCGCGGTCAAACAGGTCTGGATCGCCGGGCGCCCCGCCTGAGGGCTTGTCGGGCTGTTGCGTGCACGCCGCGCGAGACCAACCCTCGCCACACGCCATTTCGGCCCTATCTGCCTGAGCGTACCATCAGGAAAAAGGCCACAGCCCATGACCAGCCAGATCACCCGGCACCTTGCCGAGGCCACCCGCGCCATCGACGCCATCGACGCCATCGACGCCATCGACGCCATCGACGCCCAATTCGGTGAAGGTTATGCCCGCGACAACCCCGATCTTGTGGCAAGCCTCGTGCAAAGCGCCACCATCGAGAGCGCCGTCGCCACCGGCTATGGCGCCCACCAAGAGGCCCTCGCCGCCGCCCGTCAGATAAGCGCCGACATGGGCGACACCATCCTCAAGCTGAAACCACGCTTCTTCGGCTGATCCTCTAACAGCCCGGGCGACCCAGAACCATCACCCAGAGGTTCCCCAGCCCGCGCACCAGGCCGAATTCGGCGGCACGCTTGTGCAGCATGTTGCGCCGATGGCCAGGCGAGGCCATCCAGGCCCGCAACACCTCGTCCAGCGTGCCCTGCCCCTTGGCGATATTCTCGGCCACGAAACAAAAGCCGTATTGCTGTCGCCGAACCCGGTCACCGATGCTGCTGCCATTGGCGCCGGTGTGGCTGAAGTATCCGTTCTTGGCCATGTCGCCGGCATGGGCCGCCGCCGCCCGCGTGAGCTTGGGCGACAGGGCCACCGCGCCGCGGCCGTTCCTGGCCCGCTCGGCATTGACCCAACCAAGCGAGGCCTGCCCGAAATCCGTCGCCTGCGCCTGCGCCGGTGTCATCGGGGTGGCCAGCAGGAACAGGGCCGCGAGAAGACCAAGCAAACGAAATCCCGACATCCAGACGCCCCTTGAAAGTGATCCAGCCTTCAGCCTAGCGCTCGGCCAAGGCCCGCGCCAGCCGGTTTTGCCACTCTATCACCTTCGGCAAATCTATGCTGACCAGATGGCCGTCGCGCACCACTTGCCGCCCCTCGACAAAGAGGTCGCGCACGCGGGTCGGCCCGGCCAGCAAAAGCGCCGCCGGGTCCCAGCTTCCGGCACTCTCAAGGCCGCGCACATCCCAGATTGCAATGTCGGCCCGCTTGCCAAGGGCGATCTGACCGCAATCGCTGCGCCCCAGAACCTCGGCGCCGCCGCGCGTGGCAATCTCAAGCGCCTCGCGCGCGCTCATCGCATCGGCGCCTTGGCTGACCCGCTGCAAGAGCATGGATTGGCGCGCCTCAAGCACGAGGTTTCCCGCGTCATTGCTGGCCGAACCATCGACCCCGAGCCCCACCTTGACGCCCGCATCCCGCATGGCCCGCACCGGCGCGATGCCCGATCCCAGACGACAGTTGGAACAGGGACAATGCGCAACACCCGTGCGGGTTTTTGCAAACAGATCAATCTCTTGCGCATCCAACTTAACGCAATGCGCATGCCAGACATCATCACCCGTCCACCCGAGATCCTCGGCATACTGCCCCGGACGACAGCCGAAATTGGCCTCGGAATAGGCGATATCCTCTTCATTTTCGGCCAGATGAGTATGCAACATCACCCCCTTGTCGCGCGCCAGAAGTGCCGCGTTGCGCATCAGGTCACGGCTCACAGAGAACGGCGAACAGGGCGCGATACCGACCCGACACATCGACCCCTCCTTGGGGTTATGAAAAGAATCTATCACGCGAATACAGTCGTTTAGGATACTTTCTTCATCCTCCACCAAAGCATCTGGCGGCAAACCGCCAGCACTTTCGCCAATGCTCATCGCGCCGCGCGTGGGATGAAACCGCAAGCCGATCTCGGCCGCCGCATGAATCGTATCCTCAAGCCGCACACCATTGGGAAAAATGTAGAGGTGATCGGAACTTAGCGTGCATCCTGAAAGTGCCAACTCGGCCAGCCCGGTAAGGGCAGAGACATGCATTTCCTCTGGTCCAAACCGCCCCCAGATCGGATAGAGCGTTTTCAGCCAGCCGAACAACAGCGCATCCTGCGCCCCCGGCACCGCCCGCGTCAGGCTTTGATAAAGATGGTGATGCGTGTTCACCAGGCCCGGCGTCACCACACAGCCCGCCGCAAGAACCACCTCGCCACCGCTTTCAAGACCATGACCGACACCGGCGATGATGCCGTTGCGGATCAGGATATCAGCGCCGCGCAACTCTTCGCGCGCATCGTTCATCGTGAGCAGATAGTCCGCCCCACGGATTAGCGTTTCTCTCATGAAAATAACCCTTTGCCAGTGCTTCCTAACCCCCTCTGGAAGCATGGATTGCACGGCGGAAAGGGGTTAAGAACCGTGCAGCAGATACCATTTACGCCCAAAAGGCAGGCTTGATCAAGCCACCCGCGACAAGACCTCAAGGGCGGCGGCATGCTGCTGATGGCTCGCCGCGGCGAGAACACGCCCGCCCTGATGCGCCGGGCCGCCTTGCCAGTCGGTCACGATGCCGCCTGCGGCCTCGATCACGGCAATCGGCGCGTGAATGTCATAGGGAGCAAGCCCGGCCTCGACCACAAGGTCGATCTGCCCCGCCGCCACAAGCGCATAGGCGTAGCAATCAAGCCCATAGCGCACCAGCTTGACCTGTGCTGCCAGATCGGCAAATCCGGCGCCCTCGGCGGCGCTGCCGACCTCGGGAAAGGTGGTAAAGAGGATCGACTCGCTCAAGGCGCGATCCCGCCGCGCCTTGAGGGGCCCTGTGCCCAGGGGGCCGCTCATCGTTGCGCGCCCAAAGCCGCCCTCGAACCGCTCGCCGATATAGGGTTGGTCAATCAGGCCATAGACCGGACCGCTGTGATCAGAGAGCGCAACAAGCACCCCCCATGTTGCAGAGCCGGACAGAAAGGCGCGCGTGCCATCAATCGGATCAAGCACCCATGTAAGACCGCTTGTCCCGTCTACCTGACCGAATTCTTCGCCCAGAATGCCATCCTCGGGGCACATCCTTGCGAGAACCTCGCGCATTGCAAGCTCTGCGGCGCGGTCGGCCTCGGTCACCGGATCAAAGCTGCCACCGGAGTGCTTGTTATCGGCCACCAGATCAGTGCTTCGGAAAAACGGTAAAACCGCCGCACGCGCGGCATCGGCCAACGCATGGGCGGTTTCAATTTTCTTGTCGATATCCATGACCGGCCTGCCCTTTATCTGCGCTGTGAAAGTGCAGACTTAGGCCACAGACCTGTCAGGCTCAAGCCACCTCGCTCAGGACGCGGGCAAGATCGAACAGGCGACGGCGTTGATTTTCCGGGATCGCATAGTACGACCGAACCAGATCAAGCGCTTCTTTATCGCCAAGGATATCCGAGGGTACGTTGTCGGACTTTTCGCGCGGTGCATCGCCTTCGTGCTCGATGCCCTCAAAGAAAAAGCTGATCTCGACTTCAAGCGAATCGGCGATGTCCCAAAGACGGGACGCGCTCACGCGGTTCGCACCGGTTTCATATTTTTGAATTTGCTGAAATTTAATTCCAACGCTTTCCGCAAGCTGCTGCTGAGTCATTCCGACCAGCCAACGGCGATGGCGAATGCGTTTTCCAACGTGCACATCTACTGGGTGCGGCATTGAATGTTCCTTCTTTTTAATTTTTACGTCGCCAGTAATATGGCATCCAAAGACGCTAAACACGTCAAACAATCACGCCACGCATCCCAGCAGCGCACGTTTGAACCTAACAAGATACAGCCGGAATACAAGAATTATCGCTATCCGAATACGCGCCCTATCCGAAAGAAACACAATCTAAGCGAGCGGCTAACCTTTCGGATAGTGCCGACTCAGCCGATACTGGTGGTTTTGACCTACCGAATCGAATTACCTTAATCCGATCAACAGTTTGTTGCCAAATCTGGCGGAATAAGAGAGGGGATTTCATGCGCGCTTTTCACATCGCCAACACCGGGGCCACGCCGACCATTTGCGACATATCGCGCGCGCCCCCCAAGCAAGGCGAAGTCTCCTTGCGAATTGAGGCCTGTGGTCTCAATTTCGCCGATCTTTTGATGATCAAGGGCGAATATCAGGATACACCACCCGCCCCGTTCACCCTTGGCATGGAGGTCGCCGGCGTGGTTGACGCGCTTGGCCCCGATACCGACGGTCCCGCCCCCGGCACGCGGGTTGCGGTCTTTGGCGGCCAGGGCGGGCTGGCGGACTATGGCTGTTTTCCGGCGAATCGGGCGGTAGTCCTGCCCGATGACATGACCTTCACCGATGCTGCCGCCTTCCTGATTGCTTACGGCACAAGCCATGTCGCGCTCGACCACAAGGCGCGGCTACAACCGGGCGAGACGCTTTTGGTGCTGGGGGCCGCGGGGGGTGTCGGCCTGACGGCGGTGGAAATCGGCAAAGAGATAGGCGCGCGGGTCATCGCCTGTGCGCGCGGCGCCGACAAGCTTGAGGTGGCGCGCGCCGCCGGGGCCGATCACCTGATTGACGCCAAGACCGAGGACATCCGCGCCGCCTGCAAGGCGCTTGGCGGGGTCGATGTGGTCTATGACCCGGTTGGCGGGGATCAGTTCAAGGCCGCCTTTCGCGCCTGCAACCCCGAAGCGCGCATCCTCAGCATCGGATTTGCCAGTGGCGAGGTGCCGCAAATTCCGGCCAATCACCTGTTGGTCAAGAACCTCTCGGTGATCGGCCTTTATTGGGGCGGCTACCTGAATTTCCGCCCCGAGGTGGTCACGCAGAGCCTTGCCACCCTGTTCAAATGGTACACAGAGGGCCGCATCAAACCGCACATCAGCCATGTCCTGCCGCTTGAACGCGCCGATGAGGCGCTTGAATTGCTGCGCTCGCGCAAATCGACCGGCAAGGTGGTTGTCACGCTGACATGAGGGCGGCGGGCGCCGGGATCGCGCCGAACCCGTTGCGCAGCATCTGCGCCAGTTCGTCCAGCACCTTGTCGCGCCCCCCGCGCATGTAAAGATTGATTTTCTGCACGCCAAGATCGGGCAAAAGACCACCGGGGTTGATCGCCTCAAGATACGGCGGCAGGCTATTTTCCAGCAGGGCGCCGATGGCAAGATCGGCGCTGACCACGGCCTCGACGGCGCGGTCGTCTTCTGATTCGACCGCCATTTCCCAATCGATCCCGGCCTCGTCGAGCTTGCGCAAAACAATCGGGCGAAAGATGCAGCAGGTGCAGAAGGCAAGCCGCAAAGGCCGCCGTTTCCATGCCAGCCCGTCCGGTGCCCCGGTCCAGCGCAGCGCCATTTCGGTCAGGGTCTCGCCGCCCTCGCCCACGCCCTGCTCGGTGGTCAGAATCATGTCGACCTCGCCCTTGCCAAGCGCCTCGCGCAGGCGGACCGTGCTGGACGAGCGCAATTGCACATTGACCCGCGGAAAGGCCGCATTGAGCGATTTCAGAACCCGCGGCACCACCGGATAGACGATGTCATGCGGCACCCCGAGAACAAGCTCGCCCTCGTATGTCTCTTCGGTCAGGCGGCCAACCACCTCGTCATTGAGATCAAGCATGCGCCGGGCATAGCCGACAAGCTGTTCGCCCGAGGCGGTCAGCGAGACCCGTCGATTGGCCCGGTCCATCAGCTTGAGATCAAGCATATCCTCAAGCCGCTTGATCTGCATCGAGACCGCCGATTGCGTCAGGTTAAGCGCCGAGGCCGCCCGTGTGACCCCGCCCTGATCCGCCACCGCCACCAGCGAGCGCAGCGTCGTTATGTCAAGATTTCGCATTGATCACATTCCTTGATGGTTCGCCCCATGAACATTCATTTTTAATATTGCCCCGACTCAGGCAGAAAGATCAACAGAAGAAATAGATATGCCAGATCGCATCACATTTAGGAAAGGAACAGACCATGAGCCTTCATATTCACGCCCCCGCCCGGCCCCGCACCCTTCCCCGCGTGCACTTCGCGCTGCGTGATATGCTTGCGGTCAGCAAACAGCGCAACGCCCTGCGCCATCTCGACGATGCCGCGCTTGCCGACATCGGCCTGAGCCGCCGCGAGGCAGAGCGCGAGGCAAGCCGCCCGTTCTGGGATCTGCCCACCCCGGCCTGTCGCTAAAGCAGGCAATTCAGGCGAGAGTTTACAAAAGCCTGAGAAAAACGCTCGCTAAAACTTGAAAACCCGATACACCTACCCGATATTGTTGGCAAAGCCCCATACCGGGGCCGCCATTTTCATATCGGAGGTATTCATGGCAGAGTTCAACACGATCCGGACGGCGACGGGCACACGCGCCACCGCCCAGATTGACGCGGGTCTTCGCGCCCACATGAACAAGGTCTACGGCACCATGTCGTTCGGCATGCTGATCACAGCCCTTGCCGCATGGGCCATCGCGGGGCTTGCTGTCACAACCGATCCTTCCGCCGCCGCCGCGCAGCTGCCCAACGGCACGATGCTGTCGGGTCTTGGCGCCGCGCTTTACCTGTCGCCGCTCAAATGGGTGGTGATGCTGGCGCCGCTCGGCTTTATCATGTTCGCTTGGGGCTCTTTGCAAAAACGCGGGTCTGCCGCGGCTGTACAGCTCGGCTTTTTCGCCTTTGCCGCGCTGATCGGTATCTCGATGAGCTCGATCTTCCTGGTCTTCACCAGTTTTTCGATCATCCAGACCTTCGTTGTGACCGCAATCGCGTTCTCGGCGCTGTCGCTCTACGGCTATACCACCAAGAAAGACATCTCGGGTTGGGGTAGCTTCCTGATCATGGGCGTTGTCGGCCTTCTGGTGGTGATGGTTATCAACATGTTCCTGCAATCGCCTGCAATGACCTATGCGATCTCGGCGATTGGCCTTTTGATCTTTGCCGGCCTGACCGCCTATTACACGCAGGAGATCAAGAGCACCTATGTTGCCCATGCGGCGCATGGCGATCAGGAATGGCTCGACAAGGCCGCCTATGACGGCGCGCTGAGCCTCTACATCAGCTTCCTGAACATGTTCCAGTTCCTGCTGATGTTCATGGGCCAGCAAGAATAAACAGCGCCCCAGAGCGCAAATATAGAGAGGGCCGGTTATCGCGACCGGCCCTTTTGCGTTTCACCCCAATGCGTGGCGCATGTGAATCACCGGCAGGTCAAGCTCGGGCGTGAGACGCATGGTCACCTCGCCAAGCGCGGCAAAGCCGGTCGCGGCGTAGAACGGCGCGGCGTTATGCGGTGTGAGACAATGCAGCACCTTGATGCCGTTGGCCCGCGCCGTCGCAACCACCTCGCGCAGGATGGCCCGCCCGACCCCCTGTCGAAGCCTCTCAGGGTCACAGGCGAGGTGCCGGATATGGGCATGCCCCTGCGGACAGGCGCGCCCGAACGGGCTTATATCGCTCCAGCCGCCGACGCCCAGAACCCGGCCCCGGTCCTCGGCCAGAAAATAGCGGTCACCACAGAGCGCCTCCGGGGCGACAAGGGTCATCACCGGAAGCGCCTGACGCAGGGTAGCGCAGGCATACCAGGGCGCAAGCTGCGGCGGATAGCTGCGCGTCAGCAATGTGGAAAACGCCGCATGATCATCAAAGGCGGCAGGGCGGATACTGAAATGGGACATCGGTTTGGCTTTCGGGTAAAATCCACCGGCCCCGCAGCGCGCCCCAAATAGAAAAAGCCGCGCTGTGGTGGCGCGGCTTTGTCTGTCTTGTCTGTCAGGCGATCTTACTTGATCTTGCCTTCCTTGTACTCGACATGCTTGCGCACCACGGGATCGTACTTACGTACGGTCATCTTTTCGGTCATGGTGCGTGCGTTTTTCTTGGTCACGTAGAAATGGCCCGTGCCCGCGGTCGAGTTCAGACGGATTTTGATGGTCGTCGGCTTCGCCATTTTTCATCTCCTGCGCCGGGCAGTCCTGCCGCCCGTGAATATCTCATGAAGCCTGCCTTTTAATGACGCGCGCGCCCGAGTCAACCGCGATTGTCGTGTTTGGCAGGGAATAACTTGGTTTTCGCCCGCCGGCCTTGAATTAGGCAGGCAAAAACCGATTTTCGGGGGGCTTTGGCGGCCCTAGTTCTGCGAGACCCGCGTCGGCTGGCGATAGAAGTGATGCACGCCAATGGTCGCGGTGCGCGGGAAATGACGGGCCCAACGCGGGTTTACGGCGCGGGTGTGGTAATGCGTCGCCCCACTTGTGAGATCGCGCGGCGCGCCATCGACCATCAGCTTGGCAACCTTGCCAACCCGGCGGAAGGCCTTGGGTTCACTGATCACCTCTTTGATACCATCGCAAGTATAGGTGAACTGGCACTGGAATTTGCGACCCGTGCCCTGATGCACCACGCCGCAGACCGTGTCGGGATATGTCGGATCATCGACCCGGTTCAGGATCACCTCGGCCACCGCGAATTGTCCCTTGACGCTTTCGCCGCGCGCCTCGAAGTAAAGCGCCTCTGCCAGACAGCGCCACTCGGGGCCGCCTTTGACAAGCTCTTGCTGCGACAGCCAGGTCTTGGAATATTCCACCTCGGTCTCGGGGCGGGTCAGAAAGCTTGCCATGCGGTCGCCGGAAATCGAGCGCAGGGCGCGCATTTCCTGATCCATCAGCCTGTTCACAGGCGCATCCGCGATAGCCGGCGCTGCCAGCGCCGCGAAGGTCGCGGCCAGTGCAATCCGTCTCATGCATGATCTCCTCGGTGATCGCGGTTGGTTCCGCTGCATCGGGGGGAGGTATATAAAATTGTCCGATCCGTCTACCCTGCTGGCCTGCGGCACAAAGGGCACAGCAATTTGTGCCAAGCAGAGCCTTGGTTGGCATGCATGATCTTGCGGCAATCGCGCCCGCGCCTACCCGATCTTGTCTTTGACCGTCAGCTGTGCGGCAGCAAGTCGCGCCACCGGAACCCGGAACGGAGAGCAGGAAACATAGTCAAACCCGGCATCGCGACAAAAAGCGATTGATTCGGGGTTACCGCCATGTTCACCACAAATCGACAGAACCACGTCCGGATTGGCCGCGCGACCGCGCTCTGCCCCGATCTTGAGAAGCTCGCCAACCCCGTCAATATCAAGCGTGTGAAACGGGTCTTCGGGGTAAACGCCCTGTTTGACGTAGTCCGACATGAACCGCCCCGCATCGTCGCGCGACAAGCCATAGGTCATCTGCGTCAGGTCGTTGGTGCCAAAGCTCAGGAACGAGACCAGCGGCGCGATATCCCCGGCGCGCAACGCCGCGCGCGGGGTTTCGACCATAACACCCAAACGATAGGTAAACTCGCGCCCGGTCTCATTGCGCACGGCCGCGGCCACCGCATCAATCCGGGTCTTGACCAGCTCGACCTCGCGGCGCGCACTGACCAGCGGGATCATCACCTCGGGCACCACCGGCGCGCCCTCCTTGCTGGCCTCGATGGTGGCCTCGAAGATCGCGCGCGCCTGCATGTCGTAGATTTCCGGCACGGTGATGCCAAGACGCACGCCCCGCATGCCCAGCATCGGGTTGTATTCGCTCAGCGCCTCGACGCGGCGGGTGACATCCGACAGCGGCAGATCAAGCGCCTCGGCCAATTGCAAGTGCCCCGCGCGGTCGGTCGGCAGGAATTCGTGCAGCGGCGGGTCAAACAGGCGGATACAGACCGGCTTGCCCTGCATGATGCGGAACAGATCGGTGAAATCGGCGCGCTGCATCGGCAGAAGCCGCTCAAGCACCGCCGCACGGTCCTTGCTGCTGTCGGCAAAGATCATCTCGCGCATCACCGTCAGGCGGTCTTCTTCAAAGAACATATGCTCGGTCCGGCACAGCCCGATGCCGCGCGCCTTGAAATTGCGCGCCACCTCGGCGTCGGCGGGCGTGTCGGCATTGGCGCGCACAGCAATGTCGCGCACGCCATCGGCCCAGCTCATCAGGGTCTGGAAGGACGCATCGCGCGCGGCCTCCAGCAGCGGGGTTTCACCGGCCAGAACAAGACCGTTGGTGCCATCAATGGTGATCACGTCCCCCGCCTTGAGCACCCGCCCGTCGGGCATGGTCAGCTGATTACGCCGGGCCTGAAAATGGATATCCGAGGCGCCCACGACGCAGGGCAGGCCAATCCCGCGCCCGATCACGGCAGCGTGGCTTGTCATGCCGCCCCGCTCGGTCAGAACGGCAACAGCGGCATGCATGCCGCGAATATCCTCGGGGCTGGTTTCACGCCGCACCAGAATGCAGGCCTCGCCGCGCGCCTGTGACGCCTGCGCCTCGGCGGCGGAAAAGACGATCCGCCCACTGGCCGCGCCGGGGCTGGCGGCAATCCCGCGCGCCAGCACATCGCGCGGCGCTTCGGGGTCGACCTGACGGTGCAGCAATTCGTTAAGCGCGCGCGGCTCGACCCGCATCAGCGCCTCTTCGCGCGAGATGATGCCGTCCTCTGCAAGGCTCACGGCGATTCCAACCGCCGCGCGGGCGTTGCGCGCCACGCGCAAGCCATCAAGCAAGAACACCTTGCCGTTTTCGATTGTGAATTCGGCCTGCATCTCTTCGCGCAGCTTTTCACGCATCATCGCAGTATAGGATTTGAGCGCCTCGAACGCCTCCGGGGCCAGTTCCTCCAGCGACGGGCCGCGCGGATCACGCTCAAGGTAGAGCGAATCCGCCCCGCCGCGCAGCGCCTCGCGGCCCTGGCTCTGACTGAGGTAGCGCCCGGTGATCTTGCGCTCTCCGGTCTGGCTGTTGACAAGCTGAATGACGCCCGAGCCGCATTCGCCCTGCCCCAGACCAAGCGCGAGCTCCTGCACCACAAGGCCAAGCCCCGCATCGGCGGGGGCACCCTTGGCCTGCCGCAAAAGGCGCGCGGTCGTGCCCTCCCAGGCGCGCGCCATAGAGCGCAGCACCTCGGCCAGTTGTACCGCCGGATCTTGCGGAAATTCCTCTTCGGTTTCGGCCTCATAGGCCCGCAGGGCCTGGCTCAGGCCCAGCTTGGGATCGCTTGAGACGTCATCAAGGATATCGGGATCAAGCCGCGCCACGTGAATGGCATAGGATTGCACGAAGCGCAGGTAAATCTCGGCGGCGGCGACCTCGCCCAGCTTGTCAGAGAGATCGACATAGGTCGCGTCGTTGATGCCAATATTGAGGATCGCACCGGGCCCGCCCCAATCGGGATCTTCCGACGAGGGCCGCACGCATAACAGCGGGGCATCGCCAAAGGGCGCCAAAAGCGCCTTCATGTCCGGCATGTCCCCGGCGGCAATTGAATGAACGGCATCAAACGACAGGGCAATCGTGCGCGGCACCGGCAGATCAAGGCGCACCAGCCGTTGCAGGCACTTCGCCCGCCCGCCATGGGTTGCGGCGTGCATCTGCGCGTCAGGGGTGATGAGGGTGATGTTTTTCTCGTCTTGCTGCACTGCGGCACCTTTCCTTTGATCGCACCATACGCCCAGAGACGCACAAGGCAAGGGAAAGCCGCAGGCTCGTCCGGCCCTGACGTGCCAGCCTCGCGGAAATCCCCGAGACGGCCTGTCAGGGCCGATGAGGGCGCTAGCCTTCGATCCGCGTCAGATCGGCAACCTGCAGACAGGTGGCGCGAATGCGGCTCAACAGGTTGAGACGGTTGCGGCGCAACACCTGGTTGTCGGCATTGATCTGCACCGCCTCGAAAAACGCATCCACCGCCGGGCGCAAGCCCGCCATGACCGCCATCGCCCCGGCGAAATCCTCGGCCTCAAGGGCGCGGGTGATCTCGGGCTCGGCCGCGTCAAGCGCCGCGAAAATCGCCTTTTCCTCATCGGTTTCGGCAAATTTCGCATCGGCGCCGTAGGAATATTCGACGCCATCCTTTTCTTCGGCCTGGGTCAGGATGTTGTTGGCGCGCTTGAAGCCCTGCAACAGGTTCTCGCCATCCTCAGAGCCAAGGAACGCCCCAAGCGCCTGCGCGCGTTTGACCAGCAGGGTAAGATCATCCGCGCGTGGCATCACAAGGCAGGCGTCGATCACGTCATGCCGGATGCCATCGTCGCGCAGGTGCACCTTGAGACGATCGTGCAAAAACGCCAGCAGATCAGCCGATAGTTCTGGCAAGGATTTCTCGACCCCGTCCAAAACCGTCCCATCGCCCGCCTCGGGTGCCTTGTCATCCGCCTTGAGCCGCGCCATCACAGCCTCAAAAGCGGCGCCAAACACACCGTGATCGGCAATTTCGTCAAGCACTTCTTCAAGCGTGTCGATCTCGCCGGTGGTGGCCTTTCTCCGGTTCAGGGTGATTTTCTGGCGCAACAGCTGCAAATCAAGGAACTGTGACAGAGACAGCCGCAAGTCGTTGCTCAGAATGATGCGGATCACCCCAAGCCCGGCCCGGCGCAAGGCAAACGGGTCTTTCGATCCGGTCGGTTTCTCGTCAATCGCCCAGAACCCGGTCAGCGTATCAAGCTTGTCGGCCAGCGCCACGGTGACCGATACGACACCTGTCGGCACGGCGTCAGACGGGCCCAGGGGGGAGTAATGTTCTTGCGCTGCGGCGGCAACCTCGGGCGCAAGCCCCTCGGCCTCGGCGTAATAGCGCCCCATGAGCCCCTGCAATTCAGGGAATTCATAGACCATTTCCGATTGCAGATCGGCCTTGGCCACCTTTGCGGCAAGCCCGACAATCTCGGCATCTGCGCCCAAGGCGGGGGCAAGATCACGCGATAGCGCCTCAATCCGGGAAATCCGCGCCGCCTGCGAGCCAAGCTTGTTGTGGAACGTCACCTCGGAAAGGCCCTCGGCCATGCCTGCAAGCCCCTTGTCGCGCACAAGGCGCAGGTCGTTTTCCCAGAAAAACTTGGCATCCGACAGCCGCGCCGACAGAACCTTTTGATTGCCCGCCAGAATGGTCGCGCCGTGATCGGCGGTTTCGACATTGGCCACCGTGACAAAGCGTTCAATCCGCCCCGTCTTGGGGTTTTTCACCGAAAAGAACTTCTGGTGCTCGCGCATGCTGGTCTGAAGCACCTCGCCGGGCAGGCCAAGGAAATCCTCGCCGATCTGCCCCATAAGGACAACCGGCCATTCCACAAGACCCGACACCTCGGCCAAAAGGCCGGCATCTTCAACAAGCTCAAGACCGGCGGCAAAGGCCTGATTGCCGGCATCCTGCCAGATGTGATCGGCGCGCTCCTGCGCCTCAAGCACCACGTGATCACGCCGGAGCTTGGCGCGGTAATCGTCAAACGAGCTTACGGCAAATGCGCCCTCGCCCATAAAGCGATGGCCCTGCGTGATGTTACCGGCCCGAATGCCGTCAATCTCAAGCTCAACCACCGTGGCCTCGCCCACATCATCCGTCAGGATGCACAGGATGGAATGCAGCGGGCGGACCCAACGCAGGCTTCCGGCCCCCCAACGCATGGATTTTGGCCAGGGGAAATTGCGGATTACCTTTTCAAGCTCTTGCGCCACGATTTCGGCGGCGGGTCGCCCCGGACGGGTGATGGTCGCGTAATAGACCTGACCCTTTTTCTCGTCGCGCACCTCAAGCTGATCGCGGGTCACTCCGGCGCCGCGCAAGAAGCCCTCAATCGCCTTTTCGGGCGCATCGACGCGCGGGCCTTTGCGCTCTTCGCGGGTGGTCGGGCTTGTGGCCAGCACCCCCTCGACCGCCAGAGCAAGACGGCGCGGCGTGGCAAAACCGGCGGCCCCGCCATAGGTCAGGCCAGCCTCGACAAGGGCGTCGGTCATGCGTTTCTTGAGGTCCTCGGCCGCGCGCGCCTGCATGCGGGCGGGGATTTCCTCGGAAAACAGTTCGATCAGAAGATCTGGCATATCACTCAATACCCTTTGGGAGGTTCGGGGCAGTCATCGGGCGCGCGCTGACCATCAAAGACCACCACGCCACAGCGGTTGATCTGATGCCAGACAAAGCCGCGCCCGTCGTCGGTAATGGCAACCACGCGGTCAACGCCGTAAGACACGTCGCGCTGTCCAAGATAGGCAAGCGCGCGGCCCTCTTCCAGCGCAAGGCCGATGGCCTGTGCATCATAGCACTCAAACCAGCCCGGCGCGGTCAGCGGCTCGGCGGTCTCGTAAATCTCATAGGTCTCGCTGAGCATGGCGTTGCTCATCGTGGTGGTGAAACAGGCGCGATAGCGGATCGGCGAGCTGTCGGCATCAATCGCCTCGAACCCGTCATAAAGCACCGGCTCTGCCTCGCCCGACACCAGCGAGGTCAACTGAACGTCATCGGTGCCGGTCGCCGCCACGTTTTCGTAAAAGTAATAGACCTGCAAATAATACATGGCCGCACCGGCCACCAAAGCTGTGACCAAGATCACCCCCGCTAATATCTTGCCCATCATGCGGCGTATCCCCCCGCTTCGGTCTGTACGAAGGCATCGGCGCATTTCTTGGCCAGCGCCCGCACACGCCCGATATAGGCCTGTCGTTCTGTCACACTGATCACGCCGCGCGCGTCCAGCAGGTTGAAAAGGTGGCTTGCCTTGATGCATTGATCATAGGCCGGATGCACCATCACGATCCGCTGCCCTGTCTTGGGGTCGTCATAGGGATGGCTCAGGATCGCCTCGCATTCGGCCTCGGCCTCTTCAAAGTGGCGCAACAAAACCTCGGTATTGGCGATATCAAAGTTCCAGCGGCTGTATTCCTGTTCGGTCTGGCGAAACACATCGCCATAGCTCAGCGGGATTGATGCGTCGGGGTCATTATAGGGCATGTCCATTACATGATCGACGCCAAGCACATACATCGCCAAGCGCTCAAGCCCATAGGTCAGCTCGCCCGAGACCGGCGCGCAATCATGCCCGCCGACCTGTTGGAAATAGGTGAACTGGCTGACTTCCATGCCGTCGCACCACACCTCCCAGCCAAGCCCCCAGGCGCCAAGCGTCGGGCTCTCCCAGTCATCCTCGACAAAGCGGATGTCATGCAGATCCATGTCGATGCCAATCGCCTTGAGCGAGCCAAGGTAAAGGTCCTGGAGATCGGGCGGGCTCGGTTTGATCAGCACCTGATACTGATAGTAATGCTGAAGGCGGTTCGGGTTCTCGCCATAGCGCCCGTCGGTGGGCCGACGCGAGGGTTGCACATAGGCCGCCGCCCAGGGTTTGGACCCCAATGAGCGCAGCGTCGTGGCCGGGTGAAACGTGCCGGCGCCCACTTCCATGTCATAGGGTTGCATCATCGCACAGCCCTGCCCCGCCCAATAGGTCTGAAGCCGCAGGATGATTTCCTGAAAACTGCGTGGTTTGCCGTTTGTTTGCGCCATCTTCGCCCCCGGGGACCGCCGCTGAAATTGCCAGTCTTACCTACGGCCCCCGTGCGTCAGGGTCAATCAGGCCACCGCGCATATTTTGGGTGCATCGCGCGGCATTTTTGCTAAAACCCCTTAAAGCCCCGATGCGAACAGACGGGGCAGGAATTAAGGGAAGCCGATGACGCGTTACTTTTTGGGATTTATGTTAACGATTTTGCTCTGCGCACCTGCGGCCTGGTCACAGGACGAACCGCTTGTCTGGGTGCAGATCGAAGCCCAGCCAAGCCTTGCCGAAGCCCAGGCCAGTGCCCGCCGCTATGGCGCGGACTTGCAGGATGTGAACGGCTTTTCCCTCGGGCGCGGCTGGTATGGGATTGCCCTTGGCCCCTATCGGCGCGACGAGGCCGAGCGCGTGCTTCAGGTCTATCGCAACGAGGGCGTGATCGCGCGCGACAGCTATATCGCCGAATCCTCTGATTTTCAGCGTCAGTTCTGGCCGGTCGGTGCCAACCTGTTGACACGCACCGAACCCGCTGTGCCGACGGCCCCTGCCCTGAACTCTGCGCTCGCGCAGGTCGTCGAACCCGCCCCCGCGCCAGACCCCGCCGCGCCGGATGAGACCCCGCGGGAGGCCCGCGCAAGCGAGGCCCGGCTTGACCGCGACGGCCGCGCCGCGCTTCAGATCGCCCTCAAATGGGCCGGCTTTTACGGCGGCGCGATCGACGCGGCCTTTGGTCAGGGCACCCGCGCCTCGATGGGCCGCTGGCAAGAGGCCAACAATTTTGAGGTAACCGGCATTCTCACAACAGCGCAACGCCGCGAGCTGCTGCGCCAGTATAACGCCGTTCTCGAAGGGCTTGGCCTTGAGATGGTGCGCGACACGGCGACCGGCATTGCCGTCAAGCTGCCGATGGGCGTGGTGGAGTTCGACCGCTACGAGCCGCCTTTTGCGCATTTCAAACCCAAAGGCGACATCGACGCGCGGGTTCTGTTGATCAGCCAGGAGGGCGGCCGCAACACACTGGCCGGGCTGTACGACGTCATGCAAACCCTTGAAATCGTGCCGGAAACCGGGCCGCGCAACCTTGAACGCGACAGCTTTCGCCTGATTGGCGAGGGCGCCCTGCAGATTTCTCAGACCGAAGTCTGGTTGCGTGACGGGCAGATCAAGGGCTTTACGCTGATCTGGCCTGCGGGCGACGAAGAGCGCCGCAATCGCCTTTTGGGCCAGATGCAGGACAGCTTTGAGTGGCTCAGCGGTACGCTTGACCCCGCGGCCGGCAATACCGCCGAACAGCGCATTGATCTGGTCTCGGGGCTGGAAGTGCGCAAGCCCAAACTCTCGCGCTCGGGCTTTTATGTCGATCAGGGCGGCGCTGTTCTGACCACGTCAGAGGTGGTGCAAAACTGTGGCCGCATCACCATCGACGATATGTATGACGCGGCCATCAGGCTTGACGACGCCGAGCTTGGCATCGCCCTCTTGCGCCCCACCGAGCGGCTTGCGCCGCAGAACGTGGCCACCTTTCAGGACCTGACCCCGCGCCTGATGTCCGAGGTCGCGGTCGCGGGCTATTCCTATGGCGGCATCCTTGGCGCGCCGACGATGACCTTTGGACAGCTTGCCGACCTGCGCGGATTGAACGGCGAAGAGCATCTCAAGCGGCTGGCGATCACCGCGCTTGACGGCGATGCCGGCGGGCCGGTGCTTGATGCGGGCGGCGCGGTTCTGGGGATGCTTTTGCCGCATATCCAGAACGGGCGCGCCCTGCCCGAGGGGGTAAGTTTTGCCGCCAATACCGGTGCTCTGCGCCAGGTTTTGATGCAAAACGGCATCACGCCACGCATCACCGCGGAACTGGGCGATATCCCAGCTGAGGCGCTGACCGATCGCGCCGGGGCGATGACCGTGCTGGTCAGCTGCTGGGAATAATCCCGCCCCAGTTTAGCGCAAATCCTAAGTATTAACGGCGTCCCGAAGGGGGCGCCTTTAAGGTTTTGGAAAGGGGTTAAGGACACCCTGACGGCATGTGGTGAGGGGTGTTGTCCGGGCCAGGTCAGGAGTTACCAAAATGAAGAAATTCACGCTAGTCGCCGCATCAGCGCTTATTGCCCTTGCCAGTGCGGCACAGGCCGGATTTAGCGAAAAAGTCGCACGCGCGGCCATGATCCATGTCGGCGGCACCACCGCCATGCCCGCCGAAGGCTATAGCTCGCAATGGTGGACGCATCCGATTGGCTGTGAATATTCGCGCGCCGGTCGGCCCGGTGAAACGGTCTGGTACCTGATCATCAACACCGCGCGCCCCGGCTGTCCGACCTATATCGTCCAGCACGGCTTTAGCGACGTCTACTAAGGCTTAACCGATCCCCAGTGCCGAGGTCATATGGATAAGCGTCGGGCGGTCCGCAACAAGCGCCGCCCGCACCGCATCCTGTAACGCCAGGTGGGTTTGCGGCGCCTCTGCATAGGCGCCATAGGCACGTGCAAGCGCGCAGAAATCGGGGTTATGGGCGATCACCGCATTGGGCGCGATCTGGGCGCGCACCATGCTGTCCTCGATTTCTTTCAACTTGCCATTGTCCCAGAGCAGGATCGGCAGAGGCAAGCCAAGCTCGACCGCCGTGCCAAGCTCCTGCACGGTATACTGAAACCCGTAATCCCCCGCGATGGCAATGGTCGGCTTGCCGCGCCGTGCCACCGCCCCGCCAATTGCGGCGGGCAGGGCATAGCCAAGCGTGCCAAAGCCGGACGGGTGATGCCAATGGCCCGGATGCGCCATCGGCCAGACCTCGTTGGCGACATAGGCGAATTGGGTCATGTCCGAATAGATCATCGTATCTTCGGGCAAAACGGCGCGCAGCACCTCGCAGAGCGGGGCCACGCCGGGGCGTTCGGCATCGCTCTCGGCGCGCCACCGCGCCCGCGCCGCCGACACATCGCGCGCGCGCCAGCCATTGGTGCGGCGCAAATCGCGCGTCAAAAGAGCATCGCCCAAAGCCCCGGCATCGGCCAGAACCGCGGTATCGCAATTGCGGGCACCGACAAGCTGTGCCGGGTCGATATCCACCCGGATCAGCGGCGCCGTGTGCCCAAGATCATCGCGCCAGAGGTCATTTTCCGACAATTCCGTGCCCACGGCCAGCACAAGGTCGGCCTCGGCGATCACGGATGCACTGTCGGGGCGCGCAAGGTAGGTGCCAAAATCAAGCGGCGCCTCGGCGCCCATGATGCCGCGCCCGGCATAGGTGGTGAATGTCGCCGCGCCAAGCCGCGCCACCACTTGCCGCCAGGCATCAGTCGCGCGCACCGCGCCGCCGCCAAGGATGACAAGCGGCTTTTGCGCGCCGTTCAGCGCCTCGGCCACGCGATCGACCAAGGCATCGGCAATCGCAGGCGCCACCGCCAGCGGGCGGGCATCAGGCGCGGCGCCCGCAACACCTTCGAGCGCGGAAATCGGCACCTGGATGTGCTTGGGGCGGGCGCGCGTGCTGGCGAACTCGGCCAGGGCCCGGTCAACAAGGTGATAGGCGCTCTGCGCATCGCGGGCCTCATGGCTCCAGTCGCAGACACAGGCCGCCGCGCCGCATTGATCCAGCATCTGGTGCAATTGCCCGGTCTTGGCCGCCACATCGTCAAGACAGGACGACAGCACCAGAACCGGCACAGAATCCGAATAGGCCTGTCCCATCGGCGTCATGATATTGCACAGCCCCGGCCCGGTGATCACATAGGCCACCCCCGGCGTGCCACTGGCGCGGGCATAGCCATCGGCCATAAAGCCCGCCCCCTGTTCGTGGCGCGCCAGAACATGGGTGATGCCCGCCTCTTCAATGCCGCGATACATTTCCTGATTATGCACGCCGGGAATGCCAAAGATGGTCTCGACCCCGCGCGCCTTGAGCATATGGCTGATCTGCGCCCCAAGCGGGGTCTGCGCGCGAAATGTGCCGGTTTGATCAGCCATTTGAAGCCTCCAATATCAGGGTCAGGGCCGCCAGAAGGCGGGTAAAAGCAATACCACGACCGCGACGATTTCAAGCCGCCCCATCAGCATCGCAAGGATCATCAGCGCCTTGGCCTCATCCGGAAAGCCATGCAGCGCCCCGCTTGCGGCGACGTTTTCGCCAAACACCGGGCCGATATTGAAAATCGAGGTCCAGGCCGCGGTCACCGATTCAAGAACCGTCAGCCCGGTCAGCTCCAGCGCCACGCTGAAAAACCCGAGCGACAGGATGTAGAAGGTGAACAAAAGCATCACCGATTGCAGAACCTCATCCTCGACCCGGCGCCCCTCGTGGCGCAGGATCATCACGCTGGACGGGTTGAAAATTCGCCGGGTCTGCTGAGCAAGTGCGTTCAGCATAAGCTGATAGCGGAAAATCTTGATCGAACAGCCGGTCGACCCGGTACAGCCGCCAATCGCCCCCACGATGATCAGCACCACAAAGGGCATGTGCCCCCATCCCATCAGATCGCCATCGCCATAGCCGGTGCCCGAAAAGATCGACACGACGTTGAACAGCCGCTCGCGAAACCGCGCTTCGCTAAGCTCGCCAAGCTCGACAAGGTCATAGCCCACCACAAGGATCACCGCATAGCCGATCCAGCGCAGATAGGTGCGCACCTGCGTGTCGTGCAACAGCGGGCGGATATTGCCCTGCACCCCCTGCATCATGCGCACGAAGGGCAGGCTGGCGAGGATCATGAAAACCACCGCCACATATTGCGGCGCACCGGGGAAAGAGGCGAAGGACGCGTCCGACGTCGAGAAACCGCCCGTCGACACGGTCGTCAATGAATGCACCGTCGCCTCGAAGGCATCCATGCCGAGCGCAAGGTAAAACAGGGTGCAGATCGCCGTCAGGCCAAGATAGACGTTGAGCACCCCTTTCGAGATATCAAGTGTGCGCGGCAGGGCCTTGCCGAAGGTGTCAAACCCCTCCGAGCGGAAAAACTGCATGCCGCCGACGCGCATCACCGGCAAAAACACAAGCGCCACGATCACGATCCCAAGCCCGCCCAGCCATTGCAGGATGCCCCGCCACAGCAGGATGCCCTTGGGCAGATCATCAAGCCCCTCAAGAACCGTTGTTCCGGTTGTGGTCAGCCCGGACATCGATTCGAAATAGGCATCGACAAAGCCAAGCCTGGTCTCGCCAAGCATGAACGGGATCGCGCCAAAGAGCGGCAGCATCGCCCAGACCAGCGTGGTCAGCAAAAACGATTGCTGAATGGTAAGCCCCTCATCGATCGAGTTTTTGCAAGCAAGCGCCACAAGCCCGCCAATCAGGCAGGTGATGATAAGGCTTTCGGCAAACACCGGCCAATGCTCGCGCCCCTCGGCGATATCCACCAAGAGCGGCAACGCCATGGTAAGCCCCATGGCCATGACCATCAGGCCAACAAGATATCCCACGGGACGCATATCAAACATGACGCGCAGAGTTGGGCTTTGGGCGCGGTGCTGTCAAGCGCGATGCGCGGGTTTCGCGCGCGGTCCTAGCCCGAGAGGATATCCTCGAACACAAAGGCCGGGATTTCCTTGCGCACAAGCCCCATCGCGGCCAGCTCGCTATCGCTCAGCTCGTACATCTCGGCCAGGCTGGCAAGGCGTTTGCGGCTGATAAGATAGGCATTCATCCCGGCCGCATGTTCGGCCAGAAACAGATCCAGGTCGCGCCGCCACGGAGCGGATGGAAATCGAGTGTAAAGGTCTTGGTCGGCCATTTGGAACCCCTTTCGTCGGATCAAAAGACGGGCTCCTCCCTGAGGCTGATATAGGGCGGGCTTACCGTGATTTCTTGCGGGAAGTGAACCAACACGCAAAGTGTTGCCGCAATGCAGCATAAAGAAACCCCGGCGGGATCGGCCCACCGGGGTACTCTGACTGTCTGCACAACCTCGCGGGGCTCAGGCGTAAAACAGGTCTTTGAAAACGTGATAGGCGATGTCTTCGCGCCGGATGCCCATGCGCGTCAGCTCTGCATCGGATTTCGCTTCCAGCGCTTCGATCCGGTTGCGGCGCGATGTGACCTGGCTGTGACGCTCAAGGCCGCGCATCAAACCCGCTGTGAATTTTTTCCAGCCGTCGCGCAGGGGCGATGCCGGGATATTCGTTGTAATGTTCGCCATTGGAAACCTCACTTGCTTTGGTGTTCAGGTTTCCTCCCTGCTCACAAGGTAGGTCAGTGCCATTGACGTTACCACCGTCAATTCGGAATGGCCGGGTTGCACCAGATGCATCCCGGCCTGCAAGTCATTATTTTCTTTTGCTTTTCTTGCCACGCACGGGCATGGCAGGCGGCATGGACGGTTTGCGGTGGGCCTTGGCCGAAACCGAGGTCGGCTCGCTGGCTTTAGCGGTCGGTGCGACAGGCGCGGCTTTGACCTCTGCCTTAAGCGGGCTTTGCGCCGGAACGGGTTGTGCCACCGGGGCCGCTCTGGGCGCTTCGACTTTCGCCGGGGCCGTAACCGTGGCTTTGGCGACCGGTGCCTGCGCAACCGAGGTCTCTTTTTTCACAGGTGCCGGTGCTTCAGCCAGCGTCTTTACCGCTACAGGCGCCGGTGCTTCGGCCAGCGTCTTTACCGCTACAGGTGCCGGTGCTTCGGCCAGCGGCTTTGCCGCTATGGCGGGCTTGGCCGCGGATGGGGTCACCGGCTTGGCGACGGGCTCGGCAACCGTCTCGGCAACCGCTGCCTTGACAACCGTCGCCTTGGCAGTGGCCGCACGCGGCGCGCGGGTCGGCGTCGCGGCTTTTGCCTTCAACTGACCTCCGAACGGTCCGGCCTGCAAGGTGGCCTGTCCAATGACCTGCGCCACGCGCAGATTGCTTTCGATCATGTAGCCGGCAAAACGGAGCCCGGCAGCGGAAAGTTTAAGCGGATAGTCGGGAGCAAGCATATCAGTATCCTTTTGAGCCAGTTCAAAAGCGCGTAACCCGCGTCTAGTGACACGAGCGTAACGCAAGGCATGCCGTCGGTGTCACTGAATTGGCTTAACGTCAATTCCATTCACGCACGATACGCGGGAAACTGCTGAAATTTTACACGCAATGGCGGGCAAATGGGCAGGTCACCCTGCCCTAGCGCCCATGAATCAGCGTGTGAAACAACTTGGGGTCAATGCTGTCAGAGGCAAAGGCCTCGCCCTCTGTCAAAACGCTGACCGCGTCATGACTATGCAGGCTTTCCTGATGGCTCGCGACCACACGGAAATCGCCAATCCGCGGCTCGGCCAGCAATTGCTCGCAGAACAGGCGCGCGGCATCCTCGACAAAGATCGGATTGGCGGCGTTCAATTCGGCAAAGGCCTGTTCATCCTCGCGCTTGACCATGACTTGGGTCTCGGTCGGCACCGCGCGGCGTGCCAGCTCGATCAAATCCTCGAACCACAGGCAATCGCCCGGCATCACCTCGACCGAAATCCGCGCAACCGAGCGCTGCGAATGCGGCGTCGCCAATTGACCGCGCGCCGAACGTGCATGTTCAGACAGCTCAAGCGAACAGGGGCAGGTCGAGGAATAGACGTAATCGAGATGCATGAACTTGCGCCGCGCACCGCCGGTCTCCACCAACTCAAGCGCGATATCGTAATACTGAAATCCGTCCAGCCCCGAGCGCAAGGAACGCACCCGCGCCGGGTAAGACAGCCGCATTTGCAGGCGCGCATCGAGACTGTCGAGATCGGTGATGTAATCGTTCAGCGCGGCTTCCATCACCTCGAAACTAAAGGTTTTTTCGGCATGCTTGTAAAAACTGCGCATGATCCGGGACATATTGATGCCCTTGCGGTCGGCCTCTAGGCTGACGGTGCCGGTCACGGCGGTTTCAAGCGTCAGGTCGCCGTTGTCACGGGTATGAAACCCGATCGGCAGGCGGAAATTGGAAATCCCCACATGCTGAAGATGCTGCTTGCTGCCACGAATAAGCGAGCTTGGCCCGTTCTGAAGATCGGGCAGCGTCGTGCGATAGGCCGCATCAACGGTGAAATCCTCTGGATAATGACGCGTCAGCGCCGGATAGTTCGACATCTCCCCCGTCGGTAAAAGCCGCGCGATCGACGGCTCAAGATCGGCCACCTCTTCGGGCGTGGCCGTGTGGGCCCAGGCACGCAACAAGGCAAGCGCCTGTTTCGCGTCATCCCGGTCCGGCGCGCTATTCATCTTGGGCGGGTGCACATTCATCACCAGGTTCCTTTTACGTGCTGCCAGACTTATGACATAAGGCGGCTTGCAACAAATTGCCAATTTCGTAATGATATACGGCAAAAGCGGCAAAATGGATCAAACACGCCCCGGATCATGCGGCCCAAGGCGGCTCGCGCCTAACCGGCGCCATCCAGCGCGCGGGTGATATCGGCAATCAGATCGTCGCAATCTTCAAGCCCCACACTCAAGCGCACAAGGCCCGGCGTGATGCCAAGGCTCGCCTTTTGCGCGGCCGGAAGACGTTGATGCGTGGTGGTGGCGGGATGGGTGGCAATCGACTTGGCATCGCCCAGGTTGTTGGAAATCACCACGATCTCAAGCGCATTCAAAAAGCGAAATGCCGCCTCTTGCCCGCCCTTGAGGTCAAGCGCAAGCACAGTGCCGCCCTTGCCCATTTCACGCTGGACAAGATCATGCTGGGCATGGCTCGGATGGCCCGGATAGATCGCCCGCGCCAAGGCGTCGTGCCCTTGCAGGGCCTCGGCAATCGCCAGGGCCGTATCGGCTTGGGCGCGCACCCGAAGATCAATGGTTTCCAACCCCTTGAGCATGATCCAGGCCGTGAAGGGCGACATCGAACCGCCGGTATGCTTCATATAGGGCTCAAGCGTGCCGCGAATAAAGTCGCGTGTGCCAAGCACAACCCCGCCAAGGGCACGCCCCTGCCCGTCGATATGCTTGGTCGCGGAATAGACAATCACATCGACGCCCTGCTCAACCGCGTTGGAAAAGACCGGCGTGGCAAAGACATTGTCCACGATCACCAGCGCCCCGACGGCATGGGCAATCTTGGCCACCGCGGCCACGTCGATCACCTCAAGCGTCGGATTGGCAATCGATTCGAAAAAGACCGCCTTGGTGGCGGGGCGAATCGCCGCCTGCCATTGCGCAAGATCGGTGCCATCGACGAATGTCACCTCGACTCCGAACCGCGTCAGAACCTCTTCGAGCACGTAAAGACAGGACCCAAACAACGCCCGCGCCGACACGACATGGTCGCCCGCGCGCAAGCAAGAGGTCAGCGCGCCACTGACCGCCGCCATGCCGCTGGCGGTGGCAAAGGCATCCTCGGTGCCCTCAAGCGCCGCGATCCGGTCTTCGAACATCGCCACGGTCGGATTGCCGTAGCGGGCATAGATGAACTCGTCGCGGCCTGCCTTGATAAACCGCTCCTCGGCGGCCTCTGCGGTGTCATAGACAAAGCCCTGCGTTAGAAAAATCGACTCGCTGACCTCGTTATACTGGCTGCGACGAGTGCCGCTGTGCACCATTCTGGTGCGACGTTTCCAAGTCTCGCTCATGTTCGTCCTCCGGGCGTAATCGCCCACAAAAAAAGCCCCGACGCGGTCAAGCGAAAGGGGGCTTTCATCCTGACCTTTTAGCGGTTTATTTAACGTGGCCCGCAATCCGGTAACAAATCGCCACGGCCCATCGATTACCGCGCGCCGCCACGGGCGTCAACACTGCGGCACAGGTTTCACGCAACCGTCATCAACCGCCCGCCTGCTCCCGCTGCTTCTTCTTGGCAAAAATACTGAACCACTACCGGCTGGCGCCGGTAGGATCAGCGATGTGCTGTTCCAGGTACTGAAGATGGGGTGGTTGCCGCCCTCCCCTGACGGCATCGCAATGTGCCAAGATGGTGGTCTGTAGACCATCTAACGGAGAGGACGGCAAAATGAAGGATACAATGATTGGTGTAGATCTGGCGAAGAGTATTTTCCAGGTTCACGGGGCATTGCTGTCGGGGAAGGAACAATTCCGCAAAAAACTGACACGGCCCCAGTTCTGGAAATTCATGT
>NZ_FWFJ01000090.1 GCF_900172365.1 Roseovarius gaetbuli
TCCGACCAAAAACGCTTCTTCTGACCCTTCTTGCCCGCCATATCCGCCCTCAAGATGTCCACTATCAATAGTGGACACTTATCAACACACTCTATGAAATGTCAGAGCAGCGAGGCCGGACGCTTACGAAGAACCCGTGGTGCGGGGATTTCGTGGAAACCTGCATCCGCATGGGCCTGCCTGACGAACCGCTGCTCGGCGCGCTGGGCAAAAATCCCTACTGGGCGCGCAACTGGTTGCTGTTCGGGCGCGAGGTGCAGCCGATCATTGGCGCAGTACTGGTCTTTGAGCGCGGATCAGGCGGCCATGTCGGTTTCGCGATCGGTCAGGACGACACCCATTTCTACGTGCTGGGCGGCAATCAATCCGACGCCGTCACCATCGCCAGGATCATCAAGTCCCGCCTTCTCGGCGCGCGCTGGCCCGCGACTTACCCACCCCGCCTGCAACGTCTGGCGACGATGAAGCCCGGCGAATTCCTCTCAACCACCAATGAAATCTGAACAGGAGAAAATCATGCTGAAACCTGCAATCCTCGCGCTGATCCGCCAGGTTCTGACCGTCGCTGGCACTGCGCTGGTTGCCAAGGGCTACGTCCAGGCCTCCGATGTGGAGCCCGTTATCGGTGCACTCCTGACAATTGGCTCGGTACTCTGGTCTGTGATCGACAAGCGTAAAAGGTGACCGCAGCACATTCACGTTGCAAGTTGGACGACTTCTTGACGATTCAAATTGTGGCTGATCCTCGCTACGGTCAGCATTAGACAGCTTTAGCTTCTCCCGTGTCTTTGACAATTTCGAATATTGCGGTCATCGATGACCAAACGTGGTGATCCGGCACGAGTGAAAACTGATCGTCCCCCTTGAAGTAAAACTGCGCAAGGCCAGTGAGCCATGCATGATCAAGAGGAATCAGCGCGTTCGGATTGTGGAAAATCTGTAGTTCGTCGGACCAGCCTTCACGGTAATCAGGATCAGCCACATCATCAGAGAATGGTAGGCCATGAATTGCATCTGGGTCGGGATTGAAGCGAAATCCAATCCTTTGGTAAAGATGATCATCAGCGCCAAAACCTGCCACAACCCCCATGCGGTCAAACTTTGCGATCGTGCCTGCGTTCGAAAATATTACCGCCGATACGTTTTCAACGCCAGGCTGGTCAAAAAAGCCGGATGGAATTGTCTTATCTCCAAACTGATGCGTTGGATTCTTTGTGGCCCGAACCGAAAGTGCGCCGTCGATCATTTCCCATTCGACGCGGTGGCCATAAAGATACGGCCACAAGGCAGATTGGCTAAAGGTCATTGAGCCCAACTGCTCAGCGTCGGCCTGCTTGTGAAAATCAGCGACTGCGATCACGAATGGCTTGCCGATTGTGTTTTCACGCTCCCAATAATGCTTTCCTTGAGCATCAACCTTATTCAACTTACTTGTAAGGGAGGAACCAAACTTCATTGGCATGTAGTCAGAAAGAAAAGCCTTCATTTCTTCGTTGGTCTTGGGCTCTGGGTGAGCGGCCAAAGGGCCAGCTGTTGAGGGCGCGACAGTGGTTGCTTCAACTGTAAATTGAATTCCCGGTGCGCTGCAGAAAAAGTCAGGTGCTTGAAGCTGCTTTACGTCAAACCCTAGCTCTCTGAATGCCGCCCAAAGATACAATTCCCAGAGCCTTTGATCAAACTGACGAAACTGGAACTCCTCGACAAAATGCGGATCAGATGGTGCCAACCATGGTCCAATTTCCCTGACCACCGCACGAGCAGGGGCGCGCCCAGATCGTTCAAGCAATTCCCTGAAGTATGGATGGAGTTTCTCTGGATCGGTTCCTGGCGGTATTCGAAGCACGTCAAAGGGCGCGTTGGGTTCGTCGCCTTGCACTCCCAAAGCAGTGATGTCTTCGTTCTTGATCGAGAAGGCGATCGCATCACGTAAGCCGATGGTTGCATAAGCTTCACTTCTCAGACTCGCTTCGGTCTTTACTGATCGAAACCTCCCAACACGGTCTCGGGCAAGTAAAATCCAGCCGAAGTCGTCATCAACTGTGTCACGGAACACCAAGCCCAGAAGCTTTTCGTCATTATCGCTCCACCAAGAAAGTTCCTCTGCCATGACACGCGCCATCGAAAGCCTCGTGCCCAGCACGTAATGGCTAAATCTTGTATACGTTAAGGATTTTGAAAGTAATTGATCATCGGCGCGTTGAGCCTTTTTTTGCTTAGCAGCACCCATCACATCTCACAATTCTGATTTATACTTATTGGTAAGACACCAATACAGCTAGATGTCCGATTGGCGGCAATTACTTCTTTGGCGCCATGATAATGAACCTTCGTCATTCCTGACTGGAAATTAAAGTAGCATGGTTGTTTTTTCTACGCCTAAGGGCATGGACAACGACCTTCTGCGCCTCAATCCTCTTCGCCCCCTGGCCCTTAAGCTCGCTGCCGGTCAGAAAATCACCAAAGTGCCCGTTTGCCCCGGACGGATGTCCGATGTGAACCCACGAGCGACCGTCAGCCATGTGCGCAACATTCGGGCCTCTTTGGTGTGCTCTGGTGTCGGAGAAGGTGGTGGCAAGCTTTGCCCTGAAACTCGCGATGTAATCGTCCGCATTCCCAAGGAGCACCACGAGAACAGTCCGATCAGAAAGACGACGAAGCCAAGTGTTCATGCAAGCGCTTATGACGGCCCCGGCCTCGCGAGCCTGATATGCTGGAAGAACACAGCTCGATTTCGAGCTGTACTCACCGGACGAACTTCGCCCAGTCATGCTACAGCGAATGACGGAAGCCCATCCAAATGTCGTCTCGCCATCCATCATAAAGCGATCAATATTTTTGAAATTTTGCATCATATAAATAGCTTTCATTGCCTGCAGCAATCGAGGACGGAAATCCTTGAACGCCACAGAGTCATACCCCCCCACTTGGATTGCTCGGGCCATTCCCTCACTCTGCGTGAACCCCTTGGTTTGCCCAAGGACCAAGACCTCTGGATCGGGCGCGCCCCAATAGCCGGGATCATTCACGAGTCGGAATTGGTCATCGTCGAGAGAGCGCTCATGCGCGCCTAGACAGTTCGGCCAGCAAACGCGACATGCGAGTGGTCCGTGATTGGGATAGTTCTGCATTGAAAGCCCTCATGGGTATGCTGGCAACACTATCATGCGTTCAGATACAGAAAACCCAGAATTTCACTCTGCCATCCGTCGCGGACTTGGGCGGATGCTCAACTGCATCGACTCATGTCGCAACTTGGGTCACTTTGTTGACCTATTGTTGACCTGGAAATTCGGACGCAAATAGCCCCGCGGAGGGCGGGGCGTAATGCATTGTAGTTATTGGTATTTTTGGTTGCGGGAGTAGGATTTGAACCTACGACCTTCAGGTTATGAGCCGAAACCCCAGCGATTCCAATAGCTTAGTAAAACCAATTACTTACGCAATAAGCTTTTGATTTCACGCATTTTCCGTTCCGGCTCAGTCCGTCACTGACGGGCTTTCAACGTCCAAAACCGTGCCAAACAGGCGCACACGGGTTGACGTGGCGTTGACATGAATTGCGCGATCATCAATCGCGCAGCGGGGCAGCGCGGCGGAATTCAGCTTCGGAACGGTGCCCACGAAGAATAGATCGAGTGGATTTTTTCGATGTCCAGGTTCTCTGGCGGGGTCGGTGTATGGTGGCCCCTCTGGCGGCACCAATGGTCGCAAAACGGATAGACGCGCGCGCGGCGACATCCTATCCGGGCTTCATGACCAGTGCTGCCTCCCACATCCCGTCTACCGACCGCATCCTTGCAGGCGCTGCCCTGATGGTTGGGTTTCCTGACCGACGGCCGGGTCGAGATGGACAGCAACGCCGTCGAGCGAACGATCAGGCCGATTGCTTTACAGAGGAAGAATGCACTCTTCGCTGGGCACGATGCGGGAGCGCAAAATTGGGCCGTCATCGCGTGGTTGATTGACACCTGCAAGTTGAACAAAGTCGAACCGCATGGCTACCTGGTAATCCCCCCCAAAATTAGTGGTGTTCAAAAGTAGAATTTTCTCGGCAAGATATCTGAGGAGATTTACGATGAAGAACGGACGATTTAGCGACGCTCAGATCATGACGATCCTGAAGCAGGCGGA
>NZ_FWFJ01000020.1 GCF_900172365.1 Roseovarius gaetbuli
AGGTTCTCGGCGCTCTCGCCCTTCGGCTCATAGTACAGATTTGACCGCGCCAATGTCAGCAACGCACATTGGCGGCGAACGCTTAGCTTATGGTTTCCGCTCACCATTTTTTGCCTCGCGTCCCGAGCAACTGTTGCGAGGCATCTGCCAAAAAATCCCGTTCCACCACAAGCTGGCCTATCTTGGAATGCAGCTTGTCGACTTCAGCCGAGCTTACCTGTTCCGGGGCTGCACCTCGGCGCGTGAATGCCGTTGCCATGTTCTCTATCGCCGCGCGTTTCCACGTGCCAATCTGAGTTGGATGAACGCTGTATTTCTTCGACAGCGCCGCCAACGTCATCTCCTCGCGGATCGCCTCAAGCGCAACACGGGCTTTGAATTCGGGTGAATGGTTTTTGCGTTTCTTCATACCGGATCACTTCTTTCGTCATGCGATCCACCTTAACAACTGATCCGAAATTTCGCGACCACCTCTTTCTTTGCCCGGAACTTTGGCCGCGTACCATCGACATAAGGACAGCCAAGGTCGCTTATCTTGGCCGCCTTGGGGCCCACGCCCGACACATCCAGCCGCTTCGACACGCGGGTGCTCGACAGGATGTCAAACAGCTTGTCCGCGCCCTCGGGGTCCGAGGGCTGAATGACGGGAACGGTGTCATCGGCCTTGCGCGGCAGAAAGGCCCGGTTGAAGCGCGAATACTGCGCGAGGAAACCCTGTACCTTGTACGCCGCCTGCGCCGCCGCATCCGCGTCCGGGCCAGGCTCGGCCGGTTTGAAGGCGCTAATATCGGTGATCGGCAAGACACCCATCGCGTTGCCGCCCAACCGCACCGTCGGCAGGACACCACGCGCGGCAATCGTGCCGGCCATCACCTCTATGAATTCATCCTCGGTGACACCGGCCACCTGGCTATAGCCGTCAAGCGCGCTGTCAAGCAGCGCCGGCCCGATCACCCGCAGCATCGCCCTGGCATCTTCAAACCCGGTATCGGCCCCATTGACCGCCCAGCGCAGATCGGCCTTGGGGATGTCAAACGCCTCGGCCAAAAGATCGGCGGCATAGGTTTTGCCCGCGCTGTAATCGCCCTGTTCGATGGCCGTTGCACGCTTGGTAAATCCCTCAAGATCGGCCTCGGGACGGTTGAGGTATGACAATGCATCGGGCGAGTTATTGGTGGCGCTGTCTTGCGGGATCGCCGAAAATTCGCCGCTCGCCACATGACTGTTAAGCAGGGCCGCAAGCTCGTCTTGGGATTGGCCACCGCTTAGCCCGACGGCGATGATCCAATCCGCGGACCTGGCAAGCTTGATCGTATCGGGGTCGCTTATCTTGATCCCCATGCCGTGTTCTATCGCGGTTTCGAAATCGACCAGCCATCCGCCCGGATCGGCCGCCTCGGGGGTATAGGACACCACGCTGGCGGCGCTTGCGGTGTTGCGCGGTATCGTCTTGCCCACTGCCAGCCGCTCGACCCGGCCCTTGATCACCGCGTAAAGCGCCACCTTGCCGGGCAGCGCCGCGATGCGCCCAAGGCGGCGCTGGTACTGCGCGTCGCCCTTGTCTTCCCCCGACCGCATCAGGTGAACCGCGCGATACGCCCCGACCGCGCCTGCAAAATGCTGCCAGTGCGCAGAGACCCCGGCGTCGGACATATCCCACCAGGGCTTGCCGCCGATTTCACTCTCAAAGAGTTTCCTGGCCTCGGCTTCCTCCTGGGTCGCGGGGGCCACGCCCTCTTCGGCAAAACTCTCGTCAGGATACCACCGCAGCCAAAGCTCTTCGACCTCGGTTGATTTCCGCGGGACAAAGCGATGCGCGGTTTTGGCCTTTGCCATGACCTTTGCCATCTCGGCGGCAGCCTTTTCGCGGGCTTTCAAGGACTTCAGACCGCGCATTTTGTCAAACGGCTTTACCGCCGCCCGAAGCGCCGATGTGTCCTTGATCAAAACCGGCTCGTTGACCTGCATGAACCGATATTCAATCGACAGCGGCAAGAGCGCCAGCGGCGGGGCTTTTTGCCTGATCTCCTCGGGCGCCTTGCCGTCGGTGTCCGCCTTGATATCCGCGATCACCTTGCCGTCAGGCAGCCGGATTGCGCCGCTTACATCCTTGAAGCGACGGCCGGTAATGCGCCCGCGCTCGGCGTCTTTCATCGCCGCGAAATCACGCCCCGGTTTCTTTGGTCCGCGTCCCATCAGAGCACCCTCTTGAGCGGCAGAACACCCGCCACAGGTTTTTGCCAGAACGCCCGCGCCATCGAGGCCGATGTTCTGGACGCCCCAAGATGGTTGGGCGAAAGCGGCACGGATTTGCCCTCGGCCACGTTGATATACCCCGACCCGAGCAGCACCCGATGCGCCCATGAAAGCTCGTCCCAGCCCTGAATCTGGCTGAGCGGTGGCGCGACATCCGCTCCCAGTGTCCGTTGGCGCCCTTCAAACGGCAGTTGCGGGCGGTACGGGCGATCCGGCAGGCCCTTCATCTTGAACCCATAGGTCATTACCGCCTCGTCGCGCCGGGCCTGGCGCACCGCAAGCGACCCTACGTCCAGACCAAAGCGCAAGCGCCCGGCCGGCTCGTAGATCACGAAGAAAACCCGGTCTTTGATTGTTGGGTCCAGCACCTCTTGGCGCGAAATCTCAAAGCCGTAGTAGCTTGTATCGCCGCCGATCTTGCCGACAAAAGCCGGGGCAAGGTCGCGGCCCTCGCCAACTTTGAAGCCATCCCCGTCCTCGGCAATATTGATCGCCAGAACCGGATCGCCAAGCTTGCGCACGATATCGCCACGGATCACCACGATCAGGTTCTCCTTGGCATTTTCCGCCCCGGCGGGCACGTTGCCGCCAAGCTTGGCCTGCCACTCGTGGATCGGCGCGATGTCGTCGCCCTTGGGGTCGCCCTGCGGGTGGCCCCGGTCCCAGAACCGCTTGAAGAGGGTGCCGCGCATATCGGTGGGAAATTCCCGCCAGCGCAATTCCCGGTTCATCTCGTGGTTCATCCCCAACAGAAAGGCCTCGACGAAGGGGCGGTTTTCCTCGACCACGGCGACCGAATTATCCGGCAGGTTTTGCGCCCCGGCAAACAGCGCGGTCTGGCTTACCTTTTGCAAAAGCCCGCTCATCGGATAGGCAATTTCGGGCGCGCGCCACACCGGCCTGACGAAATTGCGCTCTTCCTCGGTCAGGCCCCGCACGCTGACAAAGGATTTAAAGACCGGCAGTCGCGCCAGCACATTTGCCACCGGTGCCACCAGATCGGCGCTCGAAAAGCTGCGCACGGCAAGTGTTGGCACCTCTGCATCCTTGAGGCCCTCGAACATTTCCAGGTTGAAGATCGGCCTTAGCATTTCGCCGATTTCCGGCGACAGCTTGCCCTTGAACTCCGGGTCTCCTTGCGCCTTCGCCTTCGCCGTCACCTTCGCCTTTGTCACATCCTTTGAGGGGCCGGGCCGCCGCAGGGCGCCCGAGATGTCGCCAAGCGGGCTTGGCATCGGCACCAAATTCTGCGCCTCGGGCCCGCGCGCCGACAGCGCCATGCTGCGCTTGGCCGAGACATGGCGCAGGCTGCGTGCGCTCGTGCTGAGCGGCACGCCGTTTTCGGCCAACCGCTGTGACAGACTTGTGCCCTTCACAACCTCGACCGCGCTATGCAGCCCTTGCGACAAAGCCAGCGACACATCACTTGGCAGCCGTTGAAAATGGCGTCTGGTCAATGCCTCGGCCATCTTTTGCGCCGCCTGCAAGCGCGCCAGCTTTTCGTTGGCCTCGACGATCTCGTCGTATTGCGTCCAGGCCAGATGGGCGAACATTTCCTGATTGCACTTGACCACCTTTGCCCCAAGCCCCGCCACATGACGGAACTTGAGATCAAGGTTGATCTGGTCAAACCATGCGCGCGCCTTGGCGTCGGCATATGAAATCCCGGTCTCGGGCTTGTAGCGAAACCCATAGGGCGGAAAGGTCACAAGCGGGTCTTCGTCGCTGTTCTTGGTCTGGCTTGCGCCGATCATCACCTCGGTGAGGGTGTCGATCATCGGCGCGATCAGATCCTTTGGCGTGTCAATCTCGGGCGGGTCTTGCCGCGGCACCTGCATGGCCGACTGGCGGGCAAACTTTGCGCCGGGAAAGGTCATGTCATGGTAACCGGGCGTCTCTGCCGACACGCCGATATCGCCGATCACCTCTTCGAGGTCCTCAAGGTCGAGCGCCTTGAGGCGGCGCAAGAGCAGTTCCACATCCTCTTGCGCATCCGTGGTGAACCGCCAATCAAAGTAGCTCAGCAGATCAACCGGCCCCGACGCCAATCCCCAGGCAAAGGCATCATAGGGCGCGGCGGTGCCGGTCTGTCCAAGACCGGTCAGGCGGCCGGCCTCATAGACCGGCACCAGAAAGGCGTAATAACTTGTCGCCGACTTTAGCTTGCGCAGGCACATGATCCGCGCAAGATTGCCGTCGGCGTCGCTCTCAAGCACGGCCTGGGCGTTTTGCGCGGCGGTGCCGGTGTCCAGAGTAAACCGCCAGGGAAAATCGGCATCGCCAAACTCGATCATGGGAAAGTAATTCGGTTCAAACCCGCGCAGTCCGGGGCGCGGCTCGACCCGCGAAATCGCGCTGCGGTCGATTGCCTGAACGTCGCCCGGCCCGCGTAACGCAGAGCTGACGGGCACGCGCGCGCCCTGTGCCTGCCCGGCCTTTTCGATGCCAAATTCATAGGTCAGTTTCAGGCGCGCCTCGCCCGGCGCAGGCGCCGTTGCGAGGGCGGCCATGCCCGATTGCGCGTGGGGCAGAAAGGTAAATCTCTCCGGCATGAAACTCTCTCCCCTACAAGCGGCCAGCGGCAAAAATGTAATCGGTGATGACCGGGTTCACCTCGTGCAGGGTGTCCATCACGCGCGGCTGATCCGATCCCTGCGCAAGGTTCAAAGCCGCCGCAAAGGAGCCGACGCCGATCTCGGCCACCAGGAAATCATCGCGAATATCCAGCACGTTCCCCTGCCCGACCGGCCCCGGTTGATGGGCATCAAAGAACGGTCCGATATCGTCAAACGCCGCCTCGGCCACGAACACATCGCCAACCGGTGTCGGCGCCGGGGTGGGCGACACGAAGAGCAGGTCCACCCGCTCCACCTCTGCGCGAAGTTCCATCTCGCGGGCATTGAAGCGGCCGACGATCTCTGCGACCACGCCAGCGGCCCGGGGCGACAAGACCCCGGCATCAATCGGCGGCGCATCGGTGGCCACGGGGATTTCGACGTATTCGTATTCATAGGCGCTTTCGATGACCTTGGTGGTGGCCCCGATCAGCCCCGGACCGGCGATTTCAACCCCGGCCTTGAGGCTGTCAAACGCCGTCGCGCGCAGCCGTTCGGCATCTGTCAGGTTAAAGAAATGCCCGTGCACAAAGCTCTGATCGACCGGCGAGGCGGCCACGCTTTGGCCCGCCGCATCGAACACCGCAAGGTCAAGTCGGGCCGTCCCGCCGGCAATCTGCCCTTCGCCGACCTTCTGAATGCTCACGTCAAGCGGCACTGCCGTTTGCACCAGACGCGCGCCGCCAAGCGGATCAATCAGGGTCTCGCCGTCTTGCGGCGCCGCAAAACTTACCCCGCCCGAGCGATTGATGGCCGCGACCGGTTCAAATCCGCGCGCCTTTTCAAAGGCCTGCCGCAACAGCGCCACCGGATCGGCCGAGGGCACGGGCAGGCTTTGGCGTGATCCCCAGCGATGGGTGATCGAAAACTTGACCTTCTTGCGCAGGACCGTGGCCCAGACCTTGCCGGAAATGTAAAAGGTATTCGGCCCCTGAAGGCGCAGATCAAAGCCAAGGCTCATCACGCTGTTGCCGTTGCGCAAAAGGCTAAGGCCGCCGCCCAGGGCCACATCAAACGCGAAGGGATCAAAGTAGACCAGCGCATCGAGATAGATGTAGCCCTCTGCCGCCAACTGTCCGATCAGCCACAGATCGGGCCCGCGTGCATAAAGGTCGGCGCGCGCCCCGAATTGCAGCGAATTCGAGGTGATCGCGGTGTACCCCGAGATCGTGATGCAGGGGTTTTTGGTTCCGAACGCCAGCGTGATCGCGCGCAGATCAGGCAGGTTTGACGGCTTGGGATAGGCCGGATGCAACCCGCCGAACGAGGCCACATGCTCCAGCCTCGGGGCCCAACCGGTGCGGATCGCCGCATCGCCCGAAAGCGTATAGGTCAGAATCCGCGAATTCAGCAGCGTGGCGTCAAAACTTATTGTGCGGGCGCTGAAATCAATCTCGCCGAAGAAGGTGATGCTGATCTCTACAATCGCCGCCTGCTTGGTCGGCAACGCAACCCCAAGCCCGCCGAGGATGATGATCCGCACCTCTTGCCCGACCTCAAGGATCAGGCCAAGCTTGATATCAACCAGCACCGGCTGTCCCCAGCCGACCTTGACCACCGGGCCAATGATGTGCTGCCCGCTTTGGGGCGGCATCACGGCCGCCATACCCTCAAGGATCGAGGCCGCATTCGCAATCGGGTCGGACGGAAAGATCAGATTGTCGAGCCGCCCCTCGTAGAGCACGCTGCGCAGGGCGTCACTGTCGATGGTGCGGTTGATGCCGATCAAACCGCCCACGCCGGTCAGGAAAAACCCGAACGACAGCGGCACGTTGAATTCACCAAAGATCGAGGCGGCAAAGCTAAAGCTGCCCGGCGCGTCCGCCAGATCCGTGTTGAGGATCGCAAAGGCGGAAAAGCCGAAAGTCTGGAACTTCAACGCCAGAGCGCCGCGATATTCGCTGTCGTCGATCGACAGGAACCCGCCGCCGGTGATCACATCGCTTTGCAGCGCAAGCGCACAACCCGACGGCGGCACAAAGCCAAACTTCAGGTCTGTCTTGCCAAATATCCCATCCGCATCCGGCGCCTCGATCAAGGACACCGACACGCCGATATCCTCGGCATAGGCAAAAAGCGGGCCGATGGTCAGATCGCCGGTCGTGGTCAGCTTCACCGTCATCGGATCGTCAAACTCAAGCTCGACGCCGAAATTATAAATGGTGACCGTCCCAAGGCTAAGCTCGACGGGAATGACGATCCCGAGGTTCGAGCCGCCCTCGAAGTAAACCCCTCTGCCGGGGCGCCATCCAAGCGCCAGATCGCCGGCGTTGATCTCAAGCGGGCCGCTCAGAACCCCGCCAAGCAAGCCGTCATCCGAGGGGTCGATCACCATCGTAAGCTGGCTCAGCCCGGCGGCGAGATAGCCGTCGAACTCCTGCGCGGTTGACGCCGATCCGCCGGCCTTGACGCTGACCTGATCAATCTGGATACGGGTGCCGTTGGCCGCGCCGATCAGCACGATCTTGTCTTGCCCCTCGGGCGGTGACACCGTCAGTTCCGCGCCAAACGCGCCCTCAATCCCAAGCGCGCCCTGCCCGCCGAACAGGCTGATGGTCTGGCTCAGATTGCCGACGGAATAGGACCCGAGCGCAAGCCCCCCCGGTCGGCGCGCGGTCGCTGCGCCCCGGCGCCCGAAACCGGAAACAGCGCCGCGCCAAATTCGGCCACGGCATTATTGCTCGCGAGGGCCGCAACCGGGGCCACGATCATCGTCGGGCTTTCATTGTCATCCGCAGCACCCGGCAGGAAATGCTGGACCTCAACATCGCTCATCCGCTCAAGCCGTGTCAGGCTTGCGATGGTTTCAAGCACCGCGCCAAGCCGGACAAGCGCCGTGCCGCTGTCAAAATCAACGCCCCAACCATAGACCTCGCGGCCCCAGCCCTGGGGATCGCGAAACAGCTGCCCAAGCCGATCCCAGTTGTAAATGCTGTAGTGATAGATCGCGCCGCGCCAGCGTGGGTTGTGTCGTCAAGCACCGACACGGTGTCATGGACGCCCCGAAATTGCAGCCCCCGCAGCGCCGTATCGGCCCGGCGCCGCAGATAATCGGTCAGCAAAGCCGCCAGCACATCGCTCGGCAATTTGCCGAGGTTCTCGGCCTTTTTGGGCAAGCCCGCCAGATCCTGAATAGAGCTGAAGGCGTCGCCGAAATCATCCAGATTGGTAAAGCTGCTTTGCGCAAGGGCAAGCACTGCGCCCACGTCGATGTAGTCCACGCCGCCCTGCGAGACATACGTTTCGACCTGCTAGATGAGATCACCCACCGCCGCCGCCAGCGGCCCAAGGCTATTGACCGCGCCGGTAAGCACCCTGGCATCTATCGCATAGCCAAACCGCAACAGATACCGTTCAAGCGCCTCTTCATCGCGAATTGCGGCGCTTAACGGCGACAGAAAGATCGCCAGTTCCGATAGAACGGTTTTCACAAAATCCGACACGGGCTCCAACCTGTCAGCAATAAACCTGCTGCTTTTGGAAAATGCGTCAAAGGAAGTATATCCCAAAGCGTAGACGCCAAGCCTGCGATCTGTCCAGTTTAATTCCCCAGCCCCCCCGACCTGAGCGGATTATGCTCATCTCTTCGGCAAGCGTGAAATCTGGCGAATGGGTCCGGGGCGGGACAAGAGGGCGGCCCTGCCGGGATAGGGCCAAAAGGCCCGTGCAAAACGAAAAACGCCGCCCCCTGCCGTCAGGCAGAAAGGGGGCGGCCTCAAATCGCACCGGGGTGCTTGGTCACGCCAAAGAGCGTCGCGATAAAAGGGGCGATCCCCCCGTGCTCAGGCACCCCTTAAGCGGCACCAGCCTGTGCAAGATCGCGCGCCTGCTCGCGCAAAACGAACTTTTGTATCTTTCCGGTCGAGGTGCGCGGGATCGGCATGAACACGAACTTGCCCGGCACCTTGTAGGGCGCAAGCTGATCCCGGCACCACGCCTTGAGCGCGTCGGCGTCGGCCTCTTGACCCTCGGCAAGCTCGACAAAGGCACAGGGCGTTTCGCCCCATTTCTCGTGCGGCATGGCCACGACGGCGGTGACACCGACCGCCGGGTGCCGATAAAGTGCCTCTTCAACCTCGATCGAAGAGATGTTTTCGCCGCCCGAAATGATCACATCCTTGGACCGGTCCTTGAGCTGAATATACCCATCGGGGTGGATAACGCCAAGATCGCCGGAATGAAACCAGCCCCCCTCAAAGGCCTCCTGGGTGGACTTGGGATTGCGGAAATACCCCTTCATCACCACGTTGCCGCGAAACATCACCTCGCCCATGGTCTTGCCGTCACGCGGCACCGGGATCATGGTTTCGGGGTCGATAACATCAAGGCATTCAAGCGCAAGATAGCGCACGCCCTGCCGCGATTTCAGCGCGGCCTGTTGCGCCGGGGCCAGATCGGACCAACCTGCATGCCAGTCGTTCACCACCGCCGGGCCATAGGTTTCCGTCAGGCCATAAAGATGGGTCACGTCAAAGCCAGCGGTCTTCATATCCGCGAGGAGTTTCTCCGGCGGCGGTGCGGCGGCGGTAAAGAACTGCACGGTGCGATCAAGGTCACGCTTGAGCGCAGCGGGCGCCGAGATCATCAGCGACATCACGATGGGCGCGCCGCAAAGATGGGTAACGCCTTCGTCCGCCAATGCATTCCAGATCGGCTCGGCGCGGACCTGGCGCAGGCAGACATGGGTGCCGATGATCGCCGACATCGTCCAGGGAAAACACCAGCCGTTGCAGTGAAACATCGGCAGGGTCCAGAGATACACCGCATGTTTCGCCATCGAGGTGGTCAGCGCATTGCCCTGCGCCAAAAGGTATGCGCCGCGATGATGCGAGACCACGCCCTTGGGGTCGCCCGTTGTGCCAGAGGTGTAGTTGATCGAAATCGCGTCCCATTCGTCTTCGGGCATAAGCCAGGCGAAATCGGCATCGCCCCCCGAAAGGAACGCCTCGTAATCATGCGCCTCGACATGCACTTCTGGCCCGTCGAATTCGGCGTCATCATACTGGATCAGCATCGGATTGACCGAGGCAAGCGCAAGCGCCTCTTGCATCAAGGGCATGAATTCGCGATCCACGATCACGATCCGCGCGCGGGCGTGATCAAGTTGGAACGCGATGATCGAGGCATCCAGCCGGGTGTTGATCGAATGCAGAACGCCGCCGCACATCGGCACGCCGTAATGACATTCAAGCATCGCCGGCGTATTCGCCAGCAGCGCCGAAACCGTATCACCCCGGCCAATACCGGCGGTTGCCAGCGCCGAGGCCAACTGTCGCGAGCGCGCGTAAAAATCGGCGTAATTGCGCCGCAGGCCCCCGTGCACGATCGCCGTGTGATCGGGAAACACACTGGCGGCGCGCTCCAAAAAAGTCAGCGGCGTCAGCGGTTGGTAATTCGCAGGGTTGCGATCAAGACCGGTGTTATAGGGGTTGGTTTCCATTGCGTCAGGCATCCTGCCATTGGGGGTCGCGTTTTTCGATGAAGGCGCCGATACCCTCTTGGGCATCAGCCGCAAGCATGTTGTTGACCATCACGTCAGAGGCGTAATCATAGGCCTGCGACAAGGTCATCTCGCGTTGAGCATAATACGCGCGCTTGCCGGTGGCGAGGGTCATGCTTGATTTCGACGCGATCTTGCGGGCCATTTCCAGGGTGGCCGCTTGCAGGGCCTCGGGGGCCACCGCGTAATTGACAAGCCCGATCTCTGCCGCGCGATTGGCCGGGGTCATGTCCCCGGTCAACAGCATCTCCATCGCGTGCTTGCCCGACACGTTGCGCGACAGGGCCACCATCGGGGTTGAGCAGAACAGACCGATGTGAACGCCCGGCGTGCTGAACTTTGCCGTGTCCGCCGCAATCGCCAGATCACAGCTTGCCACAAGCTGACAGCCGGCGGCGGTGGCAATGCCGGTAACTTCGGCGATGACGGGTTTGGGGCAATTCACGATCCCCTGCATGACGCCCGAACACATCGACATCACCATGCTGAAATAGGCGCGGCCACCATCGGCCCCTGCCCGACCAGCGGTCATTTCCTTAAGATCATGCCCCGCGCAAAAGGCCGGTCCGTTCGCGGCCAGAATGATGACGCGCACCGCCGGGTTGGTGCCAGCCTCGACAAAGGCCGCGCCAAGTTCGGCGAGCATCGCCTCGGACAAAGCATTGCGCCGCCCGACATCGTTGAGGGTCAGGCGCAGGATGCCGTCAGCGTCCAGGTCACGCAGCAGAATATCGCTCTTTTGCACGGGTCAGATCCTTTTATCGTCTAGAAAATGTTGATTTCGACGCTGTCTGCAAGCGTGTTGGCGATAAAGCAATAGCGATGCGCACGGTCCTGCATTTCGGCCAGTTTCGCGTCGTCCACCGAGAACCCGGTATCAAAACGCACCACCGGGTGCAGGTCGATGCGCGTCACCGACATCTGGCCGCGGGCGTTCTTGCCAAGATGCGCCACGGCATAATCGTGATAGCTTGCCACTGGCCAGTCGGCCTTGGCGGCCAAGGCCAGAAACGTCATCATGTGACAGCTCGACAAGGCCGACGCGAGGGCCTGTTCGGGGTTGGTGTTGGCGGGATCACCGCCCCAATCCGGGGCGGCGTCCACTTGGACATCATAGCTGCTGTTGTACTGAACCGTATGTGCGTTCGAGTATTTGGCGGTCTGCAATACGGGCTCAGCGCGCTGCCAGTGCAGCTCGATCGAAAGGTCGGACATTTTTCAGGTCTCTTTACTGGCCGTGGCGCTTATGCAGCGGCGATTGACTTTTTGGGATCATAGAACGGACGCTCCACGATGACGGCATTTTCCGTACCGGCTTCGTTCACGACACCGGACCTGTTCACGACTTTCACCCGCGCACCCAGATTGGCATGCTCTGTCGCGACCATCGCCAGCGCAATGTTCTGCTCCAGACGCGGCGAATAGACCGCAGAGGTGACTTTGCCGATCACCACACCATTCTTTTCAATGCGCCAGTAAGAGGTGTTCGGGCCTTTCAGCGGCTCACCTTCGATAATCACCCCAACCTGTTTGCGGCTCACGCCCTCTTCCTTGATGCGGCGCAGCGCCGCCTTGCCGATGAAATCAGCCTCCATGTCGAGGTTCACCAGCCGGTCAAGCCCAAGCTCAAAGGGGTTGGTGCTGCTGTCTGCATCCGCGTGATACGACAGCATGCCGCCCTCGATGCGACGAATGGATGATGTGTGGCCGGGCTGAAGGCCGAACGGAGCGCCCGCCGCCATGATCTTTTCCCAAAGCTCGTCGCCGCGCGACCCATCCTGCAGGTAGAGCTCATAGCCCAGCTCGCTTGACCAGCCGGTACGCGACGCGATCAGCGGGATGCCGTCAAGCTCAAGCTCGCGCAGCCAGTAGTACTTGAGGCTCATGATGTCGTCGCCAAACAGCGCCCTCATGATCTCGCCCGACTTCGGCCCCTGCAATTGCAGCGGCGACACGTCCGGCTCACAGATCGTGACATCCATCCCGGCATGCACGGCAATGCCCTGCGCCCAGAGGAGGATGTCGCTGTCGGCCAGCGAAATCCAGAAGTGGTTTTCAGCAAGGCGCAGCAGGATCGGGTCATTCAGAAGCCCGCCATCGGCATTGGTGATCAGGACGTATTTGCACTGGCCAACCGCCATGGTCGAGAGGTCACGACAGGTCAGCATCTGGGTGAATTTCGCGGCATCCGGTCCGGTGATCTCGACCTGGCGCTCAACACCCACATCGCACAGGATGGCGTCGTTCACGAGGTTCCAGAAGTTCTGTTCCGGATCGCCAAAGTCACGCGGGATATACATATGGTTATACACGGAAAAACCCTTTGCACCCCAGCGAACGGTTGCGTCGAAATAGGGGGATTTGCGGATCTGTGTACCAAAGCCGAAATCTTCCGTTTGCAGGTCATCCAGTTGTGCTTGGAAGTCTTCTTCTTGTGTCATGTTTTCGCCCTCGTTGTCTGCGGCCGCTGAGGCCCGGCAGTGTTGAAACCTGACGAGTGTTTAGTCCGGGAACGGAGATAAATACGGGCTGAAAAATTTCAGGTTTCAGACTGAACAGACCAAAAACTCGGCGCCAAATGGTCCATTCGGCCGCGCAGGGTTATTTTGCGGCTTTCGCCGCCAGTTTTGCGATGTTGGGCTGGCTCAACTTGATGCGCCGAGTCGCGAAGTAGGTCATGTATCGGTCGATCTCGAGGTCTGCGCTCAAGAGGCTCTCCATCAAGGTCTGAAACGACGAGAGGCTCGGGCTGACGATTTTCATGATGTAATCCACACCGCCCCCGGTCGAGATGCATTCGGTGATCTCATCGAGATTTCGGATAAAGGCCTCGAAGCGGTCAAAATCCGCCTTGCGGTGATGGGTCAGGGACACGGTGACGATGACCTGGGTGAAATCGGCGATCTGATCGAGCGCGATTTCGGCATGATAGCCGCGGATATACCCCGCCGCCTTTAGCCGGTCGAGACGCGCCCAGCAGGGGGTCGCGGAAATATTGGCGATCTCGGCCAACTTGGTTTTGCTCAACTGTCCATATTGCTGAACCGCGCTGAGAATGCGGATATCCGTTGCATCAAGGCCAAGCTTCTTCATTAACACTGAACTTTCATTGCGTCCCACGGCGACACCCGGGCGACGTATCATATCGCCGGGTTTTGCATCATGGCAATGTTACTGTCAAAATCATAAGTCGGCGGTCACTTTAGCGACTACTTCCACGACAATTGCGCGGCTCGCACAGCGCAGGCCACGAAAAGCAGGCAAGCCCTGCACTTTTCCGCAGCGTTATAGGAGGCGGGTATTGACGCCGCTGCTTTACTTCAAATATCCATGAAATATGGAATCCACTCTGATCACGCGCCTTGCAACCCTCAGCCACCCCAACCGGATGGCGGTGTTTCGTCTGTTGATGCGGCGTTGCCCGGATGACCTGCCTGCCGGGGAAATCGCCAAGGCGCTGACGCTCAAGGCCAGCACCGCGTCGGTCTATCTCTCGGCCCTGACCCAGGCCGGGCTAATCAAACAGCGCCGGGAGGGCACGCGGCTTTTATACGGTGTCAATCTTGACGCGGCGCGCGAGGTCGTGGCTGACTTGTTCCTTGATTGCTGTCGCGGTCGGGCGGACCTTTGCCCGCCACAATTTTCCGGGCTTTTGCAGGGGATCGCGCCTGTGGCCGGTCCCCGCTTCACCGTGCTTTTCATCTGCACCGGCAACTCTGCCCGCTCGATCATGGCCGAAACCATTCTGCGCGATAGGGCGGGCGCGCGTTTCACCGCGCTTTCGGCGGGCACCGCACCTCGCTCAGAGGTGCACCCGCTGGCGGTTGAGACCCTCAAGGCGCAGGGCCATGATGTGACGCCGCTGCGCGCCAAGACCCTGGCCGAGTTTCAAACGCCGGAGGCGCCGAACATGGATTTCGTCTTTACCGTCTGTGACCGCGCCGCCAATGAGGACTGTCCAGCTTGGTCGGGTGCGCCGGTCTCGGGGCATTGGGGCATAGCCGACCCGGCAGGCGCGACCGGCACAGAGGCGCAACGGCGGCAGGCTTTTCAGCAGGCCTATGACGCGCTTTACGCGCACATCACCGCCTTTACCGCCTTGCCGCTCGACGATCTCGATCGCCGATCGCTTCAGCACCACGTCGACAGGATCGCCAAATTCAACGCGCAAGAGGATCACTAGACCATGACCACATACGCCCTTAACGGCCTTGGCCGCGTCGGCAAACTCGCCCTGCGCCCGCTTTTGGAGCGCGGCGCAAAGATCGCCTTTCTCAATGATGCGGCTGGTGATGCGGAGATGCATGCGCATCTGCTGGAATTTGATTCAGTTCACGGGCGCTGGCCCGCGGCCTTTGGCGCGGAGGAGGACGCGATCACCATTGACGGGCTACGCATCCCGGTGACCCGCACGCGTCGGCTTGAGGAGCTGCCGCTCGACGGTGTGGATGTGATGATCGACTGCACCGGCGCCTTCAAGACCGAGGCCGACCTTGCCCCCTATTTCGCGGCGGGCGTGAAAAAGGTCGTGGTCTCTGCCCCGGTCAAGGACGGGCCGACCGCAAATATCGTCTATGGCGTGAACGAGCACATCTATGATGCCGAGACCCACAGCATCGTGACTGCGGCCAGCTGCACCACCAACTGTCTTGCGCCGGTGGTCAAGGTTCTGCTCGAAGGGATCGGGATCAAACACGGCTCGATCACCACAATCCATGATGTGACCAACACCCAGACGATTGTCGACCGCCCGGCCAGGGACATGCGGCGCGCGCGCTCGGCCCTGACCAACCTGATCCCGACGACGACCGGCTCTGCGACGGCGATCACGCTTATCTATCCCGAACTCAAGGGCAAGCTGAACGGTCATGCGGTGCGGGTGCCGCTGTTGAACGCCTCGATCACCGATTGCGTGTTCGAGATGGTGCGCGACACCACCGTGGAAGAGGTCAACGGCCTGTTCCAGGCGGCGGCGAGCGGCCCGTTGAAGGGCATCCTCGGCTACGAAACGCGGCCTCTGGTCTCGTCGGATTACACCAATGACACCCGCAGCGGGATCGTGGATGCGCTTTCAACCATGGTAGTGAACGGCACGCAGGTTAAACTCTATGTCTGGTATGACAACGAATATGGCTATGCCCATCGCCTGGTGGATGTGGCCCTGATGGTTGGCGCCCGGCTGTGACACGCGCGCCCGGGTTTGCCGCCTATATCGCCGTGACGGCCGCCTATTGGGCCTTCATGCTGACCGACGGTGCCTTGCGGATGCTGGTGCTCTTGCACTTTCACACGCTCGGGTTTTCGCCGGTGCAGCTTGCCTATCTGTTCGTGCTCTACGAGATCGCGGGCGTGGTGACCAACCTCTCGGCGGGCTGGATCGCGGCGCGCTTTGGGCTCACCACCACGCTTTACGCCGGACTCGGGCTTCAGGTCGTCGCGCTTCTGGCGCTTGCCCGGCTTGATCCCGCATGGGGCATCACCGCCTCTGTGGTCTTCGTGATGCTGGTGCAGGGGCTGTCGGGTGTGGCCAAGGATTTGGCCAAGATGAGCGCCAAGAGCGCGGTCAAACTTCTTGCGCCGCGCGACGACGCCGGGCTTTTTCGCTGGGTCGCGGTTCTGACCGGATCAAAGAATGCCGTCAAAGGCAGTGGCTTTCTCTTGGGCGCGGCGTTGCTCGCCGTCTTTGGCTTTGTGCCCTCGGTTCTGGCGATGGCGGCGCTCTTGTCCGTGATCCTTGGGGCGGTGGTGATGCGCATGCCCTCGGGTCTTCCGGTCGGGCGCAAGGATGCGAAATTCTCCGAGGTCCTCTCAAGGAACCGCAACATTAACTGGCTGAGTGCGGCGCGGCTGTTTCTGTTTGGCGCGCGCGATGTGTGGTTCGTGGTCGGCATCCCGATCTATTTCTACGCCGTGCTCTCTGACGGAAGCGAGGCCGGCAACCGCGCGGCGTTTTTCATGATCGGCACCTTCATGGCGCTCTGGACGATCCTTTACGGCCTCATTCAGGGTTGGGCTCCGCGCATCCTGAGGGCGGCGTCGCGCACACCCTCCGATATCCTTGTGCAGGCGCGCCGGTGGCCCGCCCTCCTGACCATCGTGCCGGCGCTTCTTGGTGCACTGGTCTGGGGCGTGCCCGGCCCTTCCCCTCTCCTGACCCTGACGCTCAGTCTTGGGTTGCTGGTGTTCGGCGGTATCTTTGCGGTGAATTCCGCGCTGCATTCCTATCTCATCCTGAGCTTTAGCGACGCGAGCCGGGTGACGATGGATGTCGGCTTTTATTATATGTCGAACGCGGCGGGGCGATTGCTCGGCACCGTCCTGTCGGGCGTCACCTATCAAATGGGCGGGCTTGCGTTGTGTTTGGCCACCGCCGCCCTCATGATCGCGCTAAGCTGGCTCGGCATGCTGCAACTCAGATCCGAAGACACCCAAGGAACGACCGCATGAGCATTTTTGAAAAATACCTGTCCTTGTGGATTGCCCTGGCGATGGTGGCCGGAATTCTTTTGGGCAATGTCGCGCCCGGGGTGGTGACGGCGATTGCGGCGGCCGAGGTGGCAAGCGTCAATCTGGTGGTCGCGGTCCTGATCTGGGCGATGGTTTATCCGATGATGGTGGGCGTCGACCCCGGATCGTTGCGCGATGTCGCGCGCCAGCCGCGCGGATTGATGATCACCCTCGTGGTAAACTGGCTGATCAAGCCGTTTACGATGGCCGCCCTTGCCATGCTGTTCTTTCAATATGTCTTCGCGCCCTGGATTCCGGCGCAAGACGCCCCGCAATATATCGCCGGGCTGATCCTTCTGGGGGCTGCGCCCTGCACGGCCATGGTGTTTGTCTGGTCGCAACTGACCCGCGGCGATGAGACCTATACGCTGTTGCAGGTCTCGGTGAATGACCTGATCATGGTGATCGCCTTTGCCCCGATCGTGGCCTTCCTGCTTGGCGTCACGGATATATCCGTGCCTTGGTCGACACTGGTTCTCTCGGTCGTTTTGTTCATCGCGCTGCCGCTGGCCGCCGGGCTGATCACCCGCCGCAGGCTTGGCACGCCCGAGGCGATCGAGGCCTTCAAGGCAGGCGTGAAACCCTATTCCGTGGTCGGGTTGATCGTCACGGTGATGATCCTTTTCGGCCTTCAGGGGCAGGTGATCGTGTCCAAACCCGTTATCATCGTGCTGATCGCCGTGCCGATCATCGTGCAAAGCTATGGCATCTTTGCAATCGCCTATGCCGCGGCCTTTGCGATGAAAGTGCCGCACCGCATCGCGGCCCCCTGCGCGCTGATCGGAACCTCGAACTTTTTCGAGCTGGCCGTCGCCGTCGCCATTAGCCTGTTCGGCCTCAATTCCGGTGCCGCCCTTGCAACCGTTGTCGGGGTTCTGGTCGAGGTGCCGGTGATGCTGACGCTGGTGGTCTTTGCCAATCGAACGCGGGCGCGGTTTGTCGCCTGACGGCCTGCCCTGCTGCGTCACACTGCGCGCGGGGCGCGACCGCTATCCGAAGAACCCGAAATGTAAATTCAGGGCGATGGCAATCAGGATCAGCCCGCCCGCCCAGGCGAGGCCTTCGCGCGCGACCTGCTGGCGGTTGATGACCTGGGTCATCGTGCCGCCCATGACGGCCACAACAATATCCGATGGAATTGCCGTGAGCGGCACAAGCACGCCCAGAGTGAGCAGTTGCAGCTGAACGCTGGTCTGGGTGATCTGCCCGCCCCCCGCATCGACAAATGGCGGCAAAAAGAGCGCAAAGAACAACACGGTCTTGGGATTGAGCAATTCAACCAGAACGCCCTGCCAGATGATCGAGGAAAATGAACTCTGGCTGACGCTATGAACCTCAAGGGACAGCTGCGCACTGGCACGGGCATCGCGGATCATCCCCACCCCAAGCCACACCAGATAGGCCGAGCCGACATAGCGCAGCCCCAGAACCAGCCAGTCAAACCTGGCAAAAACAGCCGCCAGTCCAAGCGCCGTGGCCACCGCCAGAACCATCCCCCCAAGGCCAAGCCCAAGCGCCGAGGCAAGCCCCGCCGCCCGGCTCTGTCCGACGCTGCGCGACAGGACATAAAGCATCGAGGGGCCGGGTGTCGCGCTCAGGGCAAGCCCGGCTAGGGTCACGGCAAGGATGGCTTCCAATGGGGGCATGGTCAAACTCTACTCTGGTTCAGTCGTTGTTCAAAAGGGTTATCAAATGACGCGGCACCGCCCCCCGAGGCGGCGTGCCGCAAATACGGAAAATCGCGCACCAGCATGCGTTCAAGATGCGCGCCGGCCAAGAACGGCTCGTATCTGGCGGGCTCTTCGGCGTTCACCAGATGGGCAAAAGGCTTGATCAGCGTGTCGTAATTGGTGGCGACAAAATACGGTAGCGAAAACCGCTCTGGACTAAGGTTGAGCACCCGGTGCGGCGTCGAGCGCAGGACGCCGTTGCTCCAGGCTTCGAGCATGTCACCGATATTGACCACCAGAACCGACGGGTCGACCGGCACGTCGATCCAGCGGTCGCTGCGGGTCATCACCTGCAAGCCCTTGTTGCGGGTATGCAGAAGGGTCAGGCATTCGTAATCGGTATGCGCGCCCATATTGACCGAACTGTGATCCACCGTCTGTTTCTGGCGCACGTAATGCAGTAACCTGAGTTGGGAAATCGGCTTGCTCATGTGGTTGGTCATCGCCCCGATCGCCAACCCGAGGTGAAGCTCAAGCGCCGAACACACCAGCCGCCCAAGCGCGGAAACCTCTGCGTAATAGGCCGCCACCGTGTCCTTGAACCCGGCAAGATCAGGCCAGACATTCGGCCCCAGCAGCCGGTTGCCCGCAAGGTAATCCGGGTCGTCCTCCGGCAAATCAAGCCCGAGGTCAAAGGCCTCGTAGCTGCGGTTGAGCTCATCGGGATAATCGCCCTTTTCGCTAAAGGGAACATAGCCGCGATGATTGGAACTCTGCCCGATATAATACCGACGCTTGACGTCTTCGGGCAAGGCAAAGAACCGCTCGGCCACGCGATAAGTCTCCTCGATAAGATCGGGATCTATGCCGTGACCGCAGATCCGGAAGAACCCGATGTCGCGGGCTGCCTCGCCAATATCATCGGCCACTTTCGCGATCCCTGCCCGGTTGCCCCCGCGCAGGTCACTCACATTGATAAGCGGAAGACGCCCCAAGTCGGCACAATATTTGTGCGATGAATCTAGCATCTGAACCCCCAAGTCTTGATGTAACTTTTTGTTAAGGAGTCTTAGTTAACAAATCGTTTGCATCACTTGGCACAGCCGGAAAGTAGAGCCGGAAAACCGAGCCTTGATCGACATCAGAGGTCACCGCCACAGCGCCGCCGGTCTGCTGCATGAAGCCAAAGATCATCGACAGCCCCAGCCCCGTGCCAGAGCCAACGGCCTTGGTGGTATAGAACGGGTCGAAAATCTGTTGCAGGCTGTGCTGCGGGATGCCGACCCCATCGTCCTTGACGCTCAGACAGACATAATCCCCCGGCGCAAGATCGGTTGCGAGCCCATGATTGTCGCACAGACAATGGCGGATATTCTGCGTGCCGATCTCAAGCCGCCCGCCCTCGGGCATCGCATCGCGCGCGTTGGTGATCAGGTTGAGCAGCGCGTTTTCGGCGACCTTGGGGTCAATATTGACCGAGCACAGATCCTTGGCCAGGGTCAGGTCAATCGCGGCGCTCAAGATGTCGGCGTGACTCGCGCAGGTCGCGGCGACAAGCCTGTTGAGGTCGCACACCTCCGGGCTCAGGCGCACGCGCTGCGAAAAGGTAAGCATGTCCCGGATAAGCTTGGCCCCGCGCGCGGCGGCGCCTTGCGCGTCTTGCAGGCTTCCCGTCGACAGCGGACCACCAAGATCGGCCTCCAGAAGTTCGAGGTTGCCGGAAATCACGGTCAGCAGATTGTTGAAGTCATGGGCAAAGCGGCCGGTCAGCCGCCCGATCGCCTCAAGCTTTCGCGCCTCGAAAAGCTTCGCCTCAAGGGCTTTGCGGTTGCTGATCTCTTCGCCCAGTTGCGCATGGGATTTCACCAGATCCTGATAGCGCCGTTTCGACCGCTCTACCTCTGCCAAAAGCTCGATCTTGGCGCTTGCCATGGCGGCCACCGTGGTCAGAACTTCAAGCTCGGCCTTGCCAAATCTTTCCTTGTCCGGGTGCTCGCTGTCGATGACGCCGACAACCCGACCGCGCGACACAAGCGGCACGCAAATCTCGGAGCGGGCCGGTTGTGTATCAGGGATATAGTTTTGATCCTTCAGAAGATCATCGACGATGATCGCCTGCCCGGTTTGCGCCACCTGCCCGGTGATCCCCTGACCAAACGGGATTTTCAGCGGGTTGATGATTCTGCGCCCATAGGGGTTTTTCTCGCCAAGGGCGGCCACCTGCGTAAGCTCGGTTTGATCCTGATCGGCCTGATAGATCACACAGTCCACAAAGTTCAGCTGACCCACGACATTCTGCGCCACATACCAGAACAAATCCTCGACACTGGGAATGGCGATGACATCGACCGCAAACGCATTGAGGATGCGCAACGTTGCCGCCTCGCTCAACGGATTTTCAGCAACGTCACGTGTAGGCACTGAACTAAGCACTTATGCCCTCCTCTTAAACGACAACAAAGATCAACCACAGATTACACTCTCGCCATCATTTCTTGTGAAGAAACTATACATCCATAAGCATAGGTTTGTTCACATTTTTATGCGTATAAATTGAATTTTAGATCCAATGGCGCCCTGCGAGGTGTTGTAGAGCCCTTCCAAGTCGAGCTGCCGTTCAATGATCGTCAAGTTGCGAAGACGCTCCAACATCCCCGCAACACCATGATCTTGCCCCGGCACCACACCCCAAGACTCAATGGTGGCGCTCACCCTGAGCGAGAATTTTTGCGCGAGAGCCCTATTTTAGCCCAAAGCCGTATATGTTGAGCGCGTAACCTGTTTGTTTTTTCGAAATAGGGAAAGTTCATGGCTGATTTAGGGGCGCAGGTTTAGGAATCTCAGGCACGGGTAAGCGAAGCGCAGGCCAAGATTGCGGAACTGACCAGCAAGATCAAAAACGGCGAAGAGGCCATGCTTGAGATCGAGAACGCCTCGCTGGCAGAGGTGCACGCCCATACCGAGATCATGAACGCCAATATCGCCGAGCTGATCATGGGGTTTGACGATATCACCTCGGCGTTTTCGCGTGATTTTGACGAGATGAGCAACAAGACCGGCTGGGAAAGCCTTGTCGGCCAGTTCAGCGCCGCAAAATCAGACAGCATGCGCCAGGACAGCGTGCGCACCGTCGGCATCGACGACGAACTTCAGGATCTGATCGGCAAATCCGACATCATTCTACAGCTTCTGGAAGGTCAGTTGGCCGTGCTGGACGAGCATAAAACCAAGGTTGGCACCACCCTGAGCGAAACACTGGACGAGCGCGATTTCACCGTCGGCGAGCTAGAGGCGCTGCGCGTTGCCATTCAGGCGATAGACCCGGAAATCATCACCCTGGAAAACAAGAGCGCCAACGAAACCGACAAGGAGGCCCAGACCGCCATTGCCGGTATCGGGGCCGCCACCAACACGAAAATGGCCGACATGCTAGAGGCCCACGAAGGTCACATGGTCTTTGCCCGCGACGTGCTAGAGTCCAGGGCAGATGAGCGTTTCGCCCGCCGGTTTGCACAGATCATTGAGACGCACGACAAGTCCCTTTATGGCTCGTGATGCTCTCGACCCTAGTCAAGAAAATGCCGGGCCCCTTAAGCATCAAAAACCTGCGAGAACTCTGGCCCGGCTTTCCGCCGAAATGGGTGACGTATGAAATCGGGATGTTGGTCGCAGCCATGGTGTGGTTTTTCGCTCTCGTGGCCTTGCTGCCATTGATTGGGGGGATTGGTTTGGCCAGATATTCATGCTGAGCCGTTTTCTGTTAATCGGCGCATTTGCCGTGCTCCAATCTAGCGCCACTCTCCTTGTAGGGATCGGGTATTCCTTTCCTTGAACCTCAGTGCAGGCCATCCGTCTCGACAGGTGGCTTGAGCGCGATCTCGATTGGGACGGTCGATAATGAAAACCGATGCGACACCGGATCAAGACCACGTCGGCCCGAACGAAATCCTTGTCAGCCGCCGGTATTTGCCAAGGTCGAGCAGATCACAGGATATCTGGCCCGCGTCGCGGCAGTGATGCAGGCCGATGGCAGCCTGAACAAGGACAAGGTGGAAATTCTGGCCACTTATGTGCAGGGTCTCAGCTATACGTTCCGGGCGCTTTCGATGAAATACCCGCTGGTGGGGCGCGATACCGGGCAGCGTTTGGGCGCGCGTGACATGGACAGCGTTGAGAGCGGCTTTCCGGTGTTCAGCGAGCCGTTGGTCATGGCCAATGACGCGCAACAGGCCGGGCGCCATCTTGGCAGCATGCCAAGCGCCGAGCGGCTCAAGGCGCAGATGCTAGGACAGATCATCGGCGAGCGGCAAATTCCGAGCAGACTTCAATTTGCTCTGTCACAGCGCAAGTACTACGAGGACCTGCGCAGGGGACATCTGTTCTGGGCGCAGAACGATCCCGAAATCCGCTGGCTTGATACCAACGAGGCGCGCAGCCGGTTCCTGGTGCATTGGGCGGTCTATGACAGCCAGGTCAACCTGCCGACGATCTACTTCATGGAGGTCAAAGACACCGGGCGCGCGCGCATGCCCCGCGACGAGCGCCGCTGGCCCGAGAGGGGCAGCCGGGGTAAATGAGTATTTAGAGAACGATGAAAGACCGGGGATTTCGATATGAGCCTGACAGCAGACACGATGGCATTGCGCGACCGCGACATTGCGGTGCATGCAGGCGATGACGCGCGCCTTGTGGCCACGCTCACCGGATTTGCCGAGCAGCTCATGGAAAAGGTCGCCCTGCGCGCCCAGAACGCCGGGGCGCCTTTACCGGCGCAAGCTGGCGTGTTGAGGCCGATGATCTGACCATCCACGGGGTCGAACCCGCCAGCAAGGCCAAGTCCACCACCCTCACCATGACCTTCAAAAAGCCAAACGAGGTGGTCGGCACCCATATCGCCAAGTATCGGGCGCTGAAGCTGTCCAAGATGCTGATGGCCTATGATTTTGACCGCCGCCTCACCCCCTTCGCCAAACTTGGCGGGTTTATCTTTACCTTCATGGGCGATGGCAAACCGGGACCGGCAATACCACGCTTATTCAGATGATGGCCAGCCTGCTGCACGACTATCGCCAGAACGTCGGCGATAGCTTTCGCTATCGAAACCTGAGCACCAACAATATCGACAGCTATCAGGGCAATTCAGCCCTGAATAAAAAGTCATTTATTTTTCAATGTATTACATGAAACTCCTCATCAAATCTGGCCTGATATTTGGCAATCTGGTCCATATGGACAGCCCCGCGCTGGTCGAACGGTGGAATCGCGCGCTCAGGCATCTGACGGGCAAGACCACCACGCTCACCGATTTCCAAGTCGACAGTTGGGGCTATTCGCCTGCAATCGGGTTTGGTTTGGACGATCCGCTTTACCTGAACCGTGCGGGCGTGAACCGGCAGTTCATCCTGCTGACCACCAATCAGAAAACCGCGCCGTTGCCTGAGGCAAAACTCTCACCCTCGCGCGGCATTCTGCGCCAGTTCATCGAAGAAAACGAATCCGCGCTTTTTGCCCTGCCCGCCTGCTCGACATTCGCCGCGTGCGCGTTGAGGCCGATACCACCGGCGGCGCGATCCGGCAGGCGCAAAAGCTGGGCACCAAGCTCGTCCGGTTTCTAAGCCATGAGGATGCCTGGTTTGACGACGTTCTGATTGCCGTGATGATCGAGCCTGCGGGCGGCACCGGGGATGTGGTGCGCAACCCGATTGAGTTGAAGGAAATGAGCTTTGATCAGCGCAATTCCTGGACCGCGCATTATGGCGGGGTCTATCTGTTTCAGGACGCAGATCATCTGGCCCTTGTCACCTGTGGCGACAAAAAGGTGCTTGAGGGTCTGGCTATCAGATATATGTTCGATCTGACCGAGCACAACCGCATCGCAAAGTTTCTGGAGTTGAACGACCTTGTCGAGCTGATCGTGAAGGCGCGCAGCGTTGATGCGGGCGCGATCATGCCGGGGCCTTGCCGGACGAATTTCACACCCTCGCAGCGCTTGTGACATGGGCCGAGAATGATGGCGCCTGGCCCAGGATGTCGTCGGACGACCCGGCGTTTTTCTATACCCTGCGCGCCGGGGATCACAAAGATGCCGATCTGGTCCACATGCTCTTGGCCGACCTGTCGCCCAAGGATATCCGCCAGCTTTTCATCTGTCACAAGCCGCTGTTTTACCGCAAGTCTGCGGGCTGGTCCAAGGCAACGCAAGACTATGTTGTCGACTTCCCAAGCACCGAATACCAGATCAACAAAATGGGCGCGCTCGAGCGATGGGATATGCCGTGAGCTTTGCGGGTCTCTCAGTGATCCATGACGGCCCGCTCAACACGGGGCGACGGTCAGGGCACCATTCGGTGTTGATTGAAAACAGCGCTCGAATACTCTATTCAGGCCCTTCCATAGGCCCCACCACAATAAGGAATGCGCCTTGCCCTTGATCGACAAACATCTGGCACCGGGGCCCGACGGCGAAACCATCGTGGAAAGCATTCAGCGGCTCATTCTGGAGCGGATTTGCTTTCTGGATTATCAGCCCGGCGATCAACTCAAGGAAGCCGTGATTGCCCAGGAATTCGGTGTAAGCCGCACGCCGGTGCGCGATGCCATCAGCCGAATTAGCCACCTTGGCCTGGTGGAAACCCGCAATGGCGTCGGCACGGTGGTCGTTGCCCTCTCTGACGCCGAAATCCGGCAGGTCTATGAAATGCGCCTTGAACTGGCGATGCTGATCGGAACCCTCTCGCCCAAAGAGGTCAGTCAGGATCACACCGCCCTGGCGCAGGCCCTGCTGCAAGAGGTTCAGGAGTGGGGCATGAATGTCGACCCGCGCACCTATGTCATGCTGAATGATCGCCTGAACAAGCTGATCGCCGATCTGATCGGCAATGTCGTGCTGCGCTCGTTCTGGCTTCAGACCTATTATCAGGCCGCAAGCACCTGGCACCGGGTCAGCACCATCGTCGGCGCCGAGGTCGCCAAATCGCTGTTGGACGAGCTATCTGACCTTTGCAACGCGCTTGAAGCGGGCGATATGGCCGCCGTGGGCTATGTTCAGCGGGTTCATATCGGATATGGCTTTCAGCGGATAAAGACGCATCTGCTTGCCGATCCGCGCGGCTAGCGCGATTTCGCAAGATCGCGCAGCACCGTGACAAGCGCCTCTGATGCCCGGCCCAATGTCGCCTCGTCAAAGGCTGCATAGCCCAGCAAGAGCGCATCTGGCGGATCGGGCAAAACCGCATGCGACGACAGCGCCCGCACGCAAAGCCCCTGCTCGGTTGCGCGGGCTGATATCTCTGCGTCCGAAACACCGATACCGCCCCGCAGATCGCAACACAGATGCATCCCCGAGGGGTCACTCTGGACGTCAAGGACATCGGTCGCCCCCGCAAGCGCGCGCACAAGGCTTGCCTGCCGCTTGGCATAGGTGCGGCGCATCCGGCGCAGGTGGGTGGCGAAATCACCGCTTTGCATGAACTCGGCCAAGGCGGGCTGTGGCACCAGCGAGGCCCGCGTTCCGCACGCCAGAACATGCGCCCTGATCGGCGCGATATGGGCCTCGGGCAGAACAAGATAGCCGATGCGCAGCGCCGGGTTCAGAAGCTTGGAAAAACACCGTTGTCGCGGGTCACCGCCGCGTCCCCCGGACGCAGTAGCTCTACCGCGACCTCGCCCCCCGGCGTCAGGATCATCGTGCCGGCGGTGAAACAGACGACGGCGGTGTTCTCGGCCGTAAAGCTTGAATTATCGGCGCTCGCGCCGCTAAAGGTCAGCGATCCGGTGCCAAAATTGTCGTTATCGGCGTAATCGACCGTGCGCCCCTTGGTATCGGTGGCATTCGACTGGTTGAGGATGCCATCATCGGCCTGATCCGCGTAAAGCTCTGACAGGTTGTCATAAAACCCGCTCAGGTCGATGAAATCGTTGTTGGCGCCGTCGGCATCGTCAAGCGTGCCGGTGTTGCCGGTGTTAAAGTCGGTGATCGTGTCGTTGCCATCACCAGGGGCATAGATGAACACGTCATTACCATCGCCACCGGTCAAGAGATCGTCGTCAAGACCGCCTTCAAGGGTGTCATTGCCATAGCCGCCAAGGAGGCTGTCGTTGCCGCCACCACCCACAAGGCTATCATCGCCATACATGCCAAACAGGGTGTCGTCTCCATCCCCGCCGGTGATCGTATCGCTTAGGCCCTCGCCACCATAGACCACGGTCTGGTTTGGCGCGCCTTTTATGACCTCAAGGTAATACCCTTGCTCGTCGCGCAAGAACCAGTTGTGGCCCTCAAAGGTCGGCTGCACATAGGTGTCCCCGGCATTGATCGTGGCATAATAAATCAGTGTGCCGCCGCCATCGACCCACCAAAGCTCGATCGGGCCGTCGGCGCCATTGGTCACGGTAAGATTGGTGCTCGCCCCCCCCCGCCCGAGGCATATTCAACGGGGTCGTACCACTGACCATCCCCCAGGATCAAATCCTGGCCCGCGCCGCCATCGACAAAGTCATCGCCCTGCCCCGACACCACAGTATCATTGCCGTCATTGCCGAAAACCGTATCCGCCCCCGAGCCGGACGCCAGCGTGTCATTCCCGCCGGTTCCCGCAACTGCGGAAAAATAGTTGATCACGGTCGCGCCGCCAAGCGTCGCGTTGGGCGCACCGAATGCCCCGTTATAATTGGCGCCGACAATGGTGAAAAACGATCCAAAGTGCGCGATCTGGATGGCGCCGGTATCCTCGTCAACGTCGACGCGGTAATCCGACGGAAGGCCCGAGACATCAAGCGTATGACCGGCCGTGGTCAGGTTGATCGAACTCCAGAAGGCCGGGTCGTTCCAATTGGATGTGGTGACGGTATAGGTGGTCATGGCCCGACCACCCTGGCCAGCGCTCGCCGCCTGTCTCTGATCCGTCCCACCAAACCGGGTTTGACCATTCGACCACTCGCAAAGCTCTGGGTCGGCCCGCGACACGCGCATGTGTCGCCGGGCCATATCCCTCATCTCTGCGAGTGGATTAAGCTAAAAAGCTGAATTTTTGATGCAAACTATCGCGAGAACTCTAGACGTATTGAACCGATAGCGGCACCGGGGCGCGCCTTCAAAGGAAGGTGATCCCGCCCCTGACCTCTTAGGCCTGCAAGGGCGGTTCGCTGTCTTTATCGGGCCAGATGCCGGGCGAGGTCGCCAAGCCGTCATCGAATTTCGACAGGTAATCGACGATCAGCGGGCGGTTGTCGATAAAGCCTTTGTAGGTCGCAAGCTCTTCCGGCAAATCGCGGATCACCCGGTGTAGGCGACGCCCCCATTTCGGCACGCTCACGACATCCTCAAGCGCGATCAGGTAACAGCGGATCGGAAACACCAGAGCGTTCGAGCGCGGCAGCCGGAAAAAGGTCTGCAACTCGACCCGCAAATGTTGCTTTTGACCAACGTTTTCAGGGGTCAGCGTGGTCTTTTGCACGCCCCATTTGTGATAGTTTTCCGGGCTGGTATCAAGCAGCGGATTGACCGTCATCGTCCAGTTGAGCCGCCGCGCCGGGCTGCCCTGCTGAACGTTCAAAAGAAACTTGAGCGCGCGCACGAAAATACCCATTTCATGGGCTTTCGGCACCGGCGCGTGCCATTCGAAAAAGTTCATGCCGATGTCGAAATCAAGCGACCAGTCGGCCTGGGTGGTGACCATGCCGGCATCCATCCAGAGGTTGTCGTCGCGCTGATCGAGCACCGCGAAATCGCCCTGGGTCTGGCGGGTGATATATTCCATCGGCCCATAAGGCAGCGTGGTTTCATCCATGAAGGTGAACCGCTGGTCGATCCCCATCGGCTTGTTGATCCAGTGCCAGTGGTTGCCGTCGCGATGCAGTTCAAACAGGTCGGGGTAATCTTCGGATTTGCTGACCATGATCAGTTCGAGCAGATCCCAGCCCGCCAGCGTCATATGCGGCAGCGACTGACAGCGCAGCGGATCTTCGGCCAGAACCTGCGCGCGGTCCTTCATCTCGGACACGTAATGCTCGTCCACATCAAAGCGTTTCTCGTAAACGCTGCCCTCGGGGCCGCCCTGATGCTGCTCCATGTTGACCGAATACATATAGTTGTCTTCGTGAAACGGGAACGGAAAGCGGTCGATCGCCCATTGCGAATTCTTGAAGGTGTAATCACCGCGAAAGGTTTCATCGTTGAACTGAATTGTCATGATCGGTCTCCTTAGCGGTCCAGAACGAGGGTCTTGCCCTCAAAACGGCTGACGCAGGGCATGATTTTCTTGCCGCTGGCCTTGTCTTCATCTTCAAGCCAGTGATCGTGATGGATGAATTTCCCGTCATAGCCGATGACATCGGTTTCGCATTGCCCACAGGCCCCGCCGCGGCAGAGATAGGGCGCGTCGACACCCGCCGCCTCCATCGCCTCAAGCAGGCTTTGATGCTCGCCCACGGTGATCACCTTGTTGGACACCGCAAGCTTGACCTCGAACGGCTTGCCCGATTGCGGCGCAAGGAATTCCTCGTAATGCACCGCCTCGCGGGGCCAGCCAAGCGCGCTTGCCTTGTCGCGCACCCAATTGATCATGCCCTTGGGACCGCAGACATAGATATGCGTGCCAAGCGGCTGGCCATCCAGCAGGGTCTCAAGGTCGATCGCCTGTTTCTGATCGTCAAAATAGACATGCACCCGGCCGGGATGCGCGGTGGTCAATTCGTCGGCATAAGACCCAAGCGCCGGACTGCGACAGGAATAATGAAGCTCGAAATTGCCGTTCATCGCCGCAAGCTGTTTGATCTGCGCGAGGAACGGCGTGATGCCGATGCCTCCGGCAATCATCAGGTGCTTTTTCGCCCGTAGGTCCAGGGCAAACAGGTTGACCGGATAGCTGATCATCATCTGATCGCCCGGCTTGACCTTGGTGTGCATGAACAATGACCCGCCCCGGCCCTCGTCGTCGCGCCGCACCGAGATCGTATAGGCGCTCTGATCCATCGGGTCGGACATCAGCGAATAGGGGTTGAGACGGGTGACATCGCCGTCCTGCATTTCCACCACCACATGCGCGCCGCCCGAAAAGGTCGGCAGGGGCGCCCCATCGGTGGGCACAAAGCGAAAGCGCGTGACCAATTCGTTGACCTTGACCACGTCACTGACCGTGACGGCGATTTTCCGGGTTCCGGCACTCATGAGTAAAGCTCCACCGATGCGGGCACATTGCCGGGGTCTTCGGCGTCGATGCAGACCCCCTGAAAGGCCGCGAGACGACGTGAATAGTGATCGCGCACGAAAAGGTTCAAGCCGCAATGGCTGCATTGAAAGGGATCAAGCATGACGTCTTCGGTGATGCCCTTGCAATGCACGCATTGCACCCGGCGCGCCACCGATCCGTGGTGCTCGGTCTGGATCGCACTGTGGGGAATGCCCGCCGTGGTCGCCTCAAGCATGGCCTGCCCCATCAGGCCTTCGGTGCCCGCAAGATAAACCTGAAGACCCATATGCGCATCAAGCAGCGTGCGGCGCAGCCGGGGCACGGCGGCCTCGTAGCTTGGTCCGACATAAAGCTGTTTTGGCTTCAACGCCTTGAGTTGGCTGGTATATTTATCGCCCGTATCGCCGGGAATATAAAGGATGTTCGACTTTGCCATAAGGGTTGCGTCCTCGGCGGCAAGCCGCAGGATCGCCTCGGCCCCCTCGGCGTCTGCGATCATCATATGAGACTTGCCCGCGCGCGGCTCAAGCCTCCCGTATACCGGCCTGCTCAGGATTGAAGGCGGAAAATCGAACGTGCTCATCTGGCGTCGGGTCCCTCTTTTCTCGGTTGCAATTGCGCGTGGCCGACACGACGGCCACGCGCGGTCTTGATCTTAGCCTTTGGCGGTACGGCGCTTCTTGTCCGGGTCATGGAACGGCATCGAATGCGCGACGCATTTGATCTCGCCGCTGTCATTCTTCACGCTCATCGGCGTGCCATCGACCGCGCAGTCAACAGGCATGCGCGCAATGCCGACATTCCAGTCATTCAGCGGTGAATACATCCCGATGGTCACAACACCCACCTGCTTGCCGTCTTTCATCAAGGGCGCGCCCTCTGCGGCGGGCTCTTTGCCCTCAAGCTTGACGCCGTAAATCTTGAAGCGCTCCTTGCCCTTCAGGCGGTAATGCTCTTCGGCGCCCCGGAACCCAGTTTTGCCCGGCGAGACCGTGAAATCAAGGCCCAGCTCCCAGAGGGTATCACCGCCCTTTTCATTCTCGAAGGGGTACATCTCGGAGTTGTCATAGGGGAAGAACAACAGATAGCTTTCGGCCCGCAACAGATCGAGCGTGGTAAAGCGCGTCGGGATGATCCCCTTGGGCGCACCCTTTTCAACAAGCTGGTCCCAGATATGCGGCGCGTCCTGCCCGCGACAGAAAATCTCATAGCCGCGCTCGCCGGTATAGCCTGTGCGCGAAATCGTGACCGGCTTGTCAAACAGCATGGTGTGCTGGTGGCTGAAATAGACCTGATCGCGGATGCCCGGAACGCCCTGTTCCTCAAGGAAATCGACCGCCTTGGGGCCCTGAAGCGAAATATCGTGCAGGTTGTCGTCAAAGCGCACATCCACATCGCGCCCCATCGCCGCCATCGTCAGCTGTTCATGACCGCCGCCAGTGCCATGCACAACCATCCAGGAATTCGGCCCCATGCGGTAGATCACGCAATCGTCGATGAACTTGCCCTCGTCGTTCAGCATCGTCGCATAGGACGAGCGCCCCGGCTTGATCTTTTCGACGTTGCGGGTGGTGGCGCGGTCAATCACGTGGCTGGCGTGCGGGCCGACAAGATGCACCTTGTGAAGCCCCGACACATCCATGAAGCCCGCGTTGGTGCGGATCGCCATGTATTCCTCGGTCTGATCCTTGTCATAACTCCAGGCGGTGCCCATACCGCCCCAGTCTTCAAGGTTGGACCCCATGGCGCGATGGCGGTCAGCCAGTGTTGAAAATCTCCAAGATGCCGTCATTTTAATCTCCCGTTTGGATGGCACTCTACCCTGTTGGCAGCCATGTCCAGTCTTGTTCACCCCGGTTCCGCATCACGCCACAGGGGCAGTTCACCCCGGCAATGATACCCGGAAATTCGCCGCAGCCTGCAACTCTCTTCATGGGGCCCGGCCCCACGATTTTTCCGACTGCGCTAAGAACAGTTGACAGCGAGGCCTCAGAAAAAGCAATACTCAATGAATAATTTTTTACTAAGAAGCAAAGACCGCCCCGAAGGGCGCAACAGGGAGACAGACCAGTGGACGGCAATCTAAACGCACTTACGACGATATTCACCGAGTTTTATTACTGGGTGACCGTCGTTTTCATGTTCCTCATTCACGTCGGCTTTTGCATGTATGAAGTCGGCGCAAGCCGACGGCGTAACCATATGCATACGTTGATGAAAAACGTCATGATCATTCCCTTGGTCACGATCACGTTCTTCTTCTTCGGCTGGTGGATTTACTGGGCCTTCCCCAGCTTTCCGTTCTTTGGCGGGCTGAATCACGAGATGGCCAATGCCAACCTGCCCTGGGCCGAAACAATGGGGACGAATCTTTCGGATCACATTACCGGCGTCTTTTGGGCAGCGTTCCTGCTTTTCTCATGGACAGCGGCCTCGATCGTGTCCGGCGCGGTTATCGAGCGCATCCGCTCAAGCGCGCTGTGGATTCACGCGGTGCTTATCGGGTCGGTCTTCTGGATCATCGACGCGGCATGGGGCTGGCACTATGCCGGCTGGATGGTCAAATACCTTGGCTATCACGACGCCTATGCTTCGGGCGTTATCCACGCCATCGCGGGCGGTTATGCCCTTGGGGTGATCATGGTGCTTGGCCCGCGCATCGGCAAATTCGCCAGCGATGGCACGCCGCGCGACATTCCTCCGCACAATCCCTGGCTTCTGACCATCGGGATTTTCCTGATCTATACCGGTTTCTGGGGCTTTTACGCGGCCTGTAACGTGCCGATCATCGCACCCGAAGTCATCGGCGGCGAAATCGTCGGAACCACCTGGACGGCGACCAATATCTATCTCGCCCCGACCACCCTTTCGGCGATTACCTTCAACTTCCTGATGTCGCTTTCGGGTGGCTTGATGGCGGCCTATGTGGTGTCCAAGGGCGATGCCTTCTGGACCTTCTCGGGCGGCCTTGCCGGGATCATCACCGCCTCTGCGGGCAATGATCTTTACCACCCCATTCAGGCCATGCTTGTCGGTGCGGTCGGTGTCGTGATCGTCTACAAACTGCACTACTGGGTCGAGCGCCGCTTCAAGCTTGATGACGCTGTTGGCGCAGTTGCGGTTCATGGCTACTCGGGCGTTGTCGGTCTGATCATCGCGGGCTTCCTGCTCTGGGGGCAACCGTCGTCACCCTTTGAAGGCTATGCCACCATCAGCCCCCTTGGCCAAACGGCCGGCGCGGTTATCATGTTCTTCGTTCTTGGCTTTCTGCCCGGCTGGGCCGTGTCCAAGGTGCAATCCGCGATGGGCGTTCTGCGCATCCCGGAAGAGGTCGAGCTTCAGGGTCTCGATTACGCCGAACACCATGCCTACGAGGATGCCAAAGCTGACATCATCGCCGCAGACAAAGCCTATCTGGCGCAGAAATAAGGAGAACGACCATGTCTACGAATGGATTGGAAAGCTGGGCCGTCGATCTGGCCGAAGTTGGTGCCGTCTATCCCTTTCAGGGCTGGGAAGTGGCAATGACCATCCTCGGTGTGATCTTCTGGATCGGCTGGCACCGGATACAGTACGTGCGTGAGAACGAGCATCTGGAGAAGGCCAAGCATATTGGTGACCGCGAGAAGGTCGCGGCCTCTCTCGAACGCTACTAAGCACGCATCACAAGACTTGGGGCGGCGGTCATTCGCCGCCCCTTTTGCGTCAGGGGCCTGGGTTTGATCGGGCCGACATGGCGATCAGGGCAAGACGGCAAGGGAGTTTTGGGATGTCACTTCTGTTGGGATTATGCGCCGCGATGTCCTGGGCGGTGCACGACATCCTCGTCCGCAGGGTCAGCCAGAACATCAACCTGTTGTCGATGCTCTTCCTGGTGCTTTTCTTCGGCACACTCGCCCTTGGCCCGGTCGCGGCCCCAAGCGAGGGCTGGCAGGTCATGACCTGGCGCGCCGGTCTTTTGTCGGGGCTTGCGGGCCTGGCCTTTGCCGCGGCCAGTTTCGGCCTTTATATCGCCCTTTCCATCGGCCCGGTCCGCCTTGTGGCGCCGATCATCGGAAGCTATCCGCTTCTGTCGGTCGGCTGGGCGGTGATCAACGGCTCTGCGATAAGCGCCCTGCAGTGGGGCGCGGTCATGGTTGTCGTCGGCGGCGTGGCGCTGGTGGTTTCGGGCCACGATCCAGTCGAGGACAGAACCGGCCGCAGGCGCGCCATCCAGTTCTCGCTCTTCGCCGCCGCAGGGTTCGCCCTGACCTTTGCCCTGTCTCAGGCCGCAACCCGGATCGGGGCGGAGTTGCCGGTGATGTTCCTGACCCGGCTTGCGGCGCTTGTCGCCATCGGCGCCTTGCTGATCCTGCGCGGGCAATCCTGGCGGCTTGCGCAGATGGCGTGGCGGCCTCTGGCGGTGCTTGGTCTTCTGGACACCACCGCTCTTGGCCTCGTGATATCTGCGGGCGCGTTGCCGCACCCGGAATTCGCGGCGGTCTCGGCCTCGCTGTTTGGCATGTTCACCGTCATCCTGGCGCGCGTCATCCTGAAAGAACCGATGAGCGCCCGGCAATGGGGCGCCGTCGCCGCCATATTCTGTGGCATCGGGGTCTTGGGGCTCTGACGCCCCGCCCGGTCCCCCGGCCCGCCCGTTAGGACACCCGGCGCCCTTCGCACCATGTTTCCTGCAAGACCGGGGTGCTCTCAAGCACGCAAAAGCGGATCAGATCGGCCCGCGCCCCCGCGCAGATCACGCCACGATCGCCAAGCCCCACCCGACGCGCCGGGCTATGGGTCACCGTCGCCATGCCGCGCGCCATGTCGCCCCAAAGATCGCCAAGCTGCACCGCCGCCATAAGCAGACCGGCGGGCACATAATCCGACGACAGGATATCAAGCCGGTCCCGTTTCGCCAGATCAAGCGCCGCGACATTGCCCGAATGCGACCCGCCCCGGATCAGGTTGGGCGCGCCCATGATCGTGCCGATGCCGTGGACATGACAGGCCTCTGCCGCCGCAAGCGTCGTGGGAAATTCCGCCAGGGTCACACCATGGCCGTGACTTGTCGCGACCTGCTCTGCCGTGGTGTCATCATGGCTGGCGAGGGTCGCGCCATAGCGCGCGGCGGCCGCGGCGGTCGCGGCCTCGTGGGGGGCCGAATACCTGTCCTGAAGCCCGCGCAGAAATGCCACGTAATCGTCAAGCCCGGCCGGATCCACGCCGTGTTTACCACAGACGTAATCCTTGTATTTCTGCATATCGCTGAATTGGCGCTGACCGGGGGTATGATCCATCATCGACACGATGCCAACGCGATCCGCCGGGCCGAATTCATCCAGCTCCTCGATCAGGGTCTCGGAACAGATTTCGGCCCTGAGGTGAAGATGATGACTTATCCGAAGCGTGCCCGCCGCGCGCATCGACAGGATTTCATCCGCCATCCGACGCGCGTATTTGCCATAATGCCTACCGCCCAACGACTGGATCGATCCGACGCGGATGGCGTCAAACACCGTCGTGATCCCGGTGCCGGCCAACTCGCGGTCATGGGCGACGATCGCGGCACGATGCGGCCAGTCGACCTTGGGGCGCGGTGCCAGATGTCGCTCAAGGTTGTCGGTGTGCAGCTCGACCAGACCGGGGGCCAGAAAATCGCCCTGCATGTCCCGCGCGCCGCCTGGCACCGCGCCGCCGCTGGCGATATCGCGGATCACCCCGCCCCTGATGCAAAGCGACCCAAGGATCACCTCGTCTTTCAGGACAAGGCGGGCATTGGCGAGGATGGTTTCATCGGTCATCTGTCTGTGTCCCAGTGTTGCAGGTCATCGCCATTGGATAAGGATGGGCAAGACTGGCCCAACGCAGTCATCAAGCGCGCCATTCTTGTCAACCGCATGGGCACTGATCCCCTGCGGCAGGCCAAAACTCGCCCGCTCAAGCCTGCGGGTGATCTCAGCACCGACTGCGAGCCTGCGCCGCGATCCGCGCCGCCGGAAAATTATCTTTTGCCGGGGCCATTGTAGTCGCCTCGCGCCATAGCCACCTTTGTAAGATTGGCACTCTGACAGCAAGAGTGCCAAACGCCTCTCGACATCCCTATTCCCCTGGAAAGCCCAAAAAGGAGCATTTCCATGCTATTTACCCCGCTACACGACCGGGTTCTAGTGCGCCGTATTGAAGGCGACGAAAAGACCGCTGGTGGCTTGTTCATCCCCGAAACCGCCAAGGAAAAGCCCCAGACCGGCAAGGTGGTCTCGGTCGGCACCGGCGCGCGCGCCGAGGATGGCAGCCTCATCGCCATGAGCGTCAAACCCGATGATACCATTTTGTTTGGCAAATGGTCCGGCACCGAAATCAAGCTTAACGGCGAAGACCTCCTGATCATGCAGGAAAGCGACGTCATGGGCATTCTGGCCTGATCCTCGCACGGACTTCCCCGCTTATTTTCCATCAGGAGCACCCCACATGTCTGCGAAAGACGTAAAATTCGGCACCGACGCCCGCGACCGCATGCTGCGCGGCATCAACACGCTGGCCAATGCCGTCAAGATCACCCTCGGCCCCAAAGGGCGCAATGTGGTGATCGACAAATCCTATGGCGCGCCGCGCATCACCAAGGACGGCGTCACCGTCGCCAAGGAAATCGAGCTTTCCGACCCGTTCGAGAACATGGGCGCCCAGATGGTCCGCCAGGTCGCCTCGCGCACCAATGATCAGGCCGGCGATGGCACCACCACCGCCACCGTGCTGGCGCAATCCATTGTCATCGAAGGCATGAAAGCGGTTGCCGCCGGCATGAACCCGATGGACCTCAAGCGCGGGATCGACAAGGCCGTCACCGCCGTCATCACCGAGATCAAGGCAATGTCGCGCCCGGTCAACGGCACCGCCGAGATCGCAAAGGTCGGCGCCATTTCCGCCAATGGCGAGGCCGCAATCGGCCAGCAGATTGCCGATGCGATGGAAAAGGTCGGCAATGAGGGCGTGATCACCGTCGAGGAACACAAGGGCCTTGAGACCGAGACCGAAGTGGTCGAGGGCATGCAGTTCGATCGCGGCTATCTCAGCCCCTATTTCATCACCAATATCGAAAAGATGACCGTCGAGTTGGAGGATTGCGTCGTGCTGTTGCATGACAAGAAGCTGTCCTCGCTGCAACCGATGGTGCCGCTGCTGGAAGCGGTGATTCAATCGGGCAAACAGCTTTTAATCATCGCCGAGGATATCGACGGCGAAGCGCTTGCGACACTGGTCGTCAACAAGCTTCGCGGTGGTCTCAAGGTGGCGGCGGTCAAGGCCCCCGGTTTCGGCGATCGTCGCAAGGCCATGCTAGAGGACCTTGCGGTTCTGACCGGCGGTCAGGTGATCTCGGCAGAGCTTGGCATCAAGCTTGAGAATGTCACGATGGACATGCTTGGCAGCGCCAAGAAGATCGCCATCACCAAGGATCACACCACCATCATCGACGGCGACGGCGACAAGACCGCCATTGCCGGGCGCGTGACCCAGATCCGCGGCCAGATCGAAGATACCACCTCGGACTACGACAAGGAAAAGCTTCAGGAACGTCTGGCGAAACTGTCGGGCGGCATTGCGGTCATCCGGGTCGGGGGCGCCACCGAGACCGAGGTCAAGGAACGCAAGGACCGGGTCGATGACGCCCTCAATGCCACCCGCGCCGCCGTCGAAGAGGGCGTCGTGCCCGGTGGCGGCAGCGCGCTGGTGCATGCCGGCAAGGTTCTGGCCACCCTCAAGGGCGACAACGCCGATCAGGATGCCGGGATCAAGATCATCCGCCGCGCGGTTCAGGCCCCGCTGCGCCAGATTTCCCAGAATGCCGGGGTTGACGGCTCGGTCGTGGCCGGGCGCGTGAGCGAGAGCAACGACCCCGCCTTTGGCTTTGATGCGCAGACCGAAACCTATGGCGACATGCTCAAGGCCGGGATCATCGACCCCACCAAGGTCGTGCGGATCGCGCTTGAAGATGCGGCGTCGGTTGCGGGTCTGTTGATCACCACCGAGGCCATGGTCGCCGACCGCCCCGAGACATCCGGCGGCGGCGGTGATGGCGGCATGCAGGGCATGGGCGGCATGATGTAACGCGCGCCTGAAACGGCTTTAGAGCATGTTGCTCAAAAGTGGGAACCGGTTTTGAGCTCCTCGAACATGCAGAATCAATAGGTTAGAGCGTCTCGCGTGAATGCGAATGAACGCGACGGGCTTTAACGACACCACACAAGACCTTGATCCTGAAAGGAAATACAATGTCAAAAGGTGATAAGCAACGCGGCAGTAAAGAAGCCAAGAAACCCAAGAAGGTCAAAGAAAAGGTCCTTGCGACCGCCGACTTTTCCAAGGGCAAGGCAATCACAAGCCTTGGCGAGAAAAAGAAGAAATAGCAGCGGCTTAGCCGACGCTCTTTATCTTGAAGATCATGGCCGGGGCATCACTGCCCCGGTCAGAGTGCATCCGGCCTATTCGGCGGCCTTGCCGGGCAAAAGCGGCTCGGGCACCTCACAGCCCTTGGCGCAACAGCGGCCGGGCTGTTTCGAGACCTTCTGCCCCATGTCATAGACGCCGCGATCAATCAGCTGCGATACCAGATCGACGTTGTCATCGACCGGATAATTGCGCCAGATTTCGCGCTTCATCGCCTCGGGCGAGCCACCGCCATGCAGCGAGATCAACGAATACCACCCCGCCTGATGCGACACGGTCAGGTCCTCGAGAAAGCGCGAGATTTCCATGCGCCGCTCCATCGGCACATCGCCACGACCGCCAAGCACCGCCTCAAGCGAAGCGCGGGTTTCGGGGTTGTGATCCTCGTCCGGCCCCGGCAACGCCACGATCAGACCGCCCGACACATAATGCGCCGCCTTGTGCATGTCGTAGATCTTGGTCGCCAGCAACAGCTTGCCCACATTGGAAAAAACCGGGTCGGGCATGACCGAGCCCGCCGGATCATCCCTGCAATAGACCGAGGCCGCAACGCCGCAGGCATAAAAGCTTTCGGTGATGGTGATCAGGTCAACCATCGCGTCGCGGATATGGCCGTGGCGGTCGGGATCAAGCCCGTTGGCCTTGATCATCATCGCCCCCGCCCCAATCAGAAGATCGCCAAACCCGGCGCGCGCGCCAATACAGGAATGGCGGTGATGGGTGGCGTAAGAGGTGGTCATAAAGCCGGCCTCTTCAACCTCACCGGCCTGAAACACCCGCTCGTGCGGCACGAAGACATCGTCAAAGATCACCACGCCCGTGGCCTGCCCGTAGGTGGCGGAAAACTTGGCCGCCGCCTCGTTCGGGCGCCCGGCGGGCTTCGAGACGATGGTGATCCCCTCGGCGTCAATCGGCACCGCGCAACAGACCGCAAAATCGGCATCCTCAGGCAGATGCGTGCGGCACGGCATCACCAGAAATTCATGCATGTAAGGCGCGCCGGTGACAATCGCCTTGGTGCCCCGGATCACGATTCCGTCGGGGCGCCGCTCTTTGATATGCACGTAAACATCGCGGTTTTCCTGTTGTCCGGGCCGCAGGGATCGGTCGCCCTTGGCATCGGTCATCGCGACCCCAAGCGTCAGGTCGCGATCCTGCACCTCGTGCAGATAGGCCATGAAGCGCTGGTGATAATCGGTGCCGTGATTGGCATCCGTCAGGGCCGTCGACTGGAATATCCCGTTCAGGGCATCATGGCTGAGATAGCGCTGTGCGCAGCCCGACACCTTGCACACCGTGCGCACCGCCTCAAGCTTGGTCAACAGGTCCTGCGAGGTCTCGTTGATATGCAGCATCCGGTTCACAACCTTGCCGGAACTGCCCTGCGTGGCGGTCAAAAGCCGCTCTGTCGCGGGCTGATGCGCGAAATCATAGGTCACGCCGACGCCGTTGATACCGGGGCGCAACAGCGGCTCGTCGGCGACGCTTTCCACCCGTTTGCCATTGATGAACACCCGCGGATCATAGGCGCGCAGGCTTTCGCGGTACTCCTCGGCAGTCATCAGCATCTGGGGTCTCCTCGGGCTTGGGGTTGACCAAATCAAACACTGTTAGGTTTTTCCGGTCAAGGAAATTCAAACAGTGTTCAAATTTCTTCAAACCCCAAGATAGCGATCCCTGATCTCGGGTGTGAGCCCGTCAAACGCGCCGCTCCAGACCGAGCAGCCCTTTTCAAGGATCACCGCACGATCCGCCACGCCCGCCAGTTCGCGCAGGGATTTATCCACCACGATCAATGACAGCCCGGTTTCGGATTTGAGCCGCGCAATCGCCGCCCAGATTTCCTGGCGCACGACGGGGGCAAGCCCCTCTGTCGCCTCGTCCAGCACCAGAACCCGCGGGTTGGTCATCAGCGCACGCCCGATCGCAAGCATCTGTTGCTCGCCACCCGACAGCGAGGCGGCGTTTTGCTCGGCCCGCTCGCCAAGGCGGGGAAAGAACCGCTGTACCCCCGCGAGATCCCACGCACCGGGGCGCGCCGCCGCAATCAGGTTTTCGCGCACCGTCAGGTTGGCAAAACAGCGCCGCCCCTCGGGCACAAGCCCAAGCCCCGCGCGCGCCGCGCGGTGGCTTGGCAGCGGCCCAAGATCGCGCCCGTCAAACATCACCGTGCCGCTCTGGTGGAGGAGCAGGCGAAAGATCACCTTGATCGTCGTCGTCTTGCCCATCCCGTTGCGCCCCATCAGCGCAAGAACCTCGCCTTCTTCAAGGTCAAGGCTGACGCCGAAAAGCGCCTGCGCGGGGCCGTAAAAGGCGGTGACATCTGAGAGCTGCAACAGGCTCATGTCAGGGCCTCATCGCCAAGATAGGCCGCGCGCACCTCTGGGTTTTGCCGGATCATGTCGGGCGTGCCGGTGGCGATGATGCGCCCATAGACCAGCACGCTGATCCGGTCGGCAAGCGCGAAGACCGCATCCATGTCATGCTCGACCAGAAGGATCGGGGCGCGGTGGCGCAGGCCATCCAGAAACGGCGTCAGGCGGGCCGTGCCCTCGCCGCCAAGCCCGGCCATTGGTTCGTCCATCAAAAACGCCTTGGGCGATTGCGTGAGAGCGACCGCGACCTCAAGCTGGCGGCGCTGCCCATGCGAGAGATCCGCCACGCGCGTGCCTGCGGCCTCGGCAAGGCCAACCTCGGCAAGGGCCGCATGGGCCACGTCCAACAGGGCGGCGTCGCGCATCACGTCGCGGAAAAACCGCATGACCCGCCTGCGTTTTCCAAGCGCACCAAGCACCGCGTTTTGCAGCACGCTCATCTCCATCGCCAGCGAAGATATCTGAAAGGTGCGACCAAGCCCGGCGCGCGCGCGCGCCACGGTATCAAGCGCGGTCACGTCGCGCCCATCAAACCAGATGCTGCCGCTGTCGGGATTAAGATTGCCCGCTATCTGCTTGATCAGAGTCGACTTTCCCGCCCCGTTCGGGCCAATCAGCGCGTGAATTTCGCCCCTCATCAGCGTGAGAGATACATCCTCGGAGGCCGTGATCGCACCAAAGGATTTGCTGATGCCGCGAATGTCCAAAAGCGGGCTAGTCATGGCGCACCTCGCGTCCCGCAATAAGCCCGATAATGCCACCACGCGCAAACAGCACCACCACCAAAAGCACCGCGCCAAGGTAGATGTGCCAGAATTCACTTAGCCCGCCAAGGACATGTTCCAAAAGGATAAACACCGCCGCACCGACAACAGGTCCAAACAGCCGCGCCACCCCGCCAAGGATGACGAACACCATGATCTCGCCGCTGGTCTGCCAGCTGAACATGGTCGGGCTGACAAAGCGGTTGAGATCGGCGAAAAGTGCGCCGGCAAGCCCGGTGATCACCCCCGAAAGGGCAAAGGCCACAAGCCGCAACCGATAGGGCGCGATGCCCACCGCCATCACCCGTTCTGCGTTCTGGCGCGCCGCGCCAAGGGCCAGCCCGAAGGCAGAACGCGACAGGCGCGAGAACAGCCAGAGCGCCAGCCCGAGGATCACGTAGCAGATCGCGAAAAACTGGATCGGGTCGAGCGTGTTGAGCCCCGGAAACCCGTTGCGCACATAAATCGAAAGCCCGTCCTCACCGCCATAGGCGGGCCAGCTTATGGCGAAATAATAAAACATCTGGCCAAAGGCGAGGGTGATCATGATGAAATAAACGCCCGATGTGCGCAGGCTCAGCGCGCCGATACCAAGCGCTGCAAGACCGCTGGCCGCCATCGCCACCAGCCAGATCACCGGCATGGATTTAGTGCCCTCAATCAGCACCGGCCACTCGATCAGGGGGCTGTAACTCTGGGCGTGGCTGGCGAGAATACCCATCGCATAGCCGCCGATCCCAAAGAAAACCGCATGCCCAAGGCTGACCAGCCCGCCAAGCCCGAGCGCAAGGTTAAGGCCGACACCGGCGAGCGCCAGAATGGCCACACGCGTCGCCAGCGTGATGGTAAACGGCTCATCCATCGCCTTGGCCCAGAGCACGGCCGCCAACAGGCCGAGAAAGACCGCAGCATTCAAAAGGGGTTCGCGGCGCATCTCAGGCCTTTCCAAACAGGCCGCTGGGGCGCATCACAAGCACCCCGGCCATCAGGATGTAAATCGACATCGACGCCAGCGAAGAGCCGACCGAGCTGGCGGCCTGCGGTGCCATGAACTGTGCGAAAACCGCAGGCAAAAGCACCCGCCCAAGCGTATCGGTCAGCCCGACAAGGATCGCCCCCACAAGCGCGCCCTTGATCGAGCCGATTCCGCCGATCACGATGACCACAAAGGCCAGGATCAGCACCGGCTCGCCCATGCCGACCTGCACCGATTGAATGGCCCCGATAAGCGCGCCCGCAAGCCCGGCAAGCGCCGCGCCAAGCGCGAAAACGATGGTGTAGAGCGCCGAGATATTGACGCCAAGCGCCGCGATCATCTCGCGGTCGGCCTCTCCGGCGCGGATCTGAATACCGATGCGGGTGCGCGCAATCAGCGCAAACAACCCCGCCGCCACCAGCAAGCCAACCCCGATGATCGCAAGGCGATAGAGCGGATACTCGATCCCCCCCGGAAGGGTCACCGGCCCCGACAGATAAGGCGGAATTTCCAAAAACAGCGGGAACGAGCCGAAAAGCCAGCGTGTGCCCTCGGAAAAGATCAGGATAAGGGCAAAGGTCGCCAGAACCTGATCCAGATGATCGCGATCATAAAGCCGTCGGATCACCGTCAGCTCGATCAAGGCGCCCGCCGCCGCCGCCGCCGCAAGGCTGGCGATCAGCGCCAGAACAAACGATCCGCTCATGCCAGCGACCCAGGCCGCGGCAAAGGCCCCGATCATGTAAAGCGAGCCATGCGCAAGATTGATAAGCCCCATGACGCCAAAGATTAGCGTCAGCCCGGCCGCCATCAAAAACAGCATGACACCGAACTGAACCCCGTTCAGCATCTGTTCGATAAATAGGATCAGGGACATGCGCGCGCGCTCATCGGCCGGGCTCGATCAAAGGCCCGACCAGTGGTCTTACATCTTGCACTCTGGCGCATAGGCGTCGGCATGATGTTCAAGGGCGGTGCCGACGATCTTGTTGGTATAGACGTCGCCTTCCTTGATCACTTCGCGCACATAGATGTTCTGGATCGGGTGGTGGTTGTTGCCAAAGGCAAAATCCCCGCGGGTGCTGTTGAAATCGGCCGCTTCAAGCGCGGCGCGGAAGGCATCCTGATCCGCAACATCGGCGCTCTCGACCGCACTGATCAAGAGGTTGCCGGTGTCAAATCCCTGGCTCGCGTAAAGCGAGGGCAGACGGCCGTATTTCTCCTGAAAGCTTGCCACGAAGGCGGCGTTGGTCGGATTGTCGATATCCTTGTTCCACTGGCTTGTGTTTTTCACGCCCAGGGCCGCATCGCCAACCGCCTGCAAGATCCCCTGATCAAAGCTGAAGGCGGGGCCGATAAGCGGCTTCTTCACACCGGAATCGGCATATTGCTTGAGAAAGGAAATCCCCATGCCGCCGGGCAGAAAGAAGAACACATGATCGGCGACGCTATCGCGGATCTGGGCAATCTCGGCGGCGTAATCTGTCTGCCCAAGCTGGGTATAGACTTCGCCGGCAATGTTGCCATCAAAGTAGCGCTTGAACCCGGTCAGCGCGTCCTGCCCCGCCGGATAATTCGGCGCCATGATAAAGGCGTTCAGGAAGGTCTCATCGGTGGCATAGGCCCCCGCCGCCTCGTGCAGGTTGTCGTTCTGCCAGGCGACGTTGAAATAATTCTTGTTACAGCCCTTGCCCGCAAGCGCCGAGGGCCCGGCGTTGGGCGAGAGGTAAAACTTGCCCTGCGCCACGGCACCGGGCACCACGGCCATCGCCAGATTGGACCAGATGATGCCGGTCATCACGTCAACCTTGTCGGACTGGATCATCTTGTCGGCCAGTTGCACGGCGATATCGGGCTTGCGCTGATCATCCTCGATGATCACCTCGATATCCGAACGCCCCGATTGTTCGATCGCCAGCATAAAGCCGTCACGCACGTCAATGCCAAGGCCCGCACCACCGCCCGAAAGCGTGGTGATCATGCCAACCTTGACCTCTGCCTGAGCGGCACATGCCGCCATGGTCAGCGCGCCCGCCATGGCAAGTGTTTTCAATTTCATATCATCGTCTCCCTTGATCATGGGCCGGTTTCCCCTGCCCTGCTTTTATCCTGTCCCCCCAAGGGCTCGGCTCTGGCCAAACCGGACAGCTTTCCTTGCATCCCACAGCTTTGCCCAAAGGTCCAGATGCCAGCGTCGATCTTGCCAGCCCTTTGTCAAACCGCCGCTACGGATTTTATTTTACTTTCGCGCCATCTTCTTGTTGGCTTCACCCATGCCCCGGCGCCCCCTGATGCCCGGAAGATCACCTGGACCGGATGAATGGAAAGGCCCGCGTCATGTCAAAAGATCCGCTGCTCCAGCCCTATGCTCTCAAGCATCTGACGTTGAAAAACCGGATCATGACCACAAGCCATGAACCCGCCTATCCCGAGGATGGCCTGCCGAAGGATCGCTATCGCGCCTATCACGTCGAGCGCGCGCGCGGTGGTGTGGCCCTTACCATGACCGCCGGGTCGGCCGTGGTCAGCCGCGACAGCCCGCCGGCCTTCAACAATATCCTGGCGTACCGCGACGAGGTGGTGCCATGGATGAAAAAGCTGACCGATGACTGCCACGATCATGGCTGTGCGGTGATGATCCAGCTTACCCATCTTAGCTGGCGCACCGGCTGGAACCGGGGGGATTGGCTGCCGTCGGTGGCGCCCTCTGCCCTGCGCGAACCGGCGCATCGCGCCTTTCCCAAGGTGATGGAGGATTGGGACATTGCCCGCATCATCACCGATTACGCCGATGCCGCCGAGCGGATGCAGGCCGCCGGCCTCGACGGTATCGAGCTTGAGGCCTATGGCCACCTGATGGATGCCTTCTGGTCACCGCGCCAGAACACGCTTGCGGGGAAATACAACGGCGATCTGGCTGCGCGGATGACCTTCAGCCTTGATGTGCTGCGCGCCATTCGCGCGCGCACCGGCCCCGATTTCATCGTTGGCCTGCGTTATACGGCCGATGATCTGGCCACCAATGGCATCACAACCAGCGACGGCGTCGAGATCGGCAAACGCCTGCGCGACAGCGGCATGGTCGATTTCCTCAACGTGATCCGTGGCCGGGTCGATACCGACGCCACCCTCACCGATGTGATCCCGGTGCAGGGTATGGCCTCGGCCCCGCATCTTGATTTCGCCGGTCGCATTCGCGCCGAAGTGGGCCTGCCGACCTTTCACGCCGCGCGCATTCCCGATGTGGCCACGGCGCGCCATGCGGTGGCCAGCGGCCAGTTGGACATGGTCGGCATGACCCGCGCCCATATGACCGATCCGCATATCGTGGCCAAGATCATGGCCGGGCGCGAAGACGATATCCGCCCCTGCGTCGGCGCCACCTATTGCCTTGACCGGATCTATCAGGGCGGCGAGGCGCTCTGCATTCACAACGCCGCAACCGGGCGCGAGTTGTCGATGCCGCATGTGATCGCCGCCGCCGCAACGCCGCGCCGGGTGGCGGTGGTCGGGGCCGGGCCCGGCGGGCTTGAGGCCGCGCGCGTCGCCGCAGAGCGCGGTCATCAGGTCACCGTCCTTGAGGCCGCCGATCAGCCGGGCGGTCAGATCCGCCTCACGGCACAGACCAAGCGCCGCTCCGAGATGATCGGCATCATCGACTGGCGGATGGCGCAATGCGCCGCGCGTGACGTCATGTTTCGCTTTAATACCTACGCCGAAGCCGCTGATATCACGGCGCTTTCCCCTGATCTTGCGATCATCGCCACCGGCGGAATGCCGCAACAGGATATCTTGCAGGGCGGCAATGACCTGAGCGTCACCGCCTGGGATATCCTGTCGGGCGATGCCAAGCCGGGGCGCGAGGTTTTGCTGTTTGACGACGCCGGTGATCATGTCGCGATGCAGGCCTCCGAGGTGCTGGCCGATGCCGGTGCCCGCCTTGAAATCATGACCCCCGACCGAAGCTTTGCCCCAGAGGTCATGGGCATGAACCTTGTGCCCTACATGCGCAGCCTTCAGGACAAGGACGTGACCATGACCGTCGTGCGCCGCCTCTTGTCGATCAGCCGCGCGGGCAATCGCCTTTTGGCGACCATCGGCACGGATTATTCCGATCACAGCTATACCCGCGAGGTCGATCAGATCGTGGTCAACCATGGCACCCTGCCGCTCGACGAGCTTTACTTTGGCCTCAAGCCGCTTTCCAGCAACCTTGGCGAGGTTGACCAAAGCGCGCTGATCAAGGGCAGCCCTCAGGCGATCCGGACCAACCCCGACGGCAAGTTTCAACTGTTTCGCATTGGTGACGCGGTCAGTGCGCGCAACACCCATGCGGCGATCTATGACGCGCTGCGCCTGATGAAGGATCTCTAGCGATGCGACTTGGGTTTATCGGCACCGGCACGATTGCCTCGGCCACTGTGCGCGGCCTCATTGGGGGCGAGCATCAGATCACCGTTTCCGAGCGCGGCGCGGCGCATGCCTCCCGCCTTGCCGCCGAGTTCGAAAACGTCAATATCGCCGACAATCAGGGCGTGATTAACCAAAGCGACACGATTTTCATTGGCCTGATGGCCGAGACCGCGCCCGACATCCTGTCGCGGCTAACCTTTCGCGCCGATCAACGGGTGATTTCCTTCATGGCGGGCTTGCCGCTTGACGCCCTTGCGCCGCTTGTGGCCCCGGCCCACGGCGCGGCGATCATGCTGCCCTTTCCGGGGATTGCACAGGGCGGCACGCCGATTATCGCGATGGGGGACACCGGGTTTGTCGCCGCGCTGTTCTCGCCTGAAAATCAGGTTTTCGCCCTGTGCGACGCCGCCGAGCTTGACGCCTATCTTTGTGCGCAGGCGGTCTTGTCGCCCGCCACCCGGATGGTCGAGCAAGCCGCCGAATGGCTGGCCGCGCGGGTCTCTGATCCCGCTCAGGGCGAGGCCTTCTTGCGCATGCTCATCGGCACCAACCTTGTCAGCAGCCCCTGCGGCGACCTGCTTGAGGCGCTCAACACGCCCGGCGGATATAACCAACGCCTGCGCCAGCATATGGACGCGGCCGGCATGGGCGACGATCTTGTCGCCGGCCTCGACCGGCTGGAAAGCGGCGACTAACCGCGCGCGCCCAAGAACCTTGTCAGCTTGGCCTTTGCTCACTAGGCTTTGCTTTTGACGTCATCGCGACGCCGACAGGCGCGCCGACGTTGGTCAAAGAACCTGTTGGCGCTGAATGGAATTTCTGGACTACACCCATAACCTCTGGCTGGTTGCGGCCTCGCTCAGCATCTCGATGATGGCGGGGTTTACCGGGTTTTCCCTGACCAAGGGCATCGCCGGTCAGACGGTGGTCATGCGCAAACTTTCGGTGACACTGGCCGCCGTGGCGCTTGGCGGTGGCATCTGGTCAATGCATTTCGTGGCGATGCTCGGGCTGCAACTTCCGATCCCGATTTACTATGACGCGATGATCACGCTCGGCTCGGCTCTGGTGGCTATCTTGATGGTCGGGCTGGCGCTCCTGCTTTTGCATTTCTATCCTCGCACGCCGCTGATCCTGACGCTGGCCGGGGCGGTTGTCGGGCTTGGCGTGGTGGCGATGCATTACATTGGCATGTCCGGCCTGCAACTCTGCCGCGCGGTCTATACGCTGCCGGGGGTGGCCTTGGCGGTGCTGGCGTCTTGCGGGCTGAACATCGGGGCGTTTTGGGTGGCCTATGGCCAGCGGCGCCCCCGCAATATCCTGCTTGGCACGGTCTGTTTCGGGGCCTCGGTCTTTGCCGTGCATTTCGCCGCCATCTCGGGGACGCGCTTTGTCGCCGAGGCCAGCCTGCGCGAGATCGGGCCGCTTATCGGCAATGAAACCCTCGCCATCGGCGTGGTTCTCAGCAGTTTCGTGCTCTGCGGCGCGTTTCTATTGTCGGGCGTGACCTTTCTGACGCCTGCCGCGAGCGCCAATGCCGCCCCGGCCCCCGCGTCACAGGAAAAGGTCCCTGCCGCTACGCCCACGACCCCGCCCGTACTGCGCATTCCCTACGAGCAGAACGGCCAGACCCATTTCATTGATGCAAGCGATGTGGCGATTGTGCGCGCCGAGGGGCACTACACCCTGCTCTATGCCGGATCAGAGCGGTATTTCTGCGTCTGGTCGATCACCGAGGCCGAACGGCGCCTCGCCGCCGGGCCATTTGTGAAATCGCATCGCAGCTATCTGATCAACCCGGCCCATATCGTGCATTTCGAACGGCGCAAGGATAACGGCATCTGTCATTTCATCCTCGGCGACCAAACCGTGACCACCCCGGTCAGCCGCTCTCGCCTGCCCGCTCTGCGCGAGGCGCTCGGGCTTTAGGGCGCAGAACGCGGCGGCATCCCGTAGGGTGGGTGAAACCCTCGCCCGCCCGGTCGCGCCAGCCCGCAACAGCGTGGGTTTCACCCACCCTACACTTGGCGCGCGCTCAACCTTAAGGCGTCGTAAACGGATTTCGCAACTCGTGCATGCATATCGCAACTCGTGCACCGCAAGGCGGTGCTGAGGACAGATCGACAGACAATCGCGCAGCACTGCCTAGGCTATCTACAAGGTCCGCCACACCGGCCCTGTCTTTGGGAGGAGACACCACATGATACCAGCAGCTTTCGAGTATCACCGCCCCGGTGATCTGCCCTCTGCGCTTGCGCTCTTGAGCGAACATGGCGACGACGCCCGCGTCATTGCAGGCGGGCACAGCCTTATTCCGATGATGAAGCTGCGCATGGCCGAGGTCCCGCATCTGATCGACCTTCAGGCGATCAAAGCCCTGCGCGGCATCACCATTGACGGCACCCGCGTCACCCTTGGCGCGATGGTCACCCAACACGAAATTATCGCAAGTGACGCGCTGATGAGCGTCGCGCCGATCCTCGGCGAGGCCGCGCTTCAGATCGCCGATCCGCAGGTGCGCTACATGGGCACCATCGGAGGCAATGTCGCCAATGGCGACCCGGGCAATGACATGCCCGGCCTGATGCAATGCCTTGATGCCACATTTCACCTCGAGGGCCCCGAGGGCACACGCAGCGTCATGGCCCGTGACTTCTACGACTCGGCCTATATGACGGCGCGCGCCGATGACGAGATCCTGACCGCCATAAGCTTTGACGCCCCCAAGGGCGGGTTTGCCTACGAAAAGCAAAAGCGCAAGATCGGCGACTATGCCACCGCCGCCGCCGCCGTCATGCTGACCCGCGAGGGCGACACCTGCGCCGCCGCCTCGATCGCCATGACCAACCTCAGCGATGTGCCGGTCTGGTCCGCCACCGCAGGCGCCGCACTTGTCGGCACCGATGTCGGCGCTGAGGCCGTGAGCGCGGCTGTCGCCGCCGCCCTCGCCGATATTGATCCCACCGAGGACAATCGCGGCCCGGTCGACTTTAAACGCCACGTCGCCGCCATCATCATCGCCCGCGCAATCACCCGCGCCTGGGGCCGGGCCTGAGAAGGATTATCACCATGAGCAAGAAAATGCAGATCACCCTGACCGTGAACGGCGAGGCCCACGACATTCTGGCAGAGCCGCGCGAATTGCTGATTTACGTGCTGCGCGAGCGGCTCAACATCACCGGGCCGCATGTGGGCTGTGAAACCTCGCATTGCGGCGCCTGTACCGTCACGCTGAACGGCAAATCGGTCAAATCCTGCACGGTTTTCGCCGCCCAGGCCGATGGCGCCGAAATCACCACCATCGAGGGCCTTGGCAGCCCCGATAGCCTGCACGCCCTGCAAGAGGCCTTTAAGGAACATCACGGGCTTCAATGCGGCTTTTGCACGCCGGGCATGATCACCCGCGCCGCCAAGCTGCTTGAGGAAAACCCGACCCCCTCCGAAGAGGATGTGCGCTTTGGCATGGCCGGGAACCTGTGTCGCTGTACCGGATATCAGAACATCGTCAAATCCGTGCTTGCCGCAGCAAGTGACGTCAACACCGCCAAGGAGGCCGCGCAATGAACGACCTGACACCGGATCGCGAAGATCGCGTTGCCAAGCTCAAGGGCATGGGCTGTTCGCGCAAGCGGGTTGAAGACGCCCGCTTTACCCAAGGCAAGGGCAACTATGTCGATGACATCAAGATGCCCGGCATGCTGCATGGCGATTTCGTGCGTTCGCCCTATGCCCATGCGCGGGTGGTGTCGATTGATGCCAGTGCCGCGCTTGCGCTTGACGGGGTTGTCGCCGTGCTGACGGCCAAGGATCTGGAGCCGATCGGCCTGCACTGGATGCCGACGCTGGCGGGCGACAAGCAGATGGTGCTGGCCGATGGCAAGGTGCTGTTTCAAGGTCAGGAAGTGGCCTATGTGGTCGCGCGCGACCGCTATGTCGCCGCCGATGCGGTCGAGCTTGTCGAGGTCGAATACGAAGAGCTTGAGGTGATCGTTGACCCTTTCAAAGCGCTGCAAAGCGATGTGGTGCTGCGCGAGGATATCGCGGGGGAAACCAGCGGTGCGCATGGCGAACGCCGCCACCCGAACCACATTTTTCTCTGGGAAGAGGGCGACAAGACCGCCACCGAACAAGTGATCGACAGCGCCGATGTGGTGGCCGAAGAGATGATCTATTACCACCGCACCCATCCCTGCCCGCTGGAAACCTGCGGCTGTGTTGCCTCGATGGACAAGGTGAACGGCAAGCTGACGCTCTATGGCACCTTTCAAGCGCCGCATGTGGTGCGCACCGTGGCCTCGCTCTTGTCAGGGATTGAAGAGCATAACATTCGCGTCGTCAGCCCCGATATCGGCGGCGGCTTTGGCAATAAGGTCGGGGTCTATCCGGGTTATGTCTGTTCCATCGTGGCCTCTATCGTCACCGGCAAACCGGTGAAATGGGTCGAGGACCGGATGGAGAACCTGATGGCCACCGCATTTGCCCGCGACTATTGGATGAAGGGGCGGATTTCGGCCACTAAGCACGGCAAGATCACCGCCCTTGAGGCCAAGGTCACCGCCGATCACGGCGCGTTTGATGCCTGCGCCGACCCGACCAAGTTTCCGGCGGGCTTTTTCCATATCTGTACCGGGTCCTATGACATTCCGGTGGCCTATGTCGGGGTGGACGGGGTCTATACAAACAAGGCGCCGGGCGGGGTGGCCTATCGCTGTTCGTTCCGCGTGACCGAGGCCGCCTATTTCATCGAACGCATGATCGAGGTGCTGGCAATCGAGCTTGGCATGGACGCCGCAGAGCTGCGCCGCATCAACTTTATCCGCGAGGATCAGTTCCCCTATCAGTCGGCGCTTGGCTGGGAATATGACAGCGGCGATTATCATACCGCCTGGGACAAGGCGCTTGCGGCGGTGGATTACAACGGACTGCGGCGCAAACAGGCGACACAGCTTGAGGCCTTCAAACGCGGCGAGACCCGCAAGCTGATGGGCATCGGCCTTAGCTTTTTCACCGAGATCGTCGGCGCGGGGCCGGTCAAGAACTGTGATATCCTTGGCATGGGGATGTTTGATAGCTGCGAAATCCGCATTCACCCCACCGGAAGCGCGATCGCGCGTCTTGGCACGATAAGTCAGGGCCAGGGCCATGCCACCACCTTTGCCCAGATTTTGGCGAGCGAAATCGGCATCCCCGCCGACAGCATCACCATCGAGGAAGGCGACACCGATACCGCGCCCTACGGGCTTGGCACCTATGGAAGCCGCTCCACCCCGGTGGCGGGGGCGGCCACCGCCCTTGCCGGGCGCAAGATCCGCGCCAAGGCGCAGATGATCGCGGCCTACCTTCTGGAAGTGCATGACAATGACGTCGAATTTGACGTCGACCGCTTTGTGGTCAAGGGCGCGCCGGAGCGGTTCAAAACCATGACCGAGATCGCCTATGCCGCCTATCATCAAGCCATTCCAGGCGTCGAGCCGGGGCTTAAGGCGGTCAGCTATTACGATCCGCCGAACATGACCTATCCGTTCGGGGCCTATATCTGCGTGATGGATGTGGATGTGGATACCGGCGAGGCGCATGTGCGCCAGGTCTATGCGCTTGACGATTGCGGCACCCGGATCAACCCGATGGTGATCGAAGGACAGGTGCATGGCGGGCTGACCGAAGCCTATGCCATCGCCATGGCGCAGGAGATTGCCTATGATGATCTGGGCAATTGCAAGACCGCGACGCTGATGGATTTCTTTTGGCCGACGGCCTGGGAAACGCCGCATTACACCACCGATCACACCGAAACCCCAAGCCCGCATCACCCGATTGGCGCCAAGGGGGTGGGCGAAAGCCCGAATGTTGGCGGCGTTCCGGCCTTCTCGAATGCCGTACACGATGCGCTGCGCCCGTTCGGGTTGCGCCAGTTGCATATGCCGCATGATCACTGGCGGATCTGGAAAGCGGCCAATGACCTTGGTCTGCACGGTTAGGGAGCACGGGGGCGCTGCCCCCATCCAAGAAAATTCGGCGAATTTTCTTGGACTCCCCCGGAGTATTTGGGAACGGTGAAAGAGAGATGCAGGATTGGCGGGCGTTACAGAAAGGCATGGCGGATCACGGCTATATTGCGGCCGATGATCTGGCGATGGCGGTGCATATCGCCCTCTCGCTTGGCCGTCCGCTTTTGCTTGAGGGGGCTGCCGGGGTTGGCAAGACCGAAGTGGCGCGCGTGCTGGCCGCGTTGCGCGACACGATGCTGATCCGATTGCAATGCTATGAAGGGCTTGATGCGGCGCAGGCGATTTATGAGCGGAACTATCCGCGCCAGCTTTTGGCCATTCGCGCCGCCTCTGAGGCGGGCGAGACCGGCAAGGACGTCGAGGCACGGATTTTTTCCGATGACTACCTGTTGGAGCGCCCGCTTTTGCAGGCCATCCGACAGCCGGTGGCACCGGTGCTTTTGATTGACGAGATTGACCGCGCGGATGAGGAATTTGAGGCCTATCTTCTTGAAGTACTGTCAGAGTTTCAGATAACCATTCCCGAACTTGGCACCATCAGGGCCACCACGAGGCCGATCGTCATCCTGACCGCCAATGGCACGCGCGATTTGTCGGATGCCCTGCGCAGGCGTTGCATTTATGCACATGTCGATTACCCCGAACCCGCAGCAGAACTTGCAATTCTGCAAATCAGAGCCCCCGAGATCGAGGCCACTCTGGCCGCGCAGATCGTCGGCTTTGTCCAGGCCCTGCGCCGTGAAGACCTTGAGAAAAACCCCGGCATTGCCGAGATGCTGGATTTTGCCGCCGCGCTTGCCGGGCTTGGCGTAAACGACCTGATCCATGACCCCATGCTGTTGCAAGCCGCGCTTGGAACGCTGCTCAAGACCCAAAGCGACCGCGAGGCGATCCCGCCCGAGGTGGCCGCGCGTCTTGCGGGGCGCGCCGCATGAGCCGGATCACCCGGTTTGCCGCGCGCGATCCTGGCCCCGCCGCGCGCATGGCCGGGTTTGTCGCACACCTGCGCAGCAACGGGTTGCGCCTTGGGGTCGGCGAGACCCAGACCGCGCTTGCCGCGCTGACCCATGTTTCCGCTTGCGACCCGCGCGAGACGCGTCTTGCGTTGAAAGCGGTCTGCGCCGCGAATGCCGATGAGGCCGCGCGCTTTGACCTGCTGTTTGACAGCTATTGGTGCACCGATGGGCGGGTGCGCGAGAAAGCCGTGCCAAGGGAGGACAAGGCCGACAGGAAGTCCACCAACACCCGCGATCCGCAGGGCGAAAACGCCGGAGCGCGCGGCGCACTCCATAGCCCCGGTGATGGCCCCGACAGGGCAAGCGCCGATGGCGATGGCACTGGGAAATTGATCGCGAGCGGCGTTGAGAACTTGATGCGCAAGGACATGCGCCAACTTGTCAGCCCGCAGGATATTTCCGCCGCCGAGGCCACAGCGCGCCGCCTTGCGGCCGCGTTTCGGGACCGACGCTCGCGCAGGCGCCGCACCGCGCGCAAGGGTGATCAAATCCATTTTCGCCGCCTCATCCGTCAGAGCCTGTCGACGGGCGGCGAGCCGCTTACCCTGCCGCGCAAGGCCCGACCGGATCGCCCGGTAAAGATCGTGGCGCTTTGCGATGTCTCGGGCTCGATGACGATCTATGCGCGGGTGTTCCTGGCCTTTTTGTCGGGCCTGATGCGCGCGGATGACAGCACAGACGCCTATCTGTTTCACACCCGCCTTGTGCGCATAAGTGAGGCGTTGCGTGACACCGATCCGATGCGCGTGCTGAACCGGCTGAGCCTCTTGGCCGAGGGGTTTGGCGGCGGCTCAAAGATCGGTGCGGCGCTTGATCAATTCGCCCGCGGCCCGGCACGCCGCTTTGTGAACGGGCGCAGCGTGGTCATCATCCTGTCGGATGGCTATGACACCGATCCGCCCGAAAAATTGGCAAAGGCTCTGGCGCGTCTGCGCAAGCGGGGCTGCAGGATCATCTGGCTTAACCCATTGAAAGGCTAGTAGTATTATGCGCCAATTGCCGGGGGAATGGCCGCCGCCCTGCCCTATCTTGATCTATTTGCGCCCGCCACGACGCTGGCCGACCTGGCCGCGCTTGAACCCGAATTGGAGCGGCTGTGATGGCCCCGGAACTGCTTGATAGAGCCATTGCAACGGCCGTCGCCCGCCTCCGCGAGGCGCGGCGCGCCTATGCGATTGCCACCGTGGTGCGCACGGTCGGCGCGACTGCGGCCAAACCCGGCGCGCGCGCTTATCCTGGCGGATGGCGCGATTGCCGAAGGCTGGGTCGGGGGCGGATGCGTGCGCGGGGCGATGACACGCGCAGCCCTGGCTTCCATTGGCGACGGCACCCCGCGGATGATATCCTTGCGCCCCGAAGGCGAGATCGACAACCAAGAGGGAATAGAAATCGCGCGTAACGGATGCCCCAGCAAAGGGTCGATGGATCTGTTTATCGAACCCGTATTACCACAGCCCGAATTGGTGATCATCGGCGCCTCGCCGGTGGCGCGTTCGCTGGCGGCACTGGCCGGATCGTTCGGCTTTGACATCATCCAACATGACAGCGCCACAGAGCTTGGCCCGCTACCAGCGGGCGCGCGCCGCATGGTCGTGGTCGCGACGCAGGGCAAGGGCGATCTCGACGGGTTGAACACGGCACTGGACAGCGACGCAGATTACATCGGCTTTGTCGCCAGTCACCGCAAGTTCGATACCCTCGCCAAGACCCTGCGCGTGGCGGGCGCGGATGAGGCCGCACTGGCGCGGATCAACGCGCCTGCGGGTCTTGCGATTGACGCGGTAACGCCGGATGAAATCGCGCTGTCGATCCTGGCTCAGGTGGTCAAGACACGCCGCAGCGGTCAGCGCCAACCAGAGGCCGAGCCCCCTAGCTTGCACCAGCCCCCGGCCCGGTTTGACGGAAGGTCACCGTGAAATAGCCCATCTCGTCGCCCTCAACATGCACGACCTGTGCGGGGATGTTTATGCTTGGGCGGCGGGCCTCGTCTCCGGCCTGCCAAGGGCGATCGCTCACCACACAGCGCGCCTCGCTGGCGGCGTAATCGGCCGCCGGGGCGACCTCTTGCATGAACAGCAGCCCGCGCACCAAGACCGCATCGCCAAGCGACACAGAGCCCGAGCCAAGCAGCCTTGGCTCGACCCCATTGGTCAGGGTGGATTGCGCGCGGCTTTGCGCCCAGACACCACAAACCATTGTTTTGCCATTGGATTCCAGAACGTCTACCGCAACGCTGATGCCGCCGCCGCTGCTATAGGTGCCACCCGAAACCACGGGATCGGCGCCAAGGCGCGCGGTGGCGGTCCCGGTTGTGGTGGCGCAGGCCGCAAGCAGGCCGGTGGACAGGATAAGGACGTATTTCATGGCGTGAACCCCCTGGCTAAGTGACAACTCTCATCCGATAGATAGCAAGGTTGTCGATCAATACCAGTCCGATTGCCGCCTCAGCCCCCGTTTCCGGGCACAGCCGGCCCAAAGCGCACCATGTCACTGCCGACATCCACGGCGTCAAGATAGAGTTCCTTGCGCGGGAAATGCACCGTCGGGCGCAGACCTTCGTCGCCAGCCTTCCAGTCGCGAGCGGTCACGACGCAACTTGCCGGGGCGCCGCCATAATCGGGCGCACTTGCCACCTCGTTAAGCCCGCCAAGACCGCGCATAAGCGCCTTGCCCTCAAGGTTGATCGACCCCGAGCCAAGGACTTCGGTCTTTGCGCCCCTCGTCATAGAGGCCTGCCCATCGCTTTGCGACCAGACACCGCAAACCATTGTTTTACCTTCATGTTCCCGAATGTCCGCCGCGACGGCAATACCACCGCCAGAATCATATCGCCCCTCAAACACCACCGGATCAGGCAGAAGCAGGGCGCGGGTGGTGACGCTGTTGGTGCTTGTGCAGGCCGACAAAAGACCAACAAGAAGTGCCAGGGGATATTTCATGAAATCTGTCCTTTTGGGTAAACGCATACCCTCAAGAACACAGAAATTCAGCGCCAATATCCACCCCGTGCACACCGACACACAGAGGTGTGATCAGCCGTGAGCGGCGAATTCGGCAGTTTCCTTGAGCATCTCGGGATACCACTTTTCCAGCGTCGGCAAAAACGCCTCGCGGATACGGCCCACCTGTTGCGGCGTCAGATCATCGCGCCAGACACCTGCCTGCCCCTTGGCAAAGAAGGCGGTCATGCCCTGCGGTTTTTCGCTAAACCCAAGGGTCTCTTCCTGCTTTTTCATCGCCTCAAAGCTTGTCGCCTTGATCGCGCGTGCCAGTTTCGGGCCATCGACCTTCACACGCAGAAACTTTTCCAGAAGCGTGCGCATGGTCTTGGCCGGATGGCTCAGCAGGTCTTCATAGCGCACCACGTGGCGCGGCAGGCCCGGTGCCTCGGTCCAGACCTGAATATGATCATCCCAGCGGCCCAAAAGGTCATAAATCCCGGTCGGTGTGCCCATGACCGTGTCGCTATAGCACATCCGCTCAATCGCGGTGTCGATATCGGCGCCCTGATGGCGGGCAAAGGACGGGGCAAGGTCAAACGGGTTGCGCATGATATAGATCGCCGCCGCCGTAAGGTCGGGGGGGATGATATCCTGATCGAACATCCGGATCGTCTGGCAATGGGTTTTTACAAAATGATGATCCGGCTTTGACCCGGCAATCAGCCGAAGCGCCCCGGCGCGCACCTTGACCCATTCCTCAAGGGTCTCACCGCGAAACGGCTTGCCGGCCGCCGCATCGAAAAAGTCCTGACGGGTGTCACCGGTGGTGAACTGGCGCAGGTTGTTGATATCGGGCGCCTGCCCTGCCGGCATCAGGTAATGCGCCAGGAGGCTGCGCATCCATGTGTTGCCCGATTTGGGATAGCTTGCCAGCCAGATGATGCGACGCAGATTGCTCATTCCAGATATCCGTAACGTTTCATTGTGTCGCCGAACGCCGCGCGGATCGTATCGGCAAGCTCCGGGTCAAGGTCGGTTTTCCACTGGTCCTTTTGGCCCTTGCCAAAGAACTTGGTGTTTTCCTCGGGCCGTTCGATAAAACCCTGCGTCTCTTCCTGCTTTGACAGCTCGTCAAAGCTTGAAAACCGGATCGCCCGGTCAAGCCGCTCGGCTTCTACCGGCACGCCGACCAGATCAAGCACCTTGGAAAAATACTTATGCGGATCTTCCAGAAGATCCTCGTAGCGCAACACAAGGCGCGGCCAGGGCGCAAAGGCGCTCCAGCTTTTGACGTGTCCGGCCCAGGTTCCGAGAAACTGAGCAACCATTTTATCCCCTGGCGCGTTGGCATTGTCGGGATGGGTGATACGTTTTACGGCCTCGGCATTGTCGATCCCGTAATGGCGCGCATAAGACAGGACCATGTCAAGCGGGTTGCGCATGATGTAGATCGCCGAGCGGGTGTATTTATCGGGGATAAACTCAACGCCTTCGGGCGATACGCGCGCATTATGGGTTTTGACGAAGTTCACATCGGCGTTGTTGGCAACGATCGCGCGCAGCACCTTGTCACGCAGGGAAATCGTCAGCGGTATATCGTTCACGTCGATCTTTCGTCCGGCCACCATGTCATAGGTGCGAGCGATTGAATCACCCACGCCGAAATTATGAACCTGATTGATCGACAAGGGTTTGTCGGCATTTATCAGGTAATTGGCCAGAAAAATACGCGTCCACGTATTGCCTGATTTCGGGTAAGAGGCCAGCCAGACGATACTTTTCTTCATGGTCGGACAATCCGTATTCGGGTTCAAGTAAGGGTATGCCCCAAATAGAAACGGCGGGGGGAAAAGTCACCCCCCGCCGCAAATCTTACAACCGGTCGATTAGAACGACAGGTTGATCGATGTACCGACTACGGTACCGTCGACTTTGGACACGCCCATCGGGTCAGCTGCGTTGGTTGTGCCTTCTGCATAAGCAGCATAGACAGACCAGCTTACGCCGGCACCAAGCGAACGGTTACCAACAAGCTGGTAAGCTTCGTATTCGGCTTTGCCGCCGCCAAGAGCGGTTGTGACTTCACCCTGGTAGGTGTCGAAACCAACCGACCACGGGCCAGCGATGTCATAGGTCGCGCCGAGGCTCCAACCTTCTTGATCGCCAACGCCACCGGCACCGCCGTTGTCGTTCTCAGCATACGAACCACCGAACTGGAAGCCGGAAACGCCGATGACTGCGCCAAGGGCCCAAACTTCGGGATCGCTTACGCCAACTGCGTTGGTGTCTGCGGTACCCCAACGGGCGCTCAGGCTGAGATCAACACCGTTGAACGACTGGCTGTAGCCGGCGCCAAGGTCGAAGATGTCTCTCAGAACGGTTGCGTTACGATCAGGTGCACCGTTGTTCGTGGAACCTGCGTTGGTTCCTTGTACAGCGGCGTACGACACACCAAGTGTCAGGCCGTTGAACGAGGGAGTGTAATAGGTGATGCGCTGAACGTCGTTGTTGCCACCAACTTCAGTCCAGGACGAAACAGCTGCCTGACGGAAGTTCCAGGGCTGGTTACCACCTTGGCTGATCGACAGCGGAATGAACGCCGAGACGGAGGGCGAGTTGATGCCGATGCCGCCAGCAACCTGAGGCGCTGCAACGGAGAGTTTGTAACCGGCCGAGTTCTCGTTGCCGAGGTCGATGCGGCCCAGTGTGTCGCTGGAGATCGAGGCAAACGATTCGTCGACGATCGCGCCACCGGAGTTTTTGGCTTCGTACTGAACGTTGATGCCGAAGGTCATGCCGTTGTCGAGCGTAACCGACGGAGTGAAGTGGATTTCACCGTTCTGGAAAACATCAACACCGTCATAGTCGGTGCCGGTACCAAGGCTTGCCGAGGTGCTTACGCTGGCGATACCAACGTGGGTGTTATAGTAACCGCCCCAATCCATGTCCCATTCCTGGGCAGATACGGGTGCAGCAATGGCGCAGCCGAGTGCGATTGCGCTGGTGCAAAGAAGTTGCTTTTTCAAGGGAGACCCTCCTCAATAGCAGGTTTTCAAGATCCGCCGCACCAGTCATTGGACGCGGCTTGAGGCATGGAATGCGGCAAACACCCCCCAACTGTCAACGCACCCCCCCGCGCCGCCGCGCTTGTTGGCCATGTTGTGACGTTTAAATCACACACCCTTTGAACCACTCGGGGGGAAAGTCGGTCGCAAGCGCCCCTTTATGCGGGGCTTAGCCCTTTGAAACAAGGGCTTGAGGCGTCTCCACCCCAAGCCCCTATCAGTTGTGGCACTTGCGCGCCTCTTGGTGTCGATAGTCCGCCCCAAGCTATACCGAGGCCGGGAAAACGAACCGCAAGCGCGACTCACTTATCCTGTTCTGCAAGAACCTTCCTGGCCGCGCGGAAGCATTCAAGCGCCTGCGGTACACCACAGTATATCCCGACCACATGGATGATGGCGCGGATTTCCTCGGGGGTGACGCCGTTGTTGATCGCGCCCCGGCAATGGATTTCCCATTCGTGCATCTTTCCAAGCGCGCCCAGCATCGCGAGGTTCATCATCGAGCGGGTCTTGGCGGGAATCACCTCGTCGCCCCAGCCAAAGCCCCAGCACCAGGCGGTCATCGCCTCCTGAAAGGGGCGGGTAAAGTCATCCGCCGCCGCCAGGTTCTTTTCCACATATTCGGCCCCCAGCGTCGCCTTGCGCTGTTGCAGCCCCTGCACAAACAGATCTTCGTCAAAAACGCTCATTTCAATTTTCCTTTCGCGCCTGCCAGTTTTCTTTTCGATCAACAACCTGGCGATACCACATATCCGCCGCCGCAAGGAAATGCGGCTTTTGCAGTGGGTGGAGCCAGCTTGGCCGAAGCGGTGTCGCGCTATAGGCGGTCTGCCCGCGCGCATCATTCATCGCCTGATAGGCCGCCTTGGCCCCAAGCCAGGGCGCCATCACCGTGCCCGAGCCGGAAAAGCCCATGGCGTAATGCACGCCCCGGTCATGACCCACATAGGGCATGTGCGAAAACGAATAGCCGGTAAACCCAAGCCAGCTGTGGGTGAGGCGCGTGCCGCGCAACTCGGGCCATATCCCGGTCATGGTCTCGTAAAGCCGCGCGCCCGCAGTGTTCGGGTCAAGCGCCTTCATCGACGCGCGCCCACCAAACAGCACCCGCTTTCCATCGGGCGAAATCCGGAAATAGCTGTGGCGCGCGCGGGTCTCGACCATCATCCGGCGCCCCGGCGCGATGTGACCGATCAGGTTGGCGGGCAATTCCTCGGTCGCGATAAGATAACTCGGCAGCGGAAACACCCGCGCCATATGCCAGCGAAAGGCCTTCGTCGTGTAGCCATTGGTCGCCAGAACCACCTTGGCGGCGCGAATCTGGCCCTTGGGCGTATGGGCAAGATGCTCTTTTCCCGCCGCCTCCAGCGCCGTCACCGGCGCGTGGCTAACCACCGGGATGCCGCGCGCGCGCACGGCCCGCAAAAGGCCCTGATGAAACTTGGCCGGATGGATCGCGCAATGTTCGGGAAAGAGCAGACCGCCGAAATAATGCCCGGTGGCAATCTCCTGCCCCAGATCGGCGCGCTCGACGATGCGCGCCTCGACCTCGGATTTCTCGGTCACGGTTTTCGCAAGCCTGCGCTGATTGGCGAAATGCCCACGCGTCCAGGCCAGTTGAATGCGCCCGGTCTCTTGCAGGTCACAGTCAATCGCGTTGGCCTTGATCAACGCCTTGACCCATTCCAGCGAGGGCTTGGCCTCGGCAAAAAGCGCATCGGCCACCTCGGCCCCGAATTTGCGTGCCAACTCGGGCCAGCCAAGCCGGGGGTGCGCGCCAAACATGCCGCCATTGCGCGTCGAGGCGCCGCTGCCCGGCTCGCCCGCATCCACCACAACCACCCGTGCGCCACAGTCCTGCGCCGCAAGCGCCGCCGAAAGCCCCGCATAGCCCGCGCCGATCACCAGCAGGTCGCAGCGATCCGGCAGGTCCTGCCCCGGCTCTGGCGCATCAAGCGCCGCCCACCAATAGGGCGTGCCGCGCTCTGCCTCTGATGCCCATTGCACGCTCATCTGTGGTGCTCCTTATACATAGCCCTCTGTGGCCACCCGGACCGACGCTGAAATCATTGTCGAAACATCGCGCCGCTTACAATCGGATTTGCGCAAGCGCCGTTTAAAACCGCAACGACAGGCAGGACATGCCGCCATCAAGCTTGGCGCATTCCGAATTGTTGATCTCAACCACCTCAAACCCGGCGCGATCCAGCATCTCGGCGGTGCGCCCAAAGCCCGCCGCCATGATCACCGAGCTGTTGAAGCGGATGCAATTGGCCACCGCGTCTTCGCCCTCGGGCACAAGCAACACCTTATAGCCGTCAAAACAGCCCGAGGCCGCAAGCCGCCCGGTGGCAAGGATGGTCTCGCCGTCAAGCAGCCCGCAATCGGTCTTGAAATGCAAAACCCCCTCGGGCGTGTCAACCCGGCGCAGGGCATGGCCCCAGTCGCCAACGATCTCGGCCAATTGCGCCACGCCCTCCGGGTTGGTGCGTGCCGACAGCCCCACCAGAACCTCGCGTCCGGTCACAAGGATATCACCGCCCTCGATGCATCCCGGCGCGGTGATTTCGCGCAGGTTTTCGCCGTAAAACGCGGCCAGCGCCGGGGCCATTTCGGCCACCTCGCCCTGACGGCTTGGCGCGCCGGGGCGCATCAGGACCGCGCCCTGCGGCAGACACAGTGCCGTATCCTCGACAAACACCGCATCGGGAAAGGCCTCCAAAGCGGGCAGTTCGACCACCTCGGCGCCGGTGCTCCTGAGCGCGGCCACATAGGCGGCGTGATCGCGCAGCATCTGGTCAAGATCGGGCCTGCCGATATCCTCGGCGCGCAGCCCGTCGATGATGCTTGCGCCCGGCTTGCGGGTGATCGCGCGGCGGAATTCAAAACTCGGGCTGGTCATGTCCTGTCCTTTCTAGATGCCGGGGGTGGCGCGCGCATGCGCCACGATCCGGTCAATCGCTTCGCCAAACGGCGCATCCTCGACCGTGAGCGCGACGCGCACCCAATCGTTCAATGTCTCGCCAAAAGACGTGCCCGGCATCACCGCAACGCCGGTTTTCTCAAGCAGATCAAGCGCATAATCATGCCCGGTCATGCCGGTGCTCTGGGTGTTGATCATCGCAAACATCCCCGCCTCGGGGCGGTGAACGAATAGCTCGGTTTCGCCCTCAAGCCGACGCGCCAGAAGATCGGCGCGCGCCGCAAAGCGCGCCCGCATCCCCGGCGCCACGTCAGAGCCCGCGCGCACCGCCGCCTCTGTCATATCGGCGATGAAGGGCTGATTGCCAAACAACATGGTTTCCGACAGCGACAGCAACGCCTCGGTGAACTCAAGCGGGCCGACGCACCAGCCGCTTCTGAACCCCGGCGCGGCGTGGGATTTCGAGATCGACGAGACCGCCACGACCCGCTCGGCCAGATCGGGCTCGGCCAGGGGGGAAACAAAAGTTGCGCCCTCGAAGACCAGATCTTCATAAACCTCGTCCGAGATGATCCAGAGATCATGTTCGATCGCCAGCCGCCCGATTGCCGCGATATCCTCGGGGCACAGGATCGCGCCGGTCGGGTTATGCGGCGTGGTCAGCAAAATCGCGCGGGTTCTGGGGGTTATGGCGCGCTCCACATCCGCCGCCGCCATCCGAAACCCGTTTTCCGGGCGCAGGGGAACCGGCACCATATCGGCCCCGCTGGCGCGAATGACGCCCTCATAGGTGGCATACATCGGATCGCCGACAAGCACCTCTGATTCGGCCTCGGCCACGGCCATCAACACCGCGTAAAGCGCGGTTTGCGTGCCGGGAAAGCACATCACCTGATCAGGGTGAAACACCCGGCCCCGCGTCGCGCCATAGCGCTCGGCAAGGGCGCGGCGCAGACCCGGCTCGCCGCGCCCGTCCGAATAGCCGGTGCGCCCGGCGCGCATGCCCGCATAGGCCGCGTCCTTGAGGGCGTCGGGCGTCGGCACATCCGGCTCGCCAATCGTAAGCTGAATGACATCGCGGCCCTCACGCGCGAGGGCCTTGGCGCGCGAATGTACCTCCCATTTGGCGCCGCCAAGCCCTGCAAGCCGGTCTGTTATAGATGAAAATCTCATTCCTGCGCCTCTGTTCCTGTCAAGTTCATCCCAAGGATCGCGCCAACCGATTGCACCGCGATCGCCGCAAGCTCTCCCTCCTGAAACGCGTCGGGAAGCGCGCCGCCCTCAAGCCAGAGCCCGTCAATCACCGCATTGCAGGCAATCGCAAGCGGGCGGCAGTCGCGCGAATCGGCGGCGCGCCCGTCTTGCGCCAGAACCTCGGCAATCAGCGCCTCAAGCCGGTCGCGAAAACCGTGATAGCTGCGCGCGTGAACCTCCTGCATGCGCGCGTCCTGACGCACCTGCGTCAAAAACCCCGCCCAAAGCGCAACCGAGCCCGCATCCGCCACCGGCGGCGTGACCGAGGCCACGACCAATGCCGCCAATCGCGCCCTTGGCGTGGCCCCCTCCGCCTTGGCAAAGGTCTGTTCGGTGAGCGCATCCATGTGTTGGGTATAGGCCGCCAACACCAGATCTTCCTTGGTGGAAAAATAGTGCCGGATCAGGCCTTGCGTGACCTCGGCGCGCTCTGCGATGGCGCGCACGGTGGCGCCGCGCACGCCCTCTTCGGCGATCAACCCGAGCGTGGCGCGCACCAGCGCCTCTTTGCGCTGATCGGCCCCCTCGCGCCTGAATTTGCGGCGGTCCCCTTGCACGGTCATCCCCATCCTGCGGTGCGCGTAATTATACGCTTGCATAATTAACCTTCATCGGCCTTACTACAAGCTGAAAAGCGTGCCAATCGGAGAGTGCAACCCCGTGACCGCCCAAGCCCGACATTCCAGTGCCCCCGCCCCGGCGGACATGGCAATTGTTGTCGAGAACCTGCATAAATCCTTTGGCGCGCTCGAAGTGCTCAAGGGTGTGTCGCTTAGCGCGCGCAAGGGCGATGTGGTGGCGATCATCGGCGGCTCGGGGTCGGGCAAATCGACGATGCTGCGCTGTATCAACTTTCTGGAAACGCCAAGCTCTGGCAAAATTGTCGTCGCAGGCGAAGAGATCGCCATGCGCGCCGACGGAAGCCCTGCCGACCGCCGCCAGATCGAGCGCATTCGCACCCGCCTTGGCATGGTCTTTCAGGCCTTTAACCTCTGGACCCACCGCACCCTTCTGGAAAACGTGATCGAGGTGCCGGTCTATGTCCTCAAGACCCCGCGCGCCGAGGCGATTGCGCGGGCGCGCGTCCTTCTGGATCGGGTCGGGCTGGCCGATAAGGCCGATACCTTCCCCGCCTTTCTATCGGGGGGGCAGCAGCAGCGCGCGGCGATTGCACGGGCTTTGGCAGTTGACCCAAGCGTGATGCTGTTTGACGAACCGACAAGCGCGCTTGACCCGGAACTGGTCGGCGAGGTTCTGACCGTGATCCGCGATCTGGCCGCCGAAGGGCGCACCATGCTGCTTGTCACCCACGAGATGAAATTCGCCCGCGAAGTGGCCAATCATGTGGTCTATCTCTTTGAGGGGCAGATCGAGGAACAAGGCCCGCCCGACCAACTTTTCGGCGCGCCCAAATCGGCCCGCCTCAAGCAATTCCTGCAAACCGTCGGCTAAAGAAACGGGCGCAGGGCACGACCAAAAACGATAACCAACACGGGAGAACGACCATGACATTGAAAACCATCCTTGCCGCCGCCGCCCTTGGTGCGGTTGCCGCCACCGCCACCTTGGCCGAAGAGGTCAAGATCGGTATTGCCGCCGAACCCTATCCGCCCTTTGCCTCGGTTGATGCCTCGGGCACCTGGATCGGCTGGGAGGTTGAAGTGATCGACGCCGTTTGCGCCGCCGCCGCGCTGGATTGCGTGCTGACGCCGGTGGCCTGGGATGGCATCATCCCCTCGCTGACCGGCGGGCAGATCGACGCGATCATGGCATCCATGTCGATCACCGAAGAGCGCATGAAAACCATCGGCTTTTCCGACGCTTACTATAACACCCCCACCGTGATCGTCGGCGACAAGGCACTTGATCTCGATGCCACGCCCGAGGGGCTAAAGGGCAAGATCCTCGGGGTTCAGGCCTCGACCATCCATCAGGCCTATGCCCAGCAATATTTCACCGATGCCGCCGAAATCCGCATCTATCAGACCCAGGACGAGGCCAATCAGGATCTGGTTGCGGGCCGGATTGACGCGACCCAGGCCGATAGCATCGCCATGGCCGATTTCGTCTCGACCGATGCGGGTGGCTGTTGCGAGATCAAGGGCACCGTCGCCGATGATCCGGCGATCCTTGGTCAGGGTGTCGGCGCCGGTGTGCGCAAGGGTGATGACGACTTGCGCGCCTCGCTGAACAAGGGCATCGCCGCCATTCTGGCCGACGGCACCCACGCCGCGATCACCTCGCGCTACTTCAAAGCCAGCATCTACTAAGCCGGTTTGGAAAGCCTGCTCGATACCCTCGGGCTAAGCCAGTCCGTGCAACTTTTGTCGCTCTCGCCTCCGGGCTGGGGCGGCAACCTGTTGCGCGGGCTGGCCAACTCTTTGCAGATTGCGCTTGGGGCCTTTGGCTTTGGTCTTTTGATCGGGCTCTTTGGCGCCTATGGCAAGCTTTACGGCGGCCCGATCCTGCGCGACCTGCTGGCGATCTACACCACCGTGATCCGCGCGGTGCCCGAACTCGTGCTGATCCTGATCCTTTATTACGTGGGCAGCGACCTGATCAATCAGGCCTCGGTTGCCATGGGCTATGGCCGGGTTGAAATCAGCGGCGTCGTGGCCGGCATCTGGGTGCTTGGCGTGGTGCAGGGCGCCTATTCGACCGAAGTTCTTCGCGGTGCCATTCAGGCGATTCCGCCGGGGCAACTTGAGGCCGCGCGCGCCTTTGGCATGCCGCCGCTGATGACGCTGCGCCGCGTGACAATCCCGGCGATGATGAGCTTTGCCACGCCGGGGCTGGCCAATCTGTGGCTCATTGCCACCAAGGATACCGCCCTCTTGGCCATCGTCGGCTTTAGCGAGCTGACCCTTGAAACCCGCCAAGCGGCCGGCAGCACCCGCGCCTATTTCACGTTTTTCCTTGCCGCCGGCGCGCTTTACCTGATCGTCACGCTGTTTTCCGGTGCGATTTTCGCGCGCATCGAGAAATGGGCCCGGCGCGGGCAACCCTCGCTGAAGGAGGGCAATAGATGACCGGCTGGCGCGCATTCATGCAACCGCATCGCCTCTTTCTGATGGCGCTTTTTGGCGGGCTGATCCTGTGGTGCGCGCTCTCGCTTCGCTGGGACTGGCTGCCGGAATACGCCCCACTCGCGCTTGAAGGGCTATGGCGCACGATCTGGATTCTGGTGGTCACCACGGTGCTTGGCTTTGCCCTCGCGGTGCCGCTTGGATTGGCGCAGGCCGTGGGGCCGTGGTATCTTTCCGCCCCGGCAAAGGCATTCTGCACGGTGATCCGGGGCACGCCGCTTTTGCTGCAAATCTGGCTTTTGTACTACGGGCTCGGCTCGCTTTTCCCACAATTCCCGTGGATTCGCGGCTCCGAACTCTGGCCCTATCTGCGACAGGCCTGGCCCTATGCGGTACTTGCCCTCACCCTGTCTTATGCGGGCTATGAGGGCGAGGTGATGCGCGGTGCCTTTGCATCCGTAAACAAGGGACAGCTTGAGGCCGCCCGCGCCTTTGGCATGCCGCGCCTGACCATGTTCCGCCGGATATGGCTGCCGCAGGCCATCCGCAATGTCCTGCCGACGCTTGGCGGGGAAACCATCCTGCAACTCAAGGCGACGCCGCTTGTGGCGACGATCACGGTGATCGAGATCTATTCGGTTTCAAGCCGGGTGCGCTCGGACACCTTCATTGTTTACGAGCCGCTGCTTTTGCTGGCACTTGTCTATATGATCATCGCCGGGATCATCGCCTTTGCCTTCAAAAAGGTTGAGGACCGCGTGCCCGACCGCCCTCGCCGGGGATAGCGTCGCGTCCCGCGCGGCAAGGGTCGCGAACCCCATAGACAGGCCCGACCTGCCTCCATATTTCAAACTAATCTGAATTCCGCGCCATATCTTCAGGGGCTCTGAAATGTCGATCAAGATCGAAATGCTGCGCTGTTTTCGCACTGTCGCCGATCACGGAAGCCTCGCCGAGGCCGCAACCGCGCTTGGGCGCACGCCCTCGGCCGTGTCGATGATGCTCAAACAGTTCGAGGATCACATCGGCGCGCCGCTGTTCGAGACCGCGCGCAAATCGCGCCTCACCCCTCTCGGAGAGCTGGTACAGATCGAGGCCAGCCGCGAATTGGCGCATTTCGATCGTACCATTGCCGCCATCGAAGGGCTGTCGCGCGCCGAGCTTGGCCATGTGCGCCTTGCGGTCACCCCCTCGGTCGCGCAGGCGGTGATGCCGCCGATCCTGCAAAGCTACATGAAAACCCATCCCGGCGTGCGCATCGACATGAGCGATAGCGATTCCGCCAGCGTTCAGCGCGAGTTGACCGCCGAGCGCGCCGATATCGGGCTGGCAAGCCTGCCGCCGATGCCGGGCTTTGACCGCCGCCTTGTCTTTACCGATGCCTTCGGCCTTGTCTGTCGCGCCGATGATCCTTTGACGCGCGCGTGGAAAACCCTTGGATGGGGCAATCTGGCGGGTGAAAATTTCATCGCCAATGGCCTCTGCCAGCATATCACCGACGCCGATTTCGCGCCGATTCTGGCCAACTCGATGCTGATGGTGCACAACACCACCTCGATCCTTAGCCTAGTGCGCGCGGGCGTCGGGGTGACCGTTCTGCCAGAGCTGACCGTGCTGCCGGAATTCTCCGATCTCGCCTTTCTTCCACTCACCGACAGCACGGCGCGGCGCGAGGTCTGGATGGTGACACAGCCCGAGAAAATGCTCACCCCCGCTGCCCGTGTTCTGGCGCGCACGATCCGGCAGGCGAAGATTTCGGTCGATGGCGACTGAACCACTACCGGCTGGCGCCGGTAGGATCAGCGATGTGCTGTTCCAGGTACTGAAGATGGGGTGGTTGCCGCCCTCCCCTGACGGCATCGCAATGTGCCAAGATGGTGGTCTGTAGACCATCTAACGGAGAGGACGGCAAAATGAAGGATACAATGATTGGTGTAGATCTGGCGAAGAGTATTTTCCAGGTTCACGGGGCATTGCTGTCGGGGAAGGAACAATTCCGCAAAAAACTGACACGGCCCCAGTTCTGGAAATTCATGT